>JBEBCD010000054.1:0-3471 GCA_041158045.1 Actinomycetota bacterium | reverse complement strand
TCTCGACTCTTGCTGAGATACTTGCCTACCAGGTCACCACGACTCCGGCTCAAACGCTCAGCGCATCGCAATGGCGGATCGTTGTTGCCGCCTGCTCGGCACACGGATTCCTCCATGCCTCGCTTGAGGCGCGCTCCAGCTGTCGCGATCGGGACATCGAGAGCGCCGCGGATCTTCGACGGTACGTAGTCGCACTGGTGGACCGGGATGGTGGTAGCGCAAGATGGCATGACCGCGCCTCCTCAGCGATTGCGGACGATCCTTGGTTGACTTGTTATCTTCAGTTGCTCCGGGGTGCTGCTCCTGCGGAACATCTTCACCCGAACTACCTAGACCGCCTTGTGGCTGGCCGACTGGTAGCACTCGTCGGGAGTGCAGTCATGGAATTAGGTCTTGGCACCAAGATTGACAGTCACGAGATCGTGGCGCGCACGAAATATCTCGGTGCCGCATCTGCACAACCCGCAGCAGCTGTTGGGCGGAGAACCACCATCGCATACTTCAACAAGGCCTCAGTTGCACTGGTTGGTTCGGCGAGCGGAGCAGCTCGCAGGTTTCCTTCGCCCGATCTCAGCGATCTCGCGCTCATCGTGAGCAAGCGGCCTGTCGAGTCGACTGGTATCCCGCAACTTCGGCTTCGGTTTCCGTGTCCGACATACCTCGGGGTAGCGCTATTGGGGACTCGGGCAATTCTGCATCTCCTCGCTGCTCGACCGCGGGCGTTGTCCGTCTTCGGCATGGACTTCTACCTCGCAGACCAACCGCACTACCCCGGCGATCTAAATGAGCGCGATCGGGCTGCGCGTGGAGCTGTCCGCGACAACGCGCACTATTGCCTTGCGTTCGCACAACACGATCCGTTCTCGCAGATTCGGTTCGTGCGGCATCTCGCGGAGGCGGGGGCGATCACACCGTACGGACGGACCGCGGAGGTACTGGCCATGACCGACCTCGAGTACGCGAAGGGGCTGGAAGCCCGCTACGGGCGCTGGGACCGGCCGTAATGGGGCCCGCGCGTCAGGCGCGGGTGAGGAGCGGGGTCTCCAGCGTCAGGGGGGCGTGGGCGCGCAGGGCGGTGAGCGCCACGCGGTGCGCGTCCGCGAGCGAGGCCGCGTCGCGCGCGGCGGCGGCGACCGACGCGAGCGCCGCGCGGGCGACCGGATCCGACTCGCCCGGGCGTGACGCGAGCGCCGCGGACGCCGCGGTGAGCGACTCGGGGGTGAGGTGCGTGGGGAGCACGCGGTTGGCCACGATGGCGGCGAGCGGGTAGCCCCGCCCGCGCAGCTCCCCCGCGAGGCGCGTCGCGTCGCCGAGCGCGGGCTCCTCGAGCGTCGTCACCACGACGAATCGGGCGTCCGGCGCGCGGAGCATCGCCGAGACCTCGCCGGCGCGGGCGACGAAGCCGTCCTCCATCGTGCGCAGCAGCGCGAAGAACTCGGTCACGTCGTCGAGGAACCGCACGCCGAGGATGCGGCGCGCGACCTCGACGATCGGCCGCGACGCGAGCGCGGCGAGGCCGCCGCGCGAACCCGTCGTGAGGGCGCGCAGGAGGCGACTGGCGAAGAAGGTGCGCATGCGGTCGGGGGCGTCGAGGACGTCGAGGGCGTTGCGGGAGGGCGGCGTGTCGACGACGACGAGGTCGTAGCCCCCGGCGCGGCGGGCCTCGAAGAGCCGCTCCATCGCGACGTAGTCGTGGGAAGCGGTGAAGCGCTCCGTGAGGTTGCGGTAGAGGGGGTTGGCGAGGACGCGGTCGCGGGTCTCGGCGTCGGGGGCGTGGCGGGCGACGAGGTCGTCCCAGCTGGCCTTGGTGTCGATCATCGCGGCGTGGAGGGTGCCGATGGGCGACACGGTCACCGACGCGGCCGGCGCGTCGCCGGGCGGAAGCGTCGTCGCGAACGCGCCGGCGGGCACGGGCGTCTCGCGGTCGCCGAGACCGTCGAGGCCGAGCGCCGTCGCGAGGCGGCGGGCCGGATCCACCGTGAGCACCAGCACGCGCACCGGGCGCGTCGCGGCGGCGCGCGCCGCGATGGACGCCGCCATCGTCGTCTTGCCGACGCCGCCCGGTCCGCACACGATCACGACCCCGGCATCGACGAGCGCGTCGAACCCCGCCGACTCCGGCCCGCGAAGGATCACGACAACTCCTCGGCGATCGCCGCCGCGAGACCGTCGCGCACGATCGCGCGGTCGGGGCTGACGATCTCGGGGAGGAGGTAGACGTCGGGTGCCCCGCCGTGGCGGCGCGCGTGGTCGGCGATCGCCGCGCGCAGGACGCCGAGGTGCTCGACGGCCGCCGCGCGGCGGTCCCGCCAGAGGAGGGTGGCGTCGCGCGCCGCCGCGGAGGCATTGCCGAGGTCCCGCTCCCAGAGGCCGGTCGATGCGTCGAGGTACGGCGCGATCCAGGCGGCCTCGTCGACGGTGAAGGGCTCGCGGGGGACGCGGTTGGCGACCACTCCGGCGACGGCGACGCGCGAGCGGGTGGCGAGGCGCTCGAGCAGCTCGGCGGTCTCGGCGACCGGCATCTCCTCGCACGTGGTCGTGACGACGACGCCGGTGCGTGCGGGATCCTCGAGGATCTCCGACATCCAACGCACCTGGCCGGCGATCGGGCCCGCGGTGATGATCGCGGCGAGCGAGGACGGCGCCGCGACCTGCGCGACCACGTGGCCGCTCGACTCGGCATCCACCACGACGAGGTCGTAGGAGCGCGCGCGCACCTCCCAGCAGAGCTTGCCGACGCCGAGCACCTCGCGCACGCCAGGCGCGGCCTGCGCGACGAGGTCGAAGACGGGGCCGAGGACGGAGAGGTTGGCGATCCACGGCACGCGCAGGGTGAGGCGCACGTACTCGCGGAGCGCGTCGCCGGTGTCCATCTCGATCGCGTGGAGGCCGGGGGCGACCTCGCGCGGGGCGGGGCCGAGGTCGGCGGCGCCGAGCGCGGCGGCGAGACCGCCGCGGGCCTGCATGTCGGCGACGAGCACCCGCCGGCCGCGGGCGGCGGCGGCGCGTGCGATGCCCGCGGCGACGTGGGACTTGCCCACGCCGCCCTTGCCCGTCACGAAGAGGAGGTGACGGTCGAGCAGGTTGGGCAGCGTCAGCCCCCGAAGCCGAGCTTTCGGTCGCCGTCCTTGGCGCCGAACTCGACGTACGCGACCTTGGCCGCCGGGACGGCGTATTCGCGGCCGCGGCGGTCAGTGAGCCAGAGCACCGCGGACGAGCCGTCGAGCGCGGCGGAGATCGCGGTGCGCGCGGTCGAGACCGCAGCGTCGTCGTCGCTCAGCTCGACGCTGAGCTCGCGGGGCGACTGCGTGACGCCGATGCGGATCTCCATGGGGGCGAGGCTACGACGCTCAGGTGACCTTGAGGGCGGCCGAGAAGACCTTCTTCGGCTTCATGTCCTGCGCGACGCGGCGCGCGAGCTCGGCGAAGATGCGGCCCACCTCGCTCTCGGGCGCGACCGCAGCGATCGGG
>JBEBCD010000053.1:0-4662 GCA_041158045.1 Actinomycetota bacterium | reverse complement strand
GTCTGCACCACGATGGATCACCGCCGAGCTCTCGGCCTCGCGGGTGGTGCGGTGGTCGCAGGGATCGGCGGTACTGCATTCCTCGACTCTTCGGGCGTCGATAGCTCGCAGATGTATTTCTCCATGGCCCCATCGGCGCTTGCGATCGTCGTCTCGATGTCGATCGTGGGAGGTCGCGTCCATGGCGTCGCTCGTTCGCGCGTCTTCCTCGCGCTCCTCTGCGGCGGTCTCGTCTCGGCTCTGTCAATCCTCAGCCCGTTGCCCACGTCGGGATCACCGGCTGCCATCGCGATGCGGCTCGTTCCACTCCTCGCTCCGCTGGTCGCAGCGTCGATCGGATTCGTCCTTGGAACCGGTGTGTCCCCATCCCTGCGCGGAATCCTGGTGACGGTCGCCGTCATCGGTACCACGTCTGCGACACTCGTCGGCAATGCCGTCGCCACGAGGGCATCGCAGTTGGGTGAGCGTCGCGTGGAGGCACGACCGCTCGACGATCGATTCGACGCCGTCGGGCGTTGGAGTCGGGCGAACACGCATGCCTCCGACGTCCTCGCCAGCAACTTCTTCTGCACGCAGCTGGAGTGCGCGGGAGAGGATTGGTTCGATGAGTACGGGCAACGGATCATTCCCCACCGCATCGGGCCCGCCGAGAGCCTCGAGGTGGGTGGCGTGCGCTTCGGCGCGGTCGAGCTCGCTCTCGCAACCGAGCGGCGGTTCCTGATCCAGGGTTATGCCTGGCTGTGGACCTATGGCGAGCCACCCGCGTGGCTGGAGGAGCGCGTCGAGCTCTCGGTGGGGTTCGCCAACTCGCCGACCGAGGACGAGCATCGCCGCTTGGTCGAAGCGGGTGTCGACTGGTTCGTCGTGGATCTGCGCCTCACGGACACGCGTGAGTGGCTGCCGACGACCCCGGTCGTCTACGACGATGGGGAGTTCGTCGTCCTGAGGCTGGTGCCAGCTACCTGAGCGTCGCTCGGGCCGCGGCGACGAGGGCGTCGAAGAGTCCCTGCTGGGCGGGGTCGTGCTCCGCATCGTCCTCCGGGTGCCACTGCACCCCGACGACCCACCGCGCATCCGCGTGCTCCACCGCCTCGACGATCCCGTCGTCGGATCTCCCGACGACGGTGAGGCCCGTCCCGAGCCGGTCGAGGGTCTGGTGGTGGTACGAGTGGCAGCGGTACGGCGCGGCGCCGAGCGCCGCGGCCGTGCGCGAACCGGGCGACAGGGCGACGTCGTGGTGGGTATCCCAGTGCGACTCGCGGTCGTCGAGGATCTGCCCGAGGTCCTGGAGGAGCGAGCCGCCGAGTGCCACGTTGAGCACCTGCATGCCGCGGCAGATCCCGAGCACGGGGAGGTCGCGCGCGATGGCGGCGCGCGTCACGGCGAACTCGACCTCGTCCAGCGCGCCGTCGATCCCGTACAGCGTCTCGTGGCGGGAGCCCGCGCCGTAACGCGCCGGGTCGACGTCGCCGCCGCCGTGCAGTAGGACCGCATCCACGCGCGACACCACGTCCTCGGCCCGGGACGCGTCGAGCGCGAGCGGCGGGAGCTGGAGCGCGATCCCGCCCGCGCGATGGATCGCGTCGCTGTAGCGGCGTCCCGTGGCGTACGACGGCCCGCGAACTCCGGTCCCACCCTCCGCGCGTCGCCCGGGGAGCAGGACGAGGGGCGTCATCGCGTGCCGAGGTCGGTGGTGGCGAAGCCCGCTGCTTCGAGCGCGCCGACGACCCCCGCGGCATGGTCCCGGCCGCGGACCTCGAGCGCGAGCTGCAGACCGGACTCGCGCACGTGGAGGTCGACGCCCTCGCGCACGTGGATCACGTCGATGACGTTGGCACCCGACTCGGCGACGAGTTGGAGCAGGTGGGCGAGACCGCCCGGACGGTCGCTCACCCGCACGAAGAGCAGGGCGCGCCGGTGGGCCGCCGTCTCGTGACGTCGGATGAGGTTCGGGAGCAGGCCGAGGTCGAGGTTGCCACCCGAGAGCACGACGCAGGTGGTGCCCGAGGCGGCCGGCGCCACCTTGCCCGCGAGGAGCGCCGCCACGCCGACGGCGCCACCGCCCTCGACGGTGAACTTCGAGCGCTCGAGCAGGAGGATCATCGCGTCGGCGATCTCGTCCTCGTCGACCGTCACGATCTCGTCGACGAGCTCGTCGATGATCGGTCGGGTGATCGCACCGGGCTGCTTGACGGCGATCCCGTCGGCGAGCGTCGACACCGCGCCGCGAGGCGCGGGGCGGCCGGCGAAGGGGGCGCAGACCTCGGCTTGGACCCCGACGATGCGGACGCCGGGACGGAGCGCGGCGACCGCGGTCGCGATGCCCGAGAGCATGCCGCCACCGCCGAGCGGCACGACGACCGTCGCGAGATCCGGGACGTCCTCCGCGATCTCCATCCCGATGGTGCCCTGTCCGGCGACGACCGCCTCGTCGTCGTAGGGATGGCAGAAGACCATTCCCGAGGTCGCTGCGCGCTCCCGCGCCGCGGTGACGGCCTCCTCGACGGCGTCGCCGACCTCGTGGACGATGCCGCCGTAGCCCCGACAGGCGGCCATCTTGGCGATCGATGCACCCTTGGGCACGTAGATCTCCGCGGGCACCCCGGCGTGCCGTGCGGCGAGGGCGAGCGCCTGGGCGTGGTTGCCCGCGCTCCCGGCGACGACGCCCGCGCGGGCGCCGTCGCCGAGCGCCGCCAGCTTGGCCGCCGCGCCGCGGATCTTGAACGCCCCCGTCCGCTGGAGATGCTCGGCCTTCAGCACGATCGTGCCGCCGAGTCGCGCGGAGAGGGTGGCGGAGGTGAGCGTGGGCGTCCGTACGGCGATGCGCTCGACGGCGGGTCGGGCACGCTCGACGTCCGCGAGCGTCACGGCAGCATCCATGTCCGAGCGCCGACGCTACCCGCCGACCGCGCGGGGTTCGGCCGCGAGCTCGAGCACCGCGAACTCGGCGTTCTCGTATCGGAGCACGGCGTGCGGCGACCAGTCCCGCGCATCGGTGCGCCGGAGATCGACGACGAACCACCGCACACCGGCCTCCGCGAGCGCCGCGGCGGACCCTGCGTCGGGTCGCTGCGCGAACGCGACGGAGAGACTCATGCGCCGCGCGATCTCGGCGTCGACGTCGCCGCCGTCCTCGAGGCGTTGGTATGCGCCCACGAGGGCGGGGGCCTGGAGGAGCGACCCCCGCTCCGACCACGCCACGAGGAGCGGGTAGTTGCCCGAGCGGAAGGCGAGCGACGGCGTCCACTCCGTCCACGGAGACGTCCCATCGATCCAGGCGAGGTCGACGGCCCGCGGGTTCTCGACGAAGTAGTTGGATGCGAACCGCTCGCCCGGTCGCGAGTTGCGACGCAGCCACTCCGCGGCCTCCCGGAGCGTCGTCGCGCCGAGCCGTGCCTCGCCCTCGGCGCGCATGTCGCGCTCGTCGCGGGCCCTCGTGACGCCCCAGTTGACCAGGAAGAAGGTCATCGACGAGGCCGCCAGTGCGAGACCGATCCAGCGCCGGGCGTCCTTGGCATCGACGACCCGGAGGATCGCCGCCGCCACGAGCACGATCACGAGCGGCGCCGGAGACCGCGCGAGCCTCGCCAGGATCGCGCCGACCGAGCCGGAGTCGGGGTCGGGCATCGCGTAGGGGGCGATCGCGGCGACGGCGCCCACCGCGAGTGCGCTCGCCCAAGTCCGGCGATCCGGGGATGCGCCACGGTCCACGAGGGACGCGGCCCACCATGCGGCGACGAGGGTCGTCGCGGCGTGGAGGAAGTAGATGCCGTTCGGGTTGATGCCGCGCGGATCGGAGACGCTCACGTCCACGACGAAGAGCGTCACCGAGACCGCCGCGAGCAGCGCGCCACCGAGGAAGGTCGTGACGTCGCGGTGCCCGCGCCCGACACCGAGCAGCCACGGCACGAGCGGGAACGCGCACATCCCGGTCAACAGGACCGCCGCGATGGCGAGCCGCGCCGGCGCGCCGAACTGCTCGTACTCCGACGACACGTAGAGGACCCAGCGACCGGGGGCGATCGTGATGTCGTTGCTGGAGCCGATGAGGAGGCGCGATGCGACGAGGAACGTCGCGACCGACGCGATCGCGGGACCGACCCAACGCCCCCGCACCGACCGCCGCCGCACCGCGTCGGCGACTGCGACGCAGGCCACCCCCGCCGCGCAGACCGCGGCGTGCGTCGCCTTGCCGCCGACGAGCGCCATGGTGAGGAGCACGAAGGCGGGCCACGGCCGCCGCACGACGCCCTGCGCGGTCCGCGCGACCAGCCAGAGGAAGCTCACGAGCCACACCCCCGTGAACAGCTGACTGAACGCCGAGGACATCGACAGCATCACGGGGAGCGACCAGTCGCCGAAGGCGCTCGACGCGGCGAACGCCGCGAGGCCGACGACGCCCCAGCGCCGTCCCGGCCGCTCGGGCAAGAGGTCGATGACGACCGCCACGGTGAACCACGCCGCGGCGACGGGGCCGATCCTGGTCAGCGCGACCCACGGGGCGGCCCCGATGACGTCCGCGACGACGCCGACCCACGCGAAGGAGAACCAGTGGTAGGCGATCGCGAGACCACCGGCGAGCGAGTTGTCACCGACCCCGTGGCGGGCGATCGAGGACGCCAGCGTCTCGTAGTAGTGCGTGTCGGCGGAGAAGATCCACCA
>JBEBCD010000052.1:0-11787 GCA_041158045.1 Actinomycetota bacterium | reverse complement strand
TGCCCCCTCCACGGCGGCGTCGGCCTCCTCGAGCTCGGTGTTCAGCTTCGCCACGTCGAGGTCATCGGGGCTGATCGCCTCCTCGACGAGCACGAGCGCGTGGTTGTCGGCGACCTGGATGTAGCCCTCTCCCTGGGCGAAGCGCACCGTCTCGCTCTCGCTCACGTGGAGCTTGAGCTCGGTCGGGGCGAGCATCCCGAGCAGCGGCGTGTGGTTGGCCAGGATGCCGATCGAGCCGACCTCGGTGCGGGTCGAGAGCATCTCGACCTCGCCGTCGAAGACGGGACCCTCGGGGGTGAGGACCTCCACCCTGAACGGCGACCTGGCCACCGGCCCCTACTCCCCCTTACCGGCGTCGGCGACGACCTGGTCGATCGAACCCTTCAGCAGGAAGGCCGACTCGGGCACGTCGTCGTGGTCGCCGTCGATCAGCTCCTTGAAGGAGCGAACCGTTTCGGAGATCGGGACGTACTCGCCCGGGGTGCCGGTGAACTGCTCGGCCACGTGGAAGGGCTGCGAGAGGAACCTCTCCACCTTGCGGGCGCGCTGGACGATGATCTTGTCGTCCTCGGAGAGCTCGTCGATACCGAGGATGGCGATGATGTCCTGCAGCTCCTTGTAGCGCTGCAGGATCTCCTGCACCCGGCGGGCCACCAGGTAGTGCCGCTCCCCCACGACCTCCGGCGACAGGATCGTCGAGGTCGAGGCGAGCGGGTCCACCGCCGGGTAGATGCCGAGCGACGCGATCTGCCGCGAGAGCTCCGTCGTCGCGTCGAGGAAGGTGAAGGTGGTGAACGGCGCGGGGTCGGTGTAGTCGTCCGCGGGCACGTACACGGCCTGCAGCGAGGTGATCGAGCGTCCCCGCGTCGAGGTGATGCGCTCCTGCAGCTGGCCCATCTCGTCGGCGAGCGTGGGCTGGTAGCCCACAGCCGACGGCATGCGGCCGAGCAGCGTCGACACCTCCGAGCCCGCCTGGACGAACCGGAAGATGTTGTCGATGAAGAGCAGCACGTCCTGGTTCTTCACGTCGCGGAAGTACTCGGCCATCGTGAGGGCCGACAGGGCGACGCGCAGACGCACGCCCGGCGGCTCGTCCATCTGGCCGAACACCAGCGCGGCCTTCTCGAACACGCCGGACTCCGCCATCTCGATGCGCAGGTCGGTGCCCTCACGGGTGCGCTCGCCGACGCCGGCGAACACGCTCACGCCGCCGTGCTTGGACGCCACGCGGTTGATCATCTCGGTGATGAGCACGGTCTTGCCCACGCCCGCGCCGCCGAAGAGGCCGATCTTGCCGCCGGCGAGGTACGGGGTGAGCAGGTCGATGACCTTGATGCCGGTCTCGAACATGCGCTTGGACGGCTCGAGCGAGTCGAACGACGGCGCGGGGCGGTGGATCTCCCACCGCTCGGCGTCGGCGAACTCGGCGGGGTCGCCGTCGAGGACGTCGCCCCAGACGTTCCACACGTGACCGAGCGTCTTGTCGCCGACCGGCACGCTGATGCCGCGGCCCGTGTCGCGCACGGGCGTGCCGCGGCGAAGGCCGTCGGTGGGCTTGAGGCACACCGCGCGGACGCGGCTGCTGCCGAGCTGCTGGGCCACCTCGGCCAGCACGGTGACCGTCGACCCCTCGACCTCGATCTCGAACTCGAGCGCGCGGTTGAGCTGCGGGAGGTGCCCGCGGGGGAACTCGACGTCGATCACCGGTCCGGCGATCGCGACGACTCGGCCCTCGGTGCCGGTCTTGGCCTTGGTTGCTGCTGCCATGGTCTGGGTGCTCCTTTGGTCGTGCGTCGCGCTCGCCTAGCCGGCGGCCATCTCGAGCTCGTCGTCGGAGCCGAGTGCCTCGGCGCCGCCGACGATCTCCATGATCTCGGTGGTGATGGAGTCCTGTCGCGCGCGGTTCATGATGCGCGAGAGCGTCTTGATGAGCTCCTCCGCGTTGTCCGTCGCCGACTTCATGGCGCGCTGGCGAAACGCATGCTCGCTCGCCGCGGCGTTGAGCAGCGCGGCGAAGACGCGGGCCTCGACGTACCGCGGCAGGAGGGTGGTGAGGATGGTCTCGGGGTCCGGCTCGAACTCGTAGTCGCCGCCACTCACGCCGCTCTTGCCGTCGCCGCCCGCGACGACGTCGCGCTCGAGCGGCACGAGGGGCCGGCGGACGACCTCCTGGGAGCCCGCGGAGACGAAGCGGGTGTAGACGAGCTCGACGCGGTCCACCTCGCCGCGCGCGTAGAGGTCGACGACGAAGCGGCCGATCTCCTTGGCCTGCTCGTAACGCGGTGCGTCGGAGAACCCGGCGAACGCGCGCGACGCGCGGTAGCCGCGGAAGCGGAAGTACGCCTCCGCCTTGCGTCCCACCGGCACCACGAGGTAACCGCGGCCCTTCAGCACGTCGGCCTTGATCTCTCCCTCGGTGGCGCGCAGGACGCCCGCGTTGTAGCCGCCGCACAGCCCGCGATCGGCGGCGATCGCGACGTAGCACGCGGTGCGCACCTCGGGCCGGGCACCGAGCAGCGGCGAGCCGCCGGATGCGCCGCCAGCGGCGAGGTCGCGCACCACCTCGGTGATCCGCTCGCTGTACGGCACGGCCGCGGCGACGCGCTGCTGCGCCTTGACGATCCGCGACGCGGCGATCAGCTCCATGGCGCGCGTGATCTTCTTGGTCGCCTGCACGGACCTGATGCGTCCGCGCAGGATGCGCTCTTGACCGCCCGCCATGCGTCCCCGAAGTCCTCTCCGGCTACTCGGTCGCGAGCGTCTTCTTGCTCGCCGCGTCGCCGACCTCGCCGGCGTCGGTCTTGGTCGGGTCGGCCGAGGCCGCGCCCGTGCGGGTGGGGACGAACGCCGCGGCGAACTGCCCGACGAGGTCGCCCAACTCCTTGGGCAGGTCGGCCTTGGGGTTCTGGCGGATCCCCGCGAGGAGCGAGCCGTGGCGGGCCCGCATCCACTCGAGCAGCTCGGTCTCGAAGCGCCGCACGTCGGCGACGGGGATCGCGTCGAGGTGACCGCGGGTGCCCGCGAAGATCGACACGACCTGCTCCTCGACCGGCATCGGGCTGTTGAGCGGCTGCTTGAGCAGCTCGACGAGGCGGTACCCGCGCTCGAGCTGGGCCTTGGAGATCGCGTCCAGCTCGGAGCCGAAGGTCGCGAAGGCCTCGAGCTCGCGGAACTGCGCGAGATCGAGCTTGAGCGTGCCCGAGACGCTCTTCATCGCCTTGATCTGGGCGGCGCCGCCGACGCGGCTCACCGAGATGCCCACGTCCACGGCCGGGCGCACGCCCGACTTGAAGAGCGCGTCCTGGAGGTACACCTGGCCGTCGGTGATGGAGATCACGTTGGTCGGGATGTAGGCCGAGACGTCGCCGGCCTTGGTCTCGATGACCGGCAGCGCGGTGAGCGAGCCGGCGCCGCGCTCGTCGCTGAGCTTGGCGGCACGCTCGAGCAGGCGGCTGTGCAGGTAGAAGACGTCGCCCGGGTACGCCTCGCGGCCCGGCGGGCGTCGCAGGAGCAGCGACAGCTGGCGGTAGGCCTCGGCCTGCTTGGACAGGTCGTCGTAGACGACGAGGGCGTGCTCGCCGTGCTCCATCCAATGCTGGCCGAGCGCGCAGCCGGCGTAGGGCGCGAGGTACTTGAACGGCGCGGGGTCGGACGCGGGGGCCGCGACGACCACGGTGTACTCGAGCGCGCCGTACTGGCGCAGCACCTCGACGGTCTGCGCGACGGTCGAGCCCTTCTGGCCGATCGCGACGTAGATGCACTTCACGCCGAGGCCCCGCTGGTTGATGATCGTGTCGATCGCGACGGTCGTCTTGCCCGTCTTGCGGTCGCCGATGATGAGCTCGCGCTGGCCGCGTCCGATGGGGGTCATGGCGTCGATGGCCTTGATGCCCGTCTGGAGCGGCTCGTGCACGGGCTTGCGGCCCATGATCCCCGGCGCCTGCACCTCGACGCGGCGCATCGTCGCGCCGACGACCTCGCCCTTGCCGTCGATCGGCTGGCCGAGCGCGTTGACGACGCGCCCGAGCATGGCGTCGCCGACCGGCACGGAGAGGATGCGGCCCGTCGCCTCGACGCTCTGGCCCTCCTCGATGTCGTCGGCGTTGCCGAGCACGACGGCGCCGATCGAGTCCTCGTCCAGGTTGAGCGCGAGGCCGACGGTACCGCCCTGGAAGCGCAGCAGCTCGTTGACCGCGCAGTCCGGGAGGCCGGACACGCGGGCGATGCCGTCGCCGACCTCTGCGACGCGGCCGACGGTGCGGGCCCTGGCCGCGGGGCGGTAGCCCTCGAGGCCCTTGCTGATCGCCGCTGCGATCTCGCTCGCGGACAGGGTGAGTTCAGCCATCGTGGATCGTTCCTTTCCGGTGGCTCAGATGAGGCTCTTGACCTGGTCGAGGCGCGTGCGGACGCTGTCGTCGATGACCTCGTCGCCCACGGTCGCGACCACGCCGCCGATGAGCGACGGGTCGACGACGGTCTTCACGTTGAGCGAGCGGCCAGCGCGGCGCTCGAGCGCGGCGACCAGGGCCTTCTGCTGCGCCGGCTTGAGCGGCACCGCGCTGCGGATCTCCGCGACCACGAGGCCCGCCTCGTCGGAGGCGCGGCGCACGAGGCGCTCGACGATGCCCGGCAGGTCGCGCAGGCGGCCCGTGCCGACGACGAGCGAGAGGAGCTGGATCGTCACGTTGTGGGCGCGGTCGCCGAGGAGCTTCTCCACGACCTTGAGCCGGCGCTCCACCGGCAGCCCGGCGTCGGTGAGCACGCCGCGCAGCGAGGAGTCGGACTCGATGGCCGCGGCGACGCGATGGAGCTCCGCCTCGACCGTCGCGAGCCTGCCCTCTGCCTCGGCGACCTCGAAGAGGGCCTTGGCGTAGGCCTCGGCGCGCGCGCTCACGACCCGGCCCCCGCGGCCTCGCGGACCCTGCCGGCGAAGCCGTCGATCAGCGCGGCGTGGCCCCGGTCGTCGAGGCTCTCGCGCACGATGCGCTCGGCGGCCAGCGTCGCGAGCCGGGCGATCTCGCCGCGCAGCTCGTCGGTCGCGCGGTCGCGGATCGCGGCGGCCTCCGCGGCGGCGCGCGACTCGGCCTCGGCGGCCTCGGCGTCCGCGCGGCGGCGGCCCTCGGTGAGGATCTCGGCGGCCTGGCGATCGGCCTCGGCGAGCATGCGGTCGCGCTCCGCGGCGACGTTGCCGAGCGCCGAGCGGATGCGCGCGGCCTCCGCGTCGGCATCGCGCCGCGCCGCGGCGGCGCCGTCGATCTCGCCCTGGATGCGCGCGGTGCGGTCGCGGAAGCTGCGTCGCGCCGCGGGCCCGGCGAACTTCACGAGCGTGCCCACGATGAGGAGCGATGCGAGCCCGCCGTAGACGATCTCGGCGGTCTCGGGCAGGAGCCAGTGGTGCGTCTGCGACGGGTCCTCGGCGGCCACCACGACCGCGAGGAGCGCGTGCACGACGTTCACGACCTGACCCCCGACGCCATCACGGCCTCGACCGCGCGGCGGACCGTCGCGTCGTCCGGTCGCGTGCCGACGGCGAGCTCCGCCATCCGCGCCGCGACCGAGGCCACGCCGCTCGCCACCTGCTCGCGGGCCGCGGATCGCGCGGCGGCCACGTCGCGGTCGGCGTCGGCGCGCTGCTGCGCGATCCGCGCATTGACCACCGACATCTTCGCCTGGCGCTCCGCGTCGGCCTTGGCGCGGGCCTTGTCGAGCCGCGCCGCCGCCTCCGCGCGCACCTCGGCGAGGGCCGCCTCGTAGCGGGCCACCTCGGCGCGCGCCGCGGCGGTCGTGGCCTCGGCGGACTCGACGTCCGACCGGACCATGTCCGCGCGCATCTGCATGCCGGCCCTCACCTTGGGCACGAGCCACAGCCGCATGACGGCCAGGAACACGAGGAACGACGTCGCGCCGACGACCAACTCCTTGGTCTCGGGCGCGATCGGGTTCGGCCCCATGTCGCCGGCCTCTGCGGCGAGGATGCTCAGGACGAGGTGCATGCGCGTGCGGTGCCCCGGATCAGGCGAACTTGAGGAGGATGAACGCCACGAAGCCGATCAGCGCGAGCGCCTCGGTGAACGCGACGCCGAGGAACATGGTCGTGCGGACCATGCCCGCGGCCTCCGGCTGGCGGGCCATCGACTCGATGGCCTTGCCGAAGATGATCCCGATGCCGATGCCCGGGCCGATCGCCGCGAGGCCGTAGGCGTAGCCGGCCGAGGCGGCCGCGGCGGTGTTCTTCGCCTCCGCCGGGTCGGCCGCGGCCTCCGCCGCGACCTTCGCGATCTTCACGAGTGCTTCCATTTCGGTGTCTCTCTTTCGTGTGTGGTGGTGTGGGTGGATTCGATCGGGTGGCCGAGCCGCGGGATCAGTGCTCGGCGTGGGTCGCCATGTTGATGTACACGGCGGTGAGGGTGGTGAAGATGTACGCCTGGAGGAAGGCCACGAGGATCTCGAAGCCCGTGAGGAACAGCAGCACCGCGAACGGCAGGACGCCGACCGGGATGAGGATGCGGTCGCGCGCCTGGAAGAGCGCCTCGGAGAGGAGCGCGAAGATCACGAGCAGGAGGTGGCCCGCCAGCATGTTGGCGAAGAGACGCACGGCGAGCGAGAAGGGCCGCACGATGAGCGTGGAGATGAACTCGATCGGGGTGACGAGCACGTAGAGCGCCTTGGGCACGCCGGGCGGGAAGAGCACCGACTTGAAGTACCCGAGCGGTCCCTGGTGGCGGATGCCCTGGGCGTTGAAGACGACCCACACGAGCAGCGCGAGGAACATCGGCAGCGCCATGCGCGCGGTCGCCGGCATCTGGATGAAGGGGATGATGCCCGGGACGTTGCAGAGGTAGATGAAGATGAAGAGCGAGAGCAGGAACGGCGTCCAGGGCAGGCCGTCGCGGCCCATGGTCTGCATGACGATGTTCTTCTCGATGAACTCGACGCAGACCTCCGCGAGGTTGCGGCTGCCGCGGGGCGCCACGCGCGGGTCCTTGCGGGAGGCGGCGAGGAAGAGCGCGATGCCGATGAGCGCGGAGGCGATCGAGATCATGCCGACCTTGTTGAGGCCGGGGACGAGGTCGCGCCAGCGCAGCAGCGCGTTGATCGGCGGGAACTCGAAGGCGAGCAGGGCGATCGACTGCGCGGTCACGCGGCACCCCCCGCGCCGCCCGGCCGCAGGCCGGGGAAGGCGAGCGAGGCCGAGACGTACCGCAGCTCCCAGGCGAGGAGTCCGAGGTGGGTCGCGACCAGCGTGAGCCCGAGCGTCACGAGATCGACCCAGGCCGCGTCGCGCACGACGACGACCGCGATCGCGACGAGACCGAGGCGCAGCACGTAGCCGAGGAGCGTGGCACCCATCATCAGCGCGTACGAGATGCGCGCGGTGGTGGCCACGAGGCCCGCCGCGACGACGAAGTTGCACAGCACGATCGCGACGCCGTAGGCGGCCGACCACGCGCCGTCCGCGCCGCGCAGCGCCCACGCGCCGGCGACGAGCAGCGGCGCGACGACGAGCCCGCGGCGCACCATGTCGCCGGTGATCTGCGCCTCGGGCGCGGGGCCCGTGTCGCGCATCGTGAGGACGGACGCCTGGTCCACGGCACCGATGCTCACGGCCGCACCGTCCGGTGCGCGTGCGCCATGTCGCGGCGCTGCGTCTCGAGCACGCGCATGCGCGCGGAGTACGAGGCGCGGATCTTCACGAACTGCGCGACGGCGACCCACGCGAGCAGGGCGACGGCGAACCACGGCGTGGTGCCGAGCGCGCGGTCGACGACGAGGCCAAGCGCGACGAAGATGCCGACGGAGACGGCGAGCTCGATGCCGCGGTTGAGATCCGCGTGACCCTGCGCCTGCACCAGTCCGATCCCCTTCGTGTGGCGGCCGCGTCCGTCGCGACTCGCGCTTGTGAATGCCCGAACAAGATAGGCGAGCGTCTCGCGGCGCGGCAAAACGGCCGGCGTCAGCGGGAGGTGGCGGCGCGCCCCGTCGTCGTTTCGTGAACTTGTGTCACTCGTGCACCCGTGCGAGGGCCGGGCGCAGGCGATCGTGGAACAGCGTGAAGCCGAGCAACGCGACCGCGGCGAGGCCGAATGCCCAGAGCGGGCTGCTCCCGCCGTTGAGCGCCGGGACGAGCGCGAAGCCCGAGAGGAGCGCCGTCCACGCCCACAGGATCACGACGGCGCGGCGCGGGCCGTGGCCGAGGCGGATGAGGCGGTGGTGGAGGTGCCCCGTGTCGGCGGTGGCGAATCCCGTGCCGCTCACCGTGCGGCGCACGATGGCGAACAGCACGTCGACGATCGGCACGCCGAGCACCAGCAGCGCGATGAAGATCGGCGCCACGAAGAAGTACGTCTGGCCGCCGACGCGGTCAGCCTCCGGGGAGGCGCGCCCCCCGACGACGCTCGTCGACACGGCGACGAGCAGTCCCAGCATGAGCGATCCGGAGTCCCCCATGAAGATGCGGGCGGGATTGAAGTTCCACGGCAGGAAGCCCAGGCAGATGCCGGTGGTGACGGCGGCGACCATCGGCCCGATGTTGGGCTGCGCGAGGAGGCCCTGGTCGGCGAGGTGGCGGCTGTACACCCAGAACGAGCCGCTCGCGATCGCGACGATGCCGGCGGCGAGACCGTCGAGGCCGTCGATGAGGTTGATCGCCTGCGTCATGCCGAGCAGCCACAGCGCGGTGAACAGCGGGACCCAGTCGCTCGACAGGACGAAGACGTCCACGAACGGCGCGCGGAAGTAGATCATCGTCACGCCGAACCACACGAGGGCGACCGCGGCCACCACGACGAGCGTCGTCTTGAGCGGCGGCGACGCACCGCGCACGTCGTCGTAGAAGCCGGCGCCACAGATGATCGCGGCGGCGACGAGGAGGCCGACGAACTCCGAGTTGTTGCGGAAGAGCGGGTCGAAACGGTCCATCACCGAGGCGACGGCCACCGCCGCGACGAGCGCGACGAAGAAGGCGATGCCCCCCACGTCGGGGGTTGGCTCCGGGTGGTTGCGCCGCTCGTCGGGGGTGGCCATCCAGCCGCGGTCGCGCGCCACGACCGCCACGATCGGCGTCATGATCGCGGTCACCACGGCCGCGACGGCCCCGACGATGAGGTCCCCGCTCAGCGTCGCACCCCGCGCGGCACGGCGCTCAGCGCGTCACGCCGGATAGACGGGGAACCGGGTGCAGAGGGCCGCGACCTTGGCGCGCACCTCGGCGACCTTGGCGGCGTCGGTGCGGTGCCGCAGCGTCGTCACGATGTGGTCCGCGATCTCCTCCATCTCCGGCTCACGCATGCCCTGCGTCGTGACGGACGGGGTACCGATGCGCACGCCCGACGTCACGAAGGGACTGCGCGGGTCGTTGGGCACCGCATTCTTGTTGAGCGTGATGCCGGCCTCGTCGAGGACGAGCTGGGCCTCCTTGCCCGTGAGCTCGGCGTCGAAGGGGCGCAGGTCGACGACCATCATGTGCGTGTCGGTGCCGCCGGACACGAGGCGGAACCCCCGCCGCGCGAGCGCCGCCGCGAGCGCGGCGGCATTGCGCACGATCTGGGCCGCGTACTCGCGGAACTCGGGCTGCAGCGCCTCGTGGAACGCCACGGCCTTGGCCGCGACGGCGTGCTCGAGCGGGCCGCCCTGGCTGCCGGGGAAGACGGCCTTGTCGATCGCGGCCGCGTGGCGCGCCGTCGAGAGGATGCAGCCGCCGCGCGGACCGCGCAGGGTCTTGTGGGTCGTGAAAGTCACGACGTCGGCGTGCGGCACCGGGTTGGGGTGCGCGCCACCCGCGACGAGGCCCGCGAGGTGCGCGATGTCGAACATCATGAGCGCGCCGACCTCGTCGGCGATCTTGCGGAACGGCTCGGGCTCGATGCGCCGCGGGTACGACGTGGTCCCGGCGACGATGAGCTTGGGCCGGTGCTCGTGGGCGAGTGCGCGGACCTCGTCGAAGTCGATGCGCTCGTCGCCGGGGCTCACGCGATACGAGTGGAAGCGGTACAGGATGCCGCTCGCGTTGACGGGCGAGCCGTGCGTGAGGTGGCCGCCGTGGTCGAGGCTGAGCCCGAGGACCGTGTCGCCCGGCTGGAGCAGCGCGAGGTAGACGGACATGTTGGCGCTCGCGCCGGAGTGCGGCTGCACGTTGGCGTGCTCGGCGCCGAAGAGCCGCTTCACGCGCTCGATCGCGATCGCCTCGACCTCGTCGACGACGGCGTTGCCGCCGTAGTAGCGCTTGCCGGGGTAGCCCTCGCTGTACTTGTTGGTGAAGAGGGAGCCCGTCGCGGCCATCACGGCGGGCGACGTGAAGTTCTCGCTCGCGATGAGCTGCAGGCCCGTCGTCTGGCGCACGCGCTCGCGCTCGACGAGCGCGGTCACCTGCGCGTCGGGCGCGGTCTGGGACGGCCAGGGCACGGCGGTCAGGCGATCCGGGTCGGGTGGTGCACGGCCGTCAGTCTGCCTCCGCGCGCTCGAGGTCGGCGAGTTGTGCCACGCGGCGCGCGTGACGCCCGCCCTCGAAGGGCGTGCGGATGAACGTCTCGAGGATCCGCTCGGCCACGTCGGGCGCCACGCGGCGGCCGCCGAGGGCGATGACGTTGGCGTCGTTGTGGCTGCGGGCCATCTCGGCGAACCACTCCTCGTTGCAGAGGGCGGCGCGCACGCCGCGGACCTTGTTGGCCGCGATCTGCTCGCCCTGGCCGCTGCCGCCGAGCACGATCCCCCAGTCGGCGGCGCCGTCGCGCACCGCGCGCGCCACGGCGGCGCAGATCGGCGGGTAGTCGACGCTCTCGGTGGAGTCGGTGCCGTGGTCCGCGACCTCGTAGGAGCGGGCGCGGAGCCAGGCGACGAGCCGCTGCTTCAGCTCGAAGCCGGCGTGGTCGCTGCCGATGGCGACGCGCGTCCCGAGCATCGCCCCACGGTAGTTCGGTGGCGGGATCCGGCCGCCCGGGGCGTCGCGTCGCGTCGCCGGGTCACCCGCCCGCGCGGGCGAACTGCGTCTCGATCGCGTCGCCGATCACGTCGGCGAGCAGCGAGGCGCCGTGGGGATTGAGGTGCGAGGCCTCCATGTAGGCCCACTCGCCGCCGATGATCGGCGAGCAGCGCCCCCCGGGGCAAAGGATCGGTGCGGGATCGACGACCGAGACGCGATCGTCGCCGGCGAGGCGCTCGACGAGCATGCGCGCGATCTCGTTGCGGTCCACCTGGTCGGCGAGCGGGGTCGTGCGGGGAGCCGGGTTGGGCCGCAGGAGCGACACGCGCTTGGAGAACGTCATGGTGGGCACCTCGAGGAGCACCACCACGCGCCGGCCGTCCTCGACGAGCGACTCGACGGTGCGGACGTAGGCGTCGACGTACGTCTCGCGGCGCTCCTCGGGTGCGTCGGGCAGCCCGCCCCCGGCCTCCTCGGAGCGCGGGATGAGCTGGCCGTCCCACATATAGCGCGTCGCCGCATTGGCGATGACGACGACGGCGGGTGCGATCTGATTGAGATACTGCCGCGCTGCCTCCGTTGCTGCCTCACAGCCCGATGCGGCAACTGGACCGAAGAACGCGCACCCGGGCTGGGTCACCATGCTGAGCGTGCGGGGAGCGACGCCATCCTCGACCACGCCGCTGAGGGATGCCGCCTGCGAGTCGCCGACGAGGCCTGCCACGCCGCCGGCCGTGCCCGCGACCGAGCACTTCTCCACCGACCAGCCGGAGGGATCACCGAAGCAGTCCATCTCGCGCGCGAGCCACGTCCCGGTCCAGGCGTCGCGGACCTCGAACGACATCCGCGAGATCGCCGATGCGGCCACC
>JBEBCD010000051.1:0-7197 GCA_041158045.1 Actinomycetota bacterium | reverse complement strand
CGCAGCATCCGCATCCCCGTCGCCGTGCGGGTGAACCAGGTCATCACCGACGTCCCGTTCGGCCCCGGCCAGGTCGAGGCCTACATGGACACGTCGTCCGGGTCGCTCGAGATGGACCTGGGCCAGCTGCCCGACCCCGACGTGACCGTCACGACCGACTACGCGACGGCGCGGACCATCCTCGTCGAGCAGGACCCGCAGCTCACGATGCAGGCGTTCATGACCGGCCGCGTGAAGGTCGAGGGCGACATGCTGAAGATGATGACGCTGCAGGCATCGATGCCGCAGGACGAGACCGCGCGGCTGGTCGCCGAGGAGATCCGCGCGATCACGAAGTAGCCGCGGGGGCGCCGGGCCCTGCCGCGCTGCGCGTCCCCGGCGTGCCGCGCACCATCGCGGCCGCCCCGATCCCGAGGACGCTCACCCCCGCGCCGACGAGCAGCGCCGCGGCGAAGCTGCGGATCGTCCCCAGCCCGGCGAGGGACTCGTGCACGCCGATCATCGCAGCGGCGCCGAGCACCGCGCCCATCTGCACGACGAGCTGCTGCATCGCGCTCGCGATCCCGAGGTCCTCGCTCGCCACCGACCGCGACAGCAGCGCGGTGAGCACCGGCGAGGCGATGCCGAGCCCGAGCCCCGACAGCGACAGCCCGAGCATCACCCACCAGTCGGGCACGCCGTCGCGCACCGCCGCGAGCATCAGCATCGACCCGCACACGAAGGCCGCGCCCAGCATCCCGGTGCGCCGCTCCCCGAGGCGCCGCGCGACGCCGCCCGCCTGCGGTGCCGCGAGCGCGAAGACGAGCGGCCGCGCGATCACGAGCCACCCGATGTGCGAGGGCGTGTAGCCGAGGCCGCCCTCGAGCATCTGGGGGATGACGAGGAAGCCGCCCATGTAGGCGAAGTTGGTGAGCGCCTGGCTCGCGACGGGCCAGGTCACGTTGGGCACGCGCAGCCACTTGAGCGGCAGCATCGGGTCCTCGACGCGCCGCTCGACCCAGACGAACCACCGGAGGGCCACGACCCCGACGAGGGCGACGCCGAGCGTGGGCGCGGAGGTCCAGCCCCACGCGGGGCCGCGATTGATCGCGAGGAGCACGCTCGTGGCGCCGAGCGCGAGCAGGACGCCGCCCCGCAGGTCGAACCGCACGTCGCGCTGCCGCTCCGTGTCGTGGAGCAGCCACGCCGCCGCCACGCACCCCGCGAGGCACATCGGCGCCTGGATGAGGAACATCGTGCGCCAGCCGAACGCCTCGACGAGCGGCGCCCCGAGCACGACCCCGACCACCGGCGCGCCCGCCGTCACGAAGGACCAGTACCCGACGGGCCGCACGCGCTCCTCGGGCGCGAACATGCGGTGGATGTAGGCCATCGCCGACGGCCCGAGCGCCGCGCCACCCGCCGCGGAGACGGTGCGCGCCACGATCATCGAGGCCGGATCCCACGCCGCGGCCGTCACCGCGGCGAACGCGCCCGCCACCGCGAGTCCGCCGACGAAGACGCGCTTGTGCCCCCACAGGTCGCCGCACTTGCCGAGCAGCGGCCCGACCACGCCGAAGGCGAGCATCGGCGCGGTGATCGACCAGCTCACGACGCCCACCGACGTGCCGAGGTCCTCGGCCATCGTGCGCAGCGACACGACGAGCAGCGTGACGTTGGCGCTCACCGTGAAGACGCACGCGAGCAGCAGCACCAGCGTCGCGCGGCGGTGCGACCACTCGGCGACGACCCTCCTCACGGGAAGACGAGGTCGATCGTGCCGCCCCGCGGGACGCGCTGGCCCGCCTCGAGGTCCTCGCCGCCGGAGCGGGCGGAGCGCAGCCCCGAGGTCTTGCGACCCTTCACCTCGCCGACGACGAGGCCGGCGTCGACGAGGAGCCGCTCCACCGCGTCGTAGCGCTCGCCGAAGATCGCGGGCAGCTCGACGAGATCGGGCCCGAGCGACACCGCGTACAGCACCTGCGCGCCCGGCAGCAGCGGCGAGTTGGGCGGTGGCGACTGCTCGGCGATCGCGCCGACCGCGATCGTCGCGCTGAAGACTTCCGCGCTCTGCGTCGGCACGAGTCCGAGCCGCTCGAGCGTGCGGCGCGCCTCGTCGACGGACAGCCCGACGACGAGCGGCACCTGTCGCGGCGCCGGCCCCGTCGACACGACGACCTCGACCACGGTCCCCTCGAGCACCTCGTCGCCCTCCGCGAGCGACGGCTGCTGCGGCACGCGCCACGCGGACACGATCCCCACCGGCACGGTCTCGCTCGGCTCCTCCACGACCGCCACGGAGAGCCCCTGCAGGCGCAGCCGCTGCACCGCGTCCTCGCGGGCCTGGCCTCGCACGTCGAGCAGCACGCCGAGCGGCGGCCCCTCCGACACGACGATCTCGAGCCGCGACCCCTCGCGCAGCGACGTGCCCGCGACCGGCACCGTGCGGATCACCGCGCCGAACTCCACGTCCACGCTCCGCTCCGCCCGCACCACCACGTCCCACCCGAACGGCGCCACCGTGTTGCGCGCCTCCGCCTCCGCCACCGCCGCGAGGTCGGGCACCGGGTGCGTCGGTCGGGCGAGCAACACGCCCGCGATCGCCGCGCCCGCCGCCAGCACCACCGCTGCGACCGCGAGCCACGCGCGCCGGTAGCGGCGGCGCGACTCGGGCGCCTCGGGCTCCGCGTGCGGCCCGTCGCCCGCGCCGGCGGCGGCCTCGGGCAAGGGCGCCTCGCGCCCCGCGCTCGGCGCGGTCGCGGGCTGCTGCCGCGTGATGACGTCGGCAAACTTCCGCGCCGCCACCGTCTCGATCGGCTGCGGCGCCGGGAGCTTGGTCGCGGCCGCCGCGAGCGCCTGGCCGAGCTCGAGCGCGCTGCCACGCTCCTCCGGCGCGGGGCGGCCGGCCCGCTCGACGGGCGCCGCGACGGCGCCGAAGTCGGCGGAGACCGGGAGGAGTCGGTCGACGCGGTTGGCCAGCGTGGCGGCGACGGTCTCGCCGACGTTGGGCACCTCGCCCGACATCGCCTCGACGAGCGTGACGGCGAGGGCATAGACGTCGGTCGCGGCCGACGAGCCCGTGCCGAGGCCGATCTCGGGGGCGGCGTAGCGCGACTGCTCGAGGCTCATCTGGTCGGCGGTGGCCGCGCGCTTGGTCCCGAGGCCGAGCAGGCGGATGCGGCCGTCGTCGCCGAAGACGAGCGTCGCGGGCCGTACGTCGCCGTGCACGTGACCGGCCCCGTGCACGGCGTGGAGCGCGCGGCACGCGTCGATGCCCACGACGACGGCCTGCGACGGGGTGAGCCGGCGCCCGCGATCGAGGTACTCGCGGAGCGTGCCGTGCTCCCAGCGGTCGGTGACGCTGAAGGCGTAGCGCCGCCCGTCGATCGTCTCCTCGCCCCAGTCGGTGACGGTGATGACCGACGGGTGGCGGACCTTGGCCACCTGGGACATCTGCGTGCGGTACGCCTCGACGCCCTCGGCCTCGCTCACGATGCCCGCGGAGAGGTCCACGAGCGACGCGGCCTCCACCAGGCGCAGGGCCACCGGCGCCTGCCGGCGCGCGTCCCGCGCGGCGTAGACGGCCGCGGTGCCGGCACCCGCCGTCGCGCCGAGGACGCGCTCGAGGCGATACCGGCCGGCGACGACCCGGCCGATCGGCGCCTCGGGGTCGAACATGGCCTCGCCAACCTAGCGTTCCCGCACCTCGCGTCGACGGCGCCGATCGGCCGCGTCCTCGGCGCGACGCGCGACGCCGCGACGCGCGAGAATACGAGCGTGACGATCGACCGCGCGCGCCTCGGACGCCTCGCGTTCGCCATCGTCGTCGCGATCGGACTCTCGCTCGTGGTGCTCGGCGTGCGCGCGTCGCGCACGGGCCGCGACGCGACCAACCTGCCGGAGGCCATCGAGCAGATCTCCCCCGCCGACGGTGACCGCGTGCTGCGCCAGTCGCAGATCATCGTCGACTTCGCGCCGGGCTACGAGGCCGAGCTCCTCGTCGACGGGATCCTGCTCCCGACGACGCGACTCGACGAGCTCACGAGCGGCGGCGCGGCGCCGGCGCCCGGCGCGCAGGTGGAGCTCCCACCGACGGCGGTGTGGGACCCCGGCAACGCGACCATCTCGTTCCAGCCGCAGGTCGGCGCCGTCATCGAGGAGCTCGCGCAGGGCGAGCACGTCGGCGTGGTGCGGTACTGGCGCGCGACGGACGACCGCCCGCGCGTGCGCAGCTACACCTGGCGCTTCAGGACGGACTGACGCCCGTCAGGACCCGGGCAGCTCCCCCGTCGAGAGGAGCGCGCGAAACCCCGCCTCGTCGAGCACGGGGATCCCGAGCTCGGCGGCCTTCGTCACCTTGCTCGCCCCCGGCTCGGCGCCGGCGACGACGGCGTACGTCTTGGCGCTCACGGACCCCGGGCTCTTGCCGCCACGGTCCTTGATCGCCGCCTCGGCCTCCTCGCGCGACCAGCCCTCGAGCGTGCCCGTCACGACGACGGCCCGCCCCGCGAGCACCTGCGGCGCCTCGGAGCGCACCACGTGGGCGAAGTCGACGCCGCCCCGCCGGAGCTTCTCCACGATGGCACGGTGCCCCGCGTCGGCGAACCACGACGTCACCGACGCCGCGATCACCTCGCCGACGCCGTCCACCTCCGCGATCTCCTCGGCGCCCGCCACCGCGATCGCGTCCAGGGATCCGAATCGCCGCGCCAGCGACTCCGCCGCCGCGGGCCCGAGGTGCTTGACCCCGAGGCCGACGAGCAGCTTCGGGAGCGGCCGCGAGCGGCTCGCGGCGATGCCGGCGAGCAGGTTGCCCGCGCTCACCTCGCCGAAGTACCGGCGCTCCTCGCCATCGTCCGACGTCACGGTGAGCCCGAGGAGCGCGTCCCGGTCGAGCGCGTAGAGGTCGCCCGGGTCGGCGACGAGGCCGGCGTCGGAGAGCGCGAAGACCGTCCTCTCCCCGAGGCCCTCGACGTCCATCGCACCGCGCGAGGCGAAGTGGATGATGCGCTGGTCGCGCTGGTACGGGCACTCCGGCTCGACGCAGCGCGTGTCGGCCTCGCCCTCCGCCTGCACGAGGGCGGAGCGCAGGTCGCACGGGCAGGTGGCCGGGAACTTCCAGGGCTTCGCGCGCGCCGGCCGCTTGGCGAGCACGGGGCCCACGACCTCGGGGATCACGTCGCCCGCCTTGCGCACGACGACGGTGTCGCCGGGACGCACGTCCTTCAGCGCGACCTGCTCGCGGTTGTGCAGCGTCGCCATCGACACGGTGCTGCCGCTCACCACGACGGGCTCGAGCACGGCGAAGGGCGTCACGCGCCCCGTGCGCCCGACCGACACCATGATGTCGCGCAGCAGCGTGTGGCGCTCCTCGGGGGCGAACTTGTACGCCACCGCCCACCGCGGCGCGCGGGAGGTGAAGCCGAGGACCTCCCGCTGGGCGAGGTCGTCCACCTTGACCACCACGCCGTCGATCTCGTAGCCGAGCTCGTGGCGACGCGCCTCGGTCTCGCGGCAGTAGTCCTCCACCTCGGCGAGCGATCCGACGCTCGCGACCCGGGGATTCACGGGCAGGCCGAGCCCGCGCAGGTACTCGAGCGTCTCGGCGTGCGAGGCGAAGGCCGGCCCGCCCACCACCTCGCCGAGCTGGTACGCCCACATCGACAGCCCCCGAGACGCGGTGACTGCGGGATCCTTCTGGCGCAGGCTGCCGGCGCCCGCGTTGCGCGGGTTGGCCGGCACGGGCTCGGGCTTGCGTCCCTCGGCGACGCGGGCCGCGTTGCTGCGCTCCTTCTCCTCGCGCAGCCGGCGGAACGCCGCGGTCGACATGTACACCTCGCCGCGCACCTCGAGCACCCCGGGCACGCCGCGCGCGGACCTCGTCGCCGCGAGCCGCTTCGGCACGTCGGCGATCGTCGCGACGTTGGCCGTCACGTCCTCGCCCACGCGCCCGTCGCCGCGCGTCGCGGCCTGCACGAGCACCCCGTCCTCGTAGCGCAGCGACACGGCGAGACCGTCGATCTTGGGCTCGCACACGTACGCCACCGCCGCGCCGTCCAGCCCCTTCGCGACCCGCTCCCCCCAGGCCCGCAGCTCGTCGGCGTCCATCGCGTTGTCGAGGCTCGTCATCGGCACGCGGTGGGTGACGGGGGCAAATGCGGCGGCGGAGCCGCCGACCCGCGCGGTCGGGGAGTCGGGCGACGCGAGCTCGGGATGGCGCTCCTCGAGCGCGCGCAGCTCGCGGACCAGCGCATCGAAGTCGGCGTCCGCGATCTCGGGATCGTCGTGGACGAAGTACCGCTCGTTGTGCCGCGCGATCTCGCGCCGCAGCCGCGCGACGGCGTCGCGATCCTTCTTCGACGCCGCCACGGCCCCGACTGTACCGACGCCGTCGCGCGCTCGTAGCCTCGTGCGCGTGCCGCGCGCGACCCGCATCGCCGCGACGCTCGCGTGGTCGGTGCGCGCGTGCGTCGCGGTCCTCGCGCTCGTGCCGCACGGTGTCGGCGATGCGTTCGCCGACGCATCCGACGCCGGGGGCACCCTCGTCGCGGGCGCCGCGTGGGCGGCGTGGGCCGCGGCGCTCGCCGCGGCGTGGTGGCCGTCGCCCGCGTCGCTCACCCTGCTGCGCCTGGTGGGGCCGCCCGCGGTGGTCGCGCTGGCGGCGACGGCGGGCGCCGCCGCGTCGTCGCTCGCGGCGCTCGGCGTCGCGCTCGCCGCGGCCGCGACGCTCGCGGTCTTCTCCGCCGAGTACGGGTCCGCGCACGTCGCGGCCTCCGGTTACGGCGCCGAGCGCCGCCACCTCCTGCGCCCGCCCGTCGTCGTGCTTGCCCCCATGGCACTCGCCGCGCTCGTGCTCTGGGGCGCGCTGCTCGCGGGGCTCGCGCTCATCGCGCGCGGCGCAGCGGTCGCGGGCGCCCCGCTCCTCGGCGCCGGCGCCGTGCTCGCCGCGGTGCTCGCCCCGCGCTTCCACCGCATGGCCCGCCGCTGGCTCGTGCGGGTGCCGGCCGGCCTCGTGCTCCACGACGACCTCGTCCTCGCGGGCAACGTGCTGGTGCCCACCGAGCAGATCGCCGCCGTGCGCGCCGCGCCCGCCGACACGCGCGCGGCCGACCTCACGTGCGCCACCTGGGGCGTGCCGGTCGAGCTCGCCGTGCGCGCGCCGATCGACCTGCGCCTCACCCCGCTCGCGGCGCGCCACCTGGGCGCCGCCGCGATTCA
>JBEBCD010000050.1:0-12435 GCA_041158045.1 Actinomycetota bacterium | reverse complement strand
AGGGCGCGAAGGCGGGCCACTCGTAGATCGAGCGGACGAGGCTGTCGGCGCCGAAGTGATCCGCGGGGACGAACGAGTTCGACCGGTCGTAGAAGCGCCGCAGCGGGTGCGTGTCGGGCAGATCCGGTGGCAGCTGGGTGAAGTACGGGTTGGTGCGGTTGAAGTTGCGGTGGCCGAGGTGGGCGACCGAGTCGCCCTCGGCGACGAGCGCCGGGATCGCGTCCGCGCGGACGAACCCGCGGATGACCGCGCACCCGACGGCGCGCACCTCGCCCTGTACCCGCGCGACGAGCTCGCGGCGCGCCGGCCCGTCGACGTGGATCGGGTACCGATCGAGGTCCACGATCCCCGCGAGGTCGACCGCCACGCCGTCAGCCTGCCACAGGGCCCGTGGGGCCGCCACCAGTGGAGCTGAGGGGAATTGAACCCCTGGCCTCCTCCATGCCATGGAGGCGCTCTACCAACTGAGCTACAGCCCCGAAACCGTCACGCCACGCTAGCGGATGGCCCGCGACGCGCGGCCGGGCGGGGCTCAGCGCACCGGGTTGGGCGCGGGCTCGCCCGCGAGCACCGCGAGCGCGTTGGCCGCGGCGGTGGTCGCCATCGCGGTGCGCGTCTCGACCGTGGCGGATCCGAGGTGCGGGATGAGCACGACGTTGTCGAGCCCGAGCAGGCCCTCGTGGACCTCGGGCTCCTTCTCGAAGACGTCGAGCCCCGCGCCCGCGATCCGGCCCGCGCGCAGGGCCTCCGCGAGCGCGGCCTCGTCGACGATCGGTCCGCGCGCCGTGTTGACGAGGTAGGCGGTCGGCCGCATCCGCGCGAGCTGCGCCGCCCCGATGAGGTGGTGCGTGTCCTTGGAGTACGGGCAGTGCAGCGACACCACGTCGCTCGTCGCGAGGAGCTCGTCGAGCCCGAGGTGCACCGCGCCCAGCTCGTCGCGGATCGCCGCGTCGACCGGCGTGCGCTTCGCGTAGGCGATCTCCATGCCGAAGGCGCGCGCGCGGCGTGCGGTGGCGAGCCCGATGCCGCCCATGCCGACGATGCCGAGCCGCCGCCCCTGGATGCCCGCGCCGAGCATGTAGCCCATCCCCCACTGCCACGGGGTGCGCGAGCGGATGACCCGCTCGCCCTCGCCGAGGCGCCGGGTGACCATGAGCACGAGCGCCATCGCGATGTCCGCCGTGGCGTCGGTGAGCACGCCCGGGGTGTTGGTCACCGTCACGCCCCGCGCGGTGCAGGCGGGGACGTCGATGTTGTTGTAGCCGACCGCCACGTTGGACACGACCCGGAGCCCCGGCCCGGCCGCGTCGAGGAACTCGGCGTCGACCCTCTCGGTGAGCAGGGTGACCGCGGCATCGGCGCCGGCGAGGCGGGCGAGCAGCTCGGCGCGAGGGATCGGTCGCCCGTCCTCCCACGCGTCCACGTCGTGGGCGGCGCGCAGCCGCTCGACTGCCACCGCGGGGATGCGGCCCGTCACGACGACGCGGGCCATCAGCGACCCGTCGTCCCGCGCGACATCAGGCGGCGATCCAGCGACCCAGGAGCTCGAGGCCCTCCCCGATGTCCTTCGCGTCGATGCCGGAGAAGGCGAAGCGCACGTGCCGGCGCGTCTCGCCCTCCTGCTCGCGCCCGAAGTGGCGTCGCGTGCAGAACGACACGCCCGTCGCGTGCAGCGCCTGCTGCGCGAAGTCGGCGAGGTCGCCGATGCCCTTGCGTGCCATCGCGTCGGTCACGTCGGGGAAGAGGTAGAACGCCGCCTCCGGCGAGTGCACCGACACGCCGGGCATCGCGTTGAGCATCCGCACGGCGACGTCGCGCCGCTCGCGCAGCACGTCGAGCATCGCGCCGACGCTCGACTGGTCGCCGCGCAGCGCCTCCACGCCGCCGTACTGCACGAAGTGCGTGGTGCAGGACTCGTCGTTGGTGTTGAGCTTGGCGATCACGGTCGCGACCTCGGGCGGCGCGACGGCGGCGCCGAGGCGCCACCCGGTCATCGCGAACTTCTTGGAGAACGTGTAGAGGATCACCGTGCGCTCGCGCATGCCGGGCAGCGACGCGATCGAGGTCGACGAGCCGGAGTACCGCATCTCGAAGTACGCCTCGTCCGACAGCACCCACAGGTCCTTCTCGATCGCGAGCCGCGCGATCGCCTCGCGCTCCGCGGTCGACGACTCGGCGCCGATCGGGTTTTGCAGGTCGTTGTAGACGATCGCGCGCGTGCGCGGCCCGACGAGCGAGCGCAGGTGGTCGAGGTCGATGTCGAAGCCCCGCGCGCTCGGCACGTACCGGTACGGCTTGGCCACGCCGCCGAAGTACTCGATCTGGCTCTCGTAGATCGGGTAGCCCGGGTTGGGGTACAGCACCTCGTCGCCCGGGTTCATCACCGCCTGGATGAACTTGGTGATCACCGGCTTGCCGCCCGGCTGCACGACGACCTGCGAGGGCTCGAAGCGCATGCCGCGCCGCGCGCCGACGTCGTCGGCGAGCGCCTCGCGCAGCTGCGGGATGCCGGCGGCGGGACAGTAGCCCGTCTTGCCCGCCGCGATCGCGGCGTCCATGGCCGCCACCACGTTGGCGGGAGTCGGGATGTTGAGGTCGCCGAGGTGGAACGGGAAGATCCGGTTGCCCTTCGCGCCCCACTCCGCGGCGGCGAGCGAGACCGCGAAGGCCGTCTCGGTGCCGAGCTTGTCGAGTCGCGTCGCGAGCGCCATGGTCGACAGAGCCTAGGTGCGCACGACGGAGAGGCGCCACGCGAACTCGTGGACGCCCGCCGCCACCTCGTGGCGCGGCGCGACGTCGGGTCCGCAGCTCGCCGTGCCGAGGCCCCGGTGCGCCGCGTCGAGGTGGACCCAGATCCGCGGACTCGGGCGCAGGTCCGCGGCGTTGGCCGCCGCATGGAGGTCCTCGGTGCGGTGCCGCGTCGCCGAGACGTGGAGCGAGACCGGGTCGAGCGCCTCGATCCGCACGACCTCCCCGGCGGCCTCGTCGCGGCACTCCCACCACCGCACGTCGGTGCGCAGCCCGTACTCCTGGGGCACGAGGTAGGGCATCGCATCGGGCGGGCCCGACCAGACGCCGAGCATGGCGCCGCCCCTGCGGTCCGGGTAGTTCTCGTGCGGCCCGCGGCCGTACCAGCGCATCGTCGCGTACCGCGCCGGCAGGGCGAACCGCACTCCCACGCGCGGCAGGCCCGCGAGCCGTGCCGGCACGACGATGCGGTGGCGGTACGTCACGGCGCCATCGTCGGCCACCGTGCGCTCCACGGTGGCGCGCACGAGCTCGCCGGCGGGCCGCCGGTCGACGCCCTGCTCGAGCCACCGCTCGAGCGCACCGCCGCCGACGCGGATGCGCCGGCGCAGCTCGGGCAGGAGCTTGAACCCGTCGTTGTCCGTCGCCGCGCGCCACAGCCAGGCCTCGACGGGCTCGGCGAGCACGCCGTCGGCCGGCTGCGGCGCGGCGGGCGCAGCCTCGACCGCGGTGCGCCGCGGTGCGCGGCGGGGTCGGCGCGACGCGGGCTCCGCGCGGCGCGGCGGGCGCAGCGTCACCTGGTCCCACGCCACGACGTGGCCCGCGTCGGCCCACCACGTGCGCGACCGCAGGGCCCAGCGCACGGTGAGGTGCACGTCCGAGCTCCCCCGCGGCGCGTCGGCGGGCAGCGCGACCCACACGCTGCGGCCGGGCGCCACGTCGGGCACGCGCAGCCGGCCGTGCGCGGCGAGGCGCCCATGCGCCCACAGCTCCCACGACGCGGCGAGGTCGCCGAGCGCGGTGAACGACCGGCGGTTCGTCACGCGCAGGCGGCGCACGCCGCGCACCGTCTCGAGCGCGACGGTGACGGGGCGGTACACCCACGCGACCTCGCGGAGCGCCGGGTGCGGCTCGAGGTCCGCCGACACGAGGCCGTCGGCGACGAAGTTGCCGTCGTGCGGCGCGTCGCCGAAGTCGCCGCCGTAGGCCAGCCGGGTCGAGCCGTCCGGCATCCGCCGGCGCAGCCCGTGGTCCTTCCACTCCCAGATGAAGCCGCCCTGCAGCCCGGGCGTCTCGGTGATCGCCTCCCAGTAGTCGGCGAGGCCACCGTTGGAGTTGCCCATCGCGTGGCTGTACTCGCACATGATGAGCGGGCGGTCGCCGCGGCCCGCCTCGCCGTAGCGGCGGATGTCGGCGACGGACGGATACATCGGGCAGACGACGTCGGTGACGCCGCGGCCGCGCGACTCCCAGGTGGCCTGGATCTCCGCGCCGGGCACGGTCGCGCGGGTCTCGCCGCCGCCCCGCCACGAGCGTGGATCGACGGCCCCCTCGTAGTGCAGCGGCCGGCTCGGGTCGACGCGGCGCATCGCCGCGGCCATCGCGTCGTGGCTCGCGCCGTACCCGCTCTCGTTGCCGAGGCTCCACATGATGACGCACGGGTGGTTGCGGTCGCGGGCCACCATGCGCGTCCCGCGCTCGACGAAGGCCGCCCGCCACCGCTCGTCGTCGGCGAGCACCGCGTTGTACGCGTGGCACTCCGCGTTGGCCTCGTCCACCACGTACATCCCGAGCTCGTCGCACAGGTCGTAGAGGTCGGGGTGGTGCGGGTAGTGCGACGTGCGGATCGCGGTGACGTTGTGGCGTCGCATCTCCTCGAGGTCGCGGCGCACGTCGCTCAGCGTCAGGGCCTTGCCGCGGTCCGGGTGGTGCTCGTGGCGGTTCACCCCGAAGATCCAGACGCGTCGTCCGTTGACGAGCAGCGCGCGGTCCCGCACCTCGACGCGCCGGATGCCGCAGCGCTGCGTCACCGCGTCGACCACCGAGCCGTCCGGCGCGACCAGCTCGACGCGCACCTCGTGGAGCCTCGGGGCCTCGGCGGACCACGCGGCCGCGCGCGGCACGCGCCACTCCGCCTCCACCACGTGGCCCGCATAGACGTACGAGGCGTCGTGCAGGTGCGGCCCCGCGCCGCCGGCGTCGCGCAGGTGCGGCACCGCGCCCTCCGCGTCGCGGCCCACCCGCGCCCCGCCCGGGGCGATGAGCCGCGTGCGCACCGTCCATCCGGGCGCCGACTCGTGGGAGCACGCGACCCGCGTCGCGACCCGCACGCGCCCGGTGCCGGTGCGCGGATCGAGGTCGGTGTCGCAGTGCACGTCGGCCACGTGCACGGGCGGCCGGCGCTCGATCGTGACCGAGCGGTGCAGGCCCGCCATCCACCATTGGTCCTGGTCCTCGAGGTAGCTGTGCGCCGACCATCGCCAGACGACGATCGCGATCTCGTTGGTGCCGTCGCGCACCGCGTCGGTCGCGTCGTACTCGCTCGACAGCCGGCTGTCCGTCCCGTACCCCACGAAGTCGCCGTTGACCCAGACCGCGTGCACGCTCTCCGCGGCGCCGACCTGCACGATCGTGCGCGTGCCCCGCGGTCGGGGCGCGAGCCCGAAGGCGCGGCGGTACACGCCGGTCGGCTGTCGCTCGGGCAGGCGCGGCGGCGGGCCCGGGAAGGGCATCTGGACGTTGGTGTAGTGCGGCCGCTCGCCGTCGATCCCCTGCAGCGTCCAGTTGCCCGGCACCTGCACCGGCACGCCCGCCGGCTCGCCGACGATCGCCGACTCGGGGACGGCGTCCGGGTGCGGGTGCACCGCGAGGCGCCACTCGCCGTCGAGCGAGATCACGTCGTCGCGACGGATCGTCGCGTGCATCGGGAGCCGCCGCAGCGACGTGACCGCGGGGTCCTCCCAGGGGCGCAGCGCGCCGATGTCGGGCAGCACTAGCGGCCCGCCCGCGCGCGCCACTCGACGACCGGCACGTCGAGGTAGAGGCGCTCGATGTCGTAGTACTCGCGCGTCGCATCGAGGAAGACGTGCACCACCACGTCGCCGTAGTCGGCCAGCACCCACTGCGACTCCCCGAGGCCCTCCACGCTGCGCGGCGAGCGCCCCGTCCCGGCGCGGACCGCGGCCTCGACGCGGTCCATCACCGTGCGCACGAGGCGGACGTTGCCCGCGCTCGCGACGACGAAGCACTCGGTGATCGCGAGCACGTCCCCGACGTCGAGCACCACCACGTCGCGGGCCTGGGCGTCGTCCGCCGCCCGGGCGGCGAGCGCGGCGAGCTCGCGCGCCGTCACGAGCGCGCCGCCGCGACGAACGTGGCGAACGACTCGCCGAGCACCACCCGCACGTCGACGCCCTCCGTCCGCTCCACGGCCGAGGCCGTCTCGGCGTCGCCCATGCGGGCCACCACGTCCTCGAGGCGGGCCGCGGCGGCCCCGTCGGCGAGCTCGAGGCGCGTGAGGCTCGGTGCGGGCCCGGGTACCTCGCGCACGAGCACGACGGCGAAGCCGAGCTCGGCGAGGCGCCGCACCGCCTCGCGGCTCGCGAGCGGGTCGTTGAGCGGACTGTCGATCTGCACGCGCGGCGCGTCCTCGTCCGCGGCCGCCACGAGCGACGTCGGCGCCACGCTCGCCATCACGAGCAGCACCTCGGCCGGGTCGAGCGCGTAGAGGTCGAGGCCGTCCGGGTTGCCGTCCCCGCGCGGCACCGCGGTGGCGCTGAGCTGCCAGGTCTGCACCGTGCCGCCGAGCAGGCGGGCGACGAAGGCCTCGATCGTGCGCGGGACCCCGGCATCCGCGGACCCGGCGGCCCCGCGGGCCGCCGCATTGCCCGCGCCGGAGGCGACGGCGGCGAGCACGGACCGCTGGTGGTTGGCCCGCGCGGACTCGGGCTGGTCGATCTCGCGCGCCGTGAGCACGTCGGCGAGCACGCCCGCGTCGACGGTGCGGCGCCCGGCCTTGGCCACCACCGCCGTCGAGCCGTCGGGCTCCGTGCGCCGCACGTCGGAGTCGAGCACGACCTCGACGGCGCCGACCGGGTCGAGCATCGCGGCGAGCGCGTCGCGGTCGACCACCGCGGCGACGGCGAAGGTGACGCCGAGGAGCGCCTCGGCGTCGGCGACGAGCGCGGCCGGGTCACCGCCCACGTCGCCGTCGGCGAGCCGTCGCGGTGCCTCGCCCTCCGCGACGGGTGGCGCGGCCTTGGCCGGCACCGACACGATCGTGCCGCCCACGCCGTCGGTCGCGAGCGCGAGCGCCCAGAGCGCGGTCACCTCGCCCGCGGCGTTGCGCACGCCGAGCAGCGCGGCCGGCGTCGCGGGGATGCGCAGCGTGGTCGGCTCGACGACGCGCACGCCGCCCCGCTCGTTGAGCACCGCGTTCATGCCGACGACGAGGCCGGCGGGGAGCGCGATCGCCGCCGCGAGGCCGCAGCACAGCGCGACGATCATGCGCTGGCGCGCGCGGGCCGGGATCGCGGTCATGCGTACAGCCCGCGCGCCGCGATGATGCCGCGCACCGCGTCGGGGACGAGGAAGTCGAGCGGCCGCCCGTCGGCGGCCCGCGCGCGCAGGTCGGTGCTGCTCACCTCGAGGCGCGGCACCTCCACGCGCTCCCAGCGCCACTCGCCGGGCGGCGTGAGCGGCGAGCCCGGGCGGTCGACCACGACGAGCGTCGACGCCGCGGCGACGTCGGCGGCGCGCGCCCAGTCGCCGAACGAGGCGGCCACGTCGTCGCCCACGATGGTGAAGAGCTCGGCTCCCGGGTGCAGGCGCGCGAGCTCGGCGAGGGTGTCCGCGGTGTAGGTGGGTCCGCCGCGGTCCACCTCGAGGCGGCCGGCGACGACGCCGTCGAGCCCGCGCACGGCGGCCTCGACCATCGCGAGGCGGTCCGCGGCGGGGCTGACGCGCCGGGCCTTCTGCCACGGGTCGTGGGCCACCATGAGGATGACGAGGTCGAGCCGCAGGGCGTGGCGGACGTTGACGGCCGTCACGAGGTGCCCGAGGTGGGGCGGGTCGAAGGTGCCGCCGAACACCCCGATGCGGGAGCGCACTACCGGCGCGTCCCGATGCGTGGTGGCACTAGGAAATCGTACGACGGGCGCGTCGGCGGGCCATGTGAAAATTCCCCTCAACTCTTGTGCGCTCGTTGCCGATGCCCTATTGTTGCCAGTCCCCGCGTTACCCCCTCACCCCCGAATCCCCCCGAATACCCCCCGTTGCGAAGGAACCCCCATGTCTGACTCCATTGGCATCTACCTGAACGAGATCGGCAAGGTCCCGCTCCTCACCGCCGAGGACGAGCGCACGCTCTCCAAGGCGATCGAGGCGGGCCGCGAGGCGCAGCAGCGCATCGCCGCCGGCCAGCGTGGCGCCGCGCTGCGCGCCGACCTGCGCAACGCCGCGAAGGCCAAGGACCGCTTCATCCGCGCCAACCTGCGCCTCGTCGTGTCCATCGCGCGCCGCTACCCGCTGCCCCAGGGCATGGACCTGCTCGACCTCATCCAGGAGGGCAACCTCGGCCTCGAGCACGCGGTCGACAAGTTCGACTGGCGCCGCGGCTTCAAGTTCTCCACCTACGCGACGTTCTGGATCCGCCAGGCGATCGGCCGCGCCCTCGACCAGAAGGCCAGCCTCATCCGCATCCCCGGCGACCGCTCCGCGATGCTCCGCGCCGCGCTGCGCCAGGGCTCGGGCGACGCCGAGGGCCTCAGCGCGCAGAACGCCGAACTGCACCGTCTCACCACGCCGGTGTCGCTCGACAAGACGATCGGCGACGACGGCGACGCGACGCTCGGCGACCTCGTGCCCAACGACGACGTCAGCCCCGAGGACGCGGTCATGGACATGGTCGACACCGACCTGCTCGACCGCCTGCTCGGCACGCTCGACGAGCGCGCCCGCTACGCCGTCGAGGCCCGCTTCGGGCTCTACGACGGCGAGCGCAAGAGCTTCCGCCAGGTCGGCGAGGAGCTCGGCGTCACCGCCGAGGCCGCCCGCCGTCTCGTGAGCCGCGCCGTCGACTCGCTGCGCGACGACGCCGGCGAGATCCTCACCGTCTAGCGCCGGCACCCGCCGCCCCGCCCCGGACGACCCGCCGTGCCGCGCGACTGGACGCCCGCCTCCTGGCGGTCGATGCCGGCCGCGCAGCAGCCGGCCTGGCCGGACGAGGCGGCGCTCGAGCGTGCGCTCAAGCAGATCGCGTCCTATCCCCCGCTCGTCTTCGCGGGCGAGGCCCGGTCGCTCCAGGCCGCGCTCGGTCGCGTGGCGCACGGCAACGCGTTCCTGCTGCAGGCGGGCGACTGCGCCGAGTCCTTCGAGGAGTTCACCGCGGTCAACATCCGCGAGAAGCTCCGCGTCATCCTCCAGATGGCGGTGATGCTCACCTACAGCATGGGCGTGCCCGTGGTGAAGGTCGGGCGCATCGCCGGCCAGTTCGCCAAGCCCCGCTCGGCCGACCGCGAGACGGTCGGCGGCGCGAGCCTCCCCTCCTTCCGCGGACACATGGTCAACGACCCGGCCTTCCACGCCGAGGCCCGCCGCCCCGACCCCGAGCGCCTCGTGCAGGCGTACCACCAGTCGGCGAGCACGCTCAACCTGGTGCGCGCCTTCACCAAGGGCGGCTTCGCGGACCTCAACCGCGTCCACGCGTGGAACCAGGAGTTCGTCTCCACGAGCGCCGAGGGCCGCCGCTACGAGCAGGTCGCGGCCGAGGTCGAGCGCGCGCTGCGCTTCATGCGCGCGTGCGGCGTCGACACCGAGCAGCACTCCGCGCTGCACGAGGTCGACGTGTGGACGAGCCACGAGGCGCTCATCCTCGGCTACGAGGAGGCGCTCACCCGCCAGGACTCGCTCACCGGCGACTGGTACGACTGCTCCGCGCACATGCTCTGGATCGGCGAGCGCACGCGCCAGCTCGACGGGGCGCACGTCGAGTTCCTCCGCGGCGTGGGCAACCCGGTGGGCTGCAAGATCGGCCCGGATGCCACCGCCGAGTGGGTGCTCGACCTCTGCGAGGCGCTCAACCCCGCGCGCGTCCCCGGCCGGCTCACGCTCATCGCGCGCATGGGCGCCGACCGCATCGAGGACGGGCTGCGGCCGCTCCTGCGCGCCGTCCGCGACGCCGGCCATCCCGTCGTGTGGGCCTGCGACCCGATGCACGCCAACACGTTCACCGCGCCCAACGGTCGCAAGACCCGCCACTTCGACCACATCCTGCGCGAGATCACCGGCTTCGTCGCCGCGCACCGCGCGGAGGGCACCTGGCCGGGCGGCATCCACGTCGAGCTCACCGGCGACAACGTCACGGAGTGCCTCGGCGGCGCGGAGGCCGTCGGCGCCGACGACCTCGACACCCGCTACGAGACGGTCTGCGACCCGCGCCTCAACGCGCGTCAGTCGCTGGACCTCGCCTTCCGAGTCGCCGAGCTGATCCGCGCCGCCGGCTGAGCCGCGCGTGCGGGCCCTCGACCTCGTCGCGGGCTGGGACGTCCCCGATCCCGCGGTCGCGGTGGTCGACCGCCGCGGCGAGGTGCACCGCCGCGGCGACTGCGCGCGCGTCGGGCGCATCGCGTCGGTGAGCAAGCTCCTCACCGCCTGGGCCGTGCTCGTCGCCGCCGAGGAGGGCTCGGTCTCCCTCGAGGATCCCGTCGGCCAGCCCGGCTGCACGCTGCGCCACCTCCTCGCGCACGCGGGGGGCTACTCGTTCGAGGGTGCGGAGCCGTTCCTTCCGCCGGGCACCAAGCGCGTCTACTCCAACGTCGGCTACGACCTCGCCGCCGCCCACGTCGCCGCGGCCAGCGGCATGGCCTTCGACGAGTACCTCGACGAGGCCGTGTGCGCGCCGCTCGGCATGGCCGACACGGGCCTCGACGGCTCGCCCGCCCGCGACGTCTGGTCCACCGTCGACGACCTCGCGCGCTTCGCCGCAGAGCTGCGCCGCCCGACGCTCGTGTCGCGTGCGACGTGGCTCGACGCTCGCGCCCCGCAGTGGCCGGCGCTCGAGGGCGTCGTGCCGGGCGTCGGACGCTTCGACCCCTGCCCGTGGGGCCTCGGCCCCGAGCTGAAGGGCGCGAAGTCACCGCACTGGCTCGGTGACCGCTGCAGCGCGGGCACCGCCGGTCACTTCGGTGGCACCGGGTCGTTCCTCTGGCACGACCCCGTCGCCGACGTCGCGGCGATCGCGCTCTGCGAGCGGGAGTTCGGCCCGTGGGCGCTGCCCGACTGGCCCGCGTTCTGCGACGCCGTCGTCGCCGAGGCCCGCGCGTGAGCGGCCGCCGCGCCGATCTGGCGCTCCTCCTCGCGTCGTCGTACGCGACCGCGGCGTCCAACAGCCTCGTCTTCGCCTCGATGTCCGAGCTCCAGGACCGCCACGGCTACGGCGATGCGGCGCTCGGCCTCATCGCGGGCACCGGCTTCGCCGTCGGCCTCGTCGTCCAACTGCTCTTCGCGCCGCTCGCCGACCGCGGCCACGGGCGCCGGCTCGTGCAGGCCGGGCTCGCGCTCGCGTCGGTCGGCTCCGTCGTCTTCGCCGCCGGCGACTCGCTCGCGGCGTACGTGCTCGGCCGCGGGATCGTCGGCGCGTCGATCGGCTGCGTCTTCCCCGCCGTGCGCGCCATCGCGGCGCACCTCGACGAGGGTCGCCGCGCGGAGCGCCTCGGCGCCGTCGCGGGCATCGAGATCGCGGGCTTCGTCTCGGGCCCGCTCGTCGGGTCCCTCCTCATCGGCCCGCTCGGCCTCGACGCCACGTTCGTCGCGTTCGCCGTGCTCGGGCTCGTCGCCCTCGCGGTCGTCGGGCCGCGGCGGTTCCCCGAGCTCGTGGAGACGGGCGAGTCGAGTCGCGCCGCGTTCGGCCTGTTGCGCATCCCGGCGATCCGGGTCGCGGTGCTGCTCACCCTCGCCGCGACGTTCCCCACCGGCATGTTCGACGCGCTCTGGGACCGCTTCATCGCCGACCTCGGCGGGTCCAACGCGATGACGGGCCTCACGTTCCTCGTCTACGGCGTGCCGTTCGTGCTCCTCGCGCCGTTCGCCGGCCGCCTCGTCGACCGTCGCGACCCGGTCCGCGTCGCCACGCTGCTGCTCCTGCCGATCAGCCTCTGCACGCTCGTCTACGGCCTGCTCGGCGACCCGTGGCTCGTGCTCGCGCTCGGGCTGGTGGAGGGCGTCGCGCAGTCGCTCGCCACGCCGGCCGTGCTCGCGGCCGTCGCCGCCGCCGCGCCCGCGGGCCGGGCCTCGGCGGCGCAGGGCCTCGCGGGCTCGGCGAGCGTCTTCGGGTCGATGGTCGCGGCGTTCACCACGCCCGCGCTCTACGGCGCCACCGGCCCGGCGACGACGTTCCTCGCCGTCGCCGTCGGGATCCTCGCGATCGCCGGACTGGCGCTCGCGATGCGCCGCCGCCCGTAGGGCTGCGCGCCCCGCGGGGCCGCCCTAGTTGAGCCGCTCGACCACCATGGCCATGCCCTGGCCGCCACCCACGCACATCGTCTCGAGGCCGTAGCGACCACCGGTGTGCTGCAGGCCGTTGATGAGCGTCGTCATGATGCGCGCGCCCGTCATGCCGAACGGGTGCCCGAGGGCGATCGACCCACCGTGCACGTTGAGCTTGTCGAGCGGGATGCCGAGGTGCTTCGC
>JBEBCD010000049.1:0-5352 GCA_041158045.1 Actinomycetota bacterium | reverse complement strand
CGACCTGCGGTTTAGGAAACCGTCGCTCTCTCCACTGAGCTACGGGGGCCCGCGTCCACGCTAGGGCGACGCATGCGCTCCCGGGGGAGACGGATCGGCAGGTACTCGCGGATGTGCGCGTCCACGTGCTCGGGGATGTGGTCGGGGAAGTGCGTGTCGAGGATGCGCCGCACGCGCTCGCGCGCGACGTCGACGAGACGCGGCCGGCCCACCTCGTTCCACTCCTTGGGGCTGAGGCGGTCGCCGACACCGGGATAGATGTACTCGCGCTGCATGAGCTCGAGCGTCTGCGGCGAGCCGAGGTAGTGCCCCGGCCCGTCCACGCACTGCGCGCGCATCGTCTCGATCGAGAGCGATTCGTCGTTGACCTCGATGCCCTTGATCGTCCTCTGGACGGCTCCGATCACGTCGTTGTCGATCACGACGCCCTCGAGGGAGAACCCGAGGAGCGAGCCGTGCATCCCCGCCGACTCGTAGATGAGGTTCATCCCCGCGTTGCCGACCAGCGCGTGGTTGTACCCCTTCTCCCCGCCCGACTGGGCATCCGGGACCTTCGAGTCGCTGATGCCCGACGAGGTACCGCCCGTGAGGTCGTAGAAGTGCGCGAGCTGCGCCGACGCCGCCGAGAGCAACGCCTGCTCCGGGCTGCCGCCCGACATCGCCCCCGACCGGAGATCGGACACGAAGCACCAGGTGCCGAAGATCGCGGGCGCCCCCGGCGTGATCGCGTTGACGTACGCGAGCCCCGCCAGCACCTCGGCCGTCTCCTGCACGAGCGCGCCCGCGAGCGCGGCGGGCGCCGTGGCGCCCGCCTGCCCCGCCGACAGCAGGAGCACCGGCATGCCGCCCCGCACCGCGACCTCGAGGCAGCGGCACGCATCGGAGGCGAACTTGAGCGGCGGCACGACGAAGCAGTTGGACTGGCTGACGAACGGTCGAGCCCGCCACTTGTCCTCGCCACCCGCGATCTCGTGGAGCATCTTGAGCGACGCCTCGAGGTGGTCGGGGTGCACCCACGACGTGCCGACGTGCTTGGTCGTGCCGCTCACGCTGAGATAGCACGTGTTGATGTCCATCGCGTCCGCCTCCGGGATGTCCCGGGGCACGACGGCGCGTTGGTAGAAGTGGATGTGGTCCATCACGTCCACGAGGCGCGCGATGTCGTACGCGTCCTGGGCGAGCGACTCGCGGTAGTCGCCGGTCTCGGAGTCGACCATGTAGACGGCCGCACCGGCGGTGCCGAAGTAGGTGTTGGTGCCCCACGGCTCCATGTCGTGGCGCGGGTCCTGCCCGTAGAGGGGAAAGCGCCGCCCCGCCATCGCGATCGTGTCCTCGATGAGCGCGCGGGGGAAGCGCAGGCGTCCGCGGTCGTCGAGCCAGCAGCCCTTGGGCAGCAGCACGTCGAGGCACGACGGGATCGCATCCGCGATGCCGATCTGCTCGAGCACGTCGAGCGCGGCGCCGTGGATGCGCAGCACCTCGGCGTCGGTGAGCGGCTTGTACCGCCCGCTCGGCATCCCGGGGCGCACCGGGCGCACGTCCTCGGCGAGCGGTGCGGCGCGGAGCGCGTTGCGAGCCGCGCGGCCACCGCGGCGGCCGGCGGACGGGGTCGGGGTGCTCATCGCGACGGAGCCTACGACCGGATCCGGGCGCTCTTCGGGTCGTACCAGGGTGCGAGCTGGGCGTCGGCCGCGACGCGCTCGCACGCCACCTCGATCTCGTAGCTCCCCGCCGCGATCCACTCGGGGGTCGCGAGGCCGTCGGGGTGGGCGACGTAGCCCATGCCGAGCGAGCGGTCGACGAAGTGCCCGTACATCCCCGAGGTGATGCGCCCGACCAGCACGCCGTCGCGCCACACCGGCTCGTTGTGGTACAGCAGTCGCGAGCCGTCGCGGAGCGCGAACTGCACCATCCGCTGGCGCACGCCCTCCCGCTTGTGCCGCTCGACCGCCGCCTTGCCGACGAAGTCCTCCTTGTGCCATCCGACGACGAACCCGAGGCCCGCCTCCACCGGCGACTCGTCCGGCGACACGTCGTGGCCCCAGTGCCGATAGCCCTTCTCCATGCGCAGCGAGTTGAGCGCGTGGTATCCCGCGTGCCGCAGCCCGTGCGCGGGCCCGGCCGCGACGATCACGTCGAAGACCTCCTGCGCGCACTCCGCCGGCACGTACAACTCCCACCCGAGCTCGCCCACGTACGTCACGCGGCTCGCGCGCACCCGCGCGTACCCGAGGTCGATCTCCCGCGAGGTACCGAAGGGGAATGCCTCGTGCGAGAGGTCGTCCGGCGTGAGCGACTGCAGCAGCGCCCGCGACGCGGGCCCCATCACGCTCAGCACGGCGGTGCCCGAGGTGACGTCGACGAGCTCGGCGCGCGACGTGCGACCCCCGCCCGCCGGGCCGTGGCCCGCGACCGCGTCGCGCAGCCAGGTGAAGTCGCGCACCTGCGTCGCCGCCGCCGTCACGACGAGGTAGCGGTCCTCGGCGAGGCGCGTGACCGTGAGGTCGGCCTCGATCCCGCCGCGCTCGTTGAGCCACTGGGTGTAGACGATCCGGCCCGGCGCCACCGCCACGTCGTTGGCCGACACGCGGTTGAGCACCGCCTCGGCGTCGGGACCCTGCAGGAGGAACTTGCCGAACGACGACTGGTCGAAGATCCCGACCGCCGTGCGCACCGCGCGGTGCTCCGCCGCCGAGTGCGCGAACCAGTTCTGCCGGCCGTACGTGTACTCGTAGCGGGGCTCGACCCCCTCGGGCGCGAACCAGTTGGTCCGCTCCCAGCCCGCCGTCTCGCCGAAGCAGGCGCCCCGCGCCGCGAGGCGGTCGTGGAGCGGCGAGCGCCGCACCCCGCGCGCCGTCTCGGGCTGCCGGAAGGGCCAGTGCATGGCGTACAGCAGCCCGAGCGACTCCACCGTGCGGTCGCGCAGGTACGCGCGGTTGCGCTGGAAGGGCATGACGCGCCGCACGTCGACGTCCCACAGGTCCATCTCGGGGTGGCCGTCGACGATCCAGTCGGCGAGCACCTTGCCGGCGCCGCCCGACGACTGGATGCCGATCGAGTTGAAGCCCGCGGCGACGTACAGCCCGCGGACGTCGGGCGACTCGCCGAGCAGGTAGCGGTCGTCCGGCGTGAACGACTCCGGTCCGTTGAAGAACAGGCGGATGCCCGTCCCCCCGAGCACCGGCATGCGATGCACCGCGGACGCGACGAGCGGCTCGATGTGCTCGAGGTCCTCCGGCAGCGTCGTGAAGGAGAACTCCTCGGGGATCCCCGACATCCCCCACGGCTTCGCCACGGGCTCGAACCAGCCGACGAGCAGCTTGCCCGCGTCCTCCTTGAAGTAGCCGCAGCCCTCCGGGTCGCGCAGCACGGGCATCGACGGCGACACCTCCGGCACCGCCTCGGTGACGATGTAGAAGTGCTCGGCCGCGTGCAGCGGCACCGTCGTGCCGGCCGCGGCCGCGAGGTCCCGCGCCCACATGCCCGCGCAGTTGACCACCACGTCCGCCCCGATCTCCACGCGCTCGCCGACCGTGCGCCCGCCGACGGCCGCGCCGCCCTCCCCCGCGCCGAACGTCGCGAGCACGCCGCGCGTGCGCCCGTCGCGCACCACCACCTCGTCGACCCGCACGTGCTCGTAGATCCGCACGCCGGCAGCGCGCGCGCCCTTGGCCAGCGCCTGCGTCACGTCGATCGGGTTGACCACCCCGTCGCCCGGCAGGTGCACCGCGCCGACGAGGTCGTCGACGCGCGCGAGCGGCACGAGGTCGGCGACGTCCGCCGGCGTGATCACGTCCACCGGCAGGCCGAACACGCGCGCCATCGAGGCACCGCGCTTCAGCTCCTCGAATCGCTCCTCGTTCGGCGCCACGGCCACCGAGCCGCGCTGCTGGAATCCCGTGGCCTGGCCCGTCTCGGCCTCGAGGCCCTTGAACAGGTTGGTCGTGTACTGCGCGAGGCGCGTGAGGTTGTGCGTCGCACGGAGCTGGCCGACGAGGCCCGCCGCGTGCCAGGTGGTGCCGCTCGTGAGCTGCTTGCGCTCCAGCAGCACGACGTCGGTGCAGCCCCGCTTCGCGAGGTGGTACGCGACGCTGCAGCCGACGACGCCGCCGCCGACGATCACGACGCGCGCCCTCGAGGGCACGCCGCTCACGCGCTCACGCTCGCTTCCACCCCCGGTCGCCGTCGTCTTTGGCCGCTCGGTGCGGCCTGCGTATCCTGTCAGGTCCGGGGGGAGGTCGCACATGGCGGAGCGCGCACGAGTGGTCGTCATCGGCGGCGGGATCGCGGGCGTCAGCACGCTGTACCACCTCGCCCTGCGCGGCTGCACCGACGCCCTCCTCCTCGAGCGGGACGAGCTCACGAGCGGGTCCACGTGGCACGCGGCCGGCAACGTGCCGACGTTCTCCGGGTCCTGGAGCGTGATGAAGGTCCAGAAGTACTCGGCCGACCTCTTCCGCGAGCTCGCCGCCGACCCCGAGTTCCCCATCTCGTACCACGTCACCGGCTCGGTGCGCCTCGCGCACAGCCGCGAACGGATGGCCGAGTTCCACCACGTCGCGTCCATGGCGCGCGCCAACGGCATGGAGTACGAGGTCCTCACGCCCGCCCGGCTCCTCGAGCGCTACCCGCTGCTGCGCACCCACGACCTCGAGGGCGCGCTGTGGGACCCGCTCGATGGCGACATCGACCCGTCGCAGGTGACGCAGGCGATGGCGCGCCGCGCCCGCGCGATGGGCGCGCGCATCCGCCGCGCCGAGCGCGTGGTCGGTCTCGAGCAGCGCCCCGACGGCCGATGGGTCGTCACCTCGCGCACCGCGGACGCCGAGACCCGCACCGAGTGCGAGATCGTGGTCAACGCCGCCGGCTACCGCGCCGGCGAGGTCATGGCGCTCCTCGGCCGCCACCTGCCGATCATGACGATGTCGCACCAGTACCTCGTCACCGAGGAGATCCCCGAGCTCGCCTCGCTCGCCGACAAGCTGCCGCTCCTGCGCGACCCCGACACGTCGTACTACCTGCGCCAGGAGCGCAACGGCTACATCCTCGGCCCGTACGAGTGGCAATCGACCGCGATGTGGCTCGACGGCATCCCCGACCAGTTCGCCAACCAGTTGTGGCCCGCCGACCTCGACCGCCTCGAGCCGCAGATCCTCGACGCCGGCGAGCGCGTACCGGTGCTCGCCGACGCCGGTATCGCGCGCGTCGTCAACGGTCCGATCCCCTACGCACCGGACGGCTACCCGTACGTGGGCCCCGAGCGCGGGCTGCGCAACTTCTTCCACTGCAACACCTTCTCGTTCGGCATCGCGCAGGGCGGCGGCGCGGGCAAGGCCACCGCCGAGTGGATCC
>JBEBCD010000048.1:0-40647 GCA_041158045.1 Actinomycetota bacterium | reverse complement strand
TCGTGGTCGTGGTCGTCGACCTGCGAACCGAGGAGGTCGTCGCGGGCACCGTGGTGGTGACGACGGGGAGCAGCGGCTGGAGCGGAAGGCTCGACGTGGTCGTGGTCGTAGTGGTCGTCGTCGTAGAGGTCGTCGCCGGTGGTGACGTGGTCGTCGTCGTGCGTCCAGGCCAGAGCGGACAGTCGTCAAATGCATGGTTGGCCTTGGCGCATCGATCGTCCCGCGACGCCTCGCTCTCGGGAGCCGCCGGTCCGGCAGCCGGCACCGTCACGGAGGTGCTCTGGGGCGATGCCGTGAGGGTCGTCTGCGCGTTGCCGACTGCATCCGTCATCGAGAACGACCCCGCGGCCGTCAAAGTCGACGTCACTGCGGCGCCGCCCGCCGACGCCGTCGAGGTGGCGGTGACCGTACAGATCGTCGATGAGGTCTGCGCGATCGAGGAGATGGCGGAGATGCCCGTCAACGTGAAGTCGGTCCCATCGGTCACGGACAACGTCGTACAGTCCAACGCCTCATCACCGGTGATCGTGAACGTGATGGTCGCGGTCGACGACGTCGCCGCCGAGGCTGCCAGCGTCACCGTCGGCGCCGTGGCGTCTCGTGTGATGGTCGTCGTCGCCGCGGTCGCCGATGCGGGCCCGATGTTGCCAACGGCGTCGGCGACCTGCGCCGCCTTCAGACGCGGGATGATGGTGCCCGACGAGCAGCTCGCCACCGTGATGGTCAGGCTCGTTCCCGTTGCTGCGCTCGGGGAGAAGGAGCAACCCGTGGCGGTGCCGGTGTTCTCGAAGTCCCCCGCGGCAAGTCCCGTGATGCTCTCCGACATCGTCAGCGTGTACGAGAAACTCGTTGATCGCGAGGGAGTGGTATCGGATGAGGTGAAGGACGATACTGACGGGCTCGCCCCATCGTCGGGGATCGCCGACGCGCTCGCGGTCGACGTCTTTGTGGTCGAATCGTTGAACGTCGCGGTGACGGTGAACGTGTAACTCGTCCCGTTGGTCAGCCCCGTCACCGTGCACGACGTGGTCGCCGACGTGCAGGTGAGCGACCCGGGGCTGGACGTGACGGTGTAAGTCGTGACGGTGCCGGTCGACGGCGCGGTCCATGAGACGTCGAGGCTCCCCGAGACTGCGGGCGAGGCCCGGCTCGCGCTGACGTTGCGCGGCGCGTTGTCGACGATCGCTGACACCGATGCAGTGGCCGTATCGTCGCCCGAGTACGGTCCGTCGTACTCGACGACGTATGCGAGACCGCCAGATGTCTCCGGCATACCGTAGTCGTTCCAACTTCCGGCGCCACCACTCCAGTTGGTGACGACGTAGTCCTCGCCGGAGCCCCAATCGTTCGGCTCACCAGCGGACCAGCTCGTGTACGTCGCTGTCTGACCGGCTTCGGGCCCTCCGAGCCACTTCCACGTCCCTTCCGTCGCGCGGTCGGAAAGCCCGATCGCGATGTTCGGGGCATTCATGTTGCTCGCGATGAAGGAGTTCTCTTGGGAGTCGGTGATCGTGACCCAGTAACCGGCGTCTCCGTGGAGGGTCTTCGACTGGATGGCACTCTCGATGTTCGTCACGCACGTCGCGCCGGAACCGGACGCGCATTGCGTCGAGGCCGTCGTGGAGATGTACTCGTAGTAGTGGTCGTTGATCGGGTTGTAGTAGGTATTTGCCCGGCTGACGGACGCAGTCACCCGGATAGTGATCGTGCCGTTCGTCGCCCCGGTCGCCACCGTCATCGCAGCGAGGGCGGTGTTCGAGTTCGCCATCGTGCCGGTCCACGAGATCTGTGTCTTGCCCCCCACGAAGTTGTACCCATATGCCGCGGTCAAGCCCGTCGTGGTCGGAAGACTGAAGGTGGTCCCGGCCGGCGGACTGACGAATCCGACCGAGACGAGCAGGGTGGCGCTCGAGCCGAAGCCCGCCAACACGAAATCTCCGGGTTCCTGGCCCGACGTGCTCAGCGCGAGCGTGGGCGCGGCGGGTGCCGTCACCGACGTGGCGGCGAATGCCGGCCGCAGCGACAGGTTGCGGTCGGGATAGACGAGACCCACCAACGCCAACAGGAGGATGGCGAGCATCCGTATGCCGATGGCGCGACGCTCGAGGCGTACCGTGAGCGCGCGCACGAATTTGGAAGAAACTTTCACAATCGACAAGACCGTATCGCGTCGACCGACGGTCCTCAAGTGCGCCCACCGCGGCGACGCATAGCGTGCAGCGCGTGGCACGGAGGACCGCGCGCAAGGCTCGCCGCCCCGCGCGTCGCGCGCGGGCGGCGAGGCGTCGCGCCACGAGGCGCACGCCCGACTTCGGCCGGATCGTCGACGTGACGATCGAGCTGCTCCAGCGACGCGGCGAGGGCGGGCTGCGCATCGAGGACGTCCAGACCCGCACCGGTGCGTCCAAGAGCTCGCTCTACGCGCACTTCGGCGACCGCGACGGCCTGGTCGCCGCCGCGCTCGGGGCCCTCCTCGACCGCCACGTCCGGGCCGACGTCGAGGAGCTGCGCGCCATCGTCGCCGGCGCACGCACCGCGACCGAGCTCTGCGCGGGGCTGCTCGCGAGCGCCGCCCTGTCCCCCGATGCCGCGCACGACCCGCGCCGGATGGATCGCATCGCGGTCGTCGCGGGGACGCGCGGCCGACCGGCCCACGCGCGCGCGGTCGCCGCGGCCCAGGCACGTCTCGTCGACGAGCTGACCACGCTGCTCGACGATGCGACCCGACGCGGGCTCGTCGCCTCGCGTCACTCCACGCGCGCCATCGCCTCCCACCTGCAGGCGACGGCGCTCGGCCGTACGCTCGCCGGGCTCGACGCGGGGCGCCCCGCCGACGACGACCGTCGTGCGCGCGAGCTCGCCGCCGACGTGCTGCGCAGCATCATGTGTCCCGACTGCCCGCCGGAGTGCTGCTGATGCCGAAGCGCACGCGGCGGACCACGACGTCACGCACCCCCAGGGCTGCCACGCGTCGTCGTGCAACGCGGTCGAAGCCCGACTTCGACGGGATCATCGCGATCGCGATCGAGCTCATCTCCGTGCACGGCGAAGCCGGACTGCGGATCGACGAGCTCGTGCGGCGCACGGGGGCCTCGACGAGCTCGATCTACGCCCACTTCGGGGATCGAGACGGCATCGTCGCTGCAGCCCTGTCGAGGATGTACGAGTCGTGGGTCGTCGAGAGCATCGCCGGCATCCGCGCGATCGTCGACCAGTCGCACACGACGAACGAGCTGCGCGAGGCATTGCGTGCCGCGACCGCCTTCACCCAGGATCTCGCCCGTACCGGGACGCGACTCGATCGCGCCGGCGTCGTCGCCGGGACGCGCGGACGACCCGCATACTCGAAGGCCCTGACGGGAGTCCAGACGCGACTCAACGACGAACTCGCAGAGGTCATCGCCCTCGGCGCCCGGCGCGGACTTGTGGCGCCGCGCTACCCCGCGCGCACGATCGCGACCTTCCTCCAGGCCTACACGTTCGGCCGGGTGCTCGCCCACTTCGATGGCAAGCGCCCGCGAGACGAGCAGCAGCAGTGGAACGCGCTCGTCATGGACGTGGTGGAGATGATGCTGTTTGGGGATCCGAGGCGCGGCGCCAGCGGAACCTGACGGAGTCCCCCGGTCGCGCCTGCGCGAGCGCATCCACCGACGCCTCGTCCACGACCCCGACGACCGGATAGCCGCCCGTCGTCGGGTGGTCGGCCAGCATCACCACGAGCCCGCCCGACGGCGGCACCTGCACCGCGCCGCGCACGAGCGGCTCCGACTCGAGCGCGTCGTGCGACGCGATCGCCGGGCCGGCGAGGCGGACGCCCACGCGGTTGGACTCCGGGGTGACCGTCCAGGGCGACGACGCGATGAGCGAGCGCGTGGCGTCGTCGAAGCGATCGCTGCGGGGACCCGGCCAGAGCGCGAGGTAGTCGGCGACGGGCGGCGCCGCGGCGGTCGCGGCGATGGGCGGGACGGCGCCGACCGCGGGAGCGGCGCCGCCGACCGCCGGGGACCCGATCGCGAGCCGCGCACCCGCCGCGACCGGCACCGGCACGATCCCCGAGAGGGCGTCCGCCGACCGCGACCCCAGCACGGCCAGCCCCGCGATCCCACCCGCGACGGCGACATAGATACGTATCCCCCGGCGCGGCACACCGACGCGCAACACCGTCCCCGCGGCGAGCGCGACCGCCCGCCCCGCATCCACCGCCGCGCCGTCCACCTCGAGCGACGCGTCCGCGCCCGCGACGGCCACCACGAGCGGCCCGCCCTCGGCGCGCACCGCGAGCCCGCCGCTCGTCTCGAGGGCGGCGGCGCCCTCCGCGTTGCCCACCAGACGGTTGGCCAGGCGGTGCGACGAGCGATCCGCGGCACCCGCACGCGGCACGCCGAGGTGCGCCCAGCCGGCACGCCCCGCGTCCTGCACCGTCGTCGCGACGCCGGGAGCGACGACGACGAGCGCCGCGCCGCCGCCCGACGCGCCGCTCATCGCGCCTCGGGCACGAATCGCACGCGCATCCCCGGCACCAGCACCGCCGGCGCGTCGGCCCGCGACGCATCCCACATCGCCATCCGCGTCGTGCCGAGCAGGTGCCAGCCGCCGGGCGACGCCCCCGGGTACACCGCCGAGTACTCGGCCGCGATCGCCACCGACCCGGCCGGCACGCGCGGGCGCGGCGTCGCCCGCCGCGGCAGCACGAGTCGCGCATCGAGCCCGCGCAGGTAGGCGAAGCCGGGCGCAAACCCGCAAAACGCCACCCGGTACTCCGCCCCCGCGTGCATCGCGACGACCTCGGCCACCGATCGCCCGACGCGCGACGCCACCTCCGCGAGGTCCTCGCCGTCGTAGACGACGGGGACCTCGACGAGCGGCGCGGCGGACGCGGCGGGGCGGGCCGCGATGCCGAGCCCCGCCACCGCCCGCTCCATCGCCTCCCGCACCGCCGCGGTGGCACCCGGCTCGTGGGTCACCAGGAGCGTCCGCGCCGCCGGCACCACGTCGATCGCCGCCCCGCGCACCGCCACGTCCGCCGCGAGCGCCGCGCGCAGCACCGCCGGCGCCTCGGGGTCGTCGAGCTCCACCATCGTCGCGCACGGCCCGCATGGCAGCCACCGCACCGCGACGCTCACGTGGCGAATGGCGCGGGCGTCACGCCCGCGCTCCCGAGCGCCTCGCGCACCGCGCCGAGCAGCCGCGCCGCGCCCGGCGTATCGGAGTGCACGCAGATCGACGCCGGGCGCGGCGTCGCGGCCAGCATCGCGGCGACCCGCCGCACCACCTCGGCCGGGTCGGTGACGAGCGCGCCGGGCTCGCCCCGCGGCACCAGCGTGCCGTCGGGCCGGTAGCCGCGATCGGCGAACCACTCGGGGACGTGGCGCACGCCCGCCCCGCCCGCGAGGCGGGCGCCGAGCGCACCGGGCAGGCACATGAGCGGCACGCCCGCCTCGCGGGCGAGCGCGACCACGACGCGCGCATGGGGCTCGTGGTGCACGATGGCGTGGTACAGCGCGCCGTGCGGCTTGACGTACGCGACCCGCGCGCCGGCTCGACGCGCGTGCGCGTCGAGCGCGCGCCATTGCCCCCGGACGGAGTCGGCGAGCTCGTCGGCGGGCACGTCGCGGAAGACGCGGCCGAATCCCTCGCGATCGTCGTACGACACCTGGGCACCGATCGCCACGCCGCGCGCCGCGGCGGCGGCGCACACGGCCGCCATCGTCGCGTCGTCGCCGGCGTGGCCGCCGCAGGCGACGTTGGCGCTCGTGACGAGGGCGAGGAGCGCGGGCTCGTGGCTCGCGGCCCACGATCCGCCGTCGACCTCGCCGAGGTCGCAGTTGACGTCGATGCGCGCGGCGTGCGCCGCCGGTGCGGCCGTCGCCACGGGCGCCGCCCCCGCGCTACTCGCCGGTCCGGCCGTCGGCGACCTCGCGCAGCAGGTCGGCGTGGCCGTTGTGGCGCGCGTACTCCTCGATCATGTGGACGAGGATCCACCGGATGCTCGGCGCCTCGCCGCTCGGCCACGTGCGCCGCGCGAGCGCGCCGAGCGGGTCGGCGCCGGGCGCCGCCGCGAGTGCCTCGTCGAGCGCGGCGCGCGAGCGCGCGACCGACTCGGCCCACTGTGCACGCACGGCATCGGGCGCGTCCTCGAGCGCCGTCTCCCACTCCCAGTCGGGGCGGGCCTTCCAGTCGACGGCGTCCCACGGCGCGGGCCGCGGCCGGTCGTGGAGGAAGCAGGTGAACCAGTGGTCCTCGACGAACGCCATGTGCTTGAGCAGCCCGGCGAGCGTCATCGTCGAGCGACCCACCCGCACCGCGAGGCCCGCGGCGTCGAGCCCGCGCGCCTTCCACTCGAGGGTCGCGCGGTGGTACTCGAGGTAGCCGAGGAGCGTCGCGCGCTCGCCCGTCGCGGGCTCCGGCTCGGGGCGCCCGTGCTCGTCGATCGTCGGCACGCCACAGTCTGCCGCGCGGCGCCGCGAGCAATTAGGTTCGCCACGTGACGGTCCGGCGCCATCCGCTCGCGGGCGCGGCGCTCACCACGCTCGCCGCGCTGGGCTTCAGCACCGTCCCTGCCCTCGCCAAGACCATCTACGACGCGGACAGCAACGCCCTCGGCGTCATGACCGTCCGCTTCACCCTCGCGGCGGCCGTCATGCTCGCCGCGCGCGCGCTCCTCGCCCGCGGCGAGGGGCGGCCGCTCCCGCGCGACGCCTGGCGCATGGTCGCGGCCGGCGCGATCGGCGTGACCGCGGTGTCGCTCATGTACTTCATCGCGATCGGCGAGATCGACACCAGCCTCGGCATCGTCATCTGGTACGGCTACCCGGTCACCGTCGTCGCCTACACGTGGCTCGTCTGGCGCCGCCGCCCGTCGCGCGCCGCGTCGCTCGCGCTCGTCGGCTCCGTCGCGGGCGTGGCGCTCGCGGCGGGCGAGCGCGGCGCGCGCGGCACCGGCACCGCGATCACGCTCATCGTCCTCTCGGCGATCTGCTTCGGGGCGTACATCATCGTGCTGCAGCGCCTCGTCGGGCGCATGGGCTTCATCACCGGCGTCACGCTGCTCAACGCGGGCAGCGCCCTCGGCTACTGGATCGTGTGCCTGCTCCCCCTCGGTCGCCTCGGCATGCCCGCCGATCTCGAGCCGGTCTGGCCCGTCTCCGGTCGCGCGTTCGCCCTCGTCGCGATCCTCGCGGTGGTCGGCACGGCGGTGCCGTTCATGGCGTCGATGGCCGGCCTGCGCATGCTCGACCCGACGAGCTACTCCATCCTCATGACGATCGAGCCGGTCATCGCCGTCGTCGTCGGCGTCACGTTCCTCGGAGAAGGGATGACGGCCCGGCGCCTCGTCGGCGCCGTGCTCGTCATCGGCGCGCTCGTGGCCTACACCGCGGCCGAGTCCCGGCGCTCCGCCCCGGTACCGGACGCCCACCCCGGCCCGTGATCGCCCCGCACCGCGTCCGACGCCTCGCCCGCGCGGCGGTCACCCTCGCCGTGGCGGGCCTCGCGGCGTGCGGCGGGTCGTCGGGCGACGCCGCGGGCGTCGCCGACGCCGACCTCGAGTTCGTCCAGCACATGATCCCCCACCACGAGCAGGCGGTCGAGATGGCGGCGCTCGCGCTCGACGGTCGCGCCGGGGCCACGGTCGCGGCGATCGCCGCCGAGATCCGCGACGCCCAGGGCCCGGAGATCGACGCGATGCGCGCGATCCTCGCGGGCTGGGGCGAGGAGGAGGACGAGCACGCGGCGCACATGGGGATGCCCGGCATGGTCGCCGAGGACGACCTCGCCGCGCTCGCGGAGCTGACGGGCGACGACTTCGACCGCCGGTGGGCCGAGCTGATGATCGCCCACCACGAGGGCGCGATCGAGATGGCGCGCGAGGTGCTCGCCGACGGGGCCGACGCACGGGTGCGGGCGCTCGCCGAGGCGATCGTCGCCGTGCAGGAGCGCGAGATCGCGGCGCTGCGGGGCATCGCGTGAGCGTGGTGCTGCGCGAGGTCGCGCCGCCCGTCACGGGGGTGCCGGACGCGCCCCCGCCGCCGCTGCCCGCCGCCCTGTACCGGGCGCGCATCGAGGCGGCCCGCGGGCGTGCGCGCGCGGAGGGGCTCGATCTCCTCGTCGTGTGGGGCGATCGCGAGCACTCGGCCAACGTCGCGTACCTCACCGGCTTCGACCCGCGCTTCGAGGAAGCGCTGCTGCTGGTGCCCGTCGCGGCGCCGGCCGCGCCCGCACCGCGCCTCCTCGTCGGCAACGAGTGCCTCGGCTACCAGCCCGACCCCGACGTCGGCGTCGCCGTCGAGCTGTGGCAGGACCTCAGCCTCATGGGCCAGCCGCGCGACCGCTCGCGACCGCTGCGCGACATCCTCGCCGAGGCCGGTGCGCGGGCGGGCGCGCGCATCGGCTGCGTGGGGTGGAAGACGTACTCCCCCGCGCTCCTCGGCACGGGGGCCGACGCGCGGGCCGACGCGATCGACGTGCCCGCCTACGTCGTGGACCTGCTGCGCGAGCTCGCCGGCGCGCACGACCTGGTCGTCAACGCGACGGGCCTCCTCGCCGGCGTCGACGGCGGGCTGCGCACGATCAACGAGCCCGAGCAGATCGTGCACTTCGAGTACGCCGCGTGCGTCTCGTCGGCGGGCATCATGTCGCTCCTGCGCCGCGTGCGGGCCGGCGTGCGCGAGGACGAGCTCGAGCGCGAGCTGGACTCGCGCGGCCTCACCCTCAGCTGCCACCGCATGGTCGGCGTCGGGGACAAGGCGCGGCGCGGCCTCGCCTCCGCATCCGCCCGCACCGCGCGCCCCGGCGACGCGCTCACCACCGCCTTCGGCGTCGCCGGGGCGCTCACCTGCCGCGCCGGCGCCGTCGCCCGCGGCCCGGAGGACCTCGCGCCGGACGTCCGCGACGTGCTGCCCCGCCTCGCGGCGAACTACGTCGAGGTGGTGCGCGCCTGGTACGGCGCGCTGCGGCTCGGGGCGACGGGCGGCGAGGTCTTCGCCGCGGCCGACGCGGCGCGGGACGCCGTACTGTGGGACTTCGCGCTCAATCCCGGGCACTACCTGCACCTCGACGAGTGGGTGCACTCACCGTTCGTGCGCGGTGGGACGACGGCGCTGCGCTCGGGCATGGTGATGCAGGCCGACATGATCCCGGTGTCCAAGGGACCGTTCTGTTACGTGAACCTCGAGGACGGCGTCGCCCTCGCCGACGACGAGCTGCGTGCGACGCTCGCGCGCACCGCGCCGGGGATGATGGCCCGCGTCGCGCGGCGCCGCGCCTACATGATCGACGTGCTGGGCTACGCGCTCGACGCGTGCGTGCTGCCGCTCGGGGACACCTCGGGCTGGCTCGCCCCCTACGCCGCCGACCTCTCCCGCGCCCTCACGTACGTCGCCTGACGCGCGCCCGGGTCGGGCCGGCGCCGTGCCCCGGTCGCGTCGGGCCGACGCCGCGCCCTAGGCGCGCCGCGGCGGGCGCGACGAGATGACGCCCGACGCCTCGAGGGCGTCGAGCGTCGCGTCGTCGATGCCGAGCACCTCGGAGAGCACCGCGCGATTGTCCTCGCCGCGGTAGCGCGGCTCGCCCGACACGCGCACGTCGCTGCCGTCGAAGCGCCAGGGGGCGTTGGGCAGGCGGATCGTCCCGCCGCCGCGGTCGCTCACGCGCACCGTGGCGTCGCGCTCGCGCGCCCAGGCGGTGTCGGCGAGCCCCGCCACGGTGCGCAGGAGCCCCGCGGCGAGGCGGTGCTCGGCGAGGCGCTCCTCGACGGCGCCCGCGTCGGGCATCGTGCGGGCCCACGCGCGCAGCGCGTCCTGGATCTCGCCGAGGTGCGCGAGACGCCCGGCGACGTCGCCGAGGCGCGGATCGTCGAGGAGGTCGCGGCGCCCGATCGCGAGCATGTAGTAGTCGAACGTCGTGTTCTCCGCGGGATGGCCGCTCACGACGACGACGTCGCCGTTGGCGGCGGTGAGTACCGGGTAGTCCGCCGGCGCGAAGCTGCGCACCACCCCGTCGGCCACCTCGCCGTCCCACAGCGCGTCGTGGGCGTGCTCGTTGACGTACAGCATGGTCTGGGCCATCGCGACGTCGATGCGGTCGCCGGCGCCCGTGCGCTCGCGCTGGTAGAGGGCGGCGAGCACCGCGGCCGCGAGCTCGATCGCGGTGTAGAGGTCGGCGTGGCTGTGCGGGTCGTTGGCGTAGCTGCCCCCGCGCGCGTCGCCCTGGCTGCGGGTCAGGCCCGCCTCGGCCCCGACGACGGGCGCGTACGCGCGCCGCGCGACCCACGGCCCGGTCTGGCCGTAGCCGCTCGCGGAGGCGTAGACGAGGCGCGGGTTGCGCGCGCGCAGGACGGCGGGGCCGAGGCCGAGGCGGTCCATGACGCCGGGGCGGAAGTTTTCGAGCAGCACGTCGCTGCGGTCGGCGAGGCGCGCGACGAGGTCCCGCCCCGCGTCCTGCGCGAGGTCGACGGAGATGCAGCGCTTGCCGACGTTTTGCTGCGCGAAGTGGCTCGCGATGCTGTGACGGCGCGGGTGCGTCGTGCGGGTGATGTCGCCCTCGGGGGGCTCGACCTTGATCACCTCGGCGCCGAGGTCGCACAGCATGCGGCTCGCGTGCGGGCCCGCGAGCACGCGCGTGAGGTCGAGGACGCGGACGCCCTCGAGTGGCCGCGGCATGCCGCGACGGTAGCGCGGGGTCAGCCGCCCGTCGGCAGCGGCAGGCGGACCTCGGTGCGCAGGCCGCCGAGCTCGGAGCGCACGAGGCGCATCGTCCCGCCGTGCAGGCGCACGACGCGCGCCACGAGGCCGAGTCCGAGTCCGTAGCCGCCGGCGTCGGCCGACCGCGAGCGGTCGAACCTCCCGAAGTCGTCCGCCGAGCGGCCGTACATCGCCGGTGCGAGGCCGGGCCCGGCGTCGTCCAACGCGAGGAGTGCGACCGGCCCGGCGCCCCGCGCCGGTGGCGTCGCGTCGGGCGCGAGGCGGACGACGAGGCGTGCGCTCTGGTCGGTGTGGCGCGCCACGTTGGACGTGAGGTTCGCCAACAGGCGGGCGAGGTGGTTGCGGCTGCCGCGGACCACGACGGGCTCGCACGCCACCTCGATGGGCCTCGCCGGCTGCTGGGCGGCGAGGTCGCCGACGTGCTCGCGCACCAGCTCGGCGAGGTCGACCGTCTCGTCCAGGCGCACCTCGACGGCGTCCATCTCCGCGAGCAGCAGCAGGTCCTCGATGAGGCCGCGCATGCGCGCGGACTCCCCGCGGATGCGGGAGAGCGCGCGCTCGCGCTGGTCGTCGGTCGTCGGGCGACCGCCCGCGAGGATGTCGGCGTACCCCGTCACGACGGTGAGCGGGGTGCGCAGCTCGTGCGACACGTCGCCGAGGAAGTCGCGCATCCGCGCCTCCGACGCCGCGTGCGACTCGGCCGCCGTGCGCAGCGACGCCACCATCCCGCGCAGCGCGTCGGTGAGCTCGCCGATCTCGCCCGCCCCGCCCGCGGGCAGCGGCTCGTCGAGCCGCCCCTCGGAGATGCGGCGGGCCGCCGCCGTCGCCTCGGAGACGGGCCGCAACGCACGGCCCACCACGAGGCCGGCGACCGCCGCTGCCGCGAGGGCGACCACGACGGCGGCGGCGAGCGCGAGTCGCACCGTGTCGGCCCACTGGTCCTCCACCGCGCGCGCCGAGACCCCGACCACGAGCCATTGACCGTCGCCGAGGGACACCGCGCGGATGCGCAGCGCACCGTCGACGGCGATCGCACGCGACTCGGCGGCGACGATCGACTCGTCCGCCACCCCGGCCAGGTCGAGCGGGGACTCGCCGTCGAAGGCCTCCACGAGCCGGACGGGGTCGGCGTCGTCGAAGAACAGCTCGGCGACGAGGGGCTGGTCGAGCGCGTCGACGCGCTCGAAGAGCGCGGAGGTCGGGTCGTCGGCGGGGGCGATCGCGTCGATCGTCGCCTGGAGCGAGGCGTCGAGCTCGCGCAGTCCGGTGCGCCGCGCGAGCTCGGCCGACACCACGCCGATGGCGGCCGCGCTCGCGAGCAGCAGTGCCGCGACGAGCAGCGTCACCCGCCGGCGAAGCGTCACGGCTGCTCCGTCATCTTGACGCCGAAGCCGCGGACGGTGACGAGGTGCGCCGCGTGCGGCCCGAGCTTGCGCCTCAGGTACGACACGTACGTGTCCACGACTGCCGTCGACGCGTCGAAGTCGACGCCCCACACCGCGTCGAGGAGCTGCTCCTTGCTGCGCACCCGCTCCTTGTGCTCGACGAGGTGCACGAGCAGTCGGTACTCGGTCGGCGAGAGCTCGAGCGGCGCGCCGCCCGCCGAGGCCCGCACCCCGTCGGGGTCGATCGCGATCGCGCCGCACACGAGGGCGGGCGTCGCGCCGTCCGTCGCGGCGGTCCGCCGACGGAGCACCGCGCCGACGCGCAGCAGCAGCTCCTCGAGGCCGAAGGGCTTGCCCACGTAGTCGTCGGCACCCTCGCGCAGGCCGGCGACGCGGTCCTCCTGGTCGTGGCGAGCGGTGAGCACGATGACGGGCACCCGGTTGCCCGCGGCGCGCAACCGGGCGAGCACGGCCATGCCGTCCACGTGGGGCATGGTGCGGTCGAGGATCACGAGATCGGGGCGCTCGCGCACGATCGCGTCGAGCGCCGTCGCACCGTCCACTGCCTGCAGCGTGCGGTAGCCCGCGATGGTGAGGCCGTCCACCACGGTGTCGCGCACCGCGGCGTCGTCGTCGACGACGAGGATCGTCGCTCCCGCGCCGTCGAGCGCTCCCGTGCCGCCCGCGCCGTCGAGCGCTCCCGTGCCGCCCGCGCCGCCTCCCCGTGCCATCGGGGCGAACCTACCGATCCCCCATCGGACGCGCCCGCGGCGGACCGCGCTCCCAGCGAGGTCCACGGAGGTTCCCAGACGTTTCCCAGGGTCGCTGCGTACCGTCCTCGTCGCCGTGCGGCACGAGCCGCGCGGGACATCCACACGAAGGGACCCCGACATGCACGCCTCCACCATCCGCCGCACCATCGCCACGACCGTGGCGATCCTCGCGCTCTCCTCCACCGGCGTGGCGCACGCTGCGACCGACGCCACCGGCGACGCGGACGACACGACCATGACGACGGTGGCCAAGGCCCGTGGCACCAAGGGCGCGGACTTCAAGGCCGCGATGGCCGCCTGGCAGGCCGAGATGCGGATCCACGCCGCCAAGCGCGCCGAGATCCTCGGCGACTTCCGTGCCGCGGCGGCGACCGCGCTCGCCGACGCCAAGACGGCGCTCGCCGCCGCCACGACCAAGGACGCGCGCAAGGCCGCGCAGGACGCCTTCAAGTCCGCGATGTCGGCGGCCAAGGCCGCGCGCGACGCCGCGATCGACGAGCTCGGCGACCGTCCGGTCAAGCCGACCCGGTAGGGCGCCCCGCGCCCCTCGCGGGTCCGCGCGGCCCGCTAGGGGCGCACTCCCCCGGTCTTGAACGCGCGCATCGGTCGCACGAGGAAGGGCCGCTGCGCACCGGCGGCGTTGCCCCGCAGCGTCTGCACGCGGTCGAACTGCTGGCAGTCGGCGAAGTACTGCGCCCACGCGGTCCTGCCGTTGTAGTCGCTCGACGTCCAGTAGTACCCGCGGTCGAATCCGCCGACGGGCGTGAGCTGGCGCCCCGTGCGCGAGTGCGAGAGCACGCGGCAGGCCTCGTTGAGCTCGTCCTTCGACGGGAGGAACCAGTCGTCGTATCCGTTGCACGTCGAGGACGTTGGACCTGCGACCCGCGAGGCGGGTCGTGTTGGCGGCCCCGGTGCCGATCGCCTTGCCCAGGAGCCGCACGAGCGGGCCGATGAGCGGCGACACGAGGCCCGGCCGCGTCGCGAACGCGAGACCCTTGGACTCGCACGACTGCGGCGCCACCTCGAGCCAGCGGCCCCACGCCTGGTCGCTGCCCGCGTCGTAGACGACGATCCCCCCGGCCGGTCCGACGTCGCCGACCGCGCAGTCGATGGCGCGCGTGGCGCACGCCGCGTTGACCCGCGCCGCGGTGATCGGGGTCGGCGTCGGCGGGACGATGTCGACGGCGGCGGGGAACGCGCGGACCATCACGACGTGCATCGGCGCGGACGCGAAGTCCGAGCCGACGTGCCGGGGACTCACCGTCACCGTCTTGTTGGTCGGGTACTTCGCCACGATCCCGTTGGCGTCGGTGAACTGCGTCCCGTCCTGGAACAGCTGGTACCACGCGTACGCATCCTCGGACTCCGTCGACGTCCACATCGGCGCCTCCGCCCACGACCCCGGCACGCGGCCGCTGCGCCAGGCGTGGTAGAGCGCGTCGAGCTCGTCCTTCGACGGGATCCACCAGGTGCCGCGGTTCGTCGTGGAGACCGCGCGCGCGAGCGGACTGCCCGCGAGCAGCATCATCGCGGTGTTCGTATAGCCCATGCCGATGCGCATCGCGTCGCGTTGGTAGGCCCGGCGCATCGCGACGTCGCCCCGCAGCTGCGGGAGCGTCGCATAGATCGAGTCGGTCGAGGCGCCCCACGGCACGTCGAATGAGACCGTGGCCATGTTGGCCTCGAGGTAGCGGCCCCACCACTGCTGCGAGCCCGCGTCGTAGAAGACGACGCCCCCGCGCGGCCCCGTCATGCCCACCGCGCACCCGATGCCGGTGTCGTCGCACGCCGCCGCCGCCGCGGGCGCGGCCGGCAGGGTCGGGATCGCGGGCACGAGGGTCGCGGCGAGCACTGCGACCGCGGTCAGCGCCCGCGCGCGGCGGGCTCGACGTCCGATCACCGCGCCACCCTACGCCCCGGACCCGCGGCGCACCCCGCCCCGCCGCGCGGCAGGATGTCGGCGTGATCCGCAGGCTCAACCACGCGGTGCTCTTCGTGCGCGACGCGCGCCGCAGCGCCGACTTCTACCGACGCGTCCTCGGCTTCACGACCGTGCAGGAGGAGGCGGGGGGTCGCGCGGTCTTCCTGCGCGCGGGCAACTCGGACAACCATCACGATCTCGGCCTCTTCTCCGTCGGCGACCCGCGCGTCGACCCCGCGGGGCACGGCGCGCCACCGGCGCGCGGCCCCCGCACCGGCCCTCCCGCGCCGGGCCTGTACCACCTCGCGTGGCAGGTCGACACGATCGACGAGCTCGCCGCCGTGCACGCGCGGCTCGTCGAGGCGGGCGCGCTCGTCGGCGCGAGCGATCACGGCGCGTCCAAGAGTCTGTACGCGGCGGACCCGGACGGCCTCGAGTTCGAGGTCATGTGGATGGTGCCGGCGTCCGAGTGGGGCGAGTACGCGACGCGCGCGGTGGTGGCGCCGCTCGATCTCGACGCGGAGCGCCGACGCTGGTCGGGGGTCTCGACCTAGCGGGCCGACCCCCGTCCCTCAGTCGCCCCGTGCGTCGCGGTGGATCGCCAGCGGGGCGACCCGTGCGATGCGGTCGAAGTCCCCGTCGGCGTGCAACACCTCGGCGTCCGCGCGCATCGCGACCGCCGCGATGAGGCAATCGGCCATCCGCCTCACCGTCACGCCCGCGCGGCGCGCCGTGCGATAGATCCGGGCCGCGTCGTCCCAGTCGGCGGGCTCGACGCCGACGTGGGTGCACCGCGCCAGCAGACCGCGCAGCGACTCGAGGTGGTCGTCGTCACGCGCCCCTGCGAGCAGCTCCATCGCCACCGGGTCGGTGGTGGCGAGGTCGGCGGTGATGAGTCGCGAGACGGCGCCCGCGACGTGGGTCCGCGTGTCGCGGAGGTACTCGATCCAGGCCGACGTATCGACGAGGATCACGCCCGACGAGACCCCCCGCGAGGAGCGCGCATCGCCGCGAGATCGCCCTCCCAGCCCGATCCGCGCAGACCGCGAGCGTCGGTGACGGACAGCGGCTCGGCCGCGAGACGGCGCAGCGCGAGGTTGACCGCGTCGCGCTTGGACGAGAGGCGGTAGCGGGCCATGACCGCGCGACAGGCGCGCTCGTCGATGTCGATGTTGGTACGAGCCATACACCAACCATACACCTCACCACTTCGATGCTGCGCCTCGGGTCCCCGCGCCGATCGGACCGTCGCACGTGCGGTGGAGTCGTCGGGCGCTCGAGTCACGCTCAGAGTGTGTGCGCGAGCGACGCGGGCGGCGCACCGGGGGCGCGGGTCAGCGCAGGATGCCGAAGCGCTCGCGCGCCCCGCGCGCCGCCGCACCGATGAGTCGGTCCGCGACGATGGCGATGAACGCGATGCAGAGCCCGGCGACGATGCCGCGGCCCGTGTTGGCCTTCACCAGCGCGACGTAGACCTCCTGGCCGAGATCGCGCGTGCCCACGAGCGCCGTGATCACGAGCATCGAGAGGGCCAGCATGATCGTCTGGTTGAGCCCGAGGAGGATCTCGGGGAGGGCCAGCGGGAGCTTGACCCGCGCGAGCAGCTGCCTCGGCGTGCAGCCCGACACCGTCGCCGCCTCCACCACCTGCGCGTCGATGCCGCGGATGCCGTGCCACGTGTAGCGCACGGCCGGCGCGAGCGCGTACAGCACGATGGCGATGAAGGCGGTGAAGTCGCCGACGCGGAAGAGCATGACGACCGGGATGAGGTAGACGAAGCTCGGCAGCGTCTGCAGCGTGTCGATCACGAGGCCGATGACGCGCGAGGCGCGGTCGCTGTGCGCCGCCCAGATGCCGAGCGGGACGCCGATCAGCATCGACACGATCACCGAGACGGTGCAGAGGTACACGGTGAACATCGCGAACTCCCACAGCCCGACCACCGCGACGAAGGCCGTGAGGCCCGCCGCGACCAGCGCGAGTCGCCGGCGCCCGAGGCGCCACCCGAGCGCGCCGAGCGCGAGGACCCACCACCACCACGGCACGGCCATGAGGAAGCGCTTCACCGGCAGCATGAAGCCGTCGAGCACGACGAGCTTCACCGCCTCGAGGCCGTCGTAGTAGTTGACGTTGATCCAGCTGATGAGGTCGTCCCAGAACGTCCCGGTGGTCACGCCGAGGGACTCCGGGTACGTGCGCACCGCCTCGACGACGTAGCCGAGCGCGAAGGTCACGGCGACGACCGCCGCGACCACCGTCCAGGTGCGCCGCGACGGGGCGCGGGACGCGGCGTCGCGCGACGCGTACGCCTGGCTGAGACGGTCGAGCGCGATCGCGAGCGCGACGATCGCGAGGCCCGCCTCGAGGCCCCGACCGATGTCGAGGCGTCGCAGCGACTCGAGGACGTCGAAGCCGAGACCGCCGGCCCCGATCATCGAGGCGATGATGACCATGTTGAGCGACAGCATGATCACCTGGTTGACACCCACCATGAGGCCGGCGCGGGCCGATGGCACGAGGATGCGCCAGGTCATCTGGCGCCGCGAACAGCCGATCATGGTGCCGAAGTCCTTGATGTCCGACGCGACGCCGCGCAACGACAGCGTGGTGATGCGCGCCATCGGCGGCATCGCGTAGATGATCGTCGCCACGAGCGCCGCCACGGGCCCGAAGCCGAAGAAGAACAGGATCGGCACGAGGTAGGCGAACGTCGGGATCGTCTGCATGAGGTCGAGCACGGGCGTCGAGAGCCGCTCCACCGTCGGCGAGCGGTACGACGCGATCCCGAGACCCACCCCGAGCGCCACACCGAACGGCACCGCGATGACCATCGAGGACAGCGTCACCATCGCGCTCTCCCACTGGCCGAAGACGGCGAGGTAGGCGAACAGTGCGGCGACGACGCCGGCGAGGCTCCAGCCGCGGGCGCGGCGGCCGAGCGCGGCGACGATCACGATGACGGCGATCCAGCCGAGCGGCGGGACGATCTGGTCGGCGCGCCGACCGACTCCGTCCATGAAGCCGTCGGAGAGGATCGCGCGCGCCCACACGTACGGGCGCTCGACCACGAACGAGATGGCCCGCGTGAACTGGGTGAAGGTGAAGAGCCCGAACGTCGCGTCGTTGACGAGCCACTTGGTCGCGCGCGAGATGACGTCGGCGGGCGAGCGCACCCACTCCTCGGGGTAGTCGCGCCACCAGCCCCAGCCGTCGCGCGCCGACACGCGCGCGCTCGTCGCGGCGAGGACCGCCGTGGTGAGGAGGGCGGCGAGCCAGGCCATCAGTCGATGCGGGGGGCGGCGGACCGGGTCATCCGCGGAGCGGCGCGTCCGCGAGCACCGAGATGACCGTCTCGCGGTCGAGCGCGCCGACCACGGCGTCGGTCGCGTCGACGACCCGCACCGGGCCCGAGGACGCGAGCACCGCCGCGGCGACGTCGTGGATCTTGGCGTCCGCGCGCACGACGGCGCCCGACCCCGCCGCGCCGGCGCCCGACCCCGCCGCGCCGGCCGCCGCCGGGCGCATCACGGCCCCCGCCGTCAGCACCTTGGCCCGCGGGATGCGCCGGGTGAATTCCTCGACGTACGCGTTGGCCGGGTGGAGGATCAGGCGCTCGGGCGTGTCGGTCTGGATGATCTCGCCGTCGCGCATGATGGCGATGCGCGTCGCGAGGCGCACCGCCTCGTCGAGGTCGTGGGTGATGAAGACGATCGTGGTGGAGAACATGTCGCGCAGCCGCAGGAACTCGTCCTGCATCTCGCTGCGGATGAGCGGGTCGAGCGCCGAGAACGGCTCGTCGAGGAACCAGATCTCGGGGTTGACCGCCAGCGACCGCGCGATGCCGACCCGCTGCTGCTGGCCACCGGAGAGCTGGCGGGGGAAGTGCAGCTCGCGCCCCGCGAGCCCGACCAGCTCGACGAGCTCGCGGGCCCGGGCGTCGCAGTCGGCCGCGGGGCGGCCCTGGATCCGCAGGGGGAACGCGACGTTGTCCAGCACCGACAGGTGCGGGAGCAGCGCGAAGTGCTGGAAGACCATCCCCATCTTGTGGCGACGGATCTCCACGAGCTCGTCCCGCGACAGCGACCCGAGGTCGCGACCGTCCACGAGGACGCGGCCGGCCGTCAGCTCGGTGATGCGCGAGAGACAGCGCACGAGCGTGGACTTGCCACAGCCCGAGAGCCCCATGACGACGAAGCTCTCCCCCGCACGGACCTCGAGGTCGACGTGCCGCACCGCGGGGACCAGCCCCGCGGTGCGGATGTCGTCGAGCGTCGCGCGCCCACCTCGTGCGGCGAGGAACCCCTCCGCGTCAGGCCCGAAGAGTTTCCAGGCCCCCTCGCAGACGAGTTTTGGCGTCGTGCCGGTCAGGCGCCGATCCAGTCCTTCCATCGCGACTCGTTGTCGGCCATCCACTGGTCGACGACGGCCTCGACGGTCTCACCATCGAGGTCGACCTTGGCGACCATGGCTCCCATCTCCTCGTTGTCGAGCGTGAATGCCTCGATGATCGGCTTGGCGCCCGGCCACTTGTCGCCGATGCCCGCCCAGCCGACCTTCCAGATCGGTCCGACCGGCTTGCCGCAGTCGTAGGCCTTGGGCGTCGAGCCCCACGCGGCGTTCGTGTAGCACTCGGCGGTGTACGGCGGGAACTCGACGAACTCGCCCTTGTACTTCACCGGCGCCCAGTGCGGCTGGTAGATCCACAGCACGATCGGGTCCTTGCGCTCGTAGGCCGCCTCGAGCTCCGCGAAGAGCGCGGCGTCCGTGCCGGCGTGGACCACCTCGAAGTCGAGGCCGAGCGCGTCGACGCGCTCCTCGTCGAAGCCGCCCCACGTCACGGGTCCACCGAGGTACCGGCCCTTGGGCGCGGTCTCCGCGGTGGCGAACTCGGCCGAGCACTTCTTGAGGGCCTCCCAGTCGGGCAGACCCGGGCAGCGCTCCTTCATGTACTCGGGGTACCACCACTCCTCGCGCGCGACCATGCCGGTCTCGCCGTAGGCGAGCGTCTTGCCCGTGGCGAGGGAAGCGTCCATCGCCTCCTGGCCGGTCGTGGCCCAGATCTCCATCGCGAGCGTGAGGTCGCCGGTCTCGAGTCCCGCGAACTGCGCGAGGTAGTCGGCCTGGACGAGCTCGACGTTGTAGCCGGCCTCCTCGAGGACGGCGCCCATGATGTTGCTGGTGATGAGCTGACCCGTCCAGTCGTGGAGCGTGATCTTGATCGGGTCCTCCGACTCGACGGCACCGCCGCCCGAGTCCCCGCCTCCGCACGCGCCGGCGGCGAGCGCGAGCACCACGGCGAGCGCACCCGCCCTGGCGACGCGGCCCACGCGGCCGCGGGATGCTGACTGGCTCGTCCTCATGACGTGACTCCCTGCTCGTCCGTGCCTCGGCGCGGACGGATCGATGTGGATGGGTACTTCCACCGAGTTTGGCAGATGTGACGGGCGTCGCTCAACTGCCGGTGATGGCCCGCAGGTGGCCCCCGTAGTCGGGCCCGCCCATGAGGGCCATGCAGCGGGCGTACCTGCGGTTGGCGTAGGCGAGGAAGTCCTCGACCGGGTTGTCGTTGACGTGCTGGACCATGCCCCAGAGCGCCCACAGCACGTCGCACATCGCCTTGTACGCCACCATCCGGCCCACGTCGGCGGCGGCCGGATCGTGGCCAAAGTAGGCGCGCATCAGCGCGCGGTCCTGCGCCGCGTCGAAGCCCCCCTCCACGGAGAGGTCGCCGAGGTCCCACATCGGGTCGTTGTTGCCGCCGTACTCGAAGTCGATGAGGTACATGCGCTCGCCGGTGTCGAGGAAGTTCTCGCAGAGCGGGTCGCAGTGCGACGGCACGAGCGGCACGGACACCCGCTCCAGCGCCGCGCGCGTCGCCTCCACGGCGCCGCGCGACTCCTCCCAGCCCTCGGGCATCGGCGCGGAACGGCGGTCGAGGATGCCCTTGTAGTCGTCGATCACCGGGAAGAGCCGGAAGTCGATCGCGAAGCGGTCGGCGTCGCGGTGCAGGCGCCGCAGCACCTCGCCCGCCCGGGCCACGGCGCCGAGGTCGCGGAACGCGTCGGGCGACATCGTGACGGCCCCGTCGACGAAGCGCGTGACCATCAGCCCGTCGGACGGGTCGAAGTGGACGATCTCGGCGTTGACCCCCGCGCGCGCGGTGGAGCGCGCGGCCACCTCCTCGGCGCGTCGATCGATGTACTCGCTGGTGCCCGCGCCCGGGATGCGCAGCACGTACGTGCCACCCGCGGTCGCGATGCGGAAGTTGAGGTTGGTGAGGCCGGCGAGGCGCACCGCCGACGCGGGGTCGGCGCCCCGCAGCTCGGGCACGCGCGGGATGGCGGCCGCGAGCAGCGCGGACGGATCTGCCTGGCCCACCGTCACCCCCTCAGTCGTTCGTGACGGGGATCGTAGAGCGAGCCCTCGGCGCGCGTCGCGGGGATCGGCTCGCCGTACACCTCGACGACGAAGTCCGTGCGCGACGCGTGCTCCACGGGCACGTAGCCGAGCGCGATCGGCGCACCGATCGTGTGCCCGTAGTTGGCGCTCGTGGTGAAGCCGACGACGGTGCCGTCCGCGATGATCGCCTCGCCGCCCACCGGGTAGGCCTCGGCGCCGAGCCGCAGCGTGCAGAGCCGGCGCGTCACCCCGTCGCGCGCGCGCTCGAGCGCCGCGCGCCCGCAGAAGTCACCCTTGGCGAAGCGGACGCGACCGCCGAGCCCGGCCTCGAACGGCGTCGTGTCGGGCGTGACGTCGGCGGACCAGTAGACGTACCCCTTCTCCATGCGCATCGTGTCGATCGTCCGGTAGCCCGCGTCGAAGACGCCGAGGTCCTCGCCGGCGTCGACGAGCGCGTCGTAGACGTGGACCGCGTACTCGGTGGGCACGTGGAGCTCCCACCCCAGCTCGCCCACGTACCCGACCCGCATGGCGTACACGGGCGCGGCGCGCAGCGTGACCCAGCGGGCGGTCGCGTAGGGGAAGGCGGCGTGGTCCATGGGCTCCTCGCACACGCGGGCGAGGAGCTCGCGGGAGCGGGGGCCGCAGACGTTGATCACCGCGCGCGCCGACGTGGTGTCGCGCACGACGACCGAGCCATCGTCGGGCGACTGCGCGCGGATCCAGCCCATGTCGTGCGCGCCGAAGGCCGAGCCGGTGACGACGTACCAGGAGTCGGGGCCGGTCCGGGCCATCGTGAGGTCGCACTCGATACCGCCGCGCTCGTTGCACAACTGGGTGTACGACACGGTGCCGACCGGGCGGTCCATGTCGGTGACGCAGAGCCACTGCACCGCGGCGAGCGCCCCCGGCCCCGTGATCTCGAACTTGGCGAACGACGTCTGGTCGATGAGCGCGACGCCGGCGCGGATGCCGCGGTGGGCCTCGCCGACCGCCTCCCACCAGTTGGGTCGCCCGAAGGACGGGGCGTCGACCGGCTCCGTGCCGGCCGGGGCGAACCAGTTGGGTCGCTCCCACCCGCCTCGGGTGCCGAAGACGGCGCCGCGTGCCGCGAGGCGGTCGTGCAACGGCGATCGGCGGATGCCGCGGGCGGTGACGTGCTCGCTGCCGGGGGCCGCGAGCTTGTAGTGGTGGGCGTAGAGCTCGACCATGCGCTCGTCGAGGAACGCGCGCGTCGTGTGGTGGAACGAGAAGCGCCGCACGTCGAGCGGCCACAGGTCGAGCGAGGGCCGCCCCTCGAGCATCCACTCGGCCATCATCTTGCCCGCGCCGCCGCCGGCGGCGATGCCGTAGAGGAAGCCCGTGGCGACGTAGTAGTTGTCCAGCTCCGGCGCGCGACCCATGACGAAGTCGGCGTCGGCCGAGTACGGGATCGGGCCGTTGATGAGCGAGCGGATCCCCGCCGTGGAGAGCACCGGCGTGCGCATCGTCGCGAGGTCGGCGAGCTGCGCGAAGCGGTCGTAGTTGGGGTCGAAGAGCCGCCGACGGAACGGCGCGGGGATCCCCTCGGTGCCGAAGGCGATCGTGTCCGGCTCGTATCCGCCGACGAGGAGCCCTGGACCGTCGGGCTTGTAGTACACGAGATGGTCGGGGTCGCGCATCGTCGGGAGCTTGCCGAGCTCCACCGGCGTCCAGCCCTCGATCGGTCCGCTCAGCATGTACTGGTGCTCGACGGCGACGGCGGGCACGCGCGCGCCCGCCATGCGGCCGACCTCCATGCCCCACATCCCCGCCGCGTTGACGACCATCTCGCACGCGATGCGCGTGCCGTCGTCGAGGCGCACGCCCGTGACGCGGCGACCGTCGACGTCGATCGACGCGACGCGTCGGTGCTCGGCGATGCGCGCCCCGCGCATGCGGGCGCCCTTGGCGATCGCCTGGGTGACCGAGGCGGGGTCGATGTAGCCGTCGGTGGGGAGGAAGGCCGCGGCGCGCACGCCCTCGAGCGACATGAGGGGGAACAGCTCGAGCGCCCTCGCGGGCGAGATGATCTCCATCGGGAGGCCGAAGCTCTTGGCCATCGTCGCGAGGCGCTTGAGCTCCATCTCCCGCTCCGGCGAGCACGCGAGGCGCAGACTGCCGACCTCGTGCCAGTCCACGGCCTGACCGGTCTCGGCCTCGAGCCCGCGGTACATCTCGACGGACTGCTCGAGCATGCGCGTGACGTTGCGCGACGAGCGCAACTGGCCGACGAGCCCCGCGGCGTGCCACGTGGCGCCGTCCGTGAGTGCGTGCTGCTCGAGCAGCAGCACGTCGGTCTCCCCCATCCGCGTGAGGTGGTACGCGATGCTGCAGCCGAGGATGCCGCCGCCGATCACGACGACGCGCGCGCCCGCGGGCACCGCGCCGGGGGTGGGTGTCGGCTCGCTCACGCCTTGATCCTCGCCATCGTGGGGTCGTACCACGGCCTCAGCGAGACCGTGGCCGGCACGCGTCGCGTCGCGACCTCGAGCTCGTAGGTCCCCGACGCGACGAAGTCGGCGGTCACGCCCTCCGCGCGCCGCACGTAGCCGTAGCCGATCGACCGACCGATCGTGTGGCCGAAGCCGCCCGAGGTGAGCCAGCCGACGCGCACGCCGTCGCGGTAGATCGTCTCGCGGCCGAGCAGCACGTGCTCGGCGTCGACGGTGAAGCCCGCGAGCATCTTGCGCACGCCCTCGCGGCGCTGGCGCTCGATCGCCGCGCTGCCGCGGAAGTCGACGCCGTCCGACGGGCGCTTGACCGCCCAGCCGAGACCCGCCTCGATCGGCGTGTGGTCGGGGCCGATGTCGGAGCCCCACGCGCGGTAGCCCTTCTCGAGGCGCAGGCTCTCGATGGCGCGGTAGCCGGCGTCGACGAGCCCGTGCGGGCCGCCCGCCGCGACGAGCGCGTCGTACACCGCGGGCGCGTCGGCGCGCGACACGTGCAGCTCCCAGCCGAGCTCGCCGACGTAGGTGACGCGCAGCGCGAGCACGGCGCGACCCGCGACGGTGACGGTGCGGCCGGTGCCGAAGGGGAAGGCCGCGTGCGACACGTCGTCGTCGCAGACGGCGGCGAGCACGTCGCGGGCGCGCGGGCCCATGAGCGAGAGCACGGCGCGCTCGTCGGTGACGTCGCGCAGCCGCACCCCGGGCCACCGCGCGACCCCGCGCGAGATCCAGTCGTGGTCGTGGGTGACGAAGCCCGTGCCGGTCACGACGTAGTACTCCTCCTCCCCGGTGCGGCACACCGTGAGGTCGCACTGGATGCCGCCGCGGTCGTCGAGCATCTGGGTGTAGGTGAGGGCACCGACGGGCTTGTCCACGCGGTTGGACGCCACCCAGCCGAGGGCCTCCACGGTCCCGGGCCCGGACAGGACGAACTTGGCGAACGACGTCTGGTCGATGAGCACCGCCCGCTCGCGCGCCGCGCGGTGCTCGCGGCCGACGGCGGCAAACCAGTTCTGCCGGCCGTAGGTGTAGCGGTCCCGCGGCTCCTCACCGGGTCCCGCGTACCAGTTGGGACGCTCCCACCCCATCTTCTCGCCGAAGACGGCGCCGCGGGATCGCAGCGTCTCGTAGAGCGGTGACGTGCGCCGCGGTCGGCCGCTCGAGTGCTCCTCGTGCGGCCAGGCCATCGTGTAGTGCTTGGCGTACGCCTCGAGCGTGCGCGTGCGCACCCAGTCGACGTCGCGGTGGGGCTGGCCGAAGCGTCGGATGTCGACGACCCACAGGTCGTACGGCGGCACGCCGTGGTACACCCACTCGGCGAGCGCCATGCCCGCGCCGCCGCCCGCGGCGATGCCGAACGCGTTGAAGCCGGCGCCGACGAAGAAGTTGCGCACCTCGGGCGCCTCGCCGAGGATGAAGTTGCCGTCGGGCGTGAAGCTCTCGGGACCATTGAGCAGCTGGTTGATCCCCGCCGTCGCGAGCGCGGGCACGCGACCGATCGCGAGCTCCATGATCTGCGCGAAGTGGTCGGAGTTCTCCTCGAGGAGCTTGAAGTTGAAGTCGCGCGGGATGCCGTCGATCGCCCACGGGATCGGGTCGGGCTCGTAGCCGCCCATCACGAGGCCGCCGACCTCCTCCTTGTAGTACGTGAGGCGGTCGGGATCGCGCAGCGTCGGCAGGTCGCGCGTGACGCCCTCGATGGGCGTGGTGATGACGTACTGGTGCTCGACCGATACGAGCGGCACGCTCACGCCGACCGACGCCGCGATCTCGCGCGTCCACTGCCCGGCGCACACGACGACCGACTCGCACTCGATGCGACCGCGGTCGGTGACGACCGCGGTCACGCGGCCGTCGCGCACCTCGATCGACACGACGTCGGTGTCCTCGCAGATGGTCGCGCCCGCCATGCGGGCGCCCTTGGCCAGGGCCATCGTGACGTCCGACGGGCTCGCCTGGCCGTCGGTGGGGAGGAAGGCGGCGCCGACCACGTCGTGCACCTCCATCAGAGGCCAGAGGTCGCGCGCCTCGCGCGGCGACAGCAGGTGCATCTCGAGGCCGAACGACGTGGCGGTGGTGGCCTGGCGCTTGACCTCGCTCCAGCGCTCCTCGTTGCACGCGAGGCGCAGGCCGCCGTGCATCTTCCAGCCCGTGGCCTGCCCGGTCTCGGCCTCGAGGCGCTTGTAGAGCTCGACCGAGTAGCCGAGGAGCTGCGTGATGTTGGCGCTCGTGCGGAGCTGGCCCACGAGGCCGGCGGCGTGGAAGGTGGAGCCCGAGGTGAGCTTGTGCCGCTCGAGGACGACCGTGTCCGTCCAGCCCAGCTTCGCCAGGTGGTACGCGGTGGAGCACCCCACGATGCCGCCGCCGATGACGACGGCGCGGGCCTGGGACGGGAGCGGGGTCACGGCGCGGGCGGGGTCACGACGGGTGGCGCAGGTGGTACGACTTGGGCCGCACGTAGGGGTCGAAGCCGAGCGACGAGAGCGCGATGCCCCGGCCCGTGTCCTTGACGCCCGTCCAGACGAGCACCGGGTCGACGTAGTCGCACCGGTTGGCGTACACCGTGCCCGTCTCCACGCGGGCGCCGATGCGCGCGGCGGCCTCCACGTCGCGCGTCCAGATGGAGGCGGTGAGCCCGTAGCGCGAGTCGTTCATGCGCGCGACGGCCTCGTCGTCGTCGGCGACGGGCATGATGCCGATGACGGGCCCGAACGACTCCTCCGACATCACGCGCATCGAGTGCTCGACGCCCACGAGCACCGTGGGCCCGAGGTACGCGGTGCCCGGGCGCGACGCGGCGAAGTCGCGCTCCCCCACGAGCGCCGTCGCGCCGGCGGCGAGCGCCTCGGCGATCTGGCCGCGCACCGCCTCGGCCGCGGCCGCGGTCACCATCGGGCCGATCGTCGTGGCGGGGTCGAGCGGGTCGGCGAGCACGTAGGCGCGGGTCGCGGCGACGAACCCCTCGACGAACTCGTCGTGCACGTCGCGGTGCACGTAGATGCGCTCGATGGCGCAGCAGCTCTGCCCGGAGTTGAAGAAGGCGCCGTCGACGTTCTCCCCGATCGCGTACGGCAGGTCGGCGTCGGCGCGGACGTACGACGGGTCCTTGCCGCCCAGCTCCGTGCCGACGCCGATGAAGCGTCCGGCGGCCGCGCGCTCGATGGCGGCGCCGCCCGGCACCGACCCGGTGAACACGACGCCGTCGATGCGACGGTCGCGGATCATCGCCGCGACGGCGTCGTGGTCGGCGTGCACGTGCTGGAAGGTGCCGAGCGGCAGCCCCGCCGCGTCGAAGGCCCGCTGCAGGCGCTCGGCGACGAGCATCGTCTGCGACGCGTGCTTCAGCACCACGGTGTTGCCCGCGAGCAGCGCGGGCACGATCGAGTTGACCGCCGTGAGGTACGGGTAGTTCCACGGCGCGACGACGAGCACGGTGCCGATCGGCTCGCGCTCGACGTACTTGGTGAAGCCCTCGGTGGGCGGCACCTCGATCCGCGCGAGGCGCGCGGGCGCGATCGACGCCATGTGGCGCGCGCGCTCCTGGAAGCCGCGGGCGATCTCGTTGGGGGTGTAGCGCACGGGGCGACCCATCTGGCGCGTGAGCTCGACGGCGACGTCGCCGACCTCGGCCTCGAGCGCGCGCACCATGGCCTCCACCATCCGGGCGCGCGCCTCCACCGGCGTGGCGCGCCACCCGCGGCGCGCGGCCTCGGCCGCGGCGAGCGTCGCCTCGATGCGCGCCGCGTCGGCCAGCGTGCGCTCGGCGACGACCGAGCCGTCGACGGGGCTGACGATCCGCTGCACCGCCATGGGCGACGACACTAGGCTTCCCCGTACGCTGAGGGCCATGGCGGGGCACCGGACCACGTCGCGCGACGAGCTCACGCGCATGATCCGCGCGGACGAGATCGACACCGTCATCGTCGCCTTCCCCGACCTGCAGGGACGCCTCGCGGGCAAGCGCGTGACGGGCTGGTACTTCCTCGACCACGTGGCCGACCACGGCACGGAGAACTGCAACTACCTCATCGCCACCGACATGGACGACAACCCGGTCCCCGGCTACCGCTTCGCGTCCTACCAGCTCGGCTATGGCGACATGGCCGCGATCCCCGACTGGTCCACGGTGCGCGTCCTGCCGTGGCAGCGGCGCACCGCGATGGTGCTGTGCGACCTCGTCGACCCGACGACCAAGGCGCCGATCGGGGTGTCGCCGCGCCAGATGCTGCGCGACCAGGTCGCCGCGGCCGCCGCCGCCGGCTACGCGTCGCGGATCGGCAGCGAGATCGAGTTCTACCTCTTCCACGACTCGTACCGCGAGGCGCACGCCAAGGGCTACCGCGGTCTCGAGCCGCACGCGCCGTGGATGGAGGACTACCAGATCGTCCAGACGACCTTCGACGAGTACGTGATCGGCGACATCCGCCGCGGGCTGGAGTCGGCCGGCATCCCCGTCGAGTGCTCCAAGGGCGAGGCGGGCCGCGGCCAGCACGAGGTCAACCTCCTGTACGCCGACGCGCTCGAGATGGCGGACCGCAACACGATCTACAAGTCGGCGGCCAAGGAGATCGCGGCGTCGCACGGACGCTCCGTGTCGTTCATGGCCAAGTGGGACTTCGCGGAGACCGGCTCGTCGTGCCACGTGCACTCCAGCCTCTGGACGCTGCAGGGCGACGCGCCCGCCTTCGCCGGCCACGACATGCCGCCCGTCTTCCGCCAGTACCTCGCGGGCCTGCTCGCGACGGCACGCGACTTCAGCCTCTTGTGGGCCCCGACGGTCAACTCGTACCGCCGCTTCCAGCCCGGCTCGTGGGCGCCGACGGCGGTGGCGTGGGGCAACGACAACCGCACGCTCGGCTTCCGCGTCGTCGGGCACGGCGCGGGCGCACGCGTCGAGTCGCGCATCCCCGGTGCCGACGCCAACAGCTACTTCGCGTTCGCCGGCACCATCGCCGGCGGCCTGTACGGCATCCGCCACGGGCTCTCGCTCGAGGACGCCTACGCGGGCAACGGCTACGACGCGACCGACGTGACGCGCATCCCGAGCACGCTCGCCGAGGCGCTGGCGTGCTGGGAGTCGAGCGCGGCGGCGCGCGAGTGCTTTGGCGACGAGGTCCACCACCACGTGGCCAACATGGCCCGCGCGGAGTGGACGGCGTTCAACGCCACGGTGACCGACTGGGAGCTCACCCGCTACTTCGAGCGGACCTGAGCACGGGACGACGGGGGGCGACCGCGTGGGACGACTGACGGGCAAGACGACGCTCATCACGGGCGCGGCGAGCGGCCTCGGCCGCGTGGCCGCGCTCACCTTCGCCCGCGAGGGCTCGCGGGTGGTCATCAGCGACCTCACCGACGGGGCGCCCGTCGTCGAGGAGATCGCGCGCGCCGGCGGCGAGGCGGCGTACGTGCGAGGCGACGTGACGAGCGAGGCCTCGTGGGCGGAGGTCGTCGGCGTGGCGCGCTCGCGCTTCGGCTCCCTCGACGTGCTCTACAACAACGCGGGCGTCATGCTCGGCCCGGACGACGACCCCGTGTCGACGCCCACCGAGGTCTACGACAAGACGATGGACATCAACGTGCGCGGCGTGCTCCTCGGCTGCAAGCACGCGATCCCCGTGATGCTCGAGCAGGGCCGTGGCTCGATCGTCAACGTCGCGTCGTTCGTGGCGCACATGGGCGCCGCGACGCCGCAGATCGCCTACACGGCGTCCAAGGGCGCGGTGCTCGCGATGACGCGCGAGATCGCCGTCATCTACGCCCGCCGCGGCATCCGCGCCAACGCGCTGTGCCCGGGGCCGGTCATGACGCCGCTCCTCGCCGCCTTCCTCTCCGACGACGCCAAGCGCCAGCGCCGGCTGGTGCACATCCCGATGGGGCGCTTCGGCGACCCCCAGGAGATCGCCCACGGCGCGCTGTTCCTCGCCTCGGACGAGTCCTCCTGGATGACGGGCCAGTCGCTCATCATCGACGGGGGCATCACCGCGGCGTACGTGACGCCCGAATAACCCCGAGGATTCAGCGCGGGTCCACCCGCCGTTTTGGGGCCGTACGCCCGCCACGGGTACCGTCGTGCCATGACCACATCACGAAAGTCCACACGATTCACCCGCGGCCTCACCGCCGTCCTCGCCCTCGGCCTGCTCACCGCGGCCTGCGGCTCGGACGAGGCGGCCGAGGAGACCACCACCGAGGAGACCACCGCCGAGGCCACGGAGACCGCGTCGAGCGGCTGCCCCGATCAGGCCATCATCGACGGAGCGGTCGCCGAGGGCAAGGTCAACCTGATCGCCCTCCCGGACAACTGGGCCAACTACAAGGGCATCCTCCAGTCGTTCCGCGACAAGTACCCGGGCGTCGACAACCCCGTCGCCAACCCGGATGCGTCGTCGGCCGACGAGCTCACGGCGGTCGAGACCCTGAAGGGTCAGCCCGACATGCCGGACGCGCTCGACGTCTCCCCCGCGATCGCGCAGGAAGTCGACACCAAGGGCTACTGGGAGCCGTACAAGCCGTGCGGCTGGGACGAGATCCCCGACGTGCTCAAGGACCCGGATGGCAAGTGGGTGGCCGCGTACTACGGCATCATGGCGATCGGCGCCAACACCTCGCTCATCTCCGACGTACCGACCTCGTTCGAGCAGCTGAAGGACCCGAAGTACAAGGGTCTCGTCACGATCAACGGTGACCCGCGCGAGGCGGGCGCCGCGTTTGCGGCCGTGATGGCGGCGTCGCTCGCCAACGGCGGCTCGTTCGACGACATCGGACCCGGCATCGAGTACTTCGCCGAGCTGAAGGCCCTGGGCAACCTGGTGGCCAACGACGTCACCGAGGCCCGCGTGCTCTCGGGCGAGACGGCGCTCTGGCTCGACTGGACGTACAACTACCCGGGCATCACGCCGAAGCTCAAGGAGAACGGCATCGAGCTCGCGATCCGCGTGCCGACCGACGGCGTGTACGGCGGCTTCTACGCGCAGGGCGCGGTGGCGGGTAGCCCCAACCCCAACGCGGCGAAGCTGTGGGTCGACCACATCATCTCCGATGAGGGTGCCCTCGGGTACCTCGAGGGTGGCGCCATCCCGGCCCGCTTCGAGGCGCTCGTCGCGTCCGGCAAGGTGAGCGAGGAGGCCAAGAAGAACCTCCCGGCCCCCGAGCTGATCGCCCAGATCAAGTTCCCGACCCCGGCCCAGATCAAGGTCGCCAAGGACAAGTTGGCGGCCGAGTGGGGACCGAAGGTCGCCGACAAGTAGACGATCGGAGCGAGACCACGACCGCCGTGGTCGTCGCACCGTCCGCGCTGAAGGGGGACCCGCCCGTGGGGCGGGTCCCCCTTCGCACGTTGCGGCGTTGGCTGCCCGTCGCACCCTTCATCGGGTTCGTCGGCCTGTTCCTGCTCTGGCCGGCCGTCGTCGTCTTCCGCCGCGCGTCCGAGCGCCTCGACGCGGTGCGCGCGCCGATGATCGAGGCGATCACCGGGCAGTTCGGCGCCAACTTCGCGTTCTCGATCCGCCTCTCGGCGCTCACCGCCGCGATCGGCGTGGTCGTCGGCACCGCGACCGCGGTGGCCGTGGCGCGCCTCGGCAACGCGAGCACGACGCGCAACCTCATCATCGGCTGGTCCGCCGTGGCGGCCAACCTGGGCGGGCTCCCGCTCGCCTTCGCCTTCGTCGCGGCGCTGGGCAAGCAGGGGCTCATCACGCGCCTGCTGGCCGAGATGGGCATCGACATCGTCGGCGCCGGCTTCGAGATCGCCGGCTTCTGGGGCATCGTGCTCGCGTACCTCTACTTCCAGTTCCCCCTCATGACGCTCGTGATGACGCCGGCCATCGAGGGCCTGCGCGCCGCGTGGCGCGAGGCCGCGGCGAGCCTCGGCGCCGATCCGCGCACCTACTGGCGCCTCGTCGGGCTGCCGATCCTCACGCCGCCGATGGTGAGCGGCTTCCTCCTGCTCTTCGCCAACGCCTTCTCCGCCTACGCGACGGCGTACGCGCTCTCCTCCGGCGGTAGCCGGCTCATCCCGGTGCAGATCCGCTTCTTCCTCCAGGGCAACACGATCACCGGCAAGACCAACCTCGGCTACGCACTCGCGGGGTGGATGATCATCGTGATGGTGGTGACCATGGGCGGCTTCCTCCTCCTGCGGCGCCGCACCGAGCGGTGGCGGGCGTGAACGCGACGACCGACGCAGCGGCCGGCGGGACCGTGCGGGGCCGCGGCGCGCGGCGACGGCATCTGCCGTCGCGGCTCGTGCTGCTCGTCGTCGGGCTCTTCTACCTCCTGCCGATGCTGTCGATGGCGCGATTCGCCTTCCAGCGCATCCCGATGTACGTGCTGGACGCGAGCAACGTGCTGTCCAAGTGGACGGCGGCGCCGCTGCTCGACGCGGTGCGCCAGCCCGAGTTCGTCACCGCGGCGCTGCTCAGCACCCGGCTCGCGGTGCTCGCCGCGCTCGTCACCGTCGTGCTCCTCGTCCCGACGCTCATCTACGCCTACGTGGTGCTGCCGGCGGCCAAGCCGATCCTCGACACGATCTCGATCCTGCCGTTCGTCGTGCCGGCCATCGCGCTCGTGGTGGGCATCGCGGGGGCGTTCCGCCCGATCGCCCCGTGGTTCATCGCCTCGGACCTGTCGCTCGTGCCGTTCTACGTCGTCATCGCCCTCCCCTACACGTACCGCTCGATCGACAACTCGCTCGCGGCGCTCGACCTGCGCACCCTCGTCGACGCGGGACGCTCGCTCGGCGCGAGCTGGCCGCGCATCGTGTGGAGCGTCGTGATCCCCAACATCCGTGCGGGCATCGCCACCGCGATGCTCCTCGTCGCGACGGTGGTGCTCGGCGAGTTCACCGTCGCGTCGCTGCTGCTCAAGGAGACGCTGCCGCTCTACCTGCAGTACCTCCAGGGCGGAGATCCGCAGGGCGCCTTCGCGGTCGGCCTCGCGCTCATGGTCGTCACCGCCGCGCTCCTCGGCGCCATCAACAAGACCTCGGCGCGGCGCGGCGTCACGCAGGTCGCGGGGGTGATGTGAGGTGAGCACCTTCCTCGAGTTCTCCGGGGTGCGCAAGCGCTTCGGGGACACGGTCGCACTCGGGGGCTTCGACCTCGCGCTCGCCGACGGCGAGCTGGTCAGCCTCCTCGGGCCGTCGGGCTGCGGCAAGACCACGGCACTGCGCGTGGCCGCCGGCTTCGAGCAGCCCGACGGCGGACGGGTCGTGCTCGCCGGCACCGACGTCACCGACCTGCCGCCGCACCGGCGCGACATGGGCATGGTCTTCCAGCAGTACAGCCTCTTCCCCCACCTCACGGCGCGCGACAACGTCGCGTTCGGCCTGCGGGTGCGCGGCATGGGTCGCGAGGAGCGCGCGCGCCGCGCGAGCGAGGCGCTGGAGCGCGTGCGGCTGCGCGGTCTCGAGGACCGCTATGCGCACCAGCTCTCGGGCGGCCAGCAGCAGCGCGTCGCGCTCGCGCGCGCGCTCGCCATCAGCCCCAAGGTGCTGCTGCTCGACGAGCCGCTCAGCGCGCTCGACGCGGCGGTGCGCGAGGAGCTGCGCGACGAGATCCGCCGCGTCCAGCGCGAGGCGGGGGTCGCCACGATCTTCGTCACCCACGACCAGGGCGAGGCCATCGCGATCTCCGACCGCATCTGCGTGATGCGCGAGGGCCGCATCGAGCAGGTCGGGGCGCCGCGGGACGTCTACCTGTCGCCGGCCAGCCCGTTCGTCGCGCGGTTCGTCGGCTCGACCTACGAGTGGACGGCGCCCGACGGGCGGCGGCTGCTCGTGCGGCCCGAGGACGTGACGGTGTGCGCGCCCGACGCCGAGGGGGCGCTGCGGGCCAAGGTCGTGGCGACGCTCTTCGGCGGCGCCACGAGCGTGGTGCGCGTGGCGCTCGCGGACGGCTCGCAGCTCGGCGCCGTGGTGCTGTCGCGCGACGCGCGGGCGACCGTCGGCGAGGCCGTCGGGGTGCGCATCGACACGACGCGCGCCGTGGTGCGGGACGACCGCGCGTGAGCGAGACGATCCGCACCCGCTGGGGCGAGATCGACTCCAACGGCCACATGCGCAACGTGGCGTACCTGGACCTCGCGTCCAACTCGCGCATGGAGTTCTTCAACCGCCACGGCTACACCCTCGCCGAGTTCTTCGGCGCCGGCATCGGGCCGGTCGTGCTGCGCGACGAGATCGACTACCGGTCCGAGGTGCGCCTCGCCGAGGAGCTGACGATCGGCCACGAGCTCGCGGGCATGCGCGAGGACGGGTCGCGGTTCGTCCTGCGGACGCGCTTCGTCAAGGCGAGCGGCAAGGTCGCGTGCACCATCGCGAGCGTCATCGCCTTCTTCGACCTCGCGACGCGCAAGATCGTCGCGCCGCCGGACGGGCTCCTGCAGGCGATCCTGTCGCTGCCGCGCGCCGACGACTACGCACCGCTGACCTAGGCTCGGCGCGATGCCGGACCGTCCGTGGCAGGGCGACGCCTGCGGGCTCGTCGACGAGTACCGCGCCGGTCGCCGCTCCCCGCTCGAGGAGCTCAACGCGACGCTCGACGCGATCTCCACCAGCCAGCTCAACGCCTGGGGCCACCTCGACGCCGAGGGTGCGCAGGCCGCAGCGGCGGCCGCCGACGTGTCCAAGCCCTTCGGCGGCGTGCCGATCGGCGTCAAGGAGCTCGATGCCGTCGCCGGCTGGCCCGACACGGGGGCGAGCACGGTCTTCCGCGACCGTCGCGCGTCGCACACCTCGACGATGGTCAACCGCGCGACGCGCGACGGCGGCGCGGTGCTCGTCGGCCAGACGACGTCCAGCGAGTTCGGCATGGTCAACCTCACGCGCACCCACCTCCACGGCGCGACGCACAACCCGTGGCGGCGCGGCACCACGCCGGGCGGCTCGTCGGGCGGCAGCGCGGCGGCGGTGGCGGGCGGCATCGTCACGCTGGCCACCGGCGGCGACGGCGGGGGGTCGATCCGGATCCCCGCGGGATTCACCGGGCTGGTCGGACTCAAGGCCACGTACGGGCGGATCCCACGCGGACCGGCGGAGCCCTTTGGCAACCTCACGACGACGCTCGGCTGCCTGGCGCGCAGCGTGCGCGACGTGGCGCGATGGTTCGACGTGTGCAACGGCCACGAGTCGCGCGACCCGCTGTCGCTCCCGCGCGTCTCGGGCTGGGAGGCGGGGCTCGGCACCCGCGAGACGTCGGGGCTGCGCGCCATCGCGGTGCGCGACTGGGGCGGCGCGCACGTCGCCGACGCGAGCTGGGCCGTGATCGAGGAGGCTGCGACGTGGCTCACCGGCGCGGCGGGGCTGCGCCGGCGCGACGTCGACACCACGCTGCCGAGACTCGGCGCGGCGTGGTCGCTCACCGGGTCGGTGATGCTCGCGTGGGAGTTGCGCGAGCACCTGCCGGGTGCGCTCGAGCAGCTGACGCCGGAGGGCCGCGCGGCGATGCAGTGGGTGGACCGCTACGGCGCGGAGGCCCGCGGCAAGTTCGAGGCGCGGCGGGTGGCGCTCAACGAGCGGATGGCCGCGATCTTCGGCGACGTCGACTTCGTGATCACGGCGAGCAACCCCGACGTCGCGTTCGCCGCCGAGGGGCCGCTGCCGAGCGTCTTCGGCGGCGTCGAGGCCGGGCTCGGCAACAACGGCGCGCTCACCTTCCCCGCCAACGTCTACGGATGCCCCGCGATCTCGGTGCCGGTCGGCGCGGTGGACGGGCTGCCGGTGGGGATGCAGATCGTCGCGCCGCACTACCGCGAGCCGTACCTGCTGGACCTCGCGCGGCTCGTCGAACGCGAGCGGCCGTGGCCGCTCGTCGCGCCCTCGCACTGACGCCCCCGCGCCGCGCGCGGGAGGACGAGGCTCAGTAGCGTCGGCGCGGTGCAGATGAACCCGCACCAGCTCATCCCCCGCGACGCCTCCGCCGTGGCCGGGCGCGCGGTCGAGCGCGAGACGCTGCGCCGCGTCGGCGCCTTTGCCCGACCGTACGCGCGGACGATCGCCGTCTTCCTCGCCGCGATCCTCGCGTCGGCGCTGGTGGCGCTGGTGCCGCCGCTCGTCTTCCGCGCGATCATCGACGACGCGATTCCCGCCGGCGACCGGGGGCGCATCTGGTGGCTCGCCGTCCTGGCCGTCGGTGCGGCGATCGCCGAGGCGACGCTCGCGATCGTGCAGCGCTGGGGCTCGGCGCGCGTCGGCGAGGGGCTCATCTACGACCTGCGGGTCGCGCTCTTCGACAAGGTGCAGCGGATGCCGATCGCCTTCTTCACCCGCACGCAGACCGGCTCGCTCATCAGCCGGCTCAACAACGACGTGGTCGGCGCGCAGAACGCGGTGACCTCCACCATCGGCACCGCGGTGAGCAACGCCGTGATCCTCGTGACGACCGTGGCGGCGATGGTGGCGCTCGAGTGGCGCCTCACGGCGCTCGCGCTCGTGGTACTGCCCGCGTTCATCGTGCCGGCGCGGCGGGTGGGCACGCGGCTGCAGGCGATCGCGGCCCGCCAGATGGACCTCAACGCGCAGATGAACACGCAGATGCAGGAGCGCTTCAACGTCGCGGGGGCGATGCTGGTGAAGCTCTTCGGCCGCCACGACCGGGAGATCGGCGCGTTCTCCGAGCGGGCCGCCGGGGTGCGCGACGCGGGGGTGCTGGCGGCGATGTACGGGCGCGTGTTCTTCGTCGCGCTGGGGCTCGTCGGCGCGCTCGGTGCCGTCGCCGTCTACGGCGTGGGTGCGCAGCTCGTGGTGTCGGGCGACGTCACGTCGGGGACGCTGGTGGCGCTCGCGGCGCTGGTGACGCGGGTGTACGTGCCGCTCACGGCGCTGTCCAATGCGCGCGTCGAGCTGCTCACGTCGTTCGTCAGCTTCGACCGCGTCTTCGAGGTGCTCGACGCGCCGCTCGCGGTGGCGGACCGCCCGCGGGCCGTCGACCTCGTCGCGCCGCGGGGGCGGATCGAGTGGGACGCCGTGACGTTCCGCTATCCGCACGCCTCGGAGGTGTCGATCGCGTCGCTCGAGGCGCCGGGGGCGCCGACCGGCGACACCGACCGCGAGGTGCTGCGCGACGTGACGCTCTCGATCGAGCCGGGCGAGACGCTCGCGATCGTCGGCCCGTCGGGCTCGGGCAAGTCGACGCTCGCCTCGCTCGTGCCCCGCCTCTACGACGCGACGCATGGCACCGTGCGGGTCGACGGCCGCGACGTGCGCGACCTCACGGGCGCGTCACTGCGCGCGGCGGTGGGCGTGGTGTCGCAGGACCCGCACCTCTTCCACGAGAGCATCGAGGCCAACCTGCGCTACGCCCGTCCCGACGCCACCGACGCCGACCTCGAGTCGGCGTGCCGCCGCGCGCGCATCCACGACGTGATCGCCGCGCTCCCCGACGGCTACCGCACCATCGTCGGCGAGCGCGGCTACCGCCTCTCCGGCGGGGAGAAGCAGCGGCTCGCCATCGCCCGCCTGCTGCTCAAGGACCCGGCCGTCATGATCCTCGACGAGGCGACGAGCCACCTCGACAACGAGAGCGAGGTGCTCGTGCAGGCCGCGCTCGACGAGGCGCTACGCGGACGCACCGCCATCGTCATCGCGCACCGGCTCTCGACCGTGCGGGGTGCGGACCGCATCGTCGTGCTCGACGATGGGCGCGTCGTCGAGCAGGGCTCGCACGACGAGCTCATGGCGCGCGATGGCGCGTACGCGCGTCAGGTGCGGGCGGGCGCGCTGTACGCCGAGGCCGCGGGCTAGCCGCGCCGGCCCGACGGGCGCTCGTCGCGGAGCTCGGCGAGCCGCACCCGCACCATCGCCCGCAGCAGCGTCGCGTCGACGCGCCAGTCGAGCGGCACGCGCAGCGTGTGGGAGCCACCACCGAGGCCGAGCGCGGCGATGCGGCGCGCGACGGGCGGCGCGGTGAGCGCGGCGCGGGAGAAGGGGTTGAGCAGCGCGTGGTGGCGCGACACCGACATGCCGAAGACCGACTTCGTCGTGCCGCGCACGCGGAGGATCGGCTGGTTCCACGCCACGACGAGCTCGAGCCCGGGGTGCGCGGCGCGGATGGTGGCCATGACGCGGCGCACGGTGCGGGCGGCGACGGGGTCGACCGAGGCGAGGTAGTCGGCGGGCGTGGCGTGGCGGCGCGAGGAGCGCGAGCCGCGGAAGTACATGACGAGCGTGTTGGCGTGGGCGCGGCTCACGCCGTGGCGCTCCTGGAGCAGCTCCATCTGCTCGGGGTACCGCGCGCCGCGCAGCGGCTCGAGCAGGCGCAGCCAGTGCGCGACCGGGCGTCCGTAGCGGCGCTCGATGAGGGGGAACGACGCGGCGCGGTCGGTCGGGCGGCGGGACGGCACGGCTCAGCCTCGCAGGTCGCGGGTCATGCGCGCCACGGCCATCACGGCGTCGGCGTGCACGACGGCCTCGGCGGCCGGGAGCGTGGGGCCGAGCTCGACCACCATCGCCATCCCGTCCGGCACGGCGCGCCGCTGCCACGTGGCGGCGACGCCGGTGTAGCGGCCGCCAGTGATGCGCACGAGCGGCAGCCCGGTGAGCGCCGCGTAGCGCGCCCGCACCGAGCCCTCGTCGCCGGTGCCGGGCGAGATCATCGACAGGTCCTGGTGGTACCAGATGCCGAGCGCCGGGCGGATCTCGCGGACGAATGCCACCATCGCGCGCGTCTCGGGCTCCGAGGCGCGCGACGGCCCCGCGTACTGCCAGTAGCCGGGGCGGCCCATGCGGGCCCACGCGTGGGGGAAGTTGCGGTTGAGGTCCACGAGCCGCGCGTTGCCGCGGCGCCGGGTGGCGACGCCGTCCGGGTTCATCGACGGCACGATCCACAGCTCGACGCCGCGCGGCACGGCGCGGCGGGCCAGCTCGTCGACGATGGCGAGGCCGGCGTCCTCGTCGCCGTGGATGACGCCGACGACGAGCACGACGGTGCCGCCGGGGGTGCCGAGGCGCAGCGCCTCGATGGGGCGGCCCTCGACCGAGGTGCCGATGATGCGCCGCTCGGCGGGCGGTGCGACGTCGCCGCCGGCCGCCACGTCGCCGCCGGCCGCGCCCGACGTACCGGCCGCCGTCGCGACGACGGTCGCCGCCGCGACGGCCACCATCGCCGCGACGCGGCGCGCGATCCGCACGCGGCCCCCTAGGCGCCGACGGCCGCGAAGGCCTCCGCCGGCAGGTCGCGCTCCCCCGCCACGATCGCCGCGACGATGCGCTCGGCCACCGCCCGGGGGTCGTGGCCGGCGGGCATGCGCGGCGCGGTGCCGGCGATCGCGCGCCCCGCGAGCCCCGTCTCGGTATGCCCGGGCCGCGCGTCGATCACGTCGATGCGCCGCGGGCGCAGGTCGCGCGCCGCGGCCCGCACGGCCGAGGAGGCCGCGGCCTTGGACGCGCAGTAGGCGGCCATGCCGCCGACGGGCGAGTCGGCGACGATGCCCGAGATCTGGACGAAGCACGACCCCTCCCGCATGTGCGGCGCCGCCTCGCGGAGCAGTGCGATCGGCGCCACCGCGTTGACCGCGAGGAGGCGGGCGAGGGTGGCGTCGTCGAGCGTCGGGAGCGGGCCGAAGGCGACGATGCCCGCCGCATTGACCATCACGTCGATCGGGCCGAGCGCGGCGACGGAGGCGACCGCGGCCCGCACCGTGGCGAGATCCTCGAGGTCGGCGACGGCGTAGTGGGCGACGCTCGCGCCGTCGAGTCGCGCGGGGTCCCGCACGATGGCCGACACGCGGGCGCCCCGCGCCGCGAGCGCCGCCGCGACGAGACCGCCGAGCGCGCCGGTGGCGCCGACGACGACGGCGTGTGCGTCGCGCAGCTCGCGCGCGGGCGAGCCGGCGTCGGGGGGCGTCAGGCGCGCCACCCCTGGCGCGAGTGGCTGCCGTCGCACCACGGCTTGCGCCCGCTGTGGCCGCAGCGGCAGAGGAAGACCTTGCTCGCCTCGCGGATGACGGTGCCGTCGGGTCGGCGCACGGAGACCGGGCCGTCGACCTCGAGCGGGCCGTCGTCGGTGGGGGTGATGATGGTCGGGCGGGCCGTGCCCGCGCCGCCGGCCGTGCCCGCGCCGGGGCCCGTGCCGGGGGCACTCGATGTGTCGCTCATGGCGACGGTCTAGCAGGAGGCCGCGGCACCATGCCGCGCCAAGCGGCGTCGTTGCGCGGTCCGACGAGTACTTGACAGGACCGATGCCGACTTTGGCACAGTGCACCCATGTCGACGGACGACCAGGGGACGCGCGACCGCGGGACCGCGGCGCAGCACACATCCCCCGACGACCCGGGCGATCGGCCCGTCGAGAGGAGTCCGTCCATGACCACGTCCACGTCCACGACCGCCCCGGCCTCCGCACCGACGACCGTCCCGACGGCCGATGCCCAGGCCGACGCGGGCAGTCAGCTCGCGACGCGCGACTTCGTCGACGTGCGTCTCGGGGCGGTCCGCCTCGAGATCGCCGAGCTGCGCACCGAGACGCGCACCGAGTTTGCCAAGGTCCGCCAGGAGATGGCCGAGCTCCGCACCGACCTGACGACCGAGATGCGCACCGAGTTCGGCCAGGTCCGCCAGGAGATCCAGGGGCTCCGGGGCGACATGCACCGGGCGATGCACTCCCAGACCAACAAGATGCTCACCCTCATGGTCGCGATGATCACCCTCGTCCTCATCAGCTCCGGCTTCGTCGCGCGCCTCTCCGGCTGACGCGCCCGGACGGGGCGCGCCACGGGCGCGTCGGGCAGGATGGCGTGCGATGGCCACGACCGACCCGGTGCTCGAGTGGATCGGCGTCTACGACGCGGACGCCACGCTGCGCGGCGAGCTCGCCTACTGGATCGGTGCCCGACTCGGCACCCGCCACTGCGCCCTCTGCGACGTCACGCACGGCCTCGTGCGGGAGCGGGCCGCGTGGCGCGCGTGCGCCGCGCGGTTGCCCGCACCATTCACCACCCATCACCGCGATGACGCCCCCGCCGACGTGCGCGAGGCGGCGGCCGGCCGATACCCGGTGGTGCTCG
>JBEBCD010000047.1:0-61742 GCA_041158045.1 Actinomycetota bacterium | reverse complement strand
GCCGTCCTCGCGCGGCGGCGTCAGCAGGTGGGCCGTGCCGCCGCAGTCGACGCAGACGATCGTCGCGGAGGGCGGCGCCGCGGGGTCGCCGTCGGGACGCTCGTCGGGGGTGGGCACCGGGACAGTGTGTCGCGCGTAGCGTGGAGCCGTGCGCGTGGTCGCGGGCGAGCTCCGGGGCCGGCGCATCGAGTCGCCCGAGGGCCGCGGCGTGCGCCCCACGATGGACAAGGCGCGGCAGGCGACGTTCAACGCGCTCGGCAGCCTCGGGCTGGTCGCGGGCGCGCGCATGGTGGATCTCTTCGCCGGCACGGGCGCGCTCGGGATCGAGGCCATCTCGCGCGGGGCCGCGCACGTGACCTTCGTCGAGCGCGAGCGCGCGATGATCGAGGTGCTGCACCGCAACCTCGCGTCGCTCGGGATCGCCGACCGCGCCACCGTGCTGCGCGGTGACGGGATCGTCCACCTGCGGGGCCTGCGGGACGCGGACGTGGTGCTGGCCGACCCGCCGTACGAGTTCGACGACTGGGCGGGGCTGCTGGAGGCGTCGCCGGCCGGGTTCGTCGTCGCGGAGAGCGACCGCGAGATCGCGGCGCCCGCGGGCTGGGAGGCCGTGCGGGCGCGGCGGTACGGGCGGGCGTGGGTGACGTTCCTGCGCCGCACGGGGTCCGCGACGGATCGCGGGCGGGGGTCCGGCGCGGGGCCGGCGGTACCGTGACGGCGATGGCGACGCCCCGGGCGCTGACCGCGCTGGTCCCCGGGAGCTTCGACCCCATCCACCTCGGCCACGTCGACGTGATCGACCAGGCGGCCCGCCTCTTCGCCGCCGTGAAGGTCGTCGTGATGCACAACCCGGCCAAGCCCTCCGGCGCGTTCGCGCCCGAGGAGCGGGTCCGCCTCGCGACCGCCTCGCTCGCGCACCTCGCCAACGTGAGCGTCCACCTGCACGCGGGCCTCGCGATCCAGGCCGCGAGGGACCTCGGCGCCGACTGCATCGTGAAGGGGGTGCGCAGCGCCGCCGACTACGACGTCGAGTCGCAGATGGCGAGCACCAACCGCGCGGCGGGCGGCCCGACCACGCTGCTCGTCGTGGCGTCGCCCGAGCACCGGCACGTCGCGAGCAGGTACGTGCGCGAGATCGCCCACTACGGTGGGGACGTGACGTCGTTCGTCCCATCCGTGGTGGCGGACGCACTGCGTGCACGAACGAGGGGGACATGAGCACCGACCAGACCGAGGACTTTGAGCAGTACGACCGCGTGGCGGACTCCTTCGACGGTGAGACCGTGCCGGTCAACCTGGGGGACACCGAGTCGTTCCTCCGCCAGGCAGTCGCGATGATCGAGGGCGCGGGCAAGGCCGCGATGTCGAACGCGATCAAGGTCGACCGCGTGGAGCTGGTCAACGTGTTGAACGACGGGATCGACTCGCTCCCCGTCGAGATCCGCGAGGCGAAGTGGATGCTCAAGGAGCGCGCCGACTTCGTCGCGCAGACCCAGCGTGAGGCCGACGAGATCCTCGCCGCCGCCCGCCGCGAGGCGGAGCGCCTCGTGCAGCGCACCGAGGTGGTGCGCGCCGCCGAGGCGCGGGCCCGCGAGGTGCTGCAGTCGGCCGACGAGCGTTCCAAGCGCATGAAGATGGAGACCGAGGACTTCCTCGACCGGCGACTCGGGAGCTTCGAGGTCCTCCTCGATCGCGTCACGCGCCAGGTCGCGGAGGGTCGCCACCGCCTGTCGATCATCTCCCAGGAGCCCGCGGAGGAGCCCGAGCCCGTCGCGGACGCGTCGGCCGAGCTCTTCGACGTCGAGGCCGCGGAGGACGACGCCGGGGACGACCGGCAGTACTGAGCGCGCTCGTCGTCCACGTCGCGGAGCTGATGCGCCGCGCCGGGACGGTGCGGGAGATCGTGCGCGAGGTGCCCGCGGCGGACGTGGGCTTCGACGATCCCCGCGTCGACGCGGCGCGGCCCGTCTCGCTCGAGCTGGAGGTCGAGTCGCTCACCGACGGCGTGCTGGTGCACGGCCGCCTCGCCGTCGGCTGGCACGGGGAGTGCCGCCGCTGCCTCGCGCCGATCGCGACCACCGCGGACGTCGACGTGGACGAGCTGTACCAGCGCCAGCCGACGAACCCCGACGCCCACCGGCTCGAGGGGGACCAGCTGGACCTGCGCACGATGGTGCGGGACACGCTCCTCCTCGCCGTGCCCGACGCGCCGCTGTGCCGGCCCGACTGTCGCGGCCTGTGCCCGCGCTGCGGCGCGGACCTCAACGAGGCGCCGTGCGGGTGTGGCGCGGCGGACGTCGACCGCTAGCCTGACGGGGCCATGGCGGTCCCAAAGAAGAAGAAGTCGAAGGCCCGCGGTCGCGCCCATCAGGCCGCCGCGTGGCGACTCGGCGCACCCGACGCGAGCGCGTGTCCGCGCTGCGGCTCGGCGAAGCGTCCGCACGTGGTCTGCGGCGTCTGCGGCTGGTACAAGGGCCGCGTCGCCGTCAACGTCGACGCCCGGTAGTGCTCCCGGTCGCCGTCGACGCGCTGGGCGGCGACAAGGCGCCCGACGAGATCATCGCTGGCGCGCACGAGGCCGCCGCGGCGGGCATCCCCGTCGCACTGGTCGGACCCCGCGACCTCGCCGGACGGGGTGAACTGCCGCTCATCGAGGCGGCCGAGGTCATCGCCATGGACGAGGAGCCGGCGGGCGCCGTGCGCACGAAGAAGGACTCCACCCTCGTGCGGGCCGCCGAGGCCGTGCGCGACGGGCGGGCGAGCGCCATGATCTCGGCCGGCAACACCGGCGCCACCATGGCCTCGGCCCTGCTGCGCATGGGCCGCATCGCGGGCGTCAAACGGCCCGCCATCGCCACCCCGATCCCCGTCCCCGGGTCCACCCCGACGGTGCTCCTCGACGCGGGGGCCAATGCCGAGGTGGAGGCCGCCTGGCTGGTGCAGTTCGCCCTCATGGGGTCCGTGTACGCCCGCCAGCGCTACGGGATCGAGCGGCCCCGCGTCGGCCTGCTCTCGGTGGGCGAGGAGCCGGGCAAGGGCGACTCGCTGCGCAAGGAGGCCTTCGCGCTCATGGAGGCCGCGGGATCGGCGGGCGCGTTCCACTTCATCGGCAACGTCGAGGGCCGCGACATCATCACGGACCGCGTGGACGTCGTCGTCACCGACGGCTTCACCGGCAACGTCGCACTGAAGACGCTCGAGGGCTCGATGAAGGCGATCGTCAAGGCGCTCTTCGCCGTGCTCGGCAAGCCGGAGTACAAGACGGCGGCGGACGCGCTCATGCCGGGGATGCTCGAGCTGTACGGCACGTTCGACCCCGAGTCGACGGGCGGCGCGATCCTCCTCGGCGTCGACGGCGTGTGCATCATCTCGCACGGCTCCTCGTCGCGGCGCGCGATGCTCAACGGCATCCGCGTCGCGAAGGAGATGGTGGAGGCCGACATGGTCGGCCGCATCCGCGAGGCCGTGGCCGCACACCCGCTCGCGGGCTAGTAGCGATGTCGGGTCAAGGCGGCGCGCGCGCCGCGAGCGATGCCGACGACGCGCGGGTCGACGTCGCGGCGCTCGCGCGGATGCTCGGACACGACTTCGGCGACGCGTCGCTGGCGCGCACCGCGATGCTCCACGCGTCGTGGAGCGCGGAGCACCCCGGCGTCGCGTCCAACGAGCGACTCGAGTTCCTCGGTGACGCGGTGCTCGGCTGGGTCGTCGCCGACGTGATGTACCGCCGACATCCCGACGTCGAGGAGGGACGCCTCACCGACCTGCGCAAGAACGTCGTCAACGCCGCCGCGCTCGCCGAGGTCGCGGGCGCGCTCGGGCTCGGCGCGCACGTGCTGCTCGGCCGCGGCGAGTCGGCCGCCGGCGGCGCGCGCAAGCCGTCGATCCTCGCCAACGCGCTCGAGGCGCTCTTCGGCGCCGTGTACCTCGACGGCGGCGCGGCGGCGGCGCACGCGTGCATCCTGCGCGTGCTCGCGCGACCGATCGACGACGCGGCGGCCACGCTCGCGCGCCTCGACCCGAAGACGCAGTTGCAGGAGCTCGCCGCGCGGCTCGGACTCGGCGCGCCCGAGTACCGCGTCGAGGAGCGCGGACCCGACCACGCCAAGGAGTTCCGCGCCGTCGCCGTCGTGGGCGGCGAGCCCCGCGGCACCGGGACCGGGCGGTCCAAGAAGGCGGCGGAGCAGGAGGCGGCGCGCGTCGCCTGCGCCGCGCTCGAGGGCCGCGGCGGCTGACGGCCGCGGCGTCGCGCGCGCGTGCCCGAGCTCCCCGAGGTCGAGACCGTCCGGCGCGGGCTGGAGCGCCACGTCGTCGGTCGGGTGGTGACCCGCGTCGAGGTGGGGCGCGAGCGTTCGGTGCGGCGCACGGGTCGCGCCGCGGTGGTGGACGGCCTCACGGGCACGCGCGTCACGGCCGCGCGTCGGCGCGGCAAGTACCTCGTCTGCGAGCTCGACTCCGGGGACGCGCTGATGGTGCACCTGCGGATGAGCGGGCGGCTGCTCGTCGCACCGGCGGGGGCCCCGCGGCCGCCGCACACCCACGTGGTGCTGCACCTCGCGCCGCGGCGCGGGGCGGGGGCCACGCACGAGCTGCGGTTCGTCGACCCGCGCACCTTCGGCGAGGTCGTGGTCTTCGACCCCGCGCACGCCGAGCGCGAGGTGCCCGATCTCGCCGGCCTCGGGCCCGACCCGATCGTCGACGGCCTCGACCCCGCGGGGCTGCGGCGCGTGCTCGGCGCGCGCCGCGGGCGGATCAAGGCGGTGCTGCTCGACCAGCGGGCGATCGCCGGGATCGGCAACATCTACGCCGACGAGATCCTCCACCGTGCGCGCCTGCGCCCGGACCGCCCGGCCGATCGCGTGCGGGGCGCGGCGCTGGCGCGCCTGCACGCGGCGATCGTCGGCGTGCTGCGCGACGCGATCGAGGACGGCGGCAGCACGCTCGAGGACACGCAGTACGTCGACCTCGAGGGTGCGACGGGCGGCTACCAGCTGCAGCATCGCGTGTACGGGCGCGCGGGGGAGCGATGCGTCACCTGCGGCAGGGGCCGCGTGCGGACCATGTCCGTCGCGAGTCGCACGAGCCACTGGTGCGGGGTATGCCAGCGTTAGCCGGGAGCCCTCATCTACGCTGACCACGGCGTGTTCCTCAAAGCGTTGACCCTGAAGGGCTTCAAGTCGTTCGCCGACACGACGACCATGGAGCTGGAGCCCGGCGTCACCGTCGTCGTGGGGCCCAACGGGTCGGGCAAGTCCAACGTGGTGGACGCGATCGCCTGGGTGTTGGGCGCCCAGGCCCCGAGCGCGGTCCGCAGCCAGAAGATGGACGACGTCATCTTCGCCGGCACGGCCCGGCGGCCCGCCCTGGGGCGCGCCGAGGTGACCCTCACCCTCGACAACTCCGACGGCCAGCTGGCGCTCGACTTCACCGAGGTGACGGTGACCCGCACGCTCTTCCGCTCCGGCGAGAGCGAGTACGCGCTCAACGGCGTGCAGTGCCGCCTCCTCGATATCCAGGAGCTGCTCTCGGACGCCGGCGTCGGCCGCCAGCAGCACGTGATCATCAGCCAGGGCCAGATCGACGCGGTACTCAACGCGCGTCCCGAGGATCGCCGCCAGATCATCGAGGAGGCCTCGGGCGTCCTCAAGCATCGCAAGCGCAAGGAGAAGGCCGAGCGCCGCCTCGAGGCGACGGAGGGCAGCCTGCTGCGCGCGCAGGACCTGCTGCGCGAGGTGCGCCGCCAGCTCCGGCCGCTCGAGCGCCAGGCCGAGTCGGCGCGGCGCCACGACGCGATCGCCCGCGAGCTGCGCGAGCTGCAGCTCTACGTCTGGGGCCGCGACATCGAGTCCCTGCAGTCGCGGATCGCCGCGCTCGAGGCCGAGGGCGTCGGCGGCGGTGAGGACGAGCGGATGCTGCGGGAGCAGGTGGCCGAGATCGAGGGCGTCGTGTCGCAGCTCGAGGGCGAGCTCGCGCGCGGCGGCGACAGCCACGTGGGCGACGAGCTGGTGCGCGTCGAGCAGCTGCTGGGCCGCGCGCGCGGGCAGATCGCAGTCATCGCCGAGCGCCGCCGCTCGGTGGAGAACGACCGCTACCAGCTGATGGCCGAGGGCGTCGTGGCGTCGCTCGACGGTGAGGTGCAGATCAATCGCGAGGAGGTCGAGCGCGTCGAGCGCGAGATCGAGAAGGCCGAGACGCAGGACGCGGTGCTCGCGAGCGAGGAGGCGTCGCTCGTGCGCGATCGCGCGTCGAGCGCGCAGGCGGCCGCCGAGGCGACCGAGGCCGCGCAGCGCGCGCTCGACGCGGCGGGCGAGTCGCACGCCGCCGCGATCGCGACGCTCGCCGCCGAGCGCGCGCGCGCCGAGATGCTCGAGGCGTCGATGGCGGCGAGCACCGCGAGCGCGACCCGCGCCGCCGAGGTGCCGGGCGCGCTCGGCGTGCTCGAGGAGCTCATCGAGATCGACGAGGAGTGGAGGCCGGCGGTGCAGGCGGCGCTCGCCGACGCGCTCGGTGCCGCGGTGCTCGCCGACCCGGCGTCGGCGCGTGCGGCGCTCGAGCACCTGCGCGGTGCGCAGGAGATGGGCGCGGTCGTCGCGCTCGGCGCCTGGACTTCGGACGCCACGCCGATCGTGATCGAGGCACCCGCCGCGAAGGGGCCGAAGCGGCGCCGTGCGGCGCGGACGGCGAAGGCGCGGGAGGCGCGCGGGCTCGCGCGCCTCATTCGCAAGTTGTTCCGTCGCGCGGACGTGGCGGTGACGGTCGTGGCGCCCGCGGCCGCCGAGGCGCCCGCGGCGACCCCGGCGCCCGACGCCGCGCCGACGGTGGAGATGGCGCGGCCCGCGTGGCCCGAGCATTCGCTGCGCCCGCGCGTGCGGGCCCGCGCGGGCGAGCACCAGGCCGCGGTCTCGGTGCTGCTCGACGCGCTCCTCGCGAGGGTCGTGTACGCCGAGGACTTCGGCGTCGCCGTCGACCTCGCGTTCTCGCGGCCCGACGCCATCGTCGTGACCCGCGCCGGCGACCGCCTCGCGATGTCGGCGATGCGGGTGGGGCCGGGCGCCGTGACCGGCGAAGCCCTGGCCCGGGCGCGGGCCCGCGTGGTCGACGCCGAGGCCGCCGCGGAGGCCGCGCGGGTGGCCCTCCACCAGCGGCGCGGGGCCCTCGAGGCGGTGCGGGCCGCGGGGGCGGGCGCCGACGCGACCCCCACCGACTTGGCGCTGCGGACGGCCAGCCTCGGGGAGCAGCGGCGCGACATGGACTCGCGGATCGCGGCCCTGCGGGAGCGGCGCGAGGTGCTGCTCGCGCGCATCGCCGAGATCGAGTCGCGCCTCGCGGCCGACAGCGAGGAGCGCGCGGCGGCGTCGGAGCGGCGCAGCCGCGTCGACGCCCGGCTCGGTGCGCTCGGGCGGCTCGCGCGCGTGGTCGAGGGGCACGTGGAGGCGCTGGAGCGGCGCAGGCGCGAGCTCCAGGACGAGCGGCAGCGCCAGAGCCAGGAGGTCCGCGAGATCACGGGCCGCCTCGACGCGACGCGCCGCGAGCGCGGCGTCGCGTCGGGCCAGCTCGAGGCGCGCCGCGAGCGCAACCGCAAGGTCGAGGTGGAGCTCGGCGAGGCGCGGGTGCGCCTCGAGTCCGCCGTCGAGACGCTGAAGCGCGAGCTCGAGGTCGAGGCCCACCGCGCCGTCGCCGCGCCGGCGCCCGTGATCCCCGAGGGGACGACGGCGCAGGAGCGGATGCGCGAGCTCGAGCGCGAGTTGCGGCTCATGGGGCCGATCAACCCGCTGGCGCTCGAGGAGTTCACCGAGCTCCAGGAGCGCAACGCCTTCCTCGAGAAGGAGCTCGAGGACGTCAAGGAGACGCGCCGCGAGCTGCAGAAGGTGATCCGCCAGATCGACCAGGAGATCCAGTCGACCTTCGCGAGTGCGTACGCCGACGTCACGGAGAACTTCGCGAAGCTCTTCGGGATGCTGTTCCCCGGCGGGACGGGTCGGCTCACGCTCACCAACCCCGACGATCTGCTCATGACGGGCATCGAGGTGGAGGCCAAGCCGAGCGGCAAGAACGTGAAGAAGCTCTCCCTGCTGTCGGGCGGCGAGCGCTCGCTCACGGCCCTCGCGTTCCTCTTCGCCGTGTTCCGCTCGCGGCCCTCGCCGTTCTACGTCATGGACGAGGTCGAGGCCGCGCTCGACGACGTCAACCTGCACCGGTTCCTCGCGCTCGTCGCCGAGTTCCGCCGCGACGCGCAGCTCCTCATCGTGAGCCACCAGAAGCGCACCATGGAGGCGGGCGACTCGTTGCTCGGCGTCACCATGCAGCCGGGCGGCTCCTCGCGGGTCGTCGTGGAGCGCGTCGTCGCCAAGTCGGCGTGAGCGGCGGCGCGGACCGCGCCGCGCGGCCGTGAGTGGGGGCTCGCTCCGCGAGCGCCTCTCGCGGGCCCGGGCCTCGATCGGCGGCGCCGTGGCCGGCGTGCGGGGCCGCGGCGGCATCGATGACGGGACTTGGGAGGGCCTCGAGGCGACGCTCCTGCGCGCCGACCTCGGGGTGCGCACGACCGGCGCCGTGCTCGCGCGGTGCCGCGACGCCGTCGCGGCGCGCGAGGTGCGCTCGCCGGAGGACCTCGCGGCGCGCCTGCGCACCGAGCTCGCGGCGCTGCTCGTCGACGCGCCGCGCGCCCTCGCGACCGACGCCGCGCCCGGATCGCCGTGCGTGTGGCTCGTGGTCGGGGTCAACGGCGCGGGCAAGACCACGACGATCGGCAAGCTCGCGTCCCGCGAGCGCGCGGCGGGCCGCGGCGTCGTGCTCGCGGCCGGCGACACCTTCCGCGCCGCTGCCGGGGACCAGATCGCGGCGTGGGCGCAGCGCGCGGGCGCGGAGCTGGTGCGGGGCGCGGAGGGCGCCGACCCGTCGTCGGTCGTCTTCGACGCGGTGCAGCGCGCGGCCGCGCGCGGCGCGGAGCTGGTGATCGCCGACACCGCGGGGCGCCTGCAGGCCAACACGAACCTCATGGAGGAGCTGCGCAAGGTGCGCCGCGTGGCGGACAAGGCGGCGGGCGTCGTGCGCGAGGTCCTCCTCGTGGTGGACGCGACGACGGGGCAGAACGGGCTGGCGCAGGCGCGCGAGTTCGCGGCCGCGACGGGGGTGACGGGGGTGGTGTTGACCAAGCTCGACGGCTCGGCCAAGGGCGGGATCGTCTTCGCGATCGAGGCGGAGCTCGGCATCCCGGTGAAGCTCGTGGGCCTCGGGGAGGGGATCGACGACCTCGCGCCGTTCGCGCCCGCCGACTTCGTCGCCGCGCTCCTCGACGACTGACGCCGGCGAGGCCCGCGGCCGCGCGGGGGCGGGGTCGTAGCCTGCGGGGCTGATGTTTGACGCGTTGTCGGGGCGGCTCGGCGGGATCCTCAAGGGCCTGCGCAACCGTGGCCGGCTCACCGAGCGCGACGTCGACGAGGTCCTGGCCGAGGTCCGCACCGCCCTCCTCGAGGCGGACGTCCACCTCGACGTCGTCGAGGCCGTCGTGGGGGAGATCCGCGCCGCCGCGGTCGGCGCCGCCGCGTCGAGGGCGCTCGACCCGGGCCAGCAGGTCGTCAAGGCCGTGCACGACTCGCTCGTCGGGATGCTCGGCGGCGAGACGCTCGCGATCACCTACGAGAGCCAGCCGCCGACCGTCGTGCTCATGGCGGGGCTCCAGGGCTCGGGCAAGACGACGAGCGCGGCCAAGCTCGCCGGCTGGTACAAGTCGCAGGGCCGCCAGCCGCTGCTCGTCGGGGCCGACCTGCAGCGGCCCGCCGCGGTCGAGCAGCTGCGGGTGCTCGCTGGGCAGCTCGGCGTGCCGATGTGGAGCGAGCCGGGAGACCCCGTCGCCGCGGCGCGCGGGGGCGTGGCGGAGGCGCGGCGCACCGGTCGCGACGTGGTGATCGTCGACACCGCGGGTCGTCTCGCGATCGACGACGAGATGATGGGTGAGATCGGGCGGATCTCGGCGGCGACGTCGCCGCGCTACACGTTCCTCGTGCTCGACGCCATGATCGGCCAGGACGCGGTCACGGTGGCCACGCGCTTCGACGCGGCGCTGTCGATCGACGCGGTGATCCTCACCAAGCTGGACGGCGACGCCCGCGGCGGCGCCGCGTTGTCCGTCAAGCGGGTGCTGGGCAAGCCCATCGCGTTCGCGGCGACGGGGGAGAAGCTGGAGGCCTTCGAGCAGTTCCACCCCGACCGGATGGCGGGGCGGATCCTCGGCATGGGCGACGTGCTCACGCTCATCGAGCAGGCGGAGCGGGCCTTCGACCAGCGGGAGGCCGAGGCGACGGCGGCGCGGCTGGTGGAGGGGCGCTTCACGCTCGACGACTTCCTCTCGCAGCTGCAGCAGCTCAAGAAGATGGGCTCGCTCTCGCAGGTGCTCGGGATGCTGCCGGGGGTGCCCGCGCAGGTGCGCAACGCCGAGATCGGCGACGACCAGGTGCGCAGGACGGAGGCGATCATCCGCTCGATGACGCCCGACGAGCGGGCGCGCCCCGAGATCATCAACGGCAGCCGCCGCACGCGCATCGCCAGGGGCTCGGGGACGCAGGTGGCGGACGTGAACCGGCTCGTGAAGCAGTTCCTCGAGGCTCGCACGATGATGAAGCGCGCGGGCAAGGGCGGGCGCGTTGGGCCGTCCGCGGGCCTCCCGATAGCCTGAGTCGCCCATGTCCGTGAAGATCCGCCTCTCCCGCGTCGGCAAGCCGAAGCATCCCCACTACCGCATCGTCGCCACCGACACCCGCTCGGCCCGCGACGCCAAGATCCTCGAGATCCTCGGCACGTACATGCCGCGCCAGGAGCCCTCGGCCGTCACCGTCGACACGCCGCGCCTGCTGCGCTGGCTGCACGACGGCGCCCTGCCCTCGGAGCGCGTGCGCAAGCTGCTCGTGGCATGCGGCGCGTGGGCGGAGTTCGAGGCCTCGAAAGCCGCGAAGTGAGCGGCGCCCCCACCGCCTCGGCGGTGCTCGAGCACATCGTCCGCTCGATCGTCGACGTCCCGGACCAGGTCCGCGTCGAGGCCGTCGAGGACGACGATCAGATCATCCTCGAGGTCCGCGTCGCCGACGGCGACCTCGGCCGCGTCATCGGCCGCCGCGGCCGCACGGCCGCCAGCATCCGCACCGTCGTGCGTGCCGCCGCCACCCGCGACGGCGCCGACGTGGATGTCGACTTCCTCGACGACTGAACCCGTCGGCCTGATCGAGGTCGGCCGCATCGGACGCGCGCACGGCGTGCGCGGCGACCTGCGCGTCGACTTCTACACGCACCGCGAGGAGCGCACCGCCGTCGGCGCGCGCCTCCGCGCGGCGGGGCGCTGGCTCGTGGTGCACCGCGCGAGCCGGGCCGCGACGCACGCGCCGCACCGCTCGCCCTACGACTCGACGTGGCTCGTGCACTTCGACGGCGTCGACGACCCGGAGCATGCCCGACTGCTGTCGGGCGAGGCGGTGTGGGCGGAGCCGCTCGCATCTGACGGGCGCCTGTGGGTGCACGAGGTCATCGGGTCGCGCGTCGTGGACGCGGGCGGCACCGACCGGGGTCGCGTCGTCGCGGTCGTCGACAGCCCGGCGCACGCGATGCTCGAGCTCGAGGACGGGACGCTCGTGCCCGTGCCCTTCGTCGTGCGGCGCGAGGCGGGGGCGCCGGGTGCCCACGGGGTGCTGCACGTGGCGACGCCGGAGGGGCTGTGGGACGAGTGACGGGCGCGTACCGCATCGACGTCTTCTCGGTGTTCCCCGGGATGGTCGACGCGTGGTGCGCCGAGAGCCTCCTCGGGCGGGCGCGGCGCGACGGCATCGTGGACCTGCGCTGCCACGACCTGCGCGACTGGGGCGACGCGACGCGGCGCGTCGACGACACGATCTTCGGCGGCGGGCCGGGCATGTTGCTGCGCGCGGAGCCGGTGTTCGCGGCCGTCGAGGCGACCTCGCCGCAGCGACCGCTGTACGTGCTCTCGCCGGGGGGCGCGCGCTTCGACCAGGCCGCGGCCCGGCGCCTCGCGGCGGGCCCCGGCTTCTCCCTCCTGTGCGGCCGCTACGAGGGCGTGGATCATCGGGTGGTCGAGCACCTCGTCGACGGCGAGATCTCGGTCGGCGACGTCGTCCTCGCGGGCGGGGAGGTGGCCGCGTGCCTCGTGATCGAGGCGGCGACGCGGCTCCTGCCCGGGGTGATGGGCAACGACGCGTCGCCCGAGACCGAGAGCTTCGCCGAGGGCCTGCTCGAGGAGCCGCACTACACGCGCCCCGCCGCGTGGCGCGGATGGGAGGTGCCGGAGGTCCTGCGCGGCGGCGATCACGCGCGCATCGCGCGGTGGCGTCGCGCACAGGCGCTGCACCGGACGATCGCGCGGCGCCCCGACCTCATCGACGCGCGGGGCGGGCTGCGCGACGAGGAACGGCGCCTGTTGGAAGAGTTCCCCGCCGTCCCGTATCCTGAGGGCTCCCCATGAAGCCCACCGACATCGTCGACTCCGCCACGCTGCGCACCGACCTCCCCGACTTCCTGCCGGGCGACGAGGTCAAGGTGCACGTGCGCGTCGTCGAGGGCGGCAAGGAGCGCGTGCAGGTCTTCCAGGGCAACGTGATCGGCATCCAGGGCTCGGGCGCGTCGGAGAGCTACACGGTGCGCAAGCTGAGCTACGGCGTCGGCGTCGAGCGCACGTTCCCCAAGCACAGCCCCTCGGTCGCCAAGCTCGAGGTCGTCCGCCGCGGCGACGTCCGCCGGGCCAAGCTCACGTACCTCCGCTCGCGCCTCGGCAAGGCGGCGAAGGTGCTCGAGAAGCGCGAGGACGTGGAGGCCTGATCCCGGCCGTCCCGTCGCCGCGGGTCACACATTGAACACCGACGACCTCGAGCAGTTCGAGGCCGAGCGCGAGTTGCAGCTCGCGCAGGAGTACCAGGACGTCGTCGGGATGTTCCGCTTCGCGGTGGAGACGGACCGGCGCTTCTACCTGGCCAACACGGTCGACGTGGCGGTGCGCGCCGACGGCGCGCGGCCGCTCGTGGAGGTGACGCTCACCGACGCATGGGTCTGGGACATGTACCGCAAGAGCCGTTTCGTGCCGCGGGTGCGCGTGATGACGTTCAAGGACGTGAACGTCGAGGAGCTGCCGAAGGCCGACGAGTAGCCGGCGCGCACGCGATGCGCGCCGCGGTCCCCGACCGGTCGCGGGTCGCGCACGGGCGCTGGGCCGAGGACCTCGTGGCGCGCCGCTACGAGCGCGACGGCTGGCGCGTGCTCGACCGGCGCTGGCGCGTGCGGGGCGGCGAGCTGGACCTCGTGGTCGCGCGCGGCCCCCTCGTGGCGTTCGTGGAGGTCAAGGCGCGCCGCCGCGCGAGCCACGGCTCGCCCTTCGAGGCGGTCACGGCGACCAAGCAGCGGCGCCTGCGGGCGGCCGCGGCGGCGTGGCTCGCGCGGCGGCGCGACGCCCACGGGATCGGCCCGGCGGTGCGGCTGCGGTTCGACGTCGCGGCGGTGACGGGCGCGCGGGTGGAGGTGCGCGAGGCGGCGTTCTAGCCGCGGCGCTCCCAGCAGGCGCGGTGCCAGTGGCGGCGCAGGTCGGCCGCGTCGCGGGGGACGCACACGAGGTGGCCGGTGCGCGGCGGGATGTCGCGGTGGCAGCCGGGGCAGACGTACTGCTTGTGCGCCTCGTAGGGCTGCACGCGGCGCACCTCGACGGGACCGTAGAGGCCGTCCCAGATCCCGAGGGGCCGGGGCCGGCGCCGCGGCGCCCGGCGCGCGATGCGCGGGGTCACGCGGCGAACGCCCAGGCGAGCAGCGCGACGATGACGACGAACGCACCCGCGACGACGGCGTAGTCGATCGGTCGCGCGCGGAAGCGCCGGTGCGGGTCGAATCCCATGGGTGCAGTATCGCCGCGTAGCCTGAGCCGCGTGGGGAGCCCCGGGGCGCTCGAGACGCTGATCGTGGAGCGGCGCGACGGCGTCGTCACCGTGACGATGCACCGTCCGGCCAAGAAGAACGCGGCCAACGAGACGATGTGGGCCGAGCTGCGCGCGACCTTCGAGGACGTCGCGGGGCGCGCCGAGGACCGGGTGCTCGTGCTCACGGGTGCGGGCGGCGACTTCTGCTCCGGGGCGGACCTCTCGGGACGGGGCGGCCCGGGCGAGGCGGCGCGCGGGCCGGGCGCGGGCCGGACGGTCGACGACGGCACGACGCGGGACGCGACGCCGCTCGGGCGCATGCGGCGCGTCAACGCGGCGTGCATCGCGCTGCACCGCATCCCGCAGCCGACCATCGCCAAGGTGCGCGGCGTCGCGGTCGGCGCGGGGTGCAACCTCGCGCTCGGGTGCGACCTCGTCGTCGCGTCGGAGGGCGCGCGGCTCTCGGAGATCTTCGCGCGGCGCGGGCTGTCGCTCGACTTCGGCGGGTCGTGGGTGCTGCCGCGCAGGGTGGGCCTGCACCGCGCCAACGAGCTCGCGTTCCTCGCCGACCTCGTCGGGGCGGCGGACGCGGCGGCGATGGGCCTCGTCAACCGCGTGGTGCCCGACGCCGAGCTCGATGCCTTCGTCGATGGGTGGGCGCGCCGGCTGGCCGCCGGCCCGCCGATCGCGCTCGCGGCGACGAAGCGCCTGCTCCAGGCGTCGCTCGCGTCGTCGCTCGAGGAGGCGCTCGAGGCCGAGGCGGCCGCGCAGGTGACCAACTTCGGGACCGCGGACACCGCGGAGGCGATGGCGGCGTTCCTCGAGAAGCGGGACCCGAAGTTCACCGGCAGATAGGCGCGGGGTGCGCGTGCGGGTAGGCGTGGCGCGCGCGTGGCCCGGCGTCGACACGACGATCCCGGGTGCGCCGGGCGAGGACGCGATCCCCGACGAGCAGGGCGACACCGGGGAGGGCACCCCGGGCGAGGCGCCCGCCGTCGACGGTGCGACGCGCACGACGGTCCCCGAGGGATGCCGCGTGCCGGAGCCGGCGCAGGTGGCGTTCCTCGGGCGGCTCGCGTCGCGCGACGAGCTGACCGCGACGTACGAGGTGGTGCAGGTGCGCGCCGGCGACCTCGGCGCGTACTCCGACGGGGCCGTCGTCGTGGTGCGCTATCCCAACCGCGAGGCCGACTTCCTCGACCTCGGCGAGACCTACCTGGTGGGGGCCAAGGCGTCGCCGTACGCCGCGACGCTCGAGTCCAAGGTCAAGGAGCCGGCACCGCTCTTCGGCGGCGACGCGGTCGTCGGCGTGGACGAGTCCGACGCGCCGTGCCCGGTGCTCGAGGATCCCGTGATGACGATCCTGCCGACCGGCCGCCGGATCGAGGCCGGCGTGCTCGCGACGCTGCGCGGGGAGTCGACGCAGGTGGCGCTCGCGGTGCTGGTGCCCGCGGGCCTCGCGCTCGCGGCCCTCGTCGGCCTCGTGATGATCAAGCGGGCGTTCGCCGCACGTCGCGGCTGACCCGGGCGCGACGAGCGCCGGACCCGGGCGCGACGGTCGTGCCGGGATGCAGAGAGGCCCGGGCCATGCGGCCCGGGCCTCCCTTCGACTCGACGGATCCGTCGAGCGGCGTCACGTGGCGCGCAGTCGCGCGCCGGGACGGATCAGGCCGCGCGGTACCCCTCGGCCTCGGACCGCGCGAGCGCGATGCCGAAGATGATGAGGCCGTAGCCCGGCTTGGCGAGCACGTCGGCGACGGTGTAACCGACCTGGATGGCGGTCGTCGCGTCGGTGCCGCTGAGGCCGAGCGTGTCGGACAGCCAGCTGTTCGGGTCGCCCAGGATGTAGGCGATCGGGTACACGCCCCACGTGAAGAGGAGCAGGTACCGCAGGTTGCTGAGCTTGCTGCCGATGGCGCCGGTCTGCGACTTGAGCGCCTTGCCGACCTCGCCGCCCCACAGGTCCCAGAGGATGTAGAGCATGAAGATGCTCGAGATGATCCCCCAGATGGTGCGGGTGCTCGAGCCGGCCTCCGCCGTCTCGCCCGGGTAGCCCGTGGCGATCATGAGGAGCGCGGCGATGACGAGGCGGTTGCGCACCCCGGCCATCTTGTCCTTGGCGATGCCGGACACGACGACGAGCTCGGCCACGAGCAGCGGCACGGTGAGGAGCCAGTCCGCGTAGCGGTAGCCCTCGTTCCACTCGCTCGACCCGAGATTGCCGAACATCCGCCAGTAGTGGTAGGCGGCGATGCCGCAGATCATCGCCGACATGGTGACGGCGCTGCGGTACGCGGGGGCCACGCGGTTGCGGGATACGAGGTAGAACACGAACGCGATCGCCATCGTCGCGACGGCGAAGCTGAACGCGTTGTACACCAGCATTCCCTGGCCACCGGAGAGGCCCAGTGCGGTGATATCCATTGCTTGCTTGACTCCTTCTGGAATGAGCATCCATGGGTGCGTCGCGACCGGGGCCGCGACGCGTGGGTCGGCGCCCGGAGTGCCGGGAGCCGCGTCCGGTCGGGGGACCGGACGACCTTCATGGTTGCCGACGGCGCCGGCGCGGGGCGGGATCGTCCCCGTTACGATTTCGTGACGGTTGGGGTCGGGACCCCGATGGATGCGAGGCTTCGCGGGACATGTCGATGACGGCAAAAAGTCAAGGTGCGCCGGCGCGCCGCCGCACGGCCGATCGGCAGGTCGTCGTGCTGCGCGACGGTGCCCGCACGACGAAGCCGGACTCGGTCGTCACCGAGGAGCCCATGGAGATCCGCGCCGAGGCCCCGGGCCAGGAGGCGCGCACGGTCGCGGTCACGATGCGCACGCCGGGCCACGACTTCGAGCTCGCCGTCGGCTTCCTCGCGACGGAGGGCATGGTGGGGGCCGGCGGGGTCGCGACGGTGCGCTACTGCGAGGCGGTCCGGGGCGAGGAGCAGCGGTACAACGTCGTGACGGTCACCCTCGCCGACCGCTTCGACGAGGCCCTCTCGCGGCGCGCCATGGTGACGAGCGCGAGCTGCGGGATCTGCGGGACCGAGTCCATCGAGCGCCTCGAGCGGGAGGTGGCGCCGGCGGACCCCGCCGACGGACCGTGGTATGACGCGGCGCTCGTGCGTCGGCTGCCGGAGATCGTGCGCGGCTCGCAGCCGACCTTCGACCGCACGGGCGGACTGCACGCCGCCGGACTCGTCGACGGGGCGGGGGAGGCGTGGTGCGTGCGCGAGGACGTGGGGCGGCACAACGCGGTGGACAAGGTCGTCGGTCGGGCGGTCCTCGACGGGCGCCTGCCGCTCGCCGCGCACGCCCTCGTGGTGAGCGGCCGCGTGTCCTATGAGATCGTCCAGAAGGCGGCGATGGCCGGCGTGCGGGTGATGGCGGCCGTCGGGGCGCCGAGCAGCCTCGCGCTCGAGACCGCCGACCGACTGGGCATCACCGTCGTCGGCTTCGTGCGGGACGGCGCGGCCAACGTCTACACCCACCCGGGGCGCGTGAGAGGCTGAGGCGGCCGATCGAGGCCCCCGTAGCTCAGTGGACAGAGCAGCGGACTTCTAATCCGTTGGTCGGAGGTTCGAATCCTCCCGGGGGCGCAATAGCATGCGGCGGCTCACCCCACGGGGGTCGGGGCGGAAGGACCGGTGTCGCGAGTGAAGAGGTTCAGGATCAAGAAGGGTGACACGGTCATCTACCCCCAGCACGGGGCGTGCATCGTCCAGAACATCAAGCGCATGAAGGCGTTCGGGACGATCAAGGAGTACCTCATCCTCAAGACCGTCATCCACGACATGACGCTCTCGGTCCCGACCGACATGATCGACAAGGTCGGCGTCCGCCCGCCCGTGTCGCGCAGCGAGCTCGACGACCTCGTGTCGGTGCTGGCCAAGGCCGACCCGCGCGTGCCGGCCAACTGGTCGCGCCGCTTCAAGAACCACCAGGAGAAGCTGAAGAGCGGCGACGTGTACCAGGTCGCCGAGGTGGTGCGCAATCTCGCGGTCCGCGACCGCCAGTCGGCGCTGTCCGCCGCGGAGAAGACGATGTACGACCGCGCGCGGATCAACCTCATCTCCGAGATCGCGCCCGCGCTGCGCGTGTCGACGGAGAAGGCCGAGGAGTTCCTCGACCAGGCGCTCGAGAAGGGCGTGCTGCAGGGCGAGCAGCCCGTGGTGCGCCCCGCGCGCCGGTCGACGCCGAAGGCGCTCGACAAGCCCGACGTCGCGCTCACGTCGCCGTCGCGACCGTCGCGGCCCTCGCGCCCGCGTCCGGCGAAGCCGGCCGCCAAGCCGGTGGCGAAGTCGGGGGCGAAGTCCGCCGCCAATCCGGCCGCCAAGCCCGCGGCGAAGCCGGCGCCCACGCGCGCCAAGTAGCGCCCACTCGGTCGGCGACCGTGCGCGTCGGATTCTGCGGACTCGGCGTCATGGGCGGTCCCATGGCGGGCCACCTCGCGTCGCGGGGCCACGTGGTGACGGCGTACAACCGCACGGCCGCCAAGGCCGACGCCTGGCTCGCCGCGCACCCCGAGGGCGGCCACGCGGTCGCGCCGACGCCCCGCGCGGCGGCCGAGGCGAGCGACGTGACGATGCTGTGCGTCGGCAACGACGACGACGTGCGCGCGGTCGTGCTCGGGGACGAGGGGATCCTCGCGGGGACGCGCCCCGGCGGGCTCGTCGTCGACCACACGACGGCGAGCGCGACCGTCGCCCGCGAGCTCGCGGCCGCGTGCGCGGCGCGCGGCGTGGGCTTCGTCGACGCGCCCGTCTCGGGCGGCCAGGCGGGCGCCGAGAAGGGCCAGCTCACGGTGATGTGCGGCTGCGACGACGAGGCGGTCTACGCGCGGGCCGAGGCCGTGATCGCCGCGTACGCGAAGGCGTGCATGCGCATGGGCGGCGCGGGCGCGGGCCAACTCACCAAGATGGTCAACCAGATCTGCATCGCGGGGATCGCGCAGGGCCTCTCCGAGGCGCTCGACTTCGCGGTCCGCGCGGGCCTCGATGCGGACCGGGTGGTCGACGTGATCTCCAAGGGCGCGGCCCAGTCGTGGCAGATGGACAACCGGGCGCGCACCATGGTGCGCGGGCAGTTCGACTTCGGGTTCGCGGTCGAGTGGATGCGCAAGGACCTCGGCATCTGCTTCGACGAGGCGGCGCGCAACGGCGCGGACCTCTCGGTGACGCGGCTGATCGACGGGCTCTACGCGCGCGTCGTCGAGCGGGGCGGGCGGCGTTGGGACACGAGCAGCCTCATCTCGCTCCTCCAGGACCCCCCGCCGCGCTGATCCCCCACGGTGCGGCCGCGCCGCGGGGAGGCCGTCAGCGGCCGGCGGCGGCAGTCGCGAACGCGTCGAGCAGGCGGTCCAGTTCGGCGTCGGTGATCACGAGCGGCGGACAGAAGGTGTTGGTGTCCGCGTTGATCGCCCGCGTGATGCCGCCGAGCTCGAGCATCCGGTCGCGGATCCGCACGTTGTCCTGACCCTGGTGCAGGCCGGCCGCCCAGACGGCCCCGTCACCGCGGTGGCTCGCGATCACGCCGTCGGCGACGAGCGCGGAGAGCGCGGCGTCGATGCGCGCACCGATGGCGAGTGCGCGCCCGCGGAGGCCCTCGCGCTCGATGATGTCGAGGTTGACCAGCGCGGCGACGCACGCCGCGGCGTGGCCCGAGTAGGTGTAGCCGTGGCGGAGGATGAACGCGGGGTCGGCCTCGAGCGGCTCGCGCACGGCGCGGCCGACGAGCACGCCGCCGAGCGGCTGGTACCCCGAGGTGACCGCCTTGGCGAAGCAGGTGAGGTCCGGCACGACGCCGTAGCGCTGGGAGGCGAACCAGTGGCCGAGGCGCCCGAAGCCCGTGATGACCTCGTCGAAGATGAGGTACGCGCCGTGGCGGTCGCAGAGGCGGCGGAGCCCCTCGAGGTAGCCGGGCGCGGGCGGGTAGACGCCGCCGGCGCCCTGGACGGGCTCGGCGAGGACCGCGGCGATGCGACCCGACTCGCGCGACATCACGACGCTGAGCGCCTCGAGGTCGTCGCCGTCGACCTGCACGACGTCGGGCACGAGCGGACCCCAGCCCGCCTTGTTGAGCGGGAGCCCCTGCGCGCTAGTGCCGCCGTAGTTGGTGCCGTGGTAGCCGCGCATGCGCGAGACGATGAGCGTGCGCTCGGGGCGTCCCGCCTGGACGTGGGCGAGGCGCGCGAGCTTCATCGCCGTGTCGACCGCCTCCGACCCGCTCCCGCAGAAGAACGCGCGCGCGTCCGGCATCGGCGTGAGTCCGCGGAGCCGCTCGGCGAGGCGCTCGACCGGCTCCGAGGTGAACGGGTCGAACGTGCTGTACGACTCGAGGGTCGCGATCTGGTCGCGCACCGCGTCGGCGATCTCGCGACGGCCGTGGCCGACCGCGCAGTACCAGAGGCTCGCCATGCCGTCGACGTAGTCGCGGCCCGACGCGTCCCACACGCGCGCGCCCTCGCCGCGCACGAGCGGGATGAACGCGTCCTTCGTCGGCTTGGCGAACGGATGGAGGAACGCCGACGGCACGGCGCCACGCTAGTTGCGGCGCGCCTAGGCTGATCCGCGGTGAAGGGTCTCATCCTCTCCGGCGGCGCCGGCACGCGCCTCCGGCCGATCACCCACACGAGCGCCAAGCAGCTCGTGCCGATCGCCAACAAGCCGATCCTCTTCTACGGCATCGAGGCCATGGCGCGCGCGGGCATCCGCGAGATCGGGATCATCGTCGGTTCCACCGGCGACGAGATCCGCGCGGCGGTGGGCGACGGCGCTCGCTTCGGCGTCGCGGTGACGTACATCCCGCAGGACCAGCCGCTCGGCCTCGCGCACTGCGTGCTCATCGCCCGCGACTACCTCGGCGACGACGACTTCGTGATGTACCTCGGCGACAACATGCTCGAGCAGGGGCTCGTCGAGTTCGTCGAGCGCTTCGAGGAGGCGCGGCGCGCCCCGACGGGGCGGCCGGCCGCGCAGATCCTCCTGTGCCACGTGGACGACCCCCGACAGTTCGGCGTCGCGGAGGTCGACGCGAGCGGCCACGTGGTGCGCCTGGTCGAGAAGCCCAAGGACCCGCCGTCCGACCTCGCGCTCGTCGGCGTCTACCTCTTCGACCCGACGATCCACGAGGCGGTCCGAGCGATCGCCCCGTCGGCGCGCGGCGAGCTCGAGATCACCGACGCCATCCAGTGGCTGGTGAGCAACGGTCGCACCGTGCGCCACGAGGTGCTGCGCGGCTGGTGGATCGACACGGGCAAGAAGGACCCGCTCCTCGAGTGCAACCGCCTGGTGCTCGACGTGATGACGCCGCGCGTGGACGGGACGGTCGACGGTGCCTCGCAGATCCAGGGCCGGGTCGTGATCGAGCAGGGTGCCAAGGTCTCCCGCTCGCGCATCCGCGGGCCCGTGGTGATCGGCGCCGACGCCATCGTGGAGGAGACGTACGTGGGGCCGTACACGTCGATCGGTCGCGGGTGCCGGCTCGTGCGGTCCGAGATCGAGCACTCGGTGGTGCTGGACGGGTCGTCGATCGTCGGCGTGACGCGCGTGACCGACTCCCTCATCGGCCGCGACGTCGAGGTGGTGCGCAGCGAGCAACAGCCCCGCGCCCTGCGCCTGATGCTGGGGGACGACTCCAAGGTGGAGCTCGAGTGACGTGCCGGTGAGCGTGACCGAGAGCGACGTCATCGCGGGCGTGCGGATCGTCGAGCCCCAGGTGCACGGGGACGCGCGCGGGTACTTCGTCGAGACGTACCGGCGCGAATGGTTCCCCCTCGGGCGCGAGATGCTCCAGGGCAACCGCGGCGACCGCCAGGCCGGCGCCGTCGTGGGCCTGCACTACCACCTGCACCAGGCGGACTACTGGTACGTGCCGTTCGGGACGTGCCGCGTCGTGTTGCACGACCTGCGCGAGGGCTCGCCGACGGACCGTGCGACGCAGGTCATCGATCTCGGGCGTCGTGCCGACGGCACGCACGACCACCGCGGCGTGTTCATCCCGCCCGGCGTGGCGCACGGCTTCGCCGCGCTGTCGGACATGACCATCACCTACCTCGTCGACGGGTACTACAACCCGAAGGACGAGCTCGGCCTGCGCTGGGACGACCCCGCGGTGCGCGCCGACTGGGGCGTGGCATCGCCGACGCTCTCCGCGCGCGACCGGGACAACCCGGGTCGGGACGCGATCCCGGCCGCGCTGCGCCCCGCGTGGCCGATGCGCACCTGAGCGGACGCGCGTGAGGATCCTCGTCACCGGCGGCGCCGGCTTCATCGGTTCCAACTACGTGCGGTGGGTGCTCCGCCACACGGACCACGCGGTGACGGTGTACGACGCGCTCACCTACGCGGGCAACCTCTCGACGCTCCGCGACGTGGACGACGATCCGCGGTTCGCCTTCGTCAAGGGCAACGTGTGCCACCCGGCCGACGTGGAGGCCGCGATGCGCGGGCACGACGCAGTCGTGCACTTCGCCGCCGAGAGCCACGTCGACCGCTCGATCGCCGCGGGCGAGGACTTCATCCTCACCAACTGCTTCGGGACCAACGTGGTGGTCGACGTCGCGCGGCGCCTCGGCATCGGCCGCGTCCTCCACATCGGCACGGACGAGGTCTACGGGTCGGTCGAGACGGGGTCGTCCACGGAGCGCGATCCGCTCGAGCCGCGCAGCCCGTACTCGGCGTCGAAGGCCGGCTCGGACCTCATCGCGCTCTCCTACTTCACGACGCACGGCGTGCCCGTGCTCGTCACGCGTTGCACCAACAACTTCGGGCCGTACCAGTACCCGGAGAAGGCGATCCCGCTCTTCACGACCAACCTCCTCGACGGCGGCACGATCCCCCTCTACGGCGACGGACTCAACGAGCGGGACTGGCTCTACGTCGACGACCATTGCGCCGGGGTCCAGCTCGTGCTCGAGCGGGGCGAGCCGGGCGAGATCTACAACGTCGGTGCGGGCAACGAGACGCCCAACCGGGTGCTGGTGGACAAGCTGCTCGCCCTGCTCGGCAAGGACGAGTCCAGCGTGCGGTACGTGCCCGACCGGCTCGGCCACGACCGCCGCTACTCGGTCGACGTCGGCAAGATCACGCGCCTCGGATGGCGCCGCACGCGCTCGCTCGACGAGGCGCTCGAGGAGACGGTCGCGTGGTACCGGGACAACCGCTGGTGGTGGGAGCCGCTCAAGGCACGGCCGCGCTGAGGTGACCCCGCAGTGAGGATGCTCGTGACGGGCGCCGTGGGGCAGCTGGGGAGCGAGCTCGTGGCGGCGGCCCGCGCGGCGGGTCACGACGTGGTGGCGACGGCGCGCGACCCCCGCGGGGCGCCGGGCGTGGCGACGCTCGACGTGACGGACCGCGACGCGGTCGCGCGCGCCGTCGACCTCGCGCGGCCCGCCGCGATCCTCCACGCCGCCGCCTGGACCGCGGTCGACGACTGCGAGTCCGACCCCGACCGGGCGCACCGCGCCAACGGAGAGGCCACCGCACACGTGGTCGCGGCCGCCCGCGCCGTCGGTGCGCGGGTGACGTACGTGTCGACCGACTACGTCTTCGACGGCACGAAGCCGACGCCGTACCTGGAGGGCGACGCGCCGGCGCCCCGCAGCGTCTATGGGCGCTCCAAGCTCGCGGGGGAGCGCGCCGTCGATCCGGCCCTCGACGCGACCGTGCGCATCTCCTGGGTCTGCGGCGCGACGGGCGCCAACATGGTCAAGACGATCCTGCGCCTCGCGGATCGGCCCGGGCCGCTGCGCTTCGTCGACGACCAGCGCGGCCACCCGACGCTCGCCGACGACGCCGCGCGGATGATCGTGCGCCTCGCGGGCGAGCGCCGCGTCGGAGTCTGGCACGTGACCAACCAGGGCGCCGTCTCGTGGTGGGAGTTCGCGCGCGAGGTCATGCGCCTCGCGGGCCACGACGCGTCACGCGTCGAGCCGATCGCCACGGCCGACCTCGTCCCGCCGCGGCCCGCGCCGCGCCCGGCCAACTCGGTGCTGGACAACGCGGCACTGCGCGCCGCGGGGATCGCACCACTCGACGACTTCCGAGTCCCGCTCGCGCGCCTCGTGGCCGCACTGCGCGCACCACGCTCGGTAGGGTGAGCCGATGACGCCGCAGGGTCTGCTCGCGGAGCTCGCGCCGGTCGCCGAGCGCCTCTACGACCGCCACATGGGCGTGGCCAAGGAGTGGTTCCCCCACGAGATGGTGCCCTGGGGTCGCGGTCGCGACTTCGAGCCGGGGCGTGCGTGGGACGCTGCGGACGCCGACATGGGCGACGGCGTGGCACCGCTGCCGGAGGCGGTGCGACAGTCGCTGTACCTCAACCTGTTGACGGAGGACAACCTGCCGTACTACACGCGCGACGTCAACGTGCTCTTCGCCGGCGGGGGCGGGGCGTACGACGCCTGGTCGCGCAACTGGACGGCCGAGGAGGGGCGCCATTCGATCGTGATCCGCGACTGGCTGACGGTGAGCCGCGCCACCGACCCCGTCGCCCTCGAGCGGGCGCGGATGGCGCAGGTGCGCGGCGCGCAGGTACCCGCGCCGGAGGACCTCTACGAGGGCCTCGCGTACCTCAGCATGCAGGAGCTCGCCACGCGCATCGCGCACCGCAACACGGGCAAGCTCATCGAGGACGAGGCCGGCCAGGCGATCATGCTGCGCGTCGGCAACGACGAGAACCTGCACTACCTCTTCTACCGCGACCTCGCGACGGCGGCCCTCGAGGCCGCGCCGTCGGAGATGGTGCTCGGCATCGAGCGGGCCGTGCGCACCTTCGCGATGCCCGGCACCGGGATCCCCGACTTCGAGCGGGTCGCCCGCGTCGTCGCACGGGCGGGCATCTACGACCTGGCGATCCACCACGACCAGATCCTCGAGCCCGTCGTGCTGCGGCACTGGAAGGTGGCGGAGCTGACGGGCCTCAGCGACGCCGCGGCCCGCGCCCGCGACGCCCTCGTGGAGCGGGTCGCGAGGATCGGCAAGGTGGCGCGCCGGCTCACGGCGGAGCGGGTCCCCGCCTAGGAGGACCGCCCCGACGGCGATTCGTGCGGTTGCGCACCTGCGCATGGGGAGTGGCCGGACGGTGAATGGCGGGTGGATGCGGGGTGCGGCTAGGGTGACGCACAACACGGGGGCCGTCGGTCCCCGCCAACCACAAGGGGACAACACACGTGACTGAGATCCAGTTCACCTCGCGGTCGGTATCGCGCCGCACGGTCATCAAGGGCGCCGCCGCCACCGCGGCCGCGATCCCGCTCTCGCAGCTGCTCGGCGGCGAGGTCGGTGCGGCGGGCAAGGTCCTGCGCATCGGCGCCGGCAAGCCGAACCAGACGCCCGTGCCGGGCCTCACCTCCGACGCCGGATCGCTGCAGATCCTCGGCTGCGTCGGCGAGTGGCTCGCCTGGACCGACGAGAAGGGTGCGCTCGAGCCCCGCGTGGCCGAGAGCTGGAAGGCCTCCAACGGTCTCAAGACCTGGACGTTCAAGATCCGCAAGGGCATCAAGTTCCACGACGGCACCCCGCTCACCGTGGACGACGTCGTGTGGACGTTCAAGTGGCACGTCGACCCGAAGAACGCGTCGAACCAGCTCGGCAACTTCAAGGGCATCTTCGACGCCGCGGGCGTCGTCAAGGTGGACGCCAGCACCGTGCAGTTCAACCTGCTCGATGCGAACGCCAACTTCCCCTACATCGTCGCCTCCAACCCGTCGTACGGGTCGCTGATCATCAAGAACGGCACCTCGGGCGGCGCCGGCTGGGAGAAGACGATGATCGCCGCGGGCCCGTGGAAGCTCGAGAGCTACACCGAGGGCGTCAAGACCGTCTTCGTGCGCAACGAGGACTACTGGGATGCCAAGCGCATCCCGAGCTTCGAGAAGCTCGAGCTCGTCCAGTTCGTGAGCGCGGCGGCCGCGATGCCCCAGCTCAAGACCGGCAAGCTCGACGCGATCATCGCGGCCCAGCCCGCCGACGTGACGAAGCTCAACAAGGCCAAGTTCCAGCTGCAGCTCACGCCGAGTGCGCGCACCATCCACACGCACATGCGCTGTGACTGGGGTCCGTTCACCGACAAGCGCGTGCGTCGTGCGGCGGCCCTCACCTTCGACCGCGCCGGATACATCAAGGGCGTGCTCAAGGGCTTCGGCTCGATCGGCAACGACTGCATCATGGACGCCTTCCCGACCAAGGACACCAGCGTGCCGCAGCGCGACAAGGACCTGACCGAGGCCAAGGCGCTCATGGCGGCGGCCGGCAACAAGGGGTTCAGCGTGGACCTCTCGAGCTGGAAGCGCGACGACATCGACGCCCTGGCGCAGGTCATCAAGACCTCGTTCAAGCAGATCGGGATCAACGTCACCCTGAAGATCGACGGCTCCGGCGGCGGCGGCAGCGTGTACTACACGTACGTGCCGTACCCCTCCAAGAAGGGCGTCATCTTCGAGTACGACAACAACTCCTGGCTGGCGTCCAACCTCGGCATCACCGACTGGGGTGGCCGTCCGACCCCGGACGTGTACCTCAAGCGCGAGTACATGTCGACCGCCGACTGGAGCGCCGCGCACTACAACAGCGCAGCCTTCGACGCGGCGGCCAACGAGTACCTCACCGCGGCGTCCAACGCCAAGAAGAAGGCGGCCAGCAAGAAGATGCAGGTCATCTGCTTGGAGGACGTCCCGTACATGCTGCCCTACTACGACGTGTCGATCAGCCCGCAGCGCAAGGGCCTGACCGGCGTGCTCGTCAACGGCATGAGCCAGGTCTCCTGCCACGACGCGAAGGGCTGATCACCCCGACTCGTTCGGACCGAAGGGGCCGACGTCCGCGAGGACGTCGGCCCCTTCGTCGTTTCCGGCGTCGGCGTGCGACTACTAGCGTCTCCGCGGGACCATGCTGCGCTACTTCCTGAAGCGACTGGGGCTGTCCCTCGTCACGGTGCTGATCGTCGCGACGGTCGTCTTCTTCATGATGCGGATCCTCCCCGGCGACGCCGCGCGGCGGATCCTGGGCAAGGGCACCACCGAGGAGCAGCTGGTGGCCCTGCGCGAACAGCTCGGCCTCAACCGCCCCCTGGTCGTGCAGTTCTGGGACTGGATCACGAGCACGCTCCGCGGCGACCTCGGCCAGTCGCTGCAGTACAGCAGCGACGTGGGCGAGCTCCTGTTCCCCGCCATCGGGTACTCGGCGCGCCTCGCGGCGCTCGCGTTCGTCCTCATCGTGCCGATCTCGGTCACCGGCGGCGTGGTGGCGGCGCTCAACCGCGGCAAGGCGATCGACCGCGTCATCACCGTCGGGGGCCTGTCGGCGGCGGTGATCCCGGAGTTCGTCTGGGCGGTGACGTTCGTGCTGGTCTTCGGCGTCACCCTCGAGTGGTTCCCCGTCACCGCCTTCCCCGACGACCCGGCCGCGGGATTCCTCGACTACGTCTGGCACCTGCTCCTGCCCTCGATCGCACTGCTCCTCGTGCTGTTCGGCTACATCGCCCGCATCGCGCGCGCGGGCGTCATCGAGGCGCTCGAGTCCGACTACATGCGCACCGCGGTGCTGAAGGGCATGACGCGGCGCGCGGCGATCTGGCGCCACGTCATGCGCAACGCGATGCTCCCGACCATCGCGGTCATCGCCGGGCAGATCCCGTACCTCGTCGGCGGCCTCGTGGCCGTGGAGGTGGTGTTCAACTATCCGGGCTTCGGCACCGTGCTGCTCACCGCGGTGGGCGGCCGCGACTACCCGATGCTCCAGGCGGGCGTGCTCATCACGAGCTCGGTCATCGTCGGCTTCCAGCTCCTCGCCGACATGCTCTTCGCGATGCTCAACCCTCGCATCCGCACGGCGGTGGCCGAATGACGGGCGGGGTGGCGGCGACCGGCGACGGGGCGGCGCGGCGCGCGATCCGCCGCGAGCGGATGGCCCAGCTGCGGCGCAACAAGGCCTTCCTCGCGGGTGCGGTGATCCTCGCGTTCTGGCTGGTGGCCGCCGCGCTGGGTCGGTGGATCGTGCCGATCGACCCCGAGTTCACCGACCTCGAGTTCACCTCCCTCCCGCCGTCGGGTCGCTTTTGGTTCGGCACCGACCCGCTGGGTCGCGACGTCTTCGCCCGCGTGATCGTCGGCTCGCGCCAGATCCTCGTCATGTCGTTCTCCGCGACGATCATCGGCACCGTGGTCGGGGTGGCCCTCGGGCTGCTCGCCGGGTACTTCAAGGGTTGGTTCGACATCGCGCTCATGCGCCTGCTCGAGGCCGTCTCCGCGATCCCCGTCATCGTGATCGCGCTGCTCGCCATCGCGTCGCTCGGCGGGGCCTCGGTGACCCTCACCGTGCTCATCATCGGGTTCGTCTTCGCGCCCATCATCGCGCGCACGGTGCGCGCGGCGGTGCTCGGCGAGGCCGAGCTCGACTACGTGGCCGCCGCGCGGCTCCGCACCGAGGGCACGCCGCACATCATCTTCCGCGAGATCCTGCCCAACGTGACCGCGCCGATCATCGTCGAGTTCACCGTGCGCCTCGGCTACGCGATCTTCGCCGTCGCGACGCTGTCGTTCCTCGGCGCGGGCGTCGAGCCGGGCTCGCCCAACTGGGGCTCCCAGGTGGCGGAGAACTGGCAGATGATCTTCAGCGGCGAGTGGTGGTCGACCGCGGCGCCCGCCGGGGCCATCGCGACGCTGGCCGTGAGCGTCAACCTGATCGCCGACGGCCTGCTCGAGGCGTTCGAGTCGTGAGCACGCCCACCCTCGAGGTCCGGGACCTCGACGTCGTCTACACCGTCCGCGGCATCGATCGCTCCGTGCTGCGGGGCGTGTCGTTCTCCGTGCGCGCCGGCGAGGCGTACGGCCTCGTGGGCGAGTCGGGTTGCGGCAAGTCCACCGCGGCATACGCGGGGCTGCGGTACCTGCCGCGCAACGGGCGCGTGACGGGAGGGTCGATCGCCTTCGAGGGCCGCGACATGCTCACCATGTCCGACGCCGAGGTCCGCGACCTGCGCACCCGTGCGATCGCGATGGTGTACCAGAACCCGATCGCGGCGCTCAACCCGACGATCCGCGTCGGGGACCAGATCGCCGAGGTGTTCCGCCTCGGTGGCACGCCCGCGTCCGACGCGCTCGCGCGCGCCGAGCAGGCCCTCGTGCGCGTCCAGATCGCCGACGCCGGCCGCGTGATGCGCCGCTACCCGCACCAACTGTCGGGCGGCATGGCCCAGCGCGTCGTGATCGCGATGGCGCTCGCCAACGAGCCCCGCCTCCTCGTCATGGACGAGCCGACCACCGGCCTCGACGCCACGGTGGAGGCCGAGGTGCTGGACCTCGTGCGCGCCCTGCGGCGCGAGATCAACACGGCCGTGCTCTTCATCAGCCACAACCTCGGCGTGATCCGCCACATGTGCGACCGCGTCGGGGTCCTCTACGCGGGCGCGCTCGTGGAGGAGGGGCCGACGGCGCGGCTGCTGTCCGCGCCCAGCCACCCGTACACGGTCGGGCTGCTGCGCTGCATCCCGCGCGGCGGTCTGCACAAGTCCACCGACCGCCTCGACACGATCCCCGGCACGCCGCCGCCGCTCGGCGCCGCGCTGCCCGGCTGCGTCTTCGTCGACCGCTGCGCGATCGCCGACGACCGGTGCCGCTCGGAGCGGCCCGCGCCGACCGACCTCGGATCGGGCCACGCCGTGCGCTGCCACCACCACGACCGCGCGGCGAGCCTGCCGCGCACGGTCGAGTCGGCGCCGCAGGGCGCCGCCGCGGTCCCGGCCCGCGCGGGGGAGCAGCTCCTCGAGGTCGGCCACCTCTCCAAGGTCTTCACCCAGGAGGGCCACCGCGTGCGGGTCCTCAACGACGTGTCCGTGGCGGTCGGGGTCGGGGAGACCCTCGGGCTCGTCGGCGAGTCGGGCTCGGGCAAGACCACGCTCGCGAAGGCCGTGCTCGGCCTCACCGCCCCCGAGGAGGGCAGCGCGGTCCGCCTCGACGGCAAGGCCCTCGCGGCGACGCTCGTGCGCCGCGACCGCGGCGACGTCGGGGCGATGCAGATCGTGTTCCAGAACCCGGACCAGGCGCTCAACCGGCGACACAGCGTGACACGCATCGTGGCCCGCGCCGTGCAGCGGCTCGGCGGCCTCGCCCAGGACGCCTCCGAGCGGCGGGCGCACGAGCTGCTGTCGGGGATGCGCGTCGACGAGACGCTCCACAGCGTGCGACCGTCCCAGCTCTCGGGCGGGCTCAAGCAGCGCGTCGCCATCTCCCGCGCCTTCGCGGGCACGCCCCGGCTCGTCGTGTGCGACGAGCCGACGAGCGCCCTCGACGTGAGCGTGCAGGCGGCGATCCTCAACCTGTTGGTCGACCTCCAGCGCGCCGAGGGCGTGAGCTACGTGTTCATCTCCCACGACCTCGGCGTGGTGCGCTACATCTCCGACAAGATCGCGGTGCTCTACCTGGGTCGGGTCGTCGAGTTCGGCACGTCCGAGCGAGTCTTCGGCGGTCCGCACCACCCGTACACCGAGGCGCTGCTCTCGGCCGTGCCGCGCGTCGACGGCACGGTGCGTGAGCGGATCCCGCTCGAGGGACAGGTCCCGAGCCCCTCCGATCCTCCGTCCGGGTGCGTGCTGCACCCGCGGTGTCCGCGCCGCGCGGGCTCGGGCGTGGAGCACCTCTGCGACTCCGAGGAGCCCGACCTCGTGGAGGTCGAGCCGGGGCACTACCTGCGCTGCCACATCCCGCTCGCGCGGCTGCGCGAGGTGCAGGTGGCCGCGCCGACGCGCAGGTGACCGGGGCGACCGCGGATGCCGCGGCCCCCGCCGCGACGTCGTCCGTCGCGGCGCGGTACCGGGAGGAGGGCTACGTGATCGTGCGGGGGCTGCTCGACGCCGAGCTCGCCGAGGAGCTCCGCCGGCGCACCCGCGTGGTGTACGCGCGCGGCATGGCCCACCCGTGCACCTACCGTCACGGCAACCTCGTGTACGAGATCCTGCCCGAGACCCACTTCCCATCCCGTTACGTCGTGCAGGCGCACTGGCCGGCGTGGGAGCACCCGTGGTTCGACGGGTTCCGCTCGCGGCCGGAGATCGCGGCGCTCCTCGAGCCGCTCCTCGGCCGCGACGTCAAGCAGGTGGCCCAGCAGGTGCACTGGAAGCCGCCGGGTGCCGGGCTCACCGGCTACCGCTTCCACCAGGACCTGCGCTTCCGCGACGCGCGCGAGGCCTACGACGACGTCGTGCGCGACACGGTCACCGTCGGCATCGCGATCGACCGCTGCACCCGCGACAACGGCTGCCTGCGGGTGGTGCCGCGCAGCCACCTCCGCGGGTACCTCGGCCTCTCGGACGAGGGTGCGCCGATCATGAAGGGACTCACGAGCGACGACGAGCTGCGCGGCGCGGGGATCGACCCGGCCGACGTCGTGGACGTGGAGCTCGAGCCCGGCGACGCCGTGGTGTGGGGGTTGCTGACCGTCCACGGCTCGCTGCCCAACGGGTCGCGGCGGGACCGCGCCTTCATGATCTCGAGCTACGTGCGCGGCTCCTCGGCGCGCGGCGAGTGGGCCATCCGCGACGGTGCCCCGGTGCCGCTCGGGCCGGAGCCGTCGCTCTGCAAGTTCGAGGACCTCGACGGGTGGCGCACGCCGCGCTACGTCGAGGACCGCTGGTACGCCGACGCGCCGTCCGCCGGCGCCGCGGGGGTCTAGGCCCGCATCCTCGAGCCGCTCGGGTCGAGGATCGGCTCGAGCTGCAGGTGGGCCGGTCGGCGCTTGCCGATGATCTCGATCTCGAACCCGGTGGTGCCCTCGCGGGCGAGCGCGGCGGGCACGTAGCCCATCGCGAGCGACGCCGCGGAGTAGTGGGCGTAGCCGCCGCTCGTGATCCACCCGACGACCTTGCCGTCGTGCCAGACGGGCTCGTCGCCGATCACGTCGGCCGGCTCGTCCGGGTCGACGTCGACGCGGAAGGTCACGAGGCGACGCGCCGGCCCGCCCGCCGCGCGCTCGGCCTCGACCGCCGCGCGCCCGACGAAGTCGTGGTCGAACTTGAGGGAGCGGTCCATGCCGGCCTCGAGCGGCGTGTAGATTGGCCGGTACTCGCGGAACCAGGTGCCGAAGTTCTTCTCCAGGCGCATCGTGATGAGCGCCCGGTAGCCGAAGAGCCGCATGTCGTGCTCGCGGCCCGCGTCCCACAGGAGGTCGAACAGGTAGCGCTGGTGCTCCGGCGCCATCCACATCTCGTACCCGAGGTCACCGGTGTACGTCATGCGCGACAGCCAGACCGGCGCCATGCCGACGTGCGCCCGGCGGAAGGCCATGAACGGGAAGTCGGGGGTCGCGAGCGAGACGTCCGCGACCTTCTGCAGCACGTCGCGCGACCGCGGGCCCGCGACCGTGAGGCCGACCATCGAGAGGCCGAGCACCTCGAATCGGATCGGCGAGCCCTTCGGCAGGTGCGCGAGGAACCAGCGCGGGTGGTGCACCTCGGCGGCCTGCGACCCGAAGACGTAGAACTCGTCGTCCCCGACGCGCGACACGGAGAACTCGCCCTCGATCCGCCCCTGCGGGTTGAGCATCGCGGTGAGGATCGTGCGGTGCATCTGGGGCAGCCGGGCGGTGAAGAGTCCCTGCAGCCACTCGGAGGCGCCGGGCCCGCTCACCCGGTACTTGGCGAAGTTGGACGCCTCGGAGAAGCCGACGCGCTCGCGCACCGCGCGGCTCTCCTCCCCGACGATGGGGAAGGCGTTGGAGCGCCGGAAGGTCACGTCCTCGCGGGGCTCGGCGCCGGGCCGCTGGAACCACAGCGGGTGCTCGAGGCCGAAGCCGGCGCCCCACACCGCGTTGTGGGCGGTGAGTCGGTCGTAGATCGGCGTCGTGAGCAGCGGGCGGGCGGCGGGCAGCTCCTCGTTGGGGAAGGTGATGCGGAACCGCCGCGAGTAGTTCTCGCGGACCTTGGCGTTGGTGTAGGCGAGCGTGGCGTAGTCGCCGTAGCGCGCGACGTCCATGGCCCAGATGTCGGCGCCCGGGTCGCCGTGGACGATCCAGTTGGCGAGCGACAGGCCGACGCCGCCGCCCTGGCTCAGGCCCGCCATGACGGCGCACGCCGTCCACATGCCGCGGATGCCCTTGATCGGGCCCACCAGCGGGTTGCCGTCGGGGCTGAACGTGAAGGGCCCGTTGACGAACTTCTTGATGCCCGCGCGGCCGACCGCGGGGAAGTGCTCGAAGCCCCGGGCCAGCTCGGGCGCGATGCGCTCGAGGTCGTGGGGGAGCAGCTGGAAGACGAAGTCCCATGGCGTCTCCTTCGGCGACCACGGGCGGTTGGACTGCTCGTAGGTGCCGAGGAGGATGCTCTGCCCCTCCTGGCGCGCGTAGATCTCGCCCGCGAAGTCGATCATGTGCGGCAGCTCGCGGCCGTGCTGCTGGTTGTAGGCGATGACCTCGTCCATCGGCTCGGTCATGAGGTAGTGGTGCTCCATCGCGAGCACGGGCAGCTCGAGACCGGCCATGCGGCCCACCTCGCGGGCCCAGAGCCCGCCCGCGTTGACGACGTGCTCGGCGTGGATGGTGCCCTTGTCGGTCTCGACGTCCCACGTGCCGTCGGGTCGCTGGCGCAGGCCCGTCGCCCAGGTGTTGGTGTGGACCTCGGCGCCGCGGTTGCGGGCGCAGATCGCGTAGGCGTGCGTGACGCCGTACGGGTCGACGCTGCCCTCGTCCTCGTCGTAGAGCGCGCCGACGAAGAAGCGCTCCTCGAGCAGCGGGTTGAGCTCCTTGGCCTCCTTCATCGAGACCATCTCCATGTGCATCCCGAGGTAGCGGCCGCGGGCCATCGCCATCTTGAGCCAGTCGAGGCGCTCGGGGGTGTCGGCGAGCTGGAGGCCACCGGGCAGGTGGATGCCGCAGGCCTGGCCCGACTCCTGCTCGATCTGCTTGTAGAGGTTGACCGTGTACTGCTGGAGGCGTGCCACGTTGGGGTCGCCGTTGAGCGTGTGCATGCCGCCCGCCGCGTGCCAGGTGCTGCCGGCGGTGAGCTCCTTGCGCTCGAGGAGCACGACGTCGCCCCAGCCCTCCTTGGTGAGGTGGTAGAGCACCGACGCCCCGACCACGCCGCCGCCGATCACCACGACGCGCGCTGATGTCCTCATGTTCCCGTCCCCCTTCTCGGTGCGGTCCTAGTAGTCCGTCGGCACCCCGCCCTCGGCGACGCGGCGCGCGAGGAAGGCGTCCAGCTCCTCGCGGCGCGAGGCCTCCATGGGCGGCTGCTCGTAGGCGGCGAGGAAGCGGCGGGCCAGCTGGTTGGCGCGGCCCTTGGCCTCGGGCCGGCCCGCCTCGACCCACGACTCCCAGTTGCGCCAGTCGGAGATCATCGGCTTGAAGAACGCGGTGCGGAAGCGGTCCTGCGTGTGCTGCGTGCCGAAGAAGTGCCCGCCCGGGCCCACCTCGGCGATCGCGTCGTGCGCGAGCGTCGCCTCGTCGACCACCGGCGGCTCGAGGAAGGCGGCGACCATCGCGAGGAGGTCGGCGTCGAGGACGAACTTCTCGAGCGAGGCGTGCAGCCCGCCCTCCATCCAGCCGGCGCCGTGCATCATCATGTTGACCCCGCCCATGACGGCGCCCCAGATGCTGAAGACGCTCTCGTAGGCGGCCTGCGCGTCGACGGCGTTGGCCGCGCAGACGTTGGACGAGCGGTAGGGGACCTTGTAGCGGCGGGCGAGCTGGCCGCCGATCATGGCCGTGCGCATGTACTCCGGCGTGCCGAACGCCGGCGCGCCGGACTGCATGTCGACGTTGCTCGTGAAGCCCCCGTAGACCACCGGTGCACCGGGGCGCACGACCTGGGTCATCACCATGCCGGCGAGGGCCTCCGCGTTCTGCTGCGAGAGCGCCCCCGCGAGCGTCACGGGCGCCATCGCCCCGGCGAGGGTGAACGGGGTGATGCAGATGATCTGGTTGCGCGAGGAGAACTCGATGATCCCCTGGAGCATCGGCGCGTCGAGCCGCAGCGGGGACGACGAGTTGATGATCGAGAAGATCGAGGGCTGCTCGTCGATCTGCGCGTCGGTCACGCCGCGCGCGATGCGGATCATCTCGAGCACGTCCCTGTTGCGCTGCGCGCCGAGGCTGTAGGCGAAGGGCACCTTGTCGGTCATCACGAGCGCGTCGTGACCGGCCTCGAGGTGGCGGACCGAGGGGTGGAGGTCGGTCGGCTCGACGGGGTACCCCGTGAAGTAGTGGACGACGTTGAACATCTGGACGAGGCGGAGGAAGTCGCGGTACCCCGCACGATCGCCGATGTGGCGGACGCCGTCGAGGTCCACGTAGTTGGGCGGCGAGCCCACCGAGCCGAAGGCGACCCAGTCGCCGCCGATGCGCAGGTCGTGCGCCGGGTTGCGCGCGTGCATCGTGAACTCGGACGGGCAGGTGCGGATGCGCTCCAGCACCATGTCGGGGTCGAAGCGCACGCGCGGCGAGTCGGGGTCCACGTCGGCCCCCGCGGCGGCCAGCATCTCGCGGGCCCGCGGCTCGAGGAAGTCCATGCCGATGTCGCGAAGGATGCGCAGCGACGCGAGGTGGATGGCCTCGAGCTCGTCCTCCGAGACGATGCGCGTCGGCTCGTAGCGCATGCGGGGCTGGCGGAACGGTGCCTGCTCGGGCAGGCGGTCGCCCGCGCCGCTCGTGCGGGCGCGCCCCCGACGGCGGCCCTCGCCGGTCGCCGCAGGTGCCGCGGGTGCGTCCGTCATCGCCGAGACGCTAGTTGGCGCGCCGCGCCGCGGGCCGGGCGCTGCGCGTCAGGCGCGGCGGCGGCGGATCTCGGCGGAGATGGCGGGCACGACCGCGTGCAGGTCGCCGATCACGGCGTACCCCGCCTTGGTGACCATGTTCGCTTGTGGATCGGTGTTGATCGCGATGATGTGCTTGGACGCCATCGCACCCACCCAGTGCTGGATCGCGCCCGAGATGCCGCAGGCGAAGTACACGTCGGGTGCGATGCGCGTGCCGGTCTGTCCGACCTGGTCCGCGTGGTTGCGCCAGCCGTTGTTGGTCACCGCGCGCGAGCAACCCACGACGCCGCCGAGCAGCTCCGCGAGCTCCTGCAGCGGGGCGAACCCGTCGGCGGAGCCGACGCCGCGCCCGCCGCCCACCACCACGGGCGCCGTCGCGAGCGTGACGCCGGCCGTGCGCTCGGTGCGCCCGCGGACCACGCTGCGCGCGAGCGACGCGTCGAGCTCGACCGCGAGCGGGGTCGCCTCGCCCGCCGCCGGCGCGGCGAGCGCCGTCGCCTCGTACGTGTGGTGCGCGACCGAGAGCAGCATCGTCGGCGCGGCGGCGGTGGCATCCTCGAGCAGCGAGCCGCCCCAGCGCGTGCGCGTGACCGCGACCGCGGTCACGCCGTTGCGCGACGGCTCGACCGACACGCAGTTGGCGACCATCGGCAGGTCGAGACGTGCGGCCGCCTGCGCGAGCACCTCGTTGCCGCGGCCCGTGCCGCAGGCGACGACGGCGGCGGGTGCCAGGGTGCGCACGGCCTGCGCGAGCACCTCGCCCCAGGCCTCCGGCCCGTAGTCGTCGAGCATCGCGTGGTGCGCACGGTGCACGCGGACGGCGCCGTGGGCGGCGAGCACGTCCCGGAGCGCGTCGGCACCCGCGGAGATGGTGAGGGCCTCGATGGGCGCCCCGATCGCTGCGGCGAGGCCGCGGGCCGCGGCCATGGCCTCGAGGGTGGCGTCGGCGAGCGTGCCGCGGTCGTGCTCGACGAGGACGAGGACGCTCACCGCAGCACCCCCAGCTCCTCGAGGAGGTCGACCACCTTGGGCGCCGCGTCGGGGCCCTGGCCGAGCAGGACGGTCGTGCTCGAGCGCTCCTCGGGGCGCCGCAGGCGCACGAGCCGCTGCGCGCCCTCGTCGCCCTCGGCCGCGACGACGACGACCGCCGCCTTCTTGGAGGCGAGGCGGCCCTTCATCGTCGGATAGCGCGGCAGGTTGATCCCCTCGCGGATGCCGACCGCGGCGGGGAGGGGCAGCTCGTACGTCTCCCGGCCGCCGTCCGCCTCGCGCTGCACGTGGGCGACGCCGTCGCGGACCTCGAGGCCCTTCGCGCCGTTGACCATCGGGCGTCCGAGGGCGTGGGCGACGCGGATGCCGACCTGGTAGTTGCACCCGTCGGCGGACTCGTTGCCGAAGAGGACGAGGTCGAAGGCACCGTCGCGCGCCTCGATCGAGCGGATCGCCGCGGTGATGGCGCGCGCGGTGCGCTGCGGATCCCAGTCGCCGCCGGGCACCGACAGCAGCACGCCGTCGGTCATACCGACGCTCGCCGCGTAGCGCAGCTGCTCCTCGGCCTCCGCGGGTCCGAGCGTGAGCACGGTGGCGCTGCCGCCGTGCGCCTCGACCAGCCGGACGGCCGCCTCGACGGCGCACTCCTCGTGCGGGCTGGTGGTGAAGCCGAGGTGCGCGGTGTCGACGGCGAGCCCGTCGTCGGTGACGTTGATGCGCGCGCCGGGTGCGGGCACCCGCTTGACGCAGACGCAGATCCGCATCGGCCGGGGGTCGGTCAGGACTTCATGCGCGCGTCGTCGGGGTCGAAGAGCGGCTTCGACCCGACGCGCGCGACGCGCACGGGGTACGTCTCGTTCATGTACATGACGCGCAGCTCGTTGCCCTCGACGGCGTGCTCCGGCGGGAGGTACGCCATGAGCAGGTACGTCCCGAGCGACGGCGCCGCGCCCGCCGTGGTGACGCGCGAGACGCGGCCCTTGGCGTCGAGGATGCGGCGGCCGTCCTTGGTGAGGATCGGCTCGTTGCCGCCGGTCGGGAAGCGGTCGATGCCCTCCGCGCTGCGGTGGCTCAGCATCTCGAGCGTGCACATCGTGGTGACCGGGGCACCCTTGCGGGCCTCGAGGTACGCAGCCTTGCCCATGAAGTCGGCCGACTTGACCTTCGGGCGCGCGAGTCCCGCCTCGACGGGCGAGTACTCGCTCTCGAGCTCGGCTCCCATGAGGCGGTAGCCCTTCTCGATCCGGCCGGTGAGGCCGTAGACGCCGATGCCGACGGGGACGATGCCGTGCTCCTTGCCGGCCGCCGCGACGGCGTCCCACAGGCGCAGGCCGTGCTCCATCTTGGTGTAGACCTCCCAGCCGTTCTCTCCGACGTAGGAGATGCGGAACATCGTGCACGGCGCGCCGTCGATGAGGACGTCGCGCACCGAGCCGTAGGGAAATGCGGACTGGGAGAGGTCCATCGCCTTGTGCTCGCCGGTCACGATCTTGGACATCGTGCGCTCCGCGTGGGGTCCCCAGACGCCGATCGTGCAGAGACCGGCCGACATGTCGGTGAACGTCACCGAGCCGTCGGTGGGCATGTGGCGGCGGAACCAGTGCTGGTCGCGGCCGCCGTCGAACGCGCCCGTGATGATGCGGAAGTGCTCGGTGCCGAGCCGCATGATCGTGAGGTCCGCGCGGAAGCCGCCGTGTGCGGTGAGGAGCGGCGTGTAGACCGAGCGGCCCACCGGCACGTCCACGTTGTTCACGCACATCCACTGGAGGTACGCGAGCGCGCCCGGGCCCGTGATGTCGAACTCGTTGAAGGCCGTGAGGTCGACCATGCCGACCGACTCGCGCATCGCGAGGTGCTCGGCGTTGATGATCGGCGACCACCAGCGGGCGTCCCACTCGTGCGCGCGGGGCTGGCAGCGGTCGGCGTACTTGGCCACGAGCGGGGCGTTGGACTCGTACCACTGCGGGCGCTCCCAGCCGCGGGCGTCGAAGAAGACGGCGCCGAGGGCCTCCTCGCGGGCGTAGAAGGGGCTGCGGCGCATGCCGCGCTGCGAGGCCCACTGCTCGCGGGGGTGGACGATGCCGTAGGTCTTGTTGAAGTGCTCGGCGCACCGGGCGTAGATGTGGTGCTCCGTCTTCTCGTGCGCGTAGAAGCGGCTGATGTCCGACGTGTGCGGGTCGCACAGGTGCGGGTAGCCGTGGGTCATCCACTCGGCCACGAGCTGCGCGATGCCGGGGCCCTCCTTGATCCACACCGCGGCCGCGGACCAGAGGTGCTTGACCTCGGGCGTCTCGCCGAGCACCGGCATGCCGTCGGGCGTGAGCGAGAGGAGGCCGTTGATCGCGTACTTGATCTCCGCGTCACCGAGCATCTCCATGAGGTCGATCGCCTGCTCGAACTGCGGGTCGAAGTCGTCCGCGGTGAACGGCATCTCGGTCGGCGAGAGCGCCGCCTCCTCGTTGGACGGGATCTCGTCGGGGTGGTGGAAGATCGGTCGGTGCGCGTAGGAGCCGACCTCCATGCTGCCCGCGGTCTGGCGCTCGTAGCAGAAGGTGTCCATGTCGCGCACGATCGGGAACGCGACCTCCTTGTTGGTCTGCTGCAGCACGTCGATCGGGCCGACGTCGGCCATCTGGTGCACGGCGGGCGTGAGCGGGATCTCGGCGCCGGCCATCCTGGCGATGCGTGGGCTCCAGCAGCCGCAGGCGATGACGACGTGCTCGGCCTCGATGCGGCCCTTGTCGGTGACGACGGCCTTGATCGTGCCGTCGGCCGTCTCCAGCGCGGTGACCTCGGTGTTGGGGAACACCTTGAGGCCCGCCTCCTTGACCGCGTACTCGCGCATGAGCGTGCCCGTCTGCAGCGAGTCGACGACCGAGACGCTCGGCGTGTAGTAGCCGCCGAGCAGGATCTTCTCGTTGATGAAGGGCACGAGCTGCTTGATCTCGGCCGGCGTGACGAGGCGCGCATCGATGCCCCACGCGGTGGCCGAGGTCATCCGGCGCTTGAACTCCTCGAGGCGCTGCGGCTCGCGTGCCACCTCGATGCCGCCGCACGTCGAGTTCATCCCGTGGTCGACGTACTGGCGCTGGCTCTCGAGCGTGAGGAACGCCATCTCCTTGTTGTGGTCGGTCGGGAAGATGAAGTTGGACGCGTGACCGGTGGAGCCGCCGGGGTTGGGCAGCGGGCCCTTGTCGAGGAGCACCATGTCGCGCCACCCGAGCTTCGCGAGGTGGCCGACGAGACAATTGCCGACGATGCCCGCGCCGATGACGACGACCTTCGCGCGCGACGGGACCTGGATGGACTGGCTCATGGACGCCCCCTGACGACTGGTATATCAGTACCATATCAGCGTGGCCGAGACCCACGAAACCCTGGGCGGGCGCGCCTACGACGCGATCCGGCGCAAGATCGTGCGTCTCGAGCTCGCGCCCGGCGACGTCGTGTCGGAGCTCGAGCTCCAGCGCGAGCTCGGCATCGGTCGCACGCCGATCCGCGAGGCGCTGCAGCGTCTCGCGCGCGACCAGTTCATCGTCGTGATGCCACGGCGGGGGATGATCGTTTCCGGGGTCGACGTGAGCGAGCTCGCGATGCTCTACGAGACCCGGGCGATCCTCGAGCCCTACGCGGTGCGCCTCGCGGCCGAGCGCGGCGCAGCGGCGGACTGGGACGAGATGGCGGCGGTGCTCGCCGGCGGCGCGTCGCCGGCCCCGGCGGCCGAGCTCATCGAGGTCGACCGCCGCTGCCACGAGATCGTCTGGCGCGCGGCGGGCAACCGCTTCCTCGTCGACACGCTCGACATGCTCTACGCCCAGAGCGACCGTCTCTGGCACATGTACCTCGCCGACGTGGAGGACATGGGGGAGGCGATCGACGAGCATCGCGGGATCCTCGCGGCGCTGCGCGCGGGGGACGGCGCGCGTGCCGGCGCGCTCGCCGAGGGGCACGTGCGGACGTTCGACGCCCGCATCCGCGGGGCGGTCGCGGGTCGCCTCAGTCGTTCTGGACGTGCTGGAAGCCGAAGCGCCCCTTGATGCAGAGGTTGCCGTGGGTGACCGAGTGGTCCGACGGCGACGTGACCTTGACGATCCGGTCCTCCTGGACGTGCAGCGTGAGCGCGCAGCCGACACCGCAGTAGGGGCAGATCGTGTCGGTGCGGGTCTGGCGCGTCTCGTCCCACGTGCCCGCCTCGCGCATGTCGTGCTCGCTGGTGAACATGAGGGCGCCCGTCGGACAGACCTGGATGCAGTTGCCGCAGTAGACGCAGGCCGAGTCGGGGAGCGGCGTCTCGTACTCCGTCGCGATGTGCGCGCCGAAGCCACGGCCGGCCGTCGCGATCGCGAACGTCTGCTGCCACTGCTCGCCGCAGGCGTCGACGCACTGGTAGCAGAGGATGCACTTGGCGTAGTCGCGCACGTAGAGCGCGTTGTCGCGCTTCACCGGCTGGGCGACGGTGGCGGCGTCGGGGCCGAAGCGCGTCGGGTCGGCCCCGTAGGCCTCGTTCCACCGCGCGACGTTGGCCGTGAGCGAGAGGTCCACCGAGGAGCCGAGCAGCTCGAGCACGAGGCGCCGGCTGTGGCGGGTGCGCTCGGTGTCGGTGCGGACCTTCATCCCCGGCTCGGCCTTGCGCGAGCAGGACGGCACGAGGGTGCGCGACCCCTCGACCTCCACCATGCAGACGCGACAGGCATTCTTGGGCGTGATGGTGTCGCCGTAGCAGAGCGTGGGGACCTCGGTGCCCCTGCCGCGGCAGGCCTGGAGGAGCGTCGTGCCCTCGGGGACGGTCACCGCGTCGCCGTCGATCGTGAGCTCGACTGAGCGGCGCACCGAGAGCCCGGTCGTCTCGGTCATGCGAGCACCCCGAGGCGCGAGATGGCGGAGTCGATCGCGTTGGGTGCGGTCTGGCCGAGGCCGCAGATGCTGGCGTCGCGCATGACCTGTGCCAGCTCGCGGAGCAGGGCCAGGTCGCCCGCGCGGTCGTCGGCGCGCGCGGCGACGAGGCGCGCGAGCGCCTCGCGTTGGCGCACCGTGCCCACGCGGCAGGGCACGCACTGGCCGCACGACTCGTCGTGGAAGAAGTCGGCGATGCGCATCATCTGGTCGAGGAGGTCGACGGACTCGTCGAGCACCAGCACGACGCCCGACCCGAGCGTCGTGCCCGCGGCGCGCGCCGCCTCGAGGGTGAGGGGGAGGTCGAGGTCGGCGGGTCCGACGAAGCCGCCGGCCGCGCCCCCGAGGAGCACCGCGCGCATCGTCGCGCCCGGTCGCATGCCGCCCGCGAGGTCGAGCAGCTCGCGCAGCGTGGCGCCGAAGGCGACCTCGTAGACGCCGGGGCGCGCCACCGCGCCCGAGACGCAGAAGAGCTTGCGGCCACGCGAGCCCTCGGTGCCCCACGCGGCGTACGCGGCGGCGCCACCCGCGACGATGACCGGGACGTTGACGAGCGTCTCGACGTTGTTGACGACCGTCGGCTTGCCGAAGAGTCCGACCTCGACGGGAAACGGCGGCTTGTTGCGCGGCTCACCGCGGTGGCCCTCGATCGAGTTGAAGATCGCGGTCTCCTCGCCGCAGATGTAGGCGCCCCCGCCGCGCACGATCTCGACGTCGAAGGCCTGCCCCGCCGCGCCGATGTGCGACCCGAGCCAGCCCGCCTCGCGCGCCTCGTCGATCGCCGCGCGCAGTGCCGCCTCGGCGCGCGGGTACTCGCCGCGCAGGTAGACCCAGCCGTGCGCGCAGCCCGTGGCCCAGGCGGCGATCGTCATCGCCTCGAGCAGCGCGAAGGGGTCGCCCTCGATGAGCACGCGGTCCTTGAAGGTGCCGGGCTCGGACTCGTCCGCATTGCACACGAGGTGGTGGGGCGTCGCGGGCTGCGCAGCGACCGCGGCCCACTTGCGCCCCGTGGGGAACGCGGCCCCGCCGCGGCCGACCAGGCCCGAGGCGGTGACCTCCTCGACCACGGCGGCGGGTCCGATCTCGTGCGCGCGGCGCAGCGCCGCGTACCCGCCGCTCGCGAGGTACCCGGCGAGCGTCGGCACGACGCGCCCGACGCGCCGCAGCAGTACGAGCCCGTCGTCGGGGGCCTGGGGCGTCGCGGCCGGCACCGGCGGCTCGGCGTCGCAACGGGCGCCGGCGACCACGGCGCGCACGCCGTCGCGGTCGACCGGGCCGGCGACCTCGCGCAGCGGCGTCTCGCCGGCCTCGATCACCATGAGCGCGGGCGCGCGCTCGCAGAGGCCGAGACAGGGGGATGCGTGTGCGCCCGCGGGGAGGTCGCGCTCGACGTGGCCGCCGGCGGCGCGGCAGGCGAGGTCGACGCACACGTGCACCTGGCGCGCGGGTCGCTCGGTGGTGGAGAAGAGTGCGTAGAACGTGGCGACGCCGTAGACCTCGGCAGGCGCGACGTCGAGGCGCTGCGACACGTAGTTGATCGCGCCGCGGCTCAGCCAGCCGACCCGGTCGTTGACCGCGTGGAGGACCGGGAGCATGAGGTGGCGCATCTCGCGGAGCGCGGCGCCGCCGCGCGCCACGCGGTGGCCGCGGTCGTCGCGGGCCGCGCCGCGGGCCGCCTCGGGCGGGGGCCCGAGGAGCGAGTCGACCGCGTCGCGTTCGGCGTCGGTCGCGCTCGCCGACGCGATCTTCAGGTCCACGCGGGTGCGGCGATCCGCTCGATGCGCACCGCCGCGGCCTTGAACTCCGCGGTGCCCGACTTGGGGTCGGTGGCGTCGATCGTCAGCCGGTTGACGTCCACCTCGTCGGGGAAGTGCATGGTCATGAAGACGAGCCCCGGGCGCAGGCCCTCGTCGACGCGCACGGGCGCGGTGACGGCGCCGCGGCGCGACACGACGCGCACCGTCTCCCCGTCGGCCACGCCGAGCGCGTCGGCGTCCTCGGGGGAGACGTCGATCGTCTCGCCGAAGCGGAGCGGGGAGTCGAATCCGCGCGACTGGACGCCGGTGTTGTACGAGTCGAGACGTCGACCCGTCGTGAGCCGCAGCGGGTAGTCGCCGTCGGTGGACTCGACGGGCGGCTCGTCGCGCACGATGCTGAAGGGCGCGAGCCGCCCGCGGGCGGCGGGGTCGTCGGCCCAGAGGCGCCCGTGCAGGTACGGGGGCTCGAGGGTGTCCTCGGTGTAGCAGGGCCACTGGATGCCCCCGAGCGCCTCGAGGCGGGCGTACGACATGCCGGCGTGCATCGGCGAGAGCGAGCGCAGTTCGTCCCACACGTGCTGCATGGTCGGGTAGGACCAGTCGCGGCCCATGCGCCGCGCGAGCTCGACGATGATCGCGCAGTCGTCGCGCGCGTCGCCCGGCGGGTGGAGCGCCTTGCGGACCCGCTGGACGCGCCGCTCGCTGTTGGTCACCGTGCCCTCGCCCTCGCACCACGAGGCCGAGCCGGGGAGGACCACGTCGGCCAGGCGGGCCGTCTTGGTGAGGAAGATGTCCTGCACGACGAGGAAGTCGAGCCCCTCGAGCAACTGCTCGGCGTGGGCGCCGTCGGCCTCGGACTGCGCCGGGTTCTCCCCGATGACGTAGAGGGTCCGCAGGTCGCCGCGCCCCATGGCCTCGAACATCTGCGTGAGGTTGAGCCCGTTGCGCGGAGGGACGGGCGTGCCCCACGCGGCGTCGAACTTGGCGCGAGCGACGTCGTCCTCGACGTCCTGGAAGCCGGGCAGCTTGTTGGGCAGCGCGCCCATGTCGCCGCCGCCCTGCACGTTGTTCTGGCCGCGCAGTGGGTTGAGCCCCGAGCCGGGACGGCCGACGTGGCCGCAGAGCAGCGCGAGGTTGATCAGCGCGAGCACGTTGTCGACGCCGTTGTGGTGCTCGGTGATGCCGAGGGTCCAGCACATCTGCGCCCGCGGCGCCCGTGCGTAGGCGTGGGCGAGCTCGCGGATCGCGTCGGCGGGCACCCCGGTGACGGCGCTGCCGCGCTCGAGCGTCCACTCCTCGACCGAGGCGGCGAACTCGGCGAAGCCCGACGTGGAGCGCTCGACGAAGTCGCGGCGCACGAGCCCGGCGTGGATGATCTCGCGGGCGATCGTGTGGGCGAGCGCGATGTCGGTGCCGACGTCGAGGCCGAGCCAGAGATCCGCCCACTGGGCGGACTCGGTGCGCCGCGGGTCGACGACGTAGAGCTTCGCGCCGTTGCGCACGCCCTGCAGCACGTGGTGGAAGAAGATCGGGTGCGCGTTGCGGGCGTTGGAGCCCCACATCACGATCACGTCAGTGCGTTCGATGTCCGCGTACGAGGAGGTCCCGCCCCCCGCTCCGAAGACGGTGGCCAGACCGACCACCGATGGCGCGTGTCAAGTTCGATTGCAGGAGTCGATGTTGTTGGTGCCGATGGCGGTCCGCGCGAACTTTTGCGCGAGGAAGTTCATCTCGTTGGTCGACTTCGAGCAGGAGAAGAAGCCGACGCTCGCGGGCCCGTGCGCGTCGCGGCCGCGGGCCAGCCCGGTCGCGGCCCGGTCGAGGGCCTCGTCCCACGTGGCGGGGCGCAGCTCGCCGCCCTCGCGGACCATCGGTGTGGTGAGGCGGGCGTACGGGTCGTACCGGTGCGCGACCATCGGCGACACGGTACCAGTCGGTCGCCGATGGGTAGAGTGTCGAGGTTCGTCATGGCGTTTCCATCCGACCTCGAGATCGCGCGCAAGGGCACGCCGCTCCCGCTCACGGAGATCGCGTCCCAGATGGGCATCGGGCCCGAGCACATCGAGCCCTACGGCACGAGCCTCGCCAAGATCAGCCTCGACGCGATCGACGCACTGTCGTCGCGCCCGCGCGCCAAGTACGTGGTGGTGACGGCCATCACGCCGACGCCGCTCGGCGAGGGCAAGACCACGACCACCGTCGGCCTCGGCCAGGCGATGAAGCACATCGGCAAGCGCTCGACCATCGCGCTGCGCCAGCCGAGCATGGGACCGACCTTCGGCATCAAGGGCGGCGCGGCCGGCGGCGGCTACAGCCAGGTCATCCCGATGGAGCTGCTCAACCTCCACCTCACCGGTGACTTCCACGCGGTGACCGCCGCGCACAACCTCCTGTCCGCGATGGTGGACAACCATCTGCACCAGGGCAACGACCTGCGCCTCGACCTCCACAACATCACCTGGCGCCGGGTGCTCGACGTCAACGACCGCGCGCTGCGCAACGTGATCATCGGCATGGGCACCAAGGAGGACGGCGTGGTGCGCCAGACCGGATTCGACATCACCGCCGCCTCCGAGGTCATGGCGATCCTCGCGCTCGCGACCGGCATGGACGACCTCCGCGCGCGCCTCGGCCGCATCGTCGTCGGCTACGACGAGGGCGGCAAGCCCGTCACCGCCGAGCAGCTGCAGGGCGCCGGCTCGATGGCGGTCATCATGCGCGAGGCCATCAAGCCCAACCTGCTGCAGACGCTCGAGCAGACGCCCGTCATCGTGCACGCCGGACCCTTCGGCAACATCGCCCACGGCAACTCCTCGATCGTGGCGGACCTCATCGGCATCCACACGGCCGACTACCTCATCACCGAGGCGGGCTTCGGGGCCGACATGGGCGCCGAGCGCTTCTTCAACATCAAGTGTCGCGCCTCGGGCCTCAGGCCCGACGCCGCCGTGCTCGTGGCCACCGTCCGCGCGCTCAAGGCCCACTCGGGCAAGTACCGCATCGTGGCCGGCAAGCCCCTGCCCGAGGACCTCCTCAAGGAGAACCCTGGCGACGTCGAGGCCGGCGCGGCCAACCTCGTGAAGCAGATCGAGAACGTCAAGGCCCACGGCGTCTCGCCCGTGGTGGCGATCAACTCGTTCCCCACCGACCACGCCTCCGAGCACGAGGCGATCCGCCGGGTGGCGGAGTCGGCCGGCGCCCGCGTCGCGGTGTGCACGCACTTCGCCGACGGCGGCAAGGGTGCGACCGACCTGGCCCGCGCGGTCGTCGAGGCCTGCAACGAGCCGAGCGGCTTCCACTTCCTCTACCCCGACGAGGCGCCGCTCAAGGAGAAGATCGAGAAGGTCGCCACCACGATCTACGGCGCCGCCAAGGTCGAGTACAGCTCGACGGCCAACAAGCAGCTGAAGACCTACACCGACAACGGCTTCGGTCGCCTCCCGGTCTGCATCGCCAAGACGCACCTGTCCATCTCGGGCGACCCGTCGCTGCGCGGCGCACCGACCGGCCACACGCTCACGGTCCGCGAGGTGCGCGCCTCCGTGGGTGCCGGCTTCGTCTATCCGATCTGCGGCGACATGCGCACGATGCCGGGCCTCGGCACCAAGCCCGCGGCGCAGATCATCGACTTCGACGAGCACGGCGAGATCGTCGGCCTGTCCTAGCCGCGGGGCGATGACCGTGGAGCTCGCGCGCACGCGCACGCCCGGCGGGGCGCTGGTCCTCGACGGCGTCGCGCTGCGCGACGCGACCGTCGCGAGGCTGCGTCGCGAGGTCGAGGCCGCGGGATCGCCGCCCGTCTGCCTCGCGACCGTCCTCGTCGGCGACGACGCGCCGAGCCGGATCTACGTCGCGAGCAAGCACAAGAAGGCCCAGGAGGCGGGCATGGTCTCGCGCGGCGTGGAGCTGCCGGGCTCCGCGTCGCAGGCGCAGGTGCACGACGCGGTGGGTGCGCTCGTCGCGGACCCGTCGGTGCACGGGATCCTCGTGCAGCTCCCCCTCCCGCGGCAGATCGACGCAGAGGACGTGCTCGGGCTGCTCCCGATGGAGAAGGACGTCGACGGGCTGACCGAGCGCTCGCTGGGGCGCCTCGTGCGCGGGCTCCCGGGCCACGTGCCCTGCACGCCCCTCGGCGTGATCCGCCTCCTCGAGGCCTACGGCATCGCGACGGAGGGTCGCCGCGCCGTGGTCATCGGGCGCTCCGCGCTGGTCGGGCTGCCGCAGATGCTGCTCCTCGGCCGCCGCGGCACCGACGCCACGGTGACGCTCGCCCACAAGTTCACCGGCGACATGGAAGAGGTGTGCCGCGCCGCCGACATCGTCGTCGCCGCGGCGGGCTCCGCGCGGCTCGTGGGCGCGCGCCACGTGAAGCCCGGCGCGACCGTGATCGACGTCGGCGTCTCGCGGATCGACGGCAAGATCGTCGGCGACGTCGACTTCGACGCCGTGCAGGCCGTCGCGGGCGCCATCACGCCGATGCCGGGCGGCACCGGCCCGATGACCATCGCGTGCCTGCTGGAGAACACGCTCGCCGCGGCCCGCATGCTGGGGGCGTTCCCCGCGTGACACGGCGTCGGTGCGCGGGGTCGCGCGCGTGAGCGACGCCGACGCGGTCGACTTCCTCGTCGTCGGCGGCGGGTCCGCGGGCTGCGCGCTGGCCAACCGCCTCAGCGCCGACCCCTCGACGCGGGTGCTCGTGCTCGAGGCGGGACGGCGCGACTCGAAGTGGGACGTCTTCATCCACATGCCGGCGGCGCTGACGTTCCCCATCGGCAGCCGCTTCTACGACTGGATGTACGCGACGGAGCCCGAGCCCCACATGCACGGTCGTCGCATCACGCAGGGTCGCGGCAAGGTGCTCGGTGGATCCTCCAGCATCAACGGGATGATCTTCCAGCGGGGCAACCCGATGGACTACGAGCGCTGGGCCGCCGACCCGGGCATGGAGACGTGGGATTACGCGCACTGCCTCCCGTACTTCAAGCGGATGGAGGACTGCCTCGCCGCCGACCCCGACGACGAGTACCGCGGCAAGGGCGGACCGCTCGCGCTCGAGCGCGGGCCCGTGACCAACCCGTTGTTCGCCGCGTTCTTCGAGGCCGTGCAGCAGGCCGGCCACCCCCTCACCGACGACGTCAACGGCCACCGGCAGGAGGGCTTCGCGGCCTTCGATCGCAACCTGCGCAGGGGACGGCGGCTCAGCGCGGCGCGCGCGTACCTGCACCCCGTGATGCACCGTCCCAACCTCGAGGTGCGCACCCGCGCGCTCGTGACCGGACTCGTCGTGGAGGGCTCGCGCGTCGTCGGCGCGCACTACGAGCTCCCCGGTCGCCGCCGCCGCACCGTGCGGGCGCGCGAGGTCGTGCTGTGCGGCGGCGCGTTCAACAGCCCGCAGCTCCTGCAGGTGTCGGGGATCGGCAACGAGGCGTGGCTGCGCGAGGCCGGCATCCCCGTGCGCCACCACCTGCCCGCGGTCGGCGCGCACCTGCAGGACCACCTCGAGGTGTACGTGCAGCACGCGTGCACGCGGCCGGTGTCGCTCAACCCGATGCTCGCGATGCACCGGCGGCCGTGGATCGGGCTGCAGTGGCTCGCGCGGCGCGGGCCCGGGGCGTCCAACCACTTCGAGGGCGGCGGCTTCATCCGCAGCAACGACGACGTCGCGTACCCCAACCTCATGTTCCACTTCCTCCCCATCGCGGTGCGCTACGACGGCACGGCCCCGGCGGGCGGCCACGGCTACCAGGTGCACATCGGGCCGATGTACTCCAACTCGCGGGGCACGGTGCGCGTCGCCTCGCCGGACGTGCGGGTGAAGCCGCGGATCTCGATGAACTACCTCTCCACCGCGGAGGATCGTCGCGAGTGGGTCGAGGCGATCGCCAAGGCGCGCGAGATCCTCGCCCAGCCGGCGTTCGCGCCCTTCGACGGCGGGGAGATCTCGCCGGGGCCGGGCGTGCGCACCGACGAGGAGATCCTCGAGTGGGTGCGGCGCGACGGGGAGACCGCGTACCACCCGTCGTGCACCTGCCGCATGGGCACCGATGCCGACTCGGTCGTCGACCCCCGCACCATGCGGGTCCACGGGCTGGACGGCCTGCGGGTGGTGGACGCATCGGCGATGCGCTATGTCACGAACGGCAACATCTACGCGCCGGTGATGATGATGGCCGAGAAGGCCGCCGACCTGATCCTCGGCAACGCGCCGCTCGCGCCCGAGGTCGTGCCGTGGTACCGGCGCGGCCACTGATAGCGTGACGCGCCGTGTCCGATGGAGGCGGTGAGCTCGACCTCGCCACGCTGAACGACGAGGACCTCGTCGCGCAGATGCACGACGACCTCTACGACGGGCTCGGGCCCGAGATCGTGGAGGGCACGACGATCCTCCTCGACCGCGGCTGGTCCGCGGACAAGGTGCTGCAGGAGGCCCTCGTCGAGGGCATGCGCATCGTCGGCATCGACTTCCGCGACGGCATCCTCTTCGTGCCCGAGGTGCTGCTCTCGGCCAACGCCATGAAGGCGGGCATGGAGCTCCTGCGACCGCTGCTCGCCGAGACCGGCGCCGAGCCGATCGGCAAGGTCGTCATCGGCACCGTCAAGGGCGACATCCACGACATCGGCAAGAACCTCGTGGCGATGATGCTCGAGGGCGCCGGCTTCGAGGTCGTCGACCTCGGCATCAACACCGACGTCACCAAGTACCTCGAGGCGCTCGAGCAGCACAAGCCCGACATCCTCGGGATGTCGGCACTCCTCACGACGACGATGCCGTACATGAAGGTCGTCATCGACACGATGAAGGAGAAGGGCCTGCGCGACAAGTACATCGTCCTCGTCGGCGGCGCGCCGCTCAACGAGGAGTTCGGCCAGGCGGTCGGGGCCGACGCGTACTGCCGCGACGCTGCGATCGCCGCCGAGACGGCCAAGCGCCTCGTCGCCGCGAAGCGCGGCAAGGCCGAGCCGCCCGGCCCCTCCGTCGCCTGACCCCGCGGGTCCGCGCGGACCCCGATCGCCCGTGTCACCGGACCGTCGCCCGCTCGTCGTCGCCTGCGGCGCGCTCGTCTCCGAGCTGCGCGCGGTGCTCGGGCGCGTCGCCGAGGACGCCATGGAGATCGTCTGGCTGCCAGCCAACCTGCACAACCGGCCGGAGCGCATCGCGCCCGAGGTGGACGCGGTGCTCGCGCGCCGCGGCGACCGCCCTGCCTTCGTCGCCTACGCCGACTGCGGGTCGGGCGGTGCGCTCGACGCGGTGCTCGCGCGACACGAGGGCGTGCGGCGGCTGCCCGGGGCGCACTGCTACGAGTTCTTCGCCGGGTCGGCGACCTTCGCGCGACTGCACGAGGAGGAGCTCGGCACCTTCTACCTCACCGACTTCCTCGCGAAGCACTTCGACGCGCTCGTGTGGCAGGGCCTCGGGCTCGACGAGCATCCGGTACTACGCGACCAGTACTTCGGGCACTACCGTCGCGTCGTGCTGCTGAGCCAGACCGACGATCCGCAGGTCGTCGCGGCGGCTCGCGCCGCGGCGGCGCGGCTCGGACTCGCGTTCGCGCACGTGCCCACCGGGCTCGACGCGTTCCGCGAGGCCGTCCCGGTCGAGCTCCGGGTCCGCGGCTGATCCCCGGGTCGTCGTCGTGCCGCGCAACGCCAGCGAGGTCGTGGTCATCTACTGGCGCGACATCCCCGCGCAGGTCAACGCGCAGCGCGGTCGCGAGCGCCAGCAGGTGGTGCTGGGATCCAAGTTCGCCCGCGCGATCGACCGCGCCAAGCGCAAGGCGCGCATCGACACCGCGGCCGAGGACGTCGCGCAGTGGCGGCGCGTGAGCGTGCCGCTCGAGGGGACGCTCGAGGAGGCGGCGCAGCGCGAGGCCTCCCGGCTGGACGCGGACTACCCTCGGGAACGCCTCGGCAAGCTCGCGTACGCGGGCGGCTGGGAGCGGGACGTCGAGGACGGGCCGGCGGACGCCGCCGAGCTCGCGGCCCTCGAGGAGCTCGACGACACGGAAAGGGACGAGTGACGCAGCCATGACCGAGACCCTGTTGTCCTCCGCGACCCGCGAGGTCGTGATCGGCTTCGACCGGCCGTTCGTGATGATCGGCGAGCGGATCAACCCGACGGGCCGCAAGCTGCTCGCCGAGGAGATGAAGAACGGCGACTTCTCCCGCGTCGAGGCCGACGCGCGCGCCCAGGTGGAGGCCGGCGCGCACATGCTCGACGTCAACGCGGGCATCCCGCTCGCCGACGAGCCCGCGCTGCTGGCGCGTGCCGTCGAGCTCGTGCAGTCGGTGACGGACGTGCCGCTCTCGATCGACTCGTCGATCGTCGCCGCCCTCGAGGCGGGCCTGCGCGTCTACAAGGGCAAGGCGCTGCTCAACTCGGTGACGGGGGAGGAGGAGCGCCTCGAGGTGGTGCTCCCGCTGGTCAAGAAGTACGGCGCGGCCGTGGTCGCGATCTCCAACGACGAGACCGGCATCAGCATGGACCCCGACGTGCGCTTCGCCGTGGCCAAGAAGATCGTGGAGCGCGCGGCGGACCACGGCATCCCGTCGAGCGACGTGGTCGTCGACCCGCTCGTGATGCCGATCGGTGCGCTCGGCGACGCGGGGCGCAGCGCGTTCCGACTCATCCGACGCCTCCGCGAGGAGCTGCGGGTCAACACGACGTGCGGCGCGTCCAACGTGAGCTTCGGCATCCCGGGACGCAACCACGTGACGGGCACCTTCCTCGCGATGGCCGCGGGCGCAGGGATGACCTCGGCGATCATGAACCCGTTGCACCCCGAGGTGAAGACGATGGTGATGGCCGCCGACGTGCTCACGGGCAACGACAAGGACTGCATGGCGTGGATCCGCGCCAACCGCGACCCCGCCGACGCCGCCGCCGGTCGTGGCGGGCGCGAGGGTCGCCGTCGCGCCCGGGCGGGCACCCCGCCGCAGGCCTGACGGGCCGCGCGCCCATGACGCACCGCGTCGTCTTCACGCCCTCGGGGCTGGACGCGGAGGTCGAGCCCGGCACCACCGTCCTCGACGCCGCGCGGCGGCTCGGCGTCGACGTCGACTCGGTGTGCGGCGGCCGCGGCATCTGCGGTCGCTGCCAGGTCACGCCGAGCACCGGCGCGTTCGCCAAGTGGGGCATCACGGTCGGCGCCGACGCGCTGAGCGCGCCCGCGGAGACCGAGACGGCGTACCGCGGCAAGCGCCCCCTCGCCCCGGGCAATCGTCTCGGCTGCGCGGCCCGCATCCAGGGCGACTGCGTGATCGACGTCCCCGCGTCGAGCCAGGTGCACCGTCAGGTGGTGCGCAAGGACCTCGACCTCGCCTCGTTCGCCGTGGACCCGCTGCACTCCCTGCTCTACGTCACCGTCCCGCCCGCGGAGCTCGGCGACGGCACGACGGCCGCCGACGCGCTGCGGCGCGCCGTGGCGGCGCAGCACGGCCGGCCGGAGCCGCTCGTCTCGCGGCGCGCGCTGCACGTGGTGCACGAGGCGCTCGCGCGCGGCGAGGGCGAGGCGACGGTGGCGCTGCGGCACGGGCACTCGGCGCGCGGCGGCGGCGACGAGATCGTGGCCGCGTGGCCGGGCTACGTGGACCGCGCGTACGGCATCGCCGTGGACGTGGGCTCGACGACGGTCGCCGGGCACCTCTGCGAGCTCTTCACGGGCGAGGTCGTCGCGAGCGGCGGCGTGATGAACCCCCAGATCCGCTTCGGCGAGGACCTCATGAGCCGCGTGTCGTACGTGATGATGAACCCGGGCGGGGCGGGGGAGCTCACCCGCGCGATCCGCGGCGCGCTCGACGGCCTGGTCGGCGACCTGTGCGAGCGCGGCGGGGTGGCGCGCGACCGCGTGCTCGACGTCTCGATCGTGGGCAACCCGATCATGCACCACGTCGTGCTCGGGATCGACCCGACGCCCCTCGGCCAGGCGCCCTTCGTCCTCGCGACCGACGAGTCGGTGACGGGCTGGGCGACCGAGGTCGGCGTCGACCTGCCGTTCGCCCACGTGTACGTCGGACCGTGCATCGCGGGACACGTCGGCGCCGACACCACCGCGGCGATGCTCGCGGAGGGGCCGCACCGAGGCGAGGCGATGCAGCTGCTCGTCGACGTGGGCACCAACGCCGAGATCGTCCTCGGCGATGCGCGCCGGCAGTTCGCCGCGTCGTCGCCCACCGGCCCCGCCTTCGAGGGTGCGCAGATCTCCGCGGGCCAGCGCGCGACGGCGGGCGCGATCGAGCACGTGCGCATCGACCGCGCGACCCTCGAGCCGCGGATCAAGGTCATCGGCGCGCCGATGTGGAGCGACGAGCCCGGCTTCGACGAGGCCGTGGCGCGCACGGGCGTCACCGGCATCTGCGGCTCGGGGATCATCGAGGTCGTCGCCGAGATGTACCTCGCGGGCGTCATCGGTGCCGACGGCGTGGTCGACGGCGCGCTCGCGGCCCGCAGCCCGCGCGTGGTCGCCGAGGAGCGCACGCACTCGTACGTGCTCTGGGATCGCGGCGGCGTGCGCCTCGCGGTGACGCAGAACGACGTGCGCGCCATCCAGCTTGCCAAGGCCGCGCTGCGCGCCGGCATCGACCTGCTCGTGGAACGTGCCGGCTCGCCCGAGCTGCGCGACATCCGCCTCGCGGGTGCCTTCGGCGCGCACATCGACCCCGTCTACGCGATGGTGCTCGGCCTCGTGCCCGACTGCCCCGTCGAGGGCGTGCGCAGCGTGGGCAACGCCGCCGGCGCCGGCGCCGTGCAGGCGCTCCTGTCGCGCGAGCGCCGGCGGGAGCTCGAGTCGCTCGCCCGCGCGGTGACCAAGATCGAGACCGCCACGGAGCCGCGCTTCCAGGAACTGTTCGTCGCGGCGATGGCCTTCCCGCACGCGAGCGCGCCGACGCCGCACCTCGCGGCGGTCATCGACCTGCCCGCGCCGACGGCGCGGCCCGATCGCGCGGACGCCGGTGGCCGCGCCCGGCGCCGGCGCGCGCGGTGACCGATCGGTAGCGTGAGCCGCCGATGACCGACACGACGCGCGCGCGACGCTCGGGCGGCAGGGCGGGACGCCAGCAGGCCCGCGCCGCCCACGCGGTCGAGCGCCTCCCGTACATCACCCGCGCGTTCTCGCCCGTCGAGCTCGTGAGCGAAGAGGTGCTCGCGCTGCTCGAGGACAACGCCGACGCGATCCTCCAGGAGGTGGGCGTCGAGATCCGCGGCTACCCGTCGGCGATCGCGAGGTTCAAGGACGCCGGGGCGGACGTCGACGGCGACCGCGTCCGATTCCCCCGCGGCATGTGCCGCTCGATCGTGCGGGCGAGCGCCCCCGCGACGTACGTGCAGTCGGCGCGCAACCCCGCCCACGACGTGCTCATCGGCGGCAACGCCACCGTCTTCGCGCCCAACTACGGCTCGCCATTCGTGCGCGACATCGACAAGGGGCGCCGGTACGCGACGCTCGAGGACTTCCAGAACATCGTCAAGCTGACCTACCAGTCGCCGCACCTGCACCACTCCGGCGGCACGGTGTGCGAGCCGGTCGACGTGCCCGTGAGCAAGCGGCACCTCGACATGGTGTACGCGCACCTGCGCTACAGCGACAAGCCCTTCATGGGCTCGGTGACGGCGGGGGAGCGCGCACAGGACAGCGTCGACATGGCGCGCATCGGCTTCGGCGGGGACCTGCGCGATCGCACGGTGATGACGAGCCTCATCAACGCGTCGTCCCCCCTCGTGTGGGACTCGACGATGCTCGCCGCCGCGGAGGTCTACGCCACCCACAACCAGGCGACGATCATCACCCCGTTCATCCTCGCGGGCGCGATGGCGCCGTCGACGTCGGCCGGCGTCGCGGCGCAGACGCTCGCCGAGTCGCTCGTCGGCATGGCCTTCACCCAGCTCGTACGGCCCGGCGCGCCCGTGATCTTCGGGTCGTTCGCCTCCTCGATGTCGATGCAGACGGGCGCGCCGACCTTCGGCACCCCTGAGCCGGCGATGGTGCTCTACACGATCGCGGCGCTCGCGCGGCGCCTCGGCGTGCCCTTCCGCTCCGGCGGCTCGCTCACGGCGTCCAAGATCGCGGACGCGCAGGCCGCCTACGAGAGCGCGGCGACGCTGATCCCCACGATCATGGCGGGCACCAACTTCGTGCTGCACGCGGCGGGCTGGCTCGAGGGCGGCCTCGCGTTCGGCTACGAGAAGTTCATCCTCGACGAGGACCAGTGCGGGATGATGGCGACCTTCGCCCGCGGTCTCGACGCGTCGCCCAACGGCCAGGCGCTCGAGGCGATCCGCGGCAACCAGCCGGGCGTCCACTTCCTCGGCACCGCCCACACGCTGGCCAACTTCGAGACCGCGTTCTACCGCTCGACGACGGCCGACAACGAGAGCTTCGAGAAGTGGCTCGAGGACGGCAGCCTCGACGCCCAGACACGAGCGAACAAGATCGTGAAGGAGCGCCTGGCCTCGTACGTCCCGCCGCCGATGGACGATGCCGTCGACGCGGAGCTGCGGGAGTTCGTCGAGCGCCGCAAGGCTGCGCTCCCCGACGCCTTCGCCTGAGCCGTAGCATCGCGGCGATGAGGTTCCCCTTCTCGCGACGCGGCGCCTCCGCGACGGTCGATCCCGCCACCCGCGCGCTCGTGCGCGCCATGCGCTACGAGATCATCCCGATGAAGAGCATCGAGCAGGCGATCGCCGACCTGCCGGCGGGCGCCCCGGTATCCGTCACCTGCTCGCCGGCCAAGGGCATCGCGGCCACGCAGGAGTACTCGGCGCGCCTGCTCGCCGCCGGCCACGACGTCGTGCCGCATTTCGCCGGTCGCCTCGTCGAGTCCCGCGACCACGTGCGCGAGCTGGCGCGCTGGGCGCGCGAGCACCGGGTGCGGGAGGTCTTCCTCATCGCCGGCGACGCCGAGGAGCCTCGCGGTCCCTACTCCGACTCCCTCGGGTTCCTCCGCGACTTCCTCGACTCCGACAGCGGCGTCGCGCGCATCGGCTTCGGCTCCTACCCCGACGGCCACGCGTTCATCGACCGCGACGCGCTCTCCCGCGCGCTCCACGACAAGCAGAAGCTCCTCGACGACGCCGGCGTGGAGGGACTCGCGTCGACGCAGATGTGCTTCGACGTCGACGGCATCCGCGCGTGGCTGCGCGAGGAGCGCGACCGCGGGTTCCGCATGCCGGTGCAACTCGGGGTCCCGGGCGTCGTCGACCGCACGCGGCTCATGACCCTCGGCGTGCGCGTCGGCGTCGGCGCCTCGATGCGCTACCTCGCCAAGAACAAGTCGTCGGTGATGAAGATGCTGTCGCCCGGCGGCTACGACCCGACCGAGATGGTGGCGGGCCTCGCGGCCGACGCCGAGCGGCTCGGCATCGTGGGCCTGCACTCCTTCACCTTCAACAGCGTCGCCGACACCGCGGCCTGGGCGCGCGAGATCCTCGCAGCCTGACGCGTTCGCGGCGCACGGAGGGACGGTGACGCGCTCGGCGGACGTCGTCGTCGTGGGCGGCGGCGTGATGGGCGCCTCCATCGCGCTCGAGCTCTCCCGGCACGGTCGGTCGGTCGTCGTGCTCGACAAGGGCGGCGCGCCCGGCGCGGGCTCGACGAGCGCCTCGTCGGCGATCATCCGCTTCACGTACTCCAACTTCAACACGATCCTCATGGCGTGGGAGGCCGCGCAGTACTGGTACGACTGGTCGCGCTTCGTCGGCGTCGAGGACCCCGACGGGATGGCCAAGTTCGTGAAGACCGGCTACCTCGTCTTCCTCACCGAGGGCTACGACGGCGCGCGCCAGCGCGAGCTGTGGGACCAGTTCGGCATCCCGTACGAGCTGCTCAGCCCCGAGGAGGTGCGCCGCCGCTGGCCCGCCTTCGAGACCGGCAAGTTCTACCCGCCGAAGTCGATCGACGACCCCGCCTTCGCCGACGACCCGTACGACCAGCTGTGGGCCCTCTTCGACCCGCTCAGCGGCTTCATGGACGACCCGATGCTCGCGGCGCACAACCTGGCGCACGCCGCGCGGTCGCACGGCGCCGAGTTCCGCTTCCACCAGGAGGTCGTCGAGGTGCGCCGCGACGGCGACGCCGTACGTGGGGTGACCCTCGCCTCGGGGGAGCGCATCGACGCACCGATCGTCGTCAACGCGGCCGGCCCCCACGCGGCCAAGGTCAACCGCATGGCCGGCGTCTACGACGAGATGCGGGTCAAGCACCAGCCGCTGCGCCAGGAGGTCTTCTCGCCGCCCGCCCCCGTCGGCTTCCGGCTCGAGGACGACGCGCCGATCGTGGCCGACCTCGACCTCGGGCAGTACTTCCGTCCGCACATGGGCGACCTGCTCAACGTCGGCACCACCGAGCCGGCCTGCGACCCGCTGCACTTCATCGACGATGCCGACGACTGGAACCAGTCGGTGACGGTCGAGTTCTTCGAGCGCGTCATGCTGCGCCTCGCGCGGCGCCTGCCCGAGTTCGGCATCCCGCACAAGCCGCTCGGCATCGGCGCGCTCTACGACGTCACCGACGACTGGATCCCGCTCTACGACAAGTCGAGCCTCGGCGGCTTCTTCATGGCGTGCGGCACGAGCGGCAACCAGTTCAAGAACGCGCCGCTCGTCGGCAAGTTCATGCGCGTGCTGATCGAGGCCGCCGAGCGCGGCGTCGACCATGACCTCGCCCCGATCACCTGGACGGGGGAGCACACCGGCAAGGAGATCAACCTGTCGGCCTTCTCGCGCCTGCGCACGCAGGCCGTGACGGCCGGCAACGTGATGGGCTGATCCGCGCCGCGGCGAGCCGCACCCGCGGCGCGCGTCGCCCGTGCGAGACTTCCCCCGTGCGCGCGCGGCTCGAGGACCTGCTCGCCGCGGGCAGGCCGATCCTCGCGGACGGCGCCACGGGGACGAACCTCTTCGCCGAGGGCCTCACCTCGGGCGAGCCGCCCGAGTTCTGGCTCGAGTCGCACCCCGACCGCGTGCGTCGGCTGCACCAGCGATTCGTCGACGCGGGTGCGGACGTGATCCTCACCGACTCCTTCGGGGCCAACGCGCGGCGCCTCGCGCTGCACGGCGCGGCCCACCGCGCGTACGAGCTCTCGCGCCTCGCCGCGGCGACCGCCCGTCAGGTGGCCGACGCGGCGCCGCGCCCCGTCGTGGTCGCCGGCTCGGTCGGGCCGACGGGGGAGCTCTTCGCGCCGCTCGGCCCGCTCGTGCACGACGACGCGGTCGCCGTCTTCGCCGAGCAGATCCGCGGCCTGCGCGACGGTGGCGCGGACGTCGCGTGGATCGAGACGATGTCGGCGCCCGAGGAGGTGCGCGCCGCGGCGGAGGCGGCGATCGCGTCCGCGATGCCGTACGTCGCGACCTGCAGCTTCGACACCGCGGGCCGCACGATGATGGGCCTCGCGCCGTCGACGCTCGCCGGCGTCTTCGACGGCCTCGCCGTGCCGCCGCTCGCGATGGGCGCCAACTGCGGCGTCGGCGCGTCCGACCTGCTCGTGTCGGTGCTCGAGATCGCGCGCGGCGCGGGTCCGCTGCCCGTCGTGGCCAAGGGCAACTGCGGGATCCCGCGCTTCGAGGGCACGACGATCACCTACTCGGGGACCCCCGAGTTGATGGCGCGCTACGCGGGGATGGCGATCGACGCGGGCGCGCGCATCGTCGGCGGCTGCTGCGGCACCACGCCCGAGCACCTCGCGGCGATGCGCCGCGCGGTCGACGGCCACGCGCGGGCCGCGGCGCCGTCGATCGACGACGTGGTGCGCGAGATCGGTCCGCTGACCAACTCGGCGCCGAGCGTCAGCGCGCCGCGACCAGCGAGCGAAGGCGCTCGTCGGGGGCGGGCCGGGCGCCGAGGTGACCGATGACCCACGCGGCGATCCGCGTGGCGTAGCGCGCCGACTCCACCGCACCGTCCCCCGCGAGCCACCGCGCGAGGAACGCGCCGGCGAACGAGTCCCCGGCGCCGGTCGCGTCGAGCACCGTGTGCGTGGCGGGCGGGATCTCGGTCGCGACGCCGCCCTCGAGCACGAGGGCGCCCTGCGCGTCGAGCTTCAGCACCACGAGGGCGTCGGGGAACGTCTCGGCGAGCGACGCCGCGATCTCCCGCGGGTCGTCGAGGCCCGTGAGGATCCGCCCCTCCTCGTGGTTGGGCAGGAAGACCGAGACGCCGAGGTCCCGCACCCAGGAGAGGAACTGCGGCACGCCCATCTCGTCGATCATCTGGAACGAGGCGGGGTCGAGCGAGATCGTGGCACCCGCGCGCCGGGCCAGCTCGGCGGCGGTGCGTGCGGCGGACCGCGGCGGATCGGTGAAGAACGACCAGCCCGTGAGGTGCAGGTGCCGCGCGCCGGCCACCACGAGCTTGGGCAACTCGGACGGGATGAGGAAGAAGTCGGCGCCGCGGCCCGAGACCATGCTGCGCTCGCCGGTGGTGTCGACGAAGACCGCGACGCTGCCCGTGAGGTGCGCGTCGGTCTCGACGAGGTGGTGCACGACGCCCTCCCGCTCGAGGTCCTCGCGCGCGAGGAGGCCGAAGCGGTCGCGCCCGATCTTGCCGACGAAGTGCACGGTGGTGCCGCAGCGGCGCGCCCACACCGCGACGTTGGCCGCGCTGCCGCCCGGCGTCAGCATCACCTCACCGAAGGAGTCGCCGCCCTTGAGGAGATCGTTGTTGGTCCGGATGAGGACGTCCCAGGCGAAGTCGCCCACGACGCACAGGCTCACGGGGTCACGCTACCGTCGGGCCCGTGCGCGGTGCCCTGGACGGCCTGCGCGTCGTCGACATGGCGACGGTGATCGCCGGTCCCGGTGCCGCGCGTCACCTCGCCGACTTCGGCGCCGACGTGATCAAGGTCGAGCCACCCGCGCTCGACTCGGTGCGTCGCATGGGGTGGACGCCGCGCGAGGGCGGCGACTCGTACTTCTGGCGCATCGCGGGGCGCGGCAAGCGCTGCATCACGCTCGACCTCGCGACCGCGGCCGACCTCGCGGTGGCGCGCGCGCTGCTGCGCGAGGCCGACGTGATGGTGGAGAACATGCGTCCCGGCAAGCTCGAGCGGCTCGGCCTCGATCCCGTGGAGCTCCTCGCGGTCAACCCGCGGCTCGTCGTCGTGCGCGTCACCGGCTTCGGCCAGCGCGGGCCCTACGCGCAGCGCCCCGGCTTCGCCTCCATCGCCGAGGCGATGAGCGGGTTCGCGGCCCTGCTCGGCGAGGAGGGGAGCGCGCCCCTGCTGCCGCCGGTCGCGCTCACCGACGAGATCACCGCGCTCGCCGGGGCGTTCGCCGCGATGGTCGCGGTGCGCCACGCGGACCGCACCGGGCAGGGCCAGATCGTGGACGTCAACCTCCTCGAGTCGATGCTCCAGGTGCTCGGCCCGCTGCCCTCGGCCTGCGCGCACCTCGACTACGAGCAGCCGCGGATGGGATCGCGCCTGCCCTACACCGTCCCCCGCGGCACCTACCGCTGCGCGGACGGACGCTGGATGGCCGTCTCGGCGTCGTCCGACACGATCGCGGCCCGCGTCGTGGAGATGCTCGGCCTCGGCGGTGACGGACGTTTCGCGACGTTCGCCGACCGGGTGGCGCGCCGCGACGAGCTGGACGAGGCGATGGCGCGGTGGGCGGCCGCGCGCACCCGCGACGAGGCGCTCGCCGAGTGCGCGCGCATGGACGCCGCCGCGGCCCCCGTGTCGACGATGCGGGAGGTGCTCGCCGACCCGCACGTGCGCGAGGTCGGCGCGCTCGTCGACGTCGACGGGGTGCGGATGCAGGGCCCGATCGCGCGCCTCTCGGCGACGCCGGGGGAGATCCGCGGCCAGGGGCCGGCGCCCGACGCGCACGGGGCCGCGATCCGCCGCGCGGCGGCGGCCGGCGGCTGGCCCGCCCGCGACGACTGACGCCCGCCCCGCCCATGCGCGGCGTGAGCATCTGCCGCCGACGTAGCGTCGCCCTCGGATGAGGTCTCGCGCCGTCTCACTTGCTCGTCGGCCGGCGCTTGGTCTCGAGTCGACGGCCCCTGCGTCGACGTGGCTCGCGCCTGCCATCGGGACGTTCGTGGGTGTGCTCTCGATGGGTCGGCTGATGCTGCGCTCGTGGCGCGCCCCGATCGACATCTTGTGGGCCGAGGACGGACTACACGCGCTCTGTGCCGATCGCTACGGCTTCGTCGCCTGCCTCGTCGAACCGTACGCAGGCTTCTTGCACGTCGTGCCGCGGAGCCTGGGGTGGATCGTGTCGTGGGTGCCCATCGAGTCGTGGCCCATTGCGGCCAACGTCGGAGCGGCGCTCGCAGTCGGATGCTTGGCAGCGATTGTCTGTCGAATCCTCCTCACCGTCGGGTATGACGCCGAGTCCGCGGGATGGCTCGCCGCCGTGCCGGTCCTGACGCCGGGAGTGGGGCTGGAGTCGGTCAACTCATACGCAAATCTCTACGTTCCGCTTGCCTACTACGCATCGGTGGCCCTCGTGGCCGTGTGGCACCACGACGAGCA
>JBEBCD010000046.1:0-6898 GCA_041158045.1 Actinomycetota bacterium | reverse complement strand
ACATGCGGTCCTAGTCTGGCCGACGATGGCGCGACACGAAGTCCTCGGCACCGACCTGCACGGTCCGTGGCCCGACGGCGCCGAGGTCGCCGTCTTCGGCCTCGGATGTTTCTGGGGTGCGGAGCGCCGATTCTGGACGCTCGAGGGCGTCCACGTCACCGCGGTCGGCTACGCGGGGGGCACGACCGACCGGCCGACCTACCGCGAGGTGTGCGGGGGCCGCACGATGCACGCCGAGGTCGTGCTCGTCGTCGCCGATCCCGCGCGCCTGCCCTACGAGCGGCTGCTACGCACCTTCTGGGAGTCGCACGACCCGACGCAGGGCATGCGCCAGGGCAACGACGTCGGCACCCAGTACCGCAGCGCGATCTACGTCGCCTCCCCCGCGCAGCGCGAGGCCGCGCTCGCGACCCGCGACGCGTACCAGGCGGCACTGCGCGCGGCGGGGCTCGGCACGATCACCACCGAGATCGCCGACGCCGGCCCGTTCTGGTACGCCGAGGAGTACCACCAACAGTACCTCGCGAAGAATCCGGGCGGCTACTGCGGCCTCGGCGGGACGGGCGTCGCGTGCCCGGTGCCGGTCAACGCGGGCGTCGCCGCGCCGCCACCTGGTCGGTCCACCACCGCCCGCTGAAGCGCCACCGACGCGCATCGTCCGACACGCGGCCGGCGGCACCCGCGGCGGGCCACAGCCGCGCGACGGCGACCGCGATCGCCTCCGCCTCGGCCGGCGTGGGCGTCGGCGAGATCCCGACGACGGTCGGTGTCACAGCGGCATGTTGCCGTGCTTGCGCCGCGGCAACTCCTCCCGCTTGCTGCGCAGCATCGCGAGCCCGGCGATCACCTTGGCGCGGGTCTCCGCGGGGTCGATGACGTCGTCGACGTAGCCGCGCTCCGCGGCGGCGTACGGGTTCGCGTACTTCTCCGTGTACTCCGCGACGAGCTCGGCGCGCCGCGCCGCAGGGTCGGCCGCCTGCTGCAGCTCGCGCCGGTAGACGATCTCGACGGCGCCCTGCGGCCCCATGACGGCGAGCTCCGCCGTCGGCCAGGCGTAGGCGAGGTCGGCGCCGATCGACTTGGAGTTCATGACCACGTAGGCCCCGCCGTAGGCCTTGCGCGTGATCACCTGGATGCGCGGCACGGTGGCCTCGCAGTACGCGTACAGCAGCTTGGCCCCGTGGCGGATGATGCCGCCGTACTCCTGGTCCACGCCGGGGAGGAATCCGGGCACGTCGACGAACGTCACGAGCGGCAGGTTGAACGCGTCGCAGGTGCGCACGAAGCGCGCCGCCTTCTCGCTCGACTCGATGTCGAGCACGCCCGCGAGCACCATCGGCTGGTTGCCCACGATCCCGACGGGCTGGCCGCCGAGGCGGGCGAAGCCGCAGACGATGCTGCGCGCCCAGTGCGGGAAGTACTCGAAGAACTCGCCGTCGTCCACGACCTCCGCCACGACCCGCGTCATGTCGTAGGGCTGGTTGGGCGACCCGGGCAGGATCGTCCGCAGCGCCTCGCACGGGCGGTCCACCGGGTCGCCCGACTCGCGCGACGGGGGCTCGGCCATGTTGTGCTGCGGCAGGAACGACAGCAGGTAACGCACGTCCTCGAGGCACGACTTCTCGTCGGCCGCGACGAACGTGGCGACGCCGCTCTTCTGTGCGTGGCTCATCGCGCCGCCGAGCTCCTCGAGCGTGACCTCCTCGCCCGTCACCGTCTTCACCACGTCGGGGCCGGTGATGAACATGTGGCTCGTCTCTCGCACCATGAAGATGAAGTCGGTCATCGCCGGCGAGTACACCGCCCCGCCCGCGCACGGTCCGAGGATCACCGAGATCTGCGGCACGACGCCCGATGCCTGCACGTTGCGGTGGAAGATCCCGCCGTAGCTCGCGAGCGACACGACGCCCTCCTGGATGCGGGCGCCGGCGCCGTCGTTGAGCCCGATCACGGGCGCGCCGACCTTGAGCGCGAGGTCCATGAGCTTGTGGATCTTCTCGGCGAAGACCTCCCCGAGCGCCCCGCCGAAGACGGTGAAGTCCTGGCTGAAGACGAACACCTTGCGCCCGTCGATCGTGCCCCAGCCCGTCACGACCCCGTCGGTGTAGGGGCGCTCCTCGAGCCCGGCCGCGTGCGCGCGGTGCCGGGCGAGGAGGTCCAGCTCGTGGAAGCTGCCGGGGTCGAGCAGCACCTCGAGGCGCTCGCGCGCGAGCATCTTGCCCTTCTCGTGCTGGCGCTCGACGGCCCGCGCCGATCCCGCGCGGTACGCCGACTCCTTGCGGGCCCGGAGGTCGGCGAGCTTGTCCGCCATCGGGTCGGCCGTCACGCGCACGACGCTAGTGGCGACGACCGTGGGCAAGGCCGCGCGCCGGGGCGCGCGGTCAGCCCGTCGGTGCCGACTCGGTGACCGCGAACGTCGTGGCGAGCGGCGTGAGCGCTCCCGTGGTCGTCGTGCCGGTGATCTCGAGGTTCCACACGCCGGGTGCGACGAGCGAGAACGTCCCGTCGCCGGGCACGATCGCCGCACCGGGTCGCTCGAGCGGCACGCGGATCGCGGTCCCCGCGTATCCGATCGCCTGCGGCACGAGGTTGACGGTGAAGTCGTTGATACGGCGCGGCGCGAGCAGCTCGATGCGCATCGCGTTGGTCCCCGTCACGGCGGGCGTGAGCGACACGATGACGTGGAAGCGGTCGTTGCGCAGCTCCTCGCGAAACGCGTAGGCGGCCGGCGGCGCCGTGATGCGCGGGCTCGCCTTGGGCGGCGTGCTCGCGACGGCCCACGACGTGACGAGCATGACCGCGACGGCGAACGCCGCCTCGACGCCCGTCGCGCGCTTGAGGCGCCACGCCATGCGCGCGGGCAGGTCGTCCGCACGGCCGAGTCGCTCGTGGACGAAGGTGCGCAGCACGAGGGTGACGAACACCATCGGCGCGGCGACGAGGAGCTTCAGCACGAGCACCCGCCCGTGCCCGGAGGTGAGGATCGCCGACCCGTCGAGGAGCCCGAACTGGACGAACCCGGTGACGACCGCGACGATCATCGCGGTCGTCGACTGGCGCGCGAAGGTCCGCACCGCGACGACGAGGTCCTCCTCGCCGGGTCCGACCAGCACGACGCGGGTCATGAGGAGCAGGCCGCCGACCCAGAAGGCGACGGCGATCGCGTGCACCACGCCGAGCGGGTGGGTGAGGACCGGCACGTCCTGGCCGAGTCGGCCGAGGCCGAGGGTCGCGATCATCGCCACGGCCGCGACGGCGACGGGCACCTGCGTGTTGGGGTCCAGCACGCGCCGCGGTGACCACGCGGCCCAGCCGACGCCGGCGACGAGCACCACCCGCAGGATGGTGACGGTCCCCCCCGCGCCGCCGAGGTCGCCGAACCACTCGAAGGGCACGATGGCCGGCAGCAGGCCGAGGTCCGCGCGCCGCATCGCCTCGAGGGACGCGACGAGCCACGACGAGGCGAGTGCCCCCACCCACGCGAGGCGCAGGTACCGCAACGTGACGCCGTACTCGGGACCCTCGGGCCACGCGGTGACGAAGACGGCGAGCGCGCCGAACACGGCCGCCATGCACAGGTACATGACGATCCGCACGAGGCCGAGCACCCCGCCGACGCGCGGGGAGGAACGCTGGTCCTCGATCCGTTCGCCGATCACCGGCACGGTCGTCGGCGTCGTCGGGTCGGCGGCGTCGGCGCCCGCGACGGTCGTCGCCGTCGAGACGTTGCTGGTGAAGGTGAACGACCCGGTGCTGAGGTCGGGGAGCGACCACGAGACGGTGCAGAGGCCCGCGGGCGGGATCTGCGTGAGCGCCGCCGACACGGTGCGCAAGTCGGCCGCGACCTGCGGCTCGCTCAGGCCGACGAGCGCGGCGGGCGTGCCGCACGACAGCGAGAGGCCCATGCGTCCGGCGTCCTCGGCGCTCGCGAGCGGGTCGCGGAACACGAGCTGCAGCTGCGTCGGCGGCACGGTGACGACCTGGTTGGGACTCGGGTTGGACGAGTCGAGCGCGTTGGTCCCGTCGCCGGTGACCGCGCCGACGGGCGCCGCCGTCGCGACCAGCGCCGCGAGCGTCGCGCCGAGCATCGCGATCGCGCCGCGGGCCACGCGGGCGACGACCTCGCGGGTCGGCGACGTGCGTCCACGCGTCGATCGAGTCATGCGTCGGTGCTCCACCGTACTCGTCGCGTTCCCGTCGGGCCCGGGAGCGCGCGCGACCCCGTGGGTAGGCTCGCCCGCATGGCCGTGCAGTCGCTGTATCGCCGTTACCGGCCGCGCACCTTCGCCGAGCTGAAGGGCCAGGACCACGTCGTGCGCGCGCTGCGCAACGCCGTGCTCCACGAGCGCGAGGGCCACGCCTACCTCTTCTCCGGCCCGCGCGGCACGGGCAAGACCTCGACCGCGCGCATCCTCGCCAAGGTGCTGAACTGCACGGCCCCCGCCGAGGGCGAGCCCTGCGGCGCGTGCGAGTCGTGCCTCGCCGTCGACGCAGGCACCAGCTACGACGTGCTCGAGCTCGACGCGGCGAGCAACAACGGCGTCGACGACATGCGCGACCTCATCGAGCGCGCCGCACTGGGCAACCCCGGTCGCCACCGCGTCTTCATCCTCGACGAGGTCCACATGCTGTCCAAGCCCGCCGAGGCCGCACTCCTCAAGACCCTCGAGGAGCCGCCGGGCCACGTCGTGTTCGTCCTCGCCACCACCGACCCGCAGAAGGTCAGCGAGACGATCCGCAGCCGCACCCAGCACCTGCAGTTCCACCTGCTCCCGCTCGCGACGATGCGCGAGCACGTGCGATGGGTCGTCGGCGACGCGGGCCTCGAGGTGCCCGACGACGCGCTCGACCGCGTGGTGGAGCAAGGCGGTGGCTCGGTGCGCGACACCCTCTCCGCGCTCGAGGTGGCGGTCGCGAGCGGCGGCACCATCGACGCGGCGCCCCCGGTCGACGAGTTCGTCGACGCGCTCGCCGACCACGACCCCGGCCGCGCCCTCGCCGCGGTGGCCGGCGCGGTCCAGCGCGGCGCCGACCCCCGCGGCCTCGCGGAGGAGATCGTCCGGCACCTGCGCGACTGCTTCCTGTCCATCGTCGCGCCGGAGCTCGTCCAGCTCCCCGCGGAGCGCGCCGACCGCGTCGCCGAGCGCGCCCGCCGCCTCGGCGTCGGCGCCGTCGTCCGGGCGATCGAGACGATCGGGACGGTGCTCGTCGAGATCCGCCACGCCCCGGACCCGCGCCTGCTCCTCGAGGTGGCACTCGTGCGGCTCACGTCGGCGCCCGCGGGCTCCGACCTCACCGCGCTCGCCGCCCGGGTCGAGCGCCTCGAGCAGTCGCTCGCCGCCCCGCGCGACCCGAGCGGCGCACTCGCCCGCCCCACCCCCGTCGACGAGACGGGCCGCGCGCGACTCGGCGGTCGCGCCGCCGCCCCCGCGACGCCGGTGCAGCCCCCCGCGTCGGGCCCGCTGTCGGACGCCGACGTCGTCGCGCGCTGGCCCGAGGTCCTCGGCGCGCTGCGCAGCATCGTGCGCGCGCTCTACAGCGCGATCACGCCCATCTCGTGCGCCGACGGCGTGCTCGTGCTCGGCGCGCCGAGCGACGCCCACGCGTCCCGCGCCACCGAGCACCTCGACGCCGTCACCTCGGTCGTGCGCACGCTCGCGGGCCGCGACGTGTCGCTGCGCATGCAGGTCGTCGCACGCGGCGGGTCGCCCCGCCCCTCCGCGCCCCGCCGCGCGACCCGTCCGTCGTCGGCGCCGCGCGACGCCGCACCTCCCGCCCACGCCGAGGCCGACGACGCCGTCGACCCGCGCGACGTCGTCGCCGCGCCCCCCGCGCACGACGCCGTGATGGACGACGTCGCCCGCGTCTTCCCGGGCGCCAAGGTCGTGCGCGAGTAGCACGGCGTGGCGTCCGCGTACACCCCGCCCGTCCAGGCACTCATCGACGCGCTCTCGCGGCTCCCCGGCATCGGGCCCAAGTCCGCGCAGCGCATCGCCTTCCACCTCCTCAAGACCGACGAGCAGGAGGTCGCCCACCTCGCCGACGCCATCTCGACGGCCAAGGCGACGACGCGCTTCTGCGACCGCTGCTTCAACCTGGCGGAGGCGTCGTCGTGCCCCATCTGCGCGGATCCGCGCAGGGACCAGACCGTGCTCTGCGTGGTCGAGGAGTCGCGCGACATCGTCGCCATCGAGCGCACGCGCGAGTTCCGCGGCCGGTACCACGTCCTGCTCGGCGCGATCAACCCGCTCGAGGGCGTCGGGCCGGAGCAGCTCAAGATCCGCGAGCTCCTCGCCCGCATCGGCCCGGAGGGCGTGCGCGAGGTGATCCTGTGCATGAACCCCGACACGGAGGGCGACGTCACGGCGCTCTACCTCGCCCGCGCGCTCGCGCCGCTGGACGTGCGCATCACGCGCATCGCGAGCGGTCTCCCCGTGGGCGGGGACCTCGAGTACGCCGACGAGCTGACGCTCGGGCGCGCGATCGAGGGCCGCCGCGACGTGCGCGGCTAGGCGGCCTCGAGCACGATCGCGTCGCCCTGCCCGCCGCCGCCGCACAGTGCGGCGGCGCCGAGGCGCGCGCCGCGCCGGCGCAGCTCGTGGAGCAGCGTGAGCGCGAGGCGCGCGCCGCTCATCCCGATCGGGTGGCCGATCGCGATCGCACCGCCGTTGGGGTTGACGATGGCGTCGTCGAGTCCGAGGTCGCGCGCCGACGCGATGCCGACCGCGGCGAACGCCTCGTTGATCTCCACCACGGCGAGGTCGTCGAGCGCGGCGCCGGCGCGCGAGAGCGCCGCGCGGATCGCGAGCGCCGGCTGCAGGAGCAGCGACGGCGTGTCCGGCCCGGCGACCATCCCGTAGCCGGCGATGCGCCCCATCGGCACGAGCCCGAGCTCGCG
>JBEBCD010000045.1:0-7075 GCA_041158045.1 Actinomycetota bacterium | reverse complement strand
CGCTCGCCCTGCTCGATGAAGTCGAAGTCCAGCGCGAGGTTGGCCGCCGCGATGCCCGCGACGACGAGGCTCAGCAGGATCCCGAGCGGGCTCGAGCTCGAGAGGAACGACAGGCTCGCGCCGAAGAGGCTCGCGACGAGCGCCACGCCGTAGAACAACGCGATCCCGAGGGTCGCACCCATCACGATGCGGCGCATGCGGGCACTCACGCGGATGATGCCCGAGCGGTACAGCACGAGCATCGTGACGAAGACGCCCATCGTCGCGCCGACGGCCTGCAGCACGATCCCGTCGTACTGGGCCTCGAAGGCACGCGAGATCGCGCCGAGGAAGAGGCCCTCGGCGACCGCGTAGACCGGCGCGAGGAAGCGCGCGAGCGTCGCCTTGAACGCCATGACGATCGCGAGGCCGAACCCGACGAGGGCTGCGCCGATCGTCCACCCGGGCAGCACGAGGGAGCCGTCCGCGGTGGTCGGGACGGCCATCCAGCCCACGAGGGCGGCGACGAGCAGCATCGCCGTGAGCAGCAGCGCGGCGCTGGCGGCGCCGCCCGCGGTCATCGCGTCGCCCGCGGCGCGACCCGCTGCCGCGCCGGCGCCATCGGTGCGCCACGGCGAGACCGGCCCGTCCGTGATCGGCGGCTGCCACTGCGCGGGGCGCGTGCGGGGCGCGCCCCAGCCGGCCTCGCCAGGATGGCGGTCGGTGCCGGGCGATGCGACTCGGGAGAACGTGCGCTCGTTGAGGATCGGGTTGGACATGCATCCGATCGTACCGATGCGGACGCGACCGCGACCAACGGAGCGGCGCCGCACGACCGCGCAGGTGCGGGGTTGCGCCCCTTGACATCGTCGGTATCGTGAGGCGCGTCACACACCCGACGTGACGAGAAAGCGAAGGTTCTCCGCGTGGCCAAGGAGCGCATCGACCGCGACGAGGAGGATCTCGTCAGGCTCTACCTGACCGACATCGGTCAATACGTCCTCTTGACGAAGGACGACGAGGTCCGCCTCGCGAAGCTCATCGAGGAGGGCAAGGCGGCCGAGGCGCAACTCGCCAAATCCGACAAGTCGCTCACGCAGACGAAGCGCCGCGAGTTGCAGAAGGTCGTGCGCGCCGGACACAAGGCCGAGCGACAGTTCGTGCAGTCCAACCTGCGCCTCGTCGTCTCGATCGCCAAGAAGTACCAGGCCTCCGGCCTGCCGCTCCTCGACCTCATCCAGGAGGGCAACCTCGGGCTCATGCACGCGGTCGAGAAGTTCGACTGGCGCAAGGGCTTCAAGTTCTCCACCTACGCGACGTGGTGGATCCGCCAGGCGATCACGCGCGGCATCGCCAACACGGGCCGCACCATCCGCCTCCCCGTCCACGCCGGCGACACGCTCGCCCGCCTGCAGAAAGCCCGCTCGCGCCTCGAGCTGAAGTTCGGCCGGCCCGCGACGCTCGCCGAGCTCGCCGCCGAGGTCGAGATGCCGGAGGACAAGGTCACGGAGGCGCTCCGCTTCGCCGCCGAGCCGCTCTCGCTCTCGGAGCCGCTGCGCGAGGACGGCGACGCCGAGCTCGGCGACGTGGTCGAGGACCGCTCGGCCGAGTCGCCCTTCGAGTCGGCCGCGACCGCGCTGCTGCCCGAGGAGATCGGCCGCCTCCTCGCACCGCTCGACGAGCGCGAGCGCGAGATCCTCGCGCTGCGCTTCGGCCTCGACCGCGGCGAGCCCCGCACCCTCGAGGAGGTCGGCGAGGCGTTCAACCTCACGCGCGAGCGCATCCGCCAGATCGAGGCCCGCGCGATGAGCAAGCTGCGCCACCCGTCGAGCGACACCGGCGCGCGCGACCTGCTCTCCGTCTAGCGACCACGTCGCGGTCGAGGCGACGCGCGCGGTGACCGCGCGCGTCGGGTCCCCGAGCCGCGGTCCGCGCACGTGATCTGCGTCGTCGGCGACCTCGTCGAGGACGTCGTGGTGCGCCTCGCCGGCGCGCCCGGCGACGCCCCCGCGTGGGGCACCGACACCGACGCGACGATCACGCGCTCGCGCGGCGGCAGCGCGGCCAACGTCGCGGAGTTCGCCGCGCGACTCCACGGCGCCTCGCGATTCGTCGGGCGCGTCGGCGACGACGACGCGGGACGCGCGCTCGTCGCGCGACTGCGCGCCGCCGGCGTCGACCCGCGCGTCGTGCACGCGGGGCGCACCGGCACGGTGGTGGTCGTCGTGCACCCCGGCGGCGAGCGCACGATGCTCTCCGACCGCGGCGCGAGCGTCGCGCTCGACGCGCCGCCCGCCGGATGGCGCGATGGCGTGCGCGTGCTGCACGTGCCCGCGTACTCGCTCGCGGGTGGCGCGATCGCCGACACCGCGACGCGCATGGCCGACGAGGCGCACGCCGCGGGCATCCGCGTCGCCGCCGACGCGTCGTCGACGGGCCTCGTCGCGGCCGTCGGCGCGCGCGAGATGCGCGCGCGCCTCCTCGCACTGCGGCCGGGTGCGCTGCTCTGCACGCGCGGGGAGTCCGACGCGCTCGGGGCCGAGGCCCTGGTGGCCGACGGATCCCTGCCCCTGCTCGTCGTCAAGGACGGCGCGGCCCCGACGCGGATCGTGACCCGCGCGGGCACCGTCGCCCGCGCCGTCGAGCCCGTGGCGGGCGTCGTGGACACGACGGGCGCGGGCGACGCATTCGCCGCGGGGTTCCTCGCACCGTGGGCCGAGGGCGCCCCGATCGAGGCGTGCATCGGGGCCGCGCACGCCGCCGCGGCCCGCGTGCTGCGCAGCCCCGGTGCCACACTGGGCGACGCCCCATGAGCCGTCCGAGCGAGCCCGCGATGCTGCCGCGCGTCGCGCTCGAGACGACAATCTTCTCCCACCTCGGGCTCCCCTCGCCGGCCAACGCGGAGGCGCTCGAGCGCTGCGTCGCCGCCATCGAGGCCGCGGGGGCCGAGGCCGCGGTGACGTGCGTCCTCGACGGCGTGCCGCGCGTCGGCATCGCCCGCGACGAGTGGCCGCGCGTGCTCGGCCCGGGACGCAAGGCCTCGGAGCGCGACCTCGAGGTCGCGATCGCGCAGCGGTGGGCGTTCGGCGCCACGACGGTGTCGTCGTCGCTGCTGCTCGCGGCGCGCGCGGGCATCCGCGTCTTCGCCACCGGCGGCATCGGCGGGGTGCACCGCGGCGCGGAGCGGCACGGCGACGTGTCGAGCGACCTCACCGCGCTCGCCGCGCATCCCGTCGTCACGGTGTGCGCGGGGGCCAAGTCGTTCCTCGACCTGCCGCGCACGCTCGAGTGGCTCGAGACGCTCGGCGTCACCGTCGTCGGCCTCGGGTGCGACGAGTTCCCCGCGTTCACGGTGCGCTCGAGCGGGCTGCCGATCCCCACCCGCGCCGACTCGGTGGAGGAGGTCGCGGCGCTCGTGCGCGCGCACGCGAGCCTCGGCCGCCGTGGCGGCATCCTCGTGTGCGTGCCGATCCCCGAGGCCGACGCGCTCCCGCGTCGCGAGACCGAGGCGGTCATCGAGCGCGCGCTCGCCGACGCCGACGCGCGCGGCATCGTGGGCGGTGCGGTCACCCCGCACGTGCTCGCGGCGATCGCGGTCGCCACCGGCGGCGCGAGCGTGCGGGCCAACGTGGCGCTCGCGGCGCACAACGCGTCGGTCGCCGCGCGGCTCGCGGTCCTGCTGCACGGCTGACGCCGACTGCACGGCCGACGCCGCGCATCGATTGGCGGAGGCGGACGGGAATCGAACCCGCCGGACGAGTCAGACTCGTCCCAACCGCTTTGAAGGCGGCGAGGCCCACCAGGTACCCGGACGCCTCCGTCGGGCACGCTAACGCCGCCGCGGCGCCACCTCCCCGCACACATCCCCGTCGCGCCGCGCGGACGGCGCGCGGAGGTGCCATGGCGGTCACGGTGTGTTGGTCGGTGAAGGGCGGCAGCGGCACCACGGTCGTCGCCTGCGCCCTCGCACTCGCGGCGGCCCGCGACGGCGACGTCGTGCTCGTCGACCTCGCGGGCGACGCGCCCGCGGTGCTCGGCGTCGCCGAGCCCCCGGTCGCGGGGATCCACGGGTGGCTCGCCGGCGCGTCGTCCTCCCTCGACGGATGCGCGACGCGCGCCGCCGACCGCCTCCTCCTCGTGCCCGCGGGGGCGCGCGCCGCGGCGACGGGTCCGGGGCCCGCGCCGCACCGCCCCGCCGCGGTGGCCGACGCCCGCTGGGAGGCCCTCGTCGCCGCCGCGTCCGCGCTCGCACCCACGGTCGTGGTCGACGCCGGCACGGGTGCACCGCCCGAGGCCCTCGTCGAGTCGGCGGACCACGCGCTCCTCGTGCTGCGCCCCTGCTACCTCGCGCTGCGGCGCGCCTCGGTGCAGGACCGGCGCCCGACCGGCGTCGTCCTCGTCACGGAGCCGGGGCGGGCCCTCGGCCGACGCGACGTCGAGGGCGTCGTCGGCGCGCGCGTGCGCAGCGAGGTCCCGGTGGATCCGTCGATCGCGCGCTGCGTCGACGCCGGCCTGCTCGCCACGCGGCTGCCCCGCGCGCTCGCCGACGCCCTCGCCCCGGGCCTCCGCCGCGCGCCCGGGGACGCGCCCGCGTGACGCTGCTCGACGAGCTCGCCGCGGACCCCGACGTCCGCGAGGTCGTGGTCAACCGGGGCTCGGAGGTCTGGGCCGAGCGCGACGGCGTGCTCGCCCGCCGCGGCGACGTGCACCCCGACGAGGCCCGTGCCTTCGTCGAGCGCGCGCTCCTGCCGCTCGGCCGGCGGCTCGACGTCGCCTCGCCCATCGTCGACGCCCGCCTCGCGGACGGCAGCCGGCTCTGCGCCGTCATCCCGCCGATCGGCGTCGACGGCCTCGCGGTCGCGATTCGGCGTTTCGCGGCGCGGCCCGTCGCACTCGAGGAGATCGCGCCCCCCGCCGTCGCCGCCGAGCTCGCGGCTGCGGTGCGCACGCGGCGCAACCTGCTCGTGAGCGGTGCGGCCGCCGCGGGCAAGACGACGCTGCTCAACACGTTGTGTCGCGCCATCGACCCGCGCGAGCGCATCGTCACGATCGAGGACGTGGCCGAGCTGCGGCTCGACCACCCGCACGTCGTGCGCTTCGAGACCCGGCCGCCCGCACCCGACGGGTCGGTGGCGGTCCCCGTGCGGCGCCTCGTCGGCGCGGCGCTGCGCATGCGACCCGACCGTCTGGTCATCGGCGAGGTGCGCGGCGACGAGGTGCTCGACATGCTCGCGGCGATGAACACGGGCCACGACGGCTCGATGTCGAGCCTGCACGCCAACTCCGCGGCCGACGCCCTCCGCCGCGTCGAGTCGCTCGTGCTCCAGCACGCGGCCAACTGGACGCGCGAGGTCGTCCGCGAGCACGTGCGCGCCGTGATCGACCTCATCGTCCACGTCGAGCGGCTCCCCGACGGCAGGCGCCGGGTGTCACAGGTCGCCGAGATCGGCGATGGGGGCCCGCGCACCCGGTACGAGGCGTGAGGCGACGCCTCCGCGCGGGGCGCGCGGTCCGCGTCGGACACGCGATCCTCGCCCGGCCCGCCGTCCTCGCCGCGCGGGTGCGGGCCCGTCGGCGCCTGCGCGCCGCCACTTCGCCCGCCGCGCGCCTCGGCGTGCTCGCCGACTGGTGCGACGACGTCGCGCGCCGCCTGCGGCTCGGCGCCTCGCTGCACGCCGCGCTCGCGCACGACGGCGCGCCGCCCGGGCTCGAGTCGCTCGTGCGCGCGGCCCACGACGGCACCGCCGTCGCCGATGCCGCGCTGCGCGCCGCCCGCGGTGGGCCGCACGAGCCCGACGGCGCCGACGCACGCTTCGTCCTGCGGACCGTCGCGATCGCGAGCCTCGGCGGCCCCGGTGCGCCCCACGCGCTCGAGCGCACCGCGTCCGCGCTCCGCGACCGCGCGGCCGCCGAGGCCGACCGTCGCGCCCACGCGGCGCAGGCGCTGCTCTCGATGCGCGTGCTCACCTGGCTCCCCGTCGTCGTGCTCGCGTGGCTCGTCGCGACGATCGGTGCGGCCCGCGAGGTCGTCCTCGGTTCGCCGCGCGGGTGGGCATGCCTCGTGCTCGGCGCGGGGTGCAACGCGCTCGGGCGCCGCGTCATGCGACGCCTCGTCGACCGCGCGACGTGAGACGCCGCGCGAAGCCCGACGCGGCCGAGCTCGCGGACCTGCTCGGGGTCGCCCTCGCGGCCGGCCTGCCGCCCGCGCTCGCCCTCGCGACCGCGACGCACGTCGTCGACGACGCGATCCGCGCGCCGCTCCTCGCGGCCGTCGCACCGCTCGTCGGGGGGGTCGGCGTGGCGGGCGTCGCGCCGGCACTGCGCGGCGTGCTCGACGCGGGGCCCGCGGGCTGCGCGGTCGTCGACGCGCTGGTGGCCGCGGACCGCGACGGCCTGCCGGCCGCGGTCGTGCTCGACCGCATCGGCGCCGAGGCGCGACGCGCGCGCGAGCGACGCGCGGCGGCGCGCGCGCGCGAATTGCCCGTGCGAATGCTGCTGCCGCTCGTGGGGCTGGTGCTCCCGTCCTACGTCCTGCTCGCGCTCGCGCCGATCGTCGCCGCGGCCCTCGCCTCGCTCACACATCGCTGGTGATGCGCGCCGCCCGGCGCGCCCGACCGGCCCGCGCGCCAGGAGGATCCATGCCACGCATCCGCACCCCGCGACACGATCCCGGTCAGGCCACCGCCGAGTACGCGCTCGTGCTCATCGGCGCCGCGGTCATCGCGCTGCTCGTCATCGCATGGGCGACCGACGGGGGCGGCGCGGGGCGCATCGGTGAGCTCTTCGACCTCGTGCTGGGCAACGTGATCGACCGTGCGGCGACGGTGGAGTAGCCGGCGCGGCGCGCACCGAGCACGTGTCGGGGCTCGCGGGGGCGACGCCGGTGCCGACGCGGGTCAGGCCGCGGTCGAGCTCGCCGTCGTGCTCCCGGTGCTGGTCGGCGTCGCCGCGCTCGTCGCGCAGGTCGGGCTCGTCGCGGCCGATCGGGTCGCGCTCGAGCATGCCGCGCACGACGCGGCGCGGGCGGCAGCGGCGGCGGACGTGCCGGACGAGGACGTGGCGCGCGTCGCGGGCGTGGCGGCCCTCGCCCGTCTCG
>JBEBCD010000044.1:0-4177 GCA_041158045.1 Actinomycetota bacterium | reverse complement strand
GAAGAAGTCGAGGATGATCTCGAAGCGCTGCGCCCGGTGGATCGGCGACCCCGACCGCGACAGCTCGTGCGTCTCGCCGGGGAATCGGTAGAAGGTCACGTCCTTGCCCAGCAGGCGCATCGCGACGAACAACTCCTCCGCCTGGCTCATCGGACAGCGCAGGTCCTCCTCGCTGTGGATGATGAGCATCGGCACCGAGATGTCGCGCACGTGGCGGATCGGCGACATGCGCGCGTACTCCTCGGCGTCGTCGAGGTGGTTGGGCCCGTGCTCGACGCGAAAGACGGTGCCGATGTCGCTCGACCACTCCTCGGAGATCATGTTGTTGACCGCGCGCTCGCTGCAGATGGCGCGGAACCGCTCGCCGTGGAGGCCCGCCAGCATCGTCGCCATGTAGCCGCCGTAGCTGCCGCCGAGCATGCCGACCCGCGACGGGTCGCACCACGCGTGGCGGGCGAGCGCCGCGTCGAGCACCGCGAGCACGTCGGCGACGTCGGCGTCGCCCCAGCCGGTGCCGGGCGCGACCGGGTGCTTGCGCCCGAGGATCGCCTGCCCCCACGCCTGCTCGCGACCGCTCGAGCCGCGCGGGTTGCACATCACGACGGCAAACCCCGCCGCCGCCTGCACCTGCGCCTCGTCGAAGTACGTCTCGCCGTACTGCGTGTGCGGCCCGCCGTGCACGTTGAGCAGCACGGGGTAGCGGCGCGCCGGGTCGAAGTCGCGCGGGCGCATGATCCACGCGTCGATCTCCGCCGGGCCCCCCGCGTAGGGCGAGCCGCACGGCACGGTGAAGTGCTCCCACGCGAGCGGCGCCGTCGCGCGCACGAGCTCGTCGCCGACCGCCGAGAGCCGTCGCTCCTCGCCCCCCACGACCGTGAGGATCTCGGTCGGGCGGTCCACCTGGCTCGCCGCGATGGCGAGCACGCCGCCCGCGACGTCGAAGGACTTCACGATGCGCCTGCCGCCCGTGAGCGCGACCGGCGGGGTCGCCCCCGTCGCATCGAGGCGCCAGACGCGCGCCGTGCCCCGGTCCTCGGCGAAGGCGACCAGCTCGCCCGCGCCCGTCCAGACGGGCGCGATCGAGCCGCTCGTGGTGGAGAACGTGCGGTCGAGGCCGTCCGAGACCCAGCGGTGCCGACCGGTGGCGAGCTCGAGCACGCCGACGCGCGCGTTCTGCGGATAGGTGAGCGGGTCGTCGTAGCCGATGAAGGCGACGCGGGTGCCGTCGGGCGACGGGCTCGGGTCCCCGTACGACCCGGTGCGCGCGGTGAGCGCGCGGATCTCCCCGTGGAGCGGCACGAGGTGCAGGTCGGTCGCGAGGTCGAGGTCCCAGCCCTCGTGGGTCGCCGCGCTGGTCACGAGACCACTCGAGTCGGGGAGCCACTCGGGCCCGCCGTGCTCGGCGGTGCCGGGCGTGAGGTTGCGCGGCGCGGCGGTGCCGTCCGCGGGCACGACGTGGACGTGCTGCGGGCGGTCGAAGACGAAACCCTCGCCGTTGAGCCGTGTGAAGAACGTCTCGATCTTGCGCGGCGCCATCCACGCCTCGGAGTCCTTGGTGTAGCGCTCGTCCTGCGTCCGCGAGGTGAACGAGACCCAGCGGCCGTCCGGCGACCAGCGCACGTGGCCGACGCCGTCGGGCATGGTCGCGAGGGTGCGCAGCTCGCCGCTCGAGCCGATGGGCAGCACGTGGAGGGTCGTCTCGCCCTTCTTCTCGCTGCGCCCGCTGGTGAAGGCGAGCCACGTGCCGTCGGGGGACCACGACGGGTTGCCGTCGCGGTGCTCGCCGGCGGTGAGCGGCCGCGGCGGGCGCGAGCCGTCGGCGTGGGCGAGCCAGACCTGGGAGCGGTAGGTGTTGGCCTTGAGGTCGACGCGGGTGACGACCCAGGCGACGTGGCGGCCGTCGGGCGAGACCCGCGGGGTGCCGCAGGCGATCTGGTGGCCGACGATCGTGTCGGCGAGCTCCCGGTGCGCGCTCGGGGTGGTCGTCGTCTCGCGCGCCCCCGCCCCCGCCACGGCGGCGAGGCTAGCCGCGCCCCGCGTCTCGCATCAGGGCCGCGTAGCGCGGCTTCACCACGCCGTTGATGATCGCGAGCCGCTCCTCGAAGTGCGCGAACGCGCTCTTCACCGCGTTGACCGTCATCCACTGGAAGTCCTCGAGCCCCCAGCCGAACGCGTCAGCCAACTGGGTGAACTCGCGGGTCATCGACGTGTTGCTCATCAGGCGGTTGTCCGTGTTGACCGTGACGCGGAAGCGCAGGCGCCGCAGCATCCCGATCGGGTGCGCGGCGATCGACGGGCAGACGCCGGTGTTCACGTTGGACGTCGGGCAGAGCTCGAGCGGCACGCGCCGGTCGCGGACGTACTCGGCGAGCCGCCCCAGCCGCTCCCCGCCCGGCTCGCCCGCGATGTCGTCCACGATCCGCACCCCGTGGCCGAGACGCTCCGCGCCGCAGAACTGCAGGGCCTCCCAGATCGATGGCAGGCCGAAGGCCTCGCCGGCGTGGATGGTGGAGTGGAAGTTCTCGCGCTGCACGAGGTGGAACGCGTCGAGGTGCCGCGTCGGTGGGTGGCCGGCCTCGGCGCCCGCGATGTCGAAGCCCACGACCCCGCGGTCCCGCCACCGCACCGCGAGCTCGGCGATCTCCTGGCTGCGCGCCGCGGTGCGCATCGCCGACAGGATCGCACGGATCACGAGGTCCGTCCCCGCGGCGCCGCGGCGGAAGCCGTCGAGGACCGCGGCGACGACCTCGTCGAGCGTCAGCCCCGCCTCGGTGTGCAGCTCGGGGGCGAATCGGACCTCCGCGTACACCACCCCGTCCGCGGCGAGGTCCTGTGCGCACTCGGCGGCCACCCGCTCGATCGCGTCGCGGTGCTGCATGACCCCGACCGTGTGGGCGAAGGTCTCGAGGTAGAGCACGAGGTCGTTGCGCTTGGCCCCGCGGTGGAACCATCGGGCGAGGTCGTCGACGTCCGTCGTCGGCAGGGAGCGGTAGCCGTGCTCGGCGGCGAGCTCGACCACGGTGCCGGCCCGGAGGCCGCCGTCGAGGTGGTCGTGGAGGAGGGCCTTCGGCGCCCGCGCGAGCAGGGCGTGGAGTCCGCCGTCAGTGCTCGACATGGCGGGAGTCTACGAGCGGGTCGGCACCTCGCCGCTGGGCGCGGCGCTCAGGCGAGCACGCGAGCGAGCGCGACGAACGCGGGAATCCCGACGGCGACGTTGAGAGGGAACGTGATCCCAATTGCACAGGTGAGATAGACGGCGGGGTTCGCATCGGGGAGGGCGTGGCGCACGACGCCGGGGGCCGCCACGTAGGACGCGCTCGCCGTCATGACGAGCAGCGCGGCAGTCTCCGCGATGCCCCATGATGCGAGGGCGGCGAGCCCCGCGGCGACTGCCGCACCGAGGATCGAGACCGCGACGGCACCAACCACGAGGCGCAGCGAGGTGCGTCGGAGGTCCGCGAGTCGCGGTCCGAGAGTGAAACCGACGGAGACCATGTAGGCGGGCAGGATCACGTCGAATCCGCCGCGCACCAGGGCACCGACGCGCTCGTCCAGCCCGCCACCACCGATCGCACCGACGACGAAGGCAGCGAGGAGGACGACGATGGACCGTCCGAGGACGGTCTCGCGGAGCGAGGTGCGCCAGTCCAGGATCGATGCGCCCGTGGCGGCGGCGGCGACCAGTCCCGCGATCAATCCGAGGATCTCGAGAACCACGAACGTCGCCGGGATCCGAGGCGAGATGGACAAGCCGGATCGTTCGAGATAGCTCGTCAGCAGGGGATAGGTCGCGACTGACACCGAGGCGTAGTGGATCGCGAGTGCACCCGTGTCGACGGCACTCAGTCGGGACATGCGTCGAAAGATCACTGCGGCGATCCCCGCGGAGCTCGCCGCGACGACGAGCGAGATCGGCACGACGTGGATGACGTCCCAGCCGCCATTGGCAACGGTCAGGCCGCTCTTCAGCCCCAGCAGACCCAACACGGTCGTTGCGAGGGCTGTCGCGAGCATCGACGGAAGTGCGCGACGGAGGATGGCCGCAACCATCGCACCGCAGAAGAACGAGATCAGCGCCGGACTGGCGAGTGCCTCGATCATCACGTGTGGCCGGTCGGGGTCACCCCCGACCGGTTCGCCGCCACCCCAGCGCGCGCGCCAGTTCCCCGACGTGGTG
>JBEBCD010000043.1:0-52091 GCA_041158045.1 Actinomycetota bacterium | reverse complement strand
CCTCAATTCGCATCTCTCGAGGAAGATCGTTGAGGTCCGCCCTCACCAGTTGGCGTCGAACTTCGTACTCGTCTGAGCTGATCCTTATGCAGAGGCTCTCGTTGCGCGCATTACACGCCAGAGTTAGAACTGAGTACTCCTCTTCGCCGCTTCCTATTGGGCGCGCGACGGATGTCAGGATAAGTAGTGCGGTCACCGCGAGGAGCAGACCGGTCACACCGTCAACTAGCCGATCACTCGGTTTCACCACTTCTCGCCTCGGCAGTGCTGACCCCCTCTACGTTGCAACTGAGCTCCGGGGGTGGGGATCGAACCCACGACCCACGGATTAACAGTCCGTTGCTCTGCCAGCTGAGCTACCCCGGAAAATGGCCTCGTCAGCGTAGCGACGCCGCGACGACGGCGGATCTCACGCGTCCCCGAGGAACGCCCGCAGCCCCGCGCTGTTGTGCGGATGCCGCAACCGCGCGAGCGCCTTCTGCTCGATCTGGCGCACCCGCTCCCGGGTGACCTTCATCCGACCCGCCACCTCCTCGAGCGTGTGCTGGCGCGTGAACTCCCCGATCCCGAAGCGCATCGCGAGGATCTCCTGGTCCCGCGGCGCGAGGTCGCCGAGCGTGCGCTCCACCGCCTGGCGCAGCTGCGCCCGCTCCGTCGACTCCGACGGGTCGTCGCCCCCCGCGTTGGGGATCGTGTCCCCCACCGTGAGGTCGTCCGCGTCGTGGCCGACGGGTGCGTCGAGGCTCGTCGTCGACACCGCGATCTGCATGATCTCGAGCAACTTCTCGACGCTGAGGTCGCAGCGCGCCGCGACCTCCTCGGGCGTCGGGTCGCGCCGCAGCTCGGTCGTGAGGTCGCGCTCGGCCCGCTGCACGCGGTGGACGATCTCCATCATGTGGCCCGGGATGCGGATGTTGCGCCCCTGGTCGGCGAGCGCCCGCGTCATCGCCTGGCGGATCCACCACGTCGCGTAGGTGGAGAACTTGAACCCCTTCTCCGGGTCGTACTTCTCGGCCGCGTGCATGAGGCCGATGTTGCCCTCCTGGATGAGGTCGGCGAGCTGCAGCTCGCGCCGGTCGTAGCGCCGCGCGATCGACACGACGAGCCGCAGGTTGGCCCGCACCATGTGATCCTTGGCGCGCGCGCCGTCGGCGACGCGCCGCTGCAGCGCACGCTCCTCGGCCCCGGTGAGCTCCGCGCGGTGCGTCGCGAGCCGCTCGGCCGCCTGCTGCCCGAGCCGGATGCGCCGCCCGATGTCGCGCTCCTGCTCCGCGGTGAGCAGGTCGACCTGCCCGATCTCGTTGAGGTACAGCCGGACGGGGTCGCTGCCGATCGTCTCGCGCGCGGCCGACGTGCCCATCCTCGAGCTCACCCGTCCCCTTCCGAGGTGGCGTGCAGCCACCCCAGCAGTTCCTGCGCCGCCGATTCTGCCACATCGGGCTCCTCGAGGTGCTCCAGCAGCAGGCGCGCGTCGCGGTCGGCGCGGATCATCTCGGGGTCGGTCACGCCACGGCGATGTGCGAGTCGGCGGCGCACGGCGGCCGCGAGCAGGTTCCACGCCTCCTTGACGGGCTGCGCGTCCACGTCGGCGACGGCCGCGCGCTCGAGCACCTCCCGCGCCTCGGCGTCGGCGGCGGCGAGCGCGGGCTCGAGCGCGCCCTTGGCCGCACCGAGCGCGGCGAAGGCCCGCCGGTGCACCTCGTCGGCGAACATCTCGGCCGACAGCCAGTCGGCCACGTCGTCCCACTTGAGGATGAGCAGCGCGATCACGATGAATTCGGCGGACTCCGCCGCCGCGCGCGGCGTCGCCGCCGCCACCTCGACCGTCGGCTTGCGCAGACGACGCTCGGCGATGCGCTCGAGGTCGCCGGCCGGGATGCCGACGTGGGTCGCCACCTGGCCGGCGTACAGCTTGCGCACGTGCAGGTCGGGGTGCTCGTTGACGACCGTCATCGCCTTCTCGGCGGTGCGCGAGCGCGCCTCCGGCGACGCGATCGACCCGGCCCGCAGCACGCGCGCGAGGCGGAAGCCGAGGAACGGCTGGGCCTCCGACACCGCGCGGGCGAGCGCCTCCGGGTCGCGCGACGCGAGATCCGCCGGGTCCGACCCGGCGGGGAACTGCGCGACCGCCACCGACACCTCGTACTTGCGCTCCCACTCGTAGAAGCGCTCGGCCGCACCCTGGCCCGCCGCGTCGGCGTCGAACGCGAGCACCACCCGCTTCGCGAAGCGCTTCAGCGTGCGCACGTGGTCCTCCGTCAGCGCGGTGCCGCACGTCGCGACCGCGCGCGGCACCCCGGCGCGGAAGAACCCGATCACGTCCGTGTAGCCCTCGCACACGATCACCTCGTCGGCGGCGACGACCTGGGCCTTGGCCCAGTTGAGCCCGTAGAGCGTGCGCGACTTCGCGTAGATCGGCGTCTCGGAGGAGTTCTTGTACTTCGCGGGGTCGTCGCTGCCCGGCAGCACCCGCCCGCCGAACGCGACGGCCTCCCCCGAGTCCTTGAAGATCGGGAACATCACGCGGGCGCGGAACGCGTCCTGCACCTTGCCGCGCGAGTTGCGGAACGCGAGCCCGGTGTCGCGCAGCATCTCGAAGGGCGCGTCGAGGTCCCGCGCGAGCGCGTCCCAGTCGTCCGGCGCCCACCCGATGCGGAATTGGCGCGCGACCTCCCCCGACAGCCCCCGCCCCCGCAGGTAGTCGCGCGCCGCGCGCGCGTCGGGGGCCGTCAGCAGGCGCTGGTGGTACCACTCCGCGGCGCGGGCGACGACCTCGACGAGCTCCTTCGCGCGCTTGCGGTCCTTGGACTGGCCCGCGGAGGTGTAGGTGAGGGTGATCCCCGCCCGCGAGGCGAGGTGCTCGACGGAGGCGACGAAGTCGAGGTGCTCGATCTCCTGGACGAACTTGAAGACGTCCCCGGAGGCCCCGCAGCCGAAGCACTTGTAGCGCTTGGTCTCCTCGCGGACGTTGAACGACCCCGACTTCTCGGCGTGGAACGGGCAGAGCCCCACCCAGTTGCGCCCGACGCGGCGCAGCTGGACGTGCGCCTGGACCACGTCGACGATCGAGACCGCGTCGCGGACGCGCTCGATGTCGTCGTCCGCGATGGCCACGGCCGAAGGCTAATGGTGGGGGCTCGCGGCCCTCACTTGGTCTCGGACTTGGATCCCCCGATGATCGCCTGCGCGGCGGCGAGGCGCGCGATCGGCACGCGGTAGGGCGAGCACGACACGTAGTCGAGCCCCGCGCGGCGGAACAGCGCGATCGACTCCGGGTCGCCGCCGTGCTCGCCGCACACGCCGAGCTTGAGCCCGCGCTTGGCCTTGCGGCCGCGCGCGGACGCCATCTCGACGAGCTCGCCGACGCCGGTCTGGTCGATCGTCTCGAACGGGTTGCGCTTGAGCAGGCCCGCCTCGAGGTACGCCGGCATCATGCGGCTCTCCACGTCGTCGCGCGAGAACCCGAACGTCATCTGCGTGAGGTCGTTGGTGCCGAAGCTGAAGAAGTCGGCGTACTCCGCGAGCTCGCCGGCGCGCAGCGCGGCGCGGGGCGTCTCGATCATCGTGCCGATGGTGACGCGCGGGCGCTTGGGCCGCGACCCGCGGGCCCCGCGACCGCCGCGGCCCCCGCCGGCGGGCGCCGCCGGGCGGCGCGAGTGCTCGACGAGCACCGACTCGACCCACGACCGGGCGAGCGCGAGCTCGTCGCGCGCGACGGTGAGCGGGATCATCACCTCGACGATCGGCTCGAGTCCCCGCGCGGCCACCTCGTCGGCGGCCTGCATGAGTGCGCGGACCTGCATCGCGTAGAGGCCGGGCTTGAGCACGCCGAGGCGCACGCCGCGGGTGCCGAGCATCGGGTTGACCTCCGCCCAGTCGCGTGCGGCGCGCAGGAGCGCGACCTCCTCGGCGCCGAGCGTACCGGCGGACTCCTTGACCTCGAGGTCGTGGACGCGCGGGAGGAACTCGTGGAGCGGCGGGTCGAGCAGGCGCACCGTGACGGGCAGCCCCGACATCGCGGTGAGGACGGCGACGAAGTCCTCCTTCTGCACCGCGCGCAGCTCCTCGAGCGCGGCGGCCTCCTCGGCCTCGGTCGCGGCGAGGATCATGCGGCGCACGACGGGCAGCCGGTCGGGCGCGAGGAACATGTGCTCGGTGCGGCACAGCCCGATGCCCTCGGCGCCGAACTCGCGGGCCTTGGTCGCGTCCTCGCCCGTGTCGGCGTTGGCGCGCACCGCGAGGCGCCCGCGGCGCACCTGGTCGGCCCACTTCAGCACGGTGTGGAACTCGCGGGGCGGCTCCGCCGCCGCGAGCGACAGCTGCCCGAGCATCACCTCTCCGGTCGAGCCGTCGAGCGAGATCCAGTCGCCCTCGCGCACGACCACGTCGCCGGCGCGGAACGTCGCGCCCTCGATCTGCACGGCCTCCGCGCCCACGACGGCGGGCGTCCCCCACCCGCGCGCCACGACGGCGGCGTGGCTCACGAGCCCGCCGCGCGCGGTGAGGATGCCCTTCGACACCATCATCCCGTGCACGTCCTCGGGGCTCGTCTCGTTGCGCACGAGCACGACGTGCTCGCCCCGCGCCGCGGCCGCCGCCGCGTCGTCGGCGGTGAAGTAGGCGCGCCCCACCGCGGCGCCAGGCGACGCCGCCAGGCCCTTCGCCACGGCCCGGGACTTCGCGGCGAACTGCGGGTGCAGCACCTGGTCGAGGTGCTCCGCGGTGACGCGCATGAGCGCCTCGCGGCGCGAGATCTTCCACTTCCGCCGACCCCGGCCCTGCGGGCGGGTCATCTCCACGGCCATCCGCAGCGCGGCGGTGCCGGTGCGCTTGCCGACGCGGGTCTGGAGCATCCAGAGCTTGCCGCGCTCGATGGTGAACTCGGTGTCGCACATGTCCTCGTAGTGGCGCTCGAGCCGGTCGAAGATCTCGAGCAGCTGCGCGTGCGCGGCTGGGAACTTGCGCCGCAGCGCCTCGAGGTCCTCGGTGTTGCGGATGCCCGCGACGACGTCCTCTCCCTGCGCATTGACGAGGAAGTCGCCGTACGGCGCGTTCTCGCCCGTGGCCGCGTTGCGCGTGAAGCCGACGCCGGTGCCCGAGTCGTCGTCCCGGTTGCCGAACACCATCGCCTGCACGTTGACCGCGGTGCCGAGGTCGTGGCTGATCTTCTCGCGCACGCGGTACGCGATGGCGCGGGCGCCGTTCCAGGAGCGGAAGACCGCCTCGACCGCGCCGCGCAGCTGGGTCGCCGGCGCCTGGGGGAACTCCCGCCCGGCCTCGCGGCGCACGATCGCCTGGTACTCCGCGCAGAGGCGGCGCAGGGCCTCGGCGGGCACCGCCGCGTCGCTGCCGGCGCCGGAGGCGCGCTTGGCCGCCTCGAGCGCGTGCTCGAAGTGCGCGCCGTCGACGCCCATCACGATGCGCCCGTACATGGCGATGAAGCGCCGGTAGGAGTCGTAGGCGAAGCGCTCGTTGTGGGTCGCCCGCGCGAGGCCGAGCACGCTGCGGTCGTTGAGCCCGAGGTTGAGGACCGTGTCCATCATCCCCGGCATGGAAAACTTGGCGCCCGAGCGCACCGACACGAGCAGCGGCGCGTCGGGGTCGCCGAGGCGGGCACCCATCTTGCGCTCCAGGGCCGCGACGTGGCGCGCGATCTCGGCGTCCAGCCCCCGCGGCCAGCCGGCGCGCATGTAGGCGCGGCACGCGTCGGTCGTGACGGTGAAGCCGTGCGGCACCGGGAGGCGCAGCACGCTCGTCATCTCCGCGAGGTTGGCCCCCTTGCCGCCGAGCAGGTCCTTCATGCTCATCGGGGACTTCCGGTGCTTGTGATCGAAGGCGTAGACGAGCGGCATGGTCGCAAATCCTACGAGTGGTTCGCTCCCGTTCCGACGCCGGCCCCTCGCGCCACGACGGCGAGGGCGACCTCGCCGTGCACCGACGCGTACGTGCCGATCGCCTCGCCGTCGACGATGCAGGGCTCGCCCCGCCGCGCACCGAGTGCCGCGCGCACGACGCGCAGCGATCGCGGTGCGCGCGCCCCGCGCGAGTCCATCCGCTCCACGAGCTCCTGGCCCGGGTAGCAGCCCTTGCGGAAGTCGACGGCGACGTCGACGAGCCCGGTCTCCGCGGGGATCGCATCCGCGCCGAGGTCCGCACCGTGCGCGGTGCCGAGCATCGGCCACGCGGCGGCGATGCGCGCACCCTCGAGCGCGCCCGCCGGCGCCTCGCTCGCGCCCGCCGGCACCGCGACCGCCGCGCCGTCCTCGAGGTCGCACAGGTCCACCGCGCCGTCCGCCTCCCGCCACGCGGGCCACGCGTGCGCCCCCGCGAGCAGCGCCGCGCGCGACGCCGCGTCCAGCCCCCGCACCGCCACCACGTCGCGCGTCGCGGGCTCGAGCGCGCAGTCGACCCTGATGCGGAAGCGCGCGAGTCGAGCCCGCACCGCCTCGCCCGCGCCCGGGTCGGTGTCGAGGGTGAAGCGGTCGTCGGCGTGGCACGCCACCCGCACGAGCGCGGTCACCCGCCCCGTCGGCTCGAGCACGAACGACCACCTCGACGCGCCCGGCGCGAGCGACGCCACGTCCTGCGAGAGCTGCGAGTGGAGGAAGGCGCGCGCGTCGCGCCCCGCCGCCCGCACCACGTCGCGCGCGACGCGCGCCCACCACGCGCCCGTCATCCGCGCCCCGCCTCCGCCCGCGCCCGCGTCATCTCCCGCGCGGCCGGGATCGCGGCGAGCAGCGCCGCGGCCTTGGACCGGCACTCTGCGTCCTCGGCGTCGGGGTCGCTGTCGGCGACGATCCCCGCGCCCGCCTGGAGCGTCGCGCCGCGCGGGCCGACGAACATCGTGCGGATCGCGATCGCGGCGTCGAGGTTGCCCGCGAAGTCGACGTAGCCGACCACCCCCGCATAGGGCCCGCGCTTGGTGGGCTCGAGCTCGTCGATGAGCTGCATCGCCCGCACCTTGGGCGCGCCGCTCACCGTGCCCGCGGGCAGCGTCGCGCGCAGCACCTCGACCGGCCCGAGCCCGTCGCGCAGCGTCCCCGACACCTGCGACGTGAGGTGCATCACGTGGCTGTAGCGCTCGACGGTCATGAACTCGTCGACCCGCACCGTGCCGTACTCGGCCACGCGTCCGACGTCGTTGCGCGCGAGGTCCACGAGCATCACGTGCTCGGCGCGCTCCTTGGGGTGCTCGGCGAGCTCGGCGGCGAGCCGGCGGTCGGCGGCATCGTCCGCCCCGCGGCGGCGCGTGCCCGCGATCGGCCGGCTCGTCACGCGCCCGCCCCGCAGCTGCACCATCGGCTCGGGCGACGAGCCGACGATCGTCGCCTCGTCGTGACGCAGGAAGTACATGTACGGGCTCGGGTTGACCTGGCGCAGCACCCGGTACACGTCGAAGGGCTCGGCGCCGAGGTCCACGTCGAAGCGCTGCGACAGCACGACCTGGAAGACGTCGCCCGCGCGGACGTGCTCCTTGGCCGCCTCGACCGCGCGCTGGTACGCACCGTCGGGCATCGACGAGCGCGCCTCGGGCAGCGCGGCCCCCGGGGCCGGCGGCGCGACGGGCGCGTGCACCGTCGGGCGCGCGAGGTCGGCGGCGGCGCGCATCGCGCGCTCGGCGGCGCGGTCGTAGGCGGCGTCGATCCCCGCGGCGTCGAGGCCCGCCACCGGCACGCTCTCGACGAGCGAGCAGCGCTGGCGCCAGTGGTCGAAGGCGGCGAGCGACCCGATGAGGCTCATCACCGCGTCCGGCAGCCCGCGGTCGTCGGGCGGCGGGGGCCCGAGGCGCTCCACCTCGCGCACGACGTCGTAGCCGAGCCAGCCGACGAGGCCGCCCTGCAGCGGCGGGAGGTCGGGGTGCAGCGGCGCGCGGTACGTGGCGAGCAGGGACTCGATCGCCGCGAGCATGCCGCGGTCGCGCGGCATCGACGCGGGCACCTCGCCCGTCACCGCGATGCGACCGTCCCGCAGCACGAGCGTCGCGCGCGGGTCCCGCCCGACGAACGAGAAGCGACTCCACCGCTCGCCGTGCTCGACCGACTCGAGGAGGAACCCCGGCCCGTCCCCGCACAGCCGCGCGTACGCCGCCACCGGCGTGTCCATGTCGGCGAGCACCTCGACCCACACCGGCACCACGGTGTGGTCGCGCGCCAGCGCGCGAAACTCCTCGCGGGACGGCCGCACCCGCACGACGCCGCCCCGCCCCGTCCGACCCCGGACGACCCGACTAGAGGTACAGGCCGGTCGAGGCCTCGATGCGCGACGCCGCGACGGCGTGGATGTCGCGCTCGCGCAACATGATGTAGTCGCTGCCGCCCACCTCGACCTCGTAGCGGTCCTCGGGGCTGAAGAGCACGTTGTCCCCGGTCTCGACGGTGCGCACGGTCGGGCCCAGCGCGACGACCTCGGCCCACACGAGGCGCTTCGACACCTGCGCGGTCGCGGGGATGAGGATCCCGCCCGTGCTGCGGCGCTCGCCGTCTGCGGACGGGATGCGCACGAGCAGGCGGTCGCTCAGCATCTTGATCGGCAGCTTCTCGCCCCGGTCCATCACGATCCCGTCACGGTATCGGTGCGGCCGCCGCCCCGATCAGCGCCCTCCCCCGCAGGAGGCGACCCAGTGCGCGAGGATGCGCAGCCCATCCTCCGCCGACTTCTCGGGGTGGAACTGCGTGGCCAGCACGTTGTCACGCCGCACCGCCGCGACGACGTCGCCGCCGTAGTCGCACGTGGCGACGACGTCGGCCTCCCCCGCGGGCGCCGGCACCACGGCGAGGGAGTGCACGAAGTACATCCACGGCGCCTCGCCGATCCCCTCGAGCGCGGGATCGGGCCGCACGATGCGCAGGCGGTTCCACTGCATCTGCGGTCGGCGCACGTCCTCGGGCAGCCAGCGCACCTCGCCGGGCAGCACGCCGAGCCCGGCGACGCCGGGGCTCTCCTCGCTGCGCTCGTAGAGCAGCTGGAGCCCGACGCAGATCGCGAGGAACGGCCGCCCGGAGCCCACCGCGGCGTGCACCGGCGCGACGAGCCCGTGCTCGTCGAGGGCGCGCATGCAGGCCCCGAAGTTGCCCACCCCGGGCAGCACCACGCCGTCCGCACGCGCGACGAGCGCGGGGTCCGCGGTCAGCCGCGCGTCGGCGCCGACGTGGCGCAGGGCCTTCTCCGCCGAGCGCAGGTTGCCGATGCCGTAGTCGAGGACCGCGACGAGGGGTCCGGGCACACATGCAGGCTAATGGCGCGCCTCGCTCCGCTCGCCGCGCTCGCGCTCGGCGTCGCACCCGGCGCCGCGTGCGCGGCCCCGACCGCCGCGATCGACGACTCCCCGGGTCGCGCGACCGTCGTGCGCGCCGTCGACGGCGACACGCTCGACGTACGCGTCGGCGGTGCGCGCGAGCGCGTGCGACTGGTCGGCGTGGACGCACCCGAGACGCACCACCCGCGCATCGGCGTCGAGTGCCAGGGGCCCGAGGCGGCGGCCCGCACCGCCGCGCTCGCACCGCCGGGCGCCACCGTCGTGCTCGCCCGCGACGCGGAGCCGCGCGACGCCTACGGCCGCCTGCTCGCGTACGCCTGGCTCGACCTCGACGGCGACGGCGCGCACGAGACGCTGCTCAACGCGCTGCTCGTGCGCGAGGGCCTCGCGACTCCGCTGCGCATCGAGCCCAACGTCGCGCGCGCCGGCGAGTTCGCCGACGCCGCGCGTGCGGCGCACGCCGCATCGCGCGGCCTCTGGGGCGCGTGCGATCGGTAGCGTGACCGCGATGCCGCGCGCCGACGACCCGAGCGCGCGGGACGCGACCCTCGCCGAGCGCCTCGGCCACCCGCCGGACGCGCGCCTCGTCATCCTCTCCTGCGACGACCTCGGCGCGTTCCACGCGTCCAACGTCGCGATCTTCGAGGCGCTGCGCGCCGGCCGCGCGACGTGCACCTCCCTCATGGTCCCCGCCCCGTGGGCGCGCCACGCCGTCGCCGAGTGCCGCGGCGAGGACGTGGGCGTGCACCTCACGCTCAACGCCGAGCACGACCGCTACCGCTGGGGGTCGATCACCCGCTCGCCCTCGCTCGAGGGTGGCGACGGCGGCTTCCCCCGCACGCTCGAGGACCTGTGGGAGCACGCGGACCCGGCGGAGGTGCGCCGCGAGTGCCGCGCCCAGATCGACCGCGCCGTCGCCTGGGGTCTCGACCCCACGCACCTCTCCCCGCACCTCACGGCGATCACGCTGCGACCCGAGTTCTTCGACGTCTACCTCGACCTCGCCGCCGAGTACCGCCTGCCGATCCGGCTCCCGTCCACCATCACCCACGAGGAGGCGGGATTCCCCTTCCGCGACCTCGCCCGTGAGGCGGGCGTCGTCTTCCCCGACCACTTCGACCACGACTGGACGTGGGGCAGCCGCGCCCGCGTACTCGACCAGCTCGCGCGCCTCGAGCCCGGCGTCACCGAGATCCACGTGCAGCCGTGCGTCGACTCCCCCGAGGTCCGGGCGCTCGGCGCGGAGTCCCGCCACTGGATCGACGACCACGCCTTCGTGACGGCGGACCCGGCGCTGCCCGAGGCGCTCGCACGCGCGGGCGCGACGCCGATCGGCTACCGCGAGCTCAGGCGGGTGATGCGAGGCGACTGAGCGCGCGCGCGGCCTCGCCGCTGCGCAGGGCGTCGAACCAGGCGCCCGTGCTCCCCGCCACCTTGATCGCACCGCGCACGTAGCCGAGCGTCGGGTCCGCCGCGGCGTCCGCGAGCGCGCACGTCACCACCGCGTCGGCGTCGTCGGGGCCCTCGACGCGCTCCTCGCCCTTGCGCACCGCGACGCGGTACTGCACGGTGCGCGCCGTCACGGCCGCAGACCCGCGAACAGGTCGTCCTCCAGCTCGCCGTCGCCGTGCCGGCGCGGCACGCGGCTCTCGGCGAGCACGAAGTCCTCGTACGGCCACACCTCGGCGAGCTCCTCGTCCGACAGGCCGAACCAGAACGGCTCGCGCTCGTCCACCTGCGTCGCGTGCGCGCGCAGCGCACCCGAGCGCGCCCAGAGCCACTCGCCCACTCGCAGCCGCGTCGTGATGCGGTGGTCGGCGTCGGGCCGGTCGAACCATCCCTGGTCGTACGGCGACGACCCGCGCCGCGCGAGCAACGCCTCGTGCACCGCGACGAGCCGCGCGCGCGACCACACCGAGTAGTACATCTTGGACGGCGCCCACGGCGCGCCCGCCTCCGGGTACCACGCGGGGTCGCCGGCACGGGCGAACGCGCGCACGCTGATCTCGTGCACCTTCACGTGGTCGGGGTGCGGGTAGCCGCGCTGGTCGTCGTTGTACGTCACGAGCACCTGGGGCCGCTCGGCGCGGATGTGGGCCACCAGCCGCCCCGTCGCCTCGTCCACGTCCGCGCGGTGGAAGCACTCGGGGTGGTCGTTGCCCGGGCTGCCCTCCATCCCCGAGTCGCGGTAGCCGAGCATGTGGTGGCGGTCGAAGCCGATGATCCGCACGCTCTCCGCGAGCTCGCGACGGCGCGTCTCGGCGAGCAGCGCCCGCGTGGCCGCGTCGTCGAGGCCGTGGAACGGCCCGCCCGGCTCCGCGAGCTGCGGATTGTTGAGGTCACCCTCCTCGCCGCCGGTGCAGCACACGAGCACGGTGCGCGCGCCCGACGAGCCGTACATCGCCATCGTCGGGGCGCCCTTCGACGCCTCGTCGTCGGGGTGCGCGTGCACCGTGAGGACGCACAGCGGGCGGCCCTCGGCGTCCACGAGCACGCGCGCACGCTACCGTCGCCCGCCGTGGCGGGGTCCGGCACGGGAGCGCGGCGACGTGCGCGCGTCCGCGCCGGCGCGGTGCTCGCCGCGATCGCCGCGATCGGGCTCGGTGCGTGCGCGCGCGACGGTCGCACGCTGCGCGAGCCGGGGCCCGGCCAGGGCGAGTCGATCGCCGTCGTGACGACGAGCGCCGCGCCGACGGACGCCGACGCGACCGAGGAGGCCGCGCTCGCGCCGTTCGCCGTCTCGGCCGGCTGGATCGACGGCGGCGCGATGGATCCGCGCCACACCTGCGACGGCGACGGCACCGCGCCGGCCGTCGCGTTCGACCGCGTCCCCGCGGGCACGACCAACCTCGCGGTCGTGCTCGTCGACGTCGGCGACGGGGGCCGACCACTCTGGGCGGTCGACGGCATCGATCCGACCACCGCGGCGACGCGCGAGGGGATCGACCCGGCCTACGAGCCGCCGTGCCCCCCGCCCGGCGCGCTGCGCGAGTACCTGTTGCAGGGCTTCGCGCTCGGCGAGGCGATCGAGTTCCGTCCCGCGCCCGGCTCGCCCGACGACCTCGCGCTGTTCGTCGAGGCGATCCGCGCCGCCGCGTTCGACTCCGCCGAAACGCGCGCCTACGTGCAGCGCGCGTGAGAGACTGAGCGCATCGACGACCGCGTCCGCCACCTCCCGATCTGCGTCTTCGAGGCCGACGCGGACCTGCGACTGACCGACGCCAACGACGCGTTCCGCGAGATCGTCCTCGGCGGCGCACCCCTCGCTGCGGGCGCCGCACCGTGGGTCAATGCGCGACCCGACGAGCGGGTCGCGGCCGAGCGCGCCTGGGCGGCCGCGCGCCCCGCGGGCGCGACCTTCGTCCACGAGTTCCGCGTCGCGCGACCCGACGGGTCCGCCCGCTGGGTCCAGGTGGCCGCCGAGCCGGTGCGCGACCGCTCCGGCGGCGTCACCGGCCACGTCGGCTCCGCGCTCGACGTCACGGAGGCGGTCGCGCGCCGCACGCTCGCCGACCGCCTCGTCGGGCTGCTCGACTCCACCTCCGACGCCGTCGTCGTCTTCGACCGCGCGGGCACCCCCCTCTTCGCCAACGAGGGCGCCCGCGCGCTCGTCGGCGTGCGCGACGTGGGCGACGCCGGGCCGGGCGACGACGCGGCCGCGCGGGCCTTCGTGCGCGCGGTGCGCGACCAGATGCCCCGCGAGGTCGCGACGGGCACGGGCGGCCACCGCTGGGAGGGCGAACTCGGCGTGCGCGGCCCCGACGGCGTCATGCGCACCCTCGGCGTGGTCGTCCAGATCGTGCGCGACGACGCGGGCGCCGTGAGCCACTTCTCCGCGATCGCCCGCGACGTCACCGAGGCGACGCAGGTGCGCCGCGAGCTGCAGCACCAGGCGACGCACGACGGGCTCACCGGCCTGCCCAACCGCGTGCTCTTCCTGCGGCGCACCGCGGAGGCGCTCGAGCGGGCGCGCACGATGCGCCGCGGCGTCGCCGTGCTGTTCGTCGACGTGGACGGGCTCAAGCAGGTCAACGACGGGATCGGCCACGCCGTCGGCGACCAGCTCATCGTGCACGTCGCGCGGCGCATCGCGGCCGCCACACGGCCCCACGACGTGGTGGCGCGCATCGGCGGCGACGAGTTCGTCGTGCTCGCCGAGGGCCTGGGCGACGCCGAGGTGGCGATGGAGGTCGCCGAGCGCATCCGCGCCGCGGTGGCCGGCGAGGTGGTGCTCCAGGGCGTGGAGATCACGCCGGGTGCGAGCGTGGGCGTCGCCGTCGCGGCCCCCGGCAGCATCGGCGACGGAGCGCCGTCCGACGCCGCGGTCGAGCTGCTGCACCACGCCGACACCGCGATGTACCGCGCCAAGCAGCGCGGCAAGGGCCGCTGCGAGCTCTGGAGCGAGGAGATGCAACGCCACGCCCGCGAGCGCGCGGCGCTCGCGGGCCGCCTCGAGCGCGCGCTCGCGCTCGACGAGCTGCACCTGGAGTACCAGCCGGTGGTGTCGGCGCAGACGGGACGCATCGTCGCCGCCGAGGCGCTGCTGCGGTGGCGGCATCCGGAGCGCGGCACGCTCACGCCGCCCGCGTTCCTCGCGCTCGCCGAGGAGTCGGGACTCATCGGGCCGATCGGCGACTGGGTGGTGCGCACCGCGTGCGCCGACCTGCGCCGCTGGCGCGACGAGGGCCGCGTCGACGCCACGACGGGCCTGCACGTCAACGTCTCGGGGCGCCAGCTCGCCGACGTCGCCTTCGTCGAGCGCGTGCGCGCCGCCCTCGACGCCGCGGACCTCGAGCCGCGCCTGCTCGGCCTCGAGGTGCCGGAGGCCGTCTCGCTCGACGACTCCCCCGCGCTCGCCCGCACCCTCGCCGCCCTCGCGAGGCTCGGCGTGCGCGTCGGCATCGACGACTTCGGGACGGGGTACTCCTCGCTCTCCTCGCTGCGGACCTTCCCCGCCGACTACCTCAAGCTCGACGGGGCCTTCGTGCGCGACCTCGGCGCCGACGGCGGCGACGACCCGATCGTGCGCTCCGTGATCCAGCTCGCGCACTCGCTCGACATGGAGGTCGTGGCGGAGTGGGTCACCTCCGACGACCAGCTGCAGCGCCTGCGGCTGCTCGGCTGCGACGCGGCGCAGGGCCAGCGGCTCGGGCCGCCCGTCGCGGCCGAGCGATTCGCCTCAGGGGGTCGGCTCGGGAGCGGGACCGGTGCCGGCAAAGAAGGCGAGCACCGGGGCTGACGCCTCCGCGACGCGCAGCACCGACGCGTCGCCCACCGTGTCGCCGTACGTCTCGAGCTGGTAGCGCCGCACGTCGCCGGTGGCGGCGGGGCGCAACTTCTTCGCGAAGGCCGTGAGGTCGAGGCGCTCGTCCACGCTCACCGCGGAGATCGCGCCCTCGAAGACCCTGCCGGCCGCCAGCGGGTCCGACGTCACGCGCGAGAGCGTGCTCGCGAGCATCGCGGCGACGAACTCGCGCTGGCGCCGGCCGCGGCCGATGTCGGACGAGCCGTCCATGCGCCACTCCCCGTCGACCTGCTCCTCGTAGTAGCGGCTGCGCGCGAAGGCGAGCGCCTCGATCCCGTCGAGCGTCGAGCAGCCCGGCGGGATGAACAGGCCGGTCTTGCGGTCGCGCGCGCGGTGGGGCACGCAGATCCGCACGCCGCCGACCGCGTCGACGAGCCGCTTGAAGCCCACGAAGTTGACCTCCAGGTAGTGGTGCACCGGGATGCCCCACTCGGCGGCGAGCGTGCGCACGAGCACGTCGGGCCCCGCCTGGTACGCGGTGTTGATGCGGCCCCGCTCCTCGCCGCCGCCGACGCGCACCCACAGGTCGCGGGGGAACGACAGGAGCGCGCCGGCCCCGGTCGCGACGTCGTAGTGGAAGAGGATGATCGTGTCGCCGCGGCGCCCCGAGACCTCGTCGGCGCCGATCGCCGCGTAGTCGGGGTCGGACGGGTCGATGCCCTCGCGGGAGTCGGAGCCGACGAGGAGGTAGTTCTCGAAGCCGGCGCCCGGCTCCGCGAGGGCCGGCGTCACGATCGCGTCGCGGCGGATGGTGCCGAGCCGCGCGTCCGTCGCGCGCACGATGCCCGTCGTCCCCGCGACCGCGCTCGCGACGAGCGCCGCGAGTGCGACCAGCAGGCGCGGGGACGCCGGTTGTCGCGTGCGCATCGGATCCGACGCTAGGCGTCGGCGACGGGCCGGAGGTGCACGACGTCGCCGGCGTCCACGACGTGCCGCGCACCGTCGTGCGTCGCGACCTCGAGCCGCCCCCCGTCGTCGAGACCGACCGCATCGCCCTCGACCGTCGCGCCGGACGCGAGCTCGACGCGCACGCGCCGGCCGAGCGTGCCGAGCGACTCGGCGTACGCGGCGCGCAGCTCGGGCGCGTCCGCCGACAGCAGCGGGTCGAGCGCGGCCAGCACGTCGTGCAGCACGTCGACCGGCTCGCACGCGGACGCCCCCTCGCGCGCGAGCGAGGTGGCCCCCTCGGGGCACCAGCCGACGTTGAGGCCGAGGCCGACGACGACGAATCCACGCGCGGGATCGCCCGGGCGATCGCCCGTGGCGAGGATGCCGGCGAGCTTGGCGTCGCGCACGAGCACGTCGTTCGGCCACTTCAGCGCCGCGGCCCCGGCGCTGCGGCGCGGCAGCCTGCCCCGCACCGCGCGCAGCGCGGCCACGCCCACCGCCTGGGCGAGCACCTGCGGCGGGTGCGCCACGTGCGGGGCGCGCAGGAGGATCGAGACGAGCAGGTTGGCGCCGGGCGGCGCCTCCCACGTGCGCGCGAGGCGTCCGCGTCCCGCGGTCTGGTGATCGGCGACGAGCACCGATCGGTGCGGCGCGCCGTCGCGCGCCTCGCGCACGAGGTCGTCGTTGGTGCTGCCCGTGCTCGCGACGCGACGCACGCGCCACGCGGCGGGAGTGTTGTCGGCCCCCGGCATCCCGTGCGAGGATACGGGGTCGTGCTCCGCAAGATCCTGATCGCCAATCGTGGCGAGATCGCGGTGCGCGTGATCCGCACGGCGCGCGAGATGGGCATCGCGACGGTGGCGGTCTACTCCGACCTCGACCGCGACGCGCTGCACGTGCGCCTCGCCGACGAGGCCTACGCGCTCGGCGGCGCCGCGGCGTCGGAGAGCTACCTGCGCGTGGACGCGATCCTCGACGCGATCCGCCGCAGCGGCGCGGACGCGGTGCACCCCGGGTACGGCTTCTTCAGCGAGAACGCCGACTTCGCCCGATCCATCACCGACATGGGGGTGGCCTTCATCGGCCCGCCCCCGGCGGCCATCGAGGAGATGGGCGACAAGGTCTCGTCGCGCCGGGCGGCGCTGCGCGGCGGCGCGCCGATCGTGCCCGGCACGACGGACTTCGTCACCGACCCCGCCGAGGTGGTGGCCTTCGGCGAGTCGCACGGCTGGCCCGTGGCGATCAAGGCGGCGTACGGCGGCGGCGGCCGCGGCATGAAGGTCGTCGGGTCGGCCGCCGAGGTGCGCGACGCGATGGACTCGGCGCGCCGCGAGGCCAAGTCCTTCTTCGGACGCGACGAGGTCTACGTGGAGAAGTACCTCACCTGGCCGCGCCACGTCGAGGTCCAGCTCGTCGGCGACACCCGGGGCAACGTCGTGTGGGTCTCCCTGCGCGACTGCTCGGCCCAGCGCCGCCACCAGAAGCTCATCGAGGAGGCTCCCGCGCCGGGCATCTCCGGCGCGCTCGAGCGGCGCATCGGCGAGGCCGCGGTCAAGGCCGCGGTCGCCGTCGGCTACCACAACGCGGGCACCGTCGAGTTCATCTACCAGGACGGCGAGTTCTTCTTCCTCGAGATGAACACGCGCCTCCAGGTCGAGCACCCGGTCACCGAGGCGATCACGGGCATCGACCTCGTCGAGTGGCAGATCCGCGTCGCGGCGGGCGAACCGCTGCCGATGACGCAGAAGGAGGTGTCGGCGCTGCGGCGCGGCCACGCGATCGAGGTGCGCATCAACGCCGAGGATCCGGCGGGCGGCGCGTTCCGCCCCTCCCCGGGCACGATCACCCGGCTCGTGGCACCCGACGGCTTCGGCGTGCGCTTCGACGCCGGCTACGAGGCGGGCGACACGGTGAGCCAGTACTACGACAACCTGGTGGGCAAGCTCGTCGTCTGGGGCGCCGACCGCGACGCGGCGATCGCCCGCACCCTCCGGGCGCTGCGCGAGATGCGCGTCGAGGGGATCGCCACCACGATCCCCGCCGACGTGGCGATCCTCGAGCACCCCGACTTCCGCGCCGTCGAGCACTCGACCAAGTGGGTCGAGCAGCGCCTCGACCTCTCGGGCGTCGCCGCCGTGCCCCCCGCGGGCGACGCGGCGGCCGCCGCCGCGTCGGACCGCACGACGACGGTCGAGGTCGACGGCAAGCGCTTCGAGGTCCGCGTCCGCGTGCCCGCCACGGGCGGGGGCGCCGCGCGGCCCGCCCGACGCGCCTCGGGCGGCGGGGGCGGCGGCGCCAACGACCGTCGCGTCGTCGCGCCGATGCAGGGCACGGTGGTCAAGGTGCTCGTCGCCGTCGGCGACGCGGTGACCGCGGGGCAGCCGGTCGTGGTGCTCGAGGCGATGAAGATGGAGAATCAGTTGATGGCCGAGCGGGACGGGGTCGTGGAGTCGGTGCGCGTCGCGCCGGGCGCGAGCGTCGGCGCCGGCGACGTGCTCGTCGAGTTGGCGGACGCGTGAGCGACGACGCGCTCACCGGGCTCGAGGCCGAGCGGGCCCGCCGCGGCGCGCAGGTCGCCGCGATGCGCGAGGGCGGGCGCGAGCCGTACCCGTACCGCTTCGACCGCACCGCCACCCTCGGCGAGGTCCGCGCGCGCCACGCCGCCCTCGCCGCGGGCACCGACACGGGCGAGCGGGTGTCGGTCGCGGGGCGCGTGATGCTCTCGCGCGACCAGGGCAAGCTCCAGTTCCTCACCATCCGGGACCGCACCGGCGAGCTCCAGCTCTTCGTCTCCAAGGCGACGGTGGGCGACGCGGCCTTCGAGGAGATCGGCCGGCTCGACCGCGGCGACTGGGTCGGCGCCCACGGCACGGTGATGACGACCCGCAAGGGCGAGCTGTCCGTCAACGTCGCGTCGGCCGAGCTGCTCGCCAAGGCGATCCGCCCGCTGCCGGACAAGTGGCACGGCCTCGTCGACGTCGAGACGCGCTCGCGCCAGCGCTACGCCGACCTCATCGTCAACGACGAGGCGCGCCGCACCTTCGAGGTCCGCCACGCCACCGTCGCGAGCTTCCGCCGGACGCTGGTCGAGCGCGGCTATCTCGAGGTGGAGACGCCGGTGCTGCACGTCGAGGCGGGCGGCGCACACGCGCGCCCCTTCGTCACCCACCACCACACGCTCGACATGCAGCTGTACCTGCGCATCGCCCTCGAGCTCCACCTCAAGCGGCTCATCGTCGGCGGCATGGAGCGCGTCTTCGAGATCGGCAGGGTGTTCCGCAACGAGGGGATCTCCCCGCGGCACAACCCGGAGTTCACGATGCTCGAGTGCTACGAGGCCTTCGCCGACGTCGGCGACGTGATGGGCCTCACGGAGGCGCTCGTGCGCGGCGCCGCCCGCGACGCGCTGGGGACGCTCGAGGTGACCATCGACGGCACCGCGTGCGACCTCGGCGCCGCCTGGCCGCGCCGGCGCATGGTCGACCTCGCCTCCGAGGCGGTCGGCCGCACGGTCCATCCCTCCCAGCCGATCGACGAGCTGCGCGGCGTCGCCCGCGGCGCGGGCGTCGAGGTCGACCCCGCGTGGGGCACGGGGCGCATCGTCGAGGCGATCTTCGCGGACAAGGTCGAGCGCTCGCTCGCGGCGCCGACGTTCGTCACGGGTCACCCCGTCGAGATCTCGCCGCTCGCACGCGTCGACCGCACCGACCCGTGGCTCACCGAGCGCTTCGAGCTGTTCATCGCGGGCCGCGAGATCGCCAACGGCTTCAGCGAGCTCAACGACCCGGTCGAGCAGCGCGCACGCTTCGAGGCCGAGCAGGCGGCCAAGGACGCTGGCAACGCCGAGGCCGGCACCGTCGACGAGGACTACCTGCGCGCGCTCGAGTACGGCATGCCGCCGACGGGCGGACTCGGCGTCGGCATCGACCGGCTCGTCATGCTGCTGTCCGGCTCGGCGAGCATCCGCGACGTGATCCTCTTCCCCACGCTGCGCCCGGAGGCGCCGTGATCCGCGCCGCCCGCGCCCGCCGGGGGGCCGCGTGAGCCGCGCGGCCTGGGGCGTCGGCCTCGCCACCGTCGCGCCCGACGGCGCCGTGCTCGACACGTATTACCGCCGCGTCGGCTGGGGTGACGCGGTGCCCGACGAGCCGGCCCGGTCGCTGCCGGAGCCCCACACCGACCCCCGCCGCGGCGTCGGGCTCGTGCCGGTGCGCCTCGTCGTCGACGTGGACGTCGCGCCCGCCGACGCGCGCGACGCCTACCTGCGCCTCCACCTGCTCTCGCACCGCCTCGCGACGCCCCACTCGCTCAACCTCGACGGCATCTTCGGCGTGCTCCACAACGTCGCGTGGACCCGCCTCGGCCCCGTGCCGGTCGACCACGTCGACGAGCTCTCGTGGCACGAGCGGCGCGGCGGCGGGCACCTCGTCGTGCACGGCGTCGACAAGTTCCCCCGCATGACCGACTACGTGGTGCCGGCGGGAGTGCGCATCGCCGACGCGTCCCGCGTGCGCCTCGGCGCCCACCTCGCCGCGGGCACCACCGTCATGCACGAGGGGTTCTGCAACTTCAACGCCGGCACGCTCGGCGCCTCGATGGTCGAGGGACGCATCTCCGCCGGCGTCGTCGTCGGCGACGGCACCGACGTCGGCGGCGGTGCGTCGATCATGGGCACGCTCTCGGGCGGCGGCAAGGAGCGCATCTCGGTCGGCGCGCGCTGCCTCCTCGGGGCCAACTCCGGGCTCGGCATCAGCCTCGGCGACGAATGCGTCGTCGAGGCGGGCCTCTACGTCACGGCGGGGACGCTCGTGCGGCTGCCCGACGGCGCGACCGTCAAGGCGCGCGAGATGTCGGGCGTGCGCGGCATGCTCTTCCGCCGCCACAGCCAGACGGGGGCCGTGGAGGCGGTGCCGCGGTCGGGCTCGTGGGGCGGGCTCAACGCCGCCCTCCACGCCAACTGACCGTGCTCGACCCGGCGGGGCTGGACGCGCTCGTGCGCGCCCGGCGCACGAGCCTCGTCATGGATCCCGAGCGCGCCGTCGACCCCGCCGTCGTGCGCGAGCTCTGCACGCTCGCCACCTGGGCGCCCAACCACAAGCTCACCTGGCCGTGGGTCTTCGCGATCGTCGTCGGCCGGGGCCGCGCGCGGCTCGGCGACGCCGCCGCGGACGCCATGGCGGTGCACGGCGACCCCGCGCCACGAGTGACCAAGACCCGCGGCAAGTACCTGCGCGCCCCCGTCGTCCTCGCCGTCGGCACGCTGCCCGGCGACACGCCGCTGCGCACGGCGGAGAACCGCGACGCGGTCGCCGCCGGCATCCAGAACGTGCTGCTCGGCGCCACGGCGCGCGGGCTCGCGAGCTTCTGGTCGAGCTGCCCGAAGGGCGCCAACGATGCCGTCGCCGCGGCCGTCGGCTTCCCCGCCGGCACGCACGTCACGGGCCTCGTCTACCTCGGCTGGCCCGCGGCATCGGGCGGCCCCGCGACGATCGAGCGCCCGCCGGCCGACGTCCGCGTCGTCGACGCCTGAACGGCGGTCCGCGCCTCAGCCGGGGCGGTGGACGCCGAAGACGTCGCGCAGTGCGTCGCTGACCTCGCCGAGCGTCGCGCGGGCGCGCAGCGCCTCGCGCATCGGGGGGAGCAGGTTGGCCGTCCCCCGCGCCGCGGTCCGCACGTCGTCGAGACGCGCGGCGACCGCCGCGGCGTCGCGCGACGCGCGCAGCGCCCGCACACGCTCCACCTGGGCGCGCTCGCGCTCGGGGTCGACGCGCAGCACCGTCGGCTGGTGCGTCTCGGTCTCGACGTGGGCGTTGACCCCCACGATCATGCGGTCGCCGTCGTCCACCGAGCGCGTGTAGGCGTACGCCGCCTCCTCGATCTCGGCGACCTGGAAGCCCGCCTCGATCGCCGCCACCGCGCCGCCCATCGCGTCGATCCGCTCGATGTACTCCCAGGCGCGGCGCTCGACCTCGTCGGTGAGCCACTCGAGGTAGTACGAGCCCGCCAGGGGGTCGGGCGTGTCGGTCACGCCGCTCTCGTGCGCGATCACCTGCTGGGTGCGCAGCGCGATGCGCGCCGCCTCCTCGGTCGGCAGGCCGAGCGCCTCGTCGTAGCCGTTGGTGTGGAGGCTCTGCGTCCCGCCCATGACCGCGGCGAGGCTCTGGAGCGCGACGCGCACCACGTTGTTGAGCGGCTGCTGCGCGGTGAGCGTCGCGCCGCCGGTCTGGGTGTGGAACCGCATGAGGGTGCTCGCCGGCTTCCGCGCGCCGAAGCGCTCGGTCATGATCCGGTGCCACATCCGGCGACTGGCGCGGAACTTGGCGACCTCCTCGAAGAAGTTGTTGTGCGCGTTCCAGAAGAAGCTGATCCGCGGGGCGAAGTCGTCGACGTCGAGGCCGGCGTCCACCGCCGCCCGCACGTAGGCGATCGCGTGCGCGAGGGTGAATGCGAGCTCCTGCACCGCGGTGCTGCCCGCCTCGCGGATGTGGTAGCCGGAGACCGAGATCGTGTTCCACCGCGGGATCCGCTCCGCGCAGTACGCGAAGACGTCGGTGATGATCCGCATCGAGGCGCGCGGCGGGTAGACGTACGTCCCGCGGGCGACGTACTCCTTCAGCAGGTCGTTCTGGATCGTCCCGCTGATCGCCGAGGGGGCGATGCCCCGCTCCTCGGCCACGAGCTCGTAGAGCAGCAGCAGGATCGCGGCCGTCGAGTTGATCGTCATCGACGTCGTGACGCGGTCGAGCGGCAGGTCCGCGAGGAGCGCCCGCATGTCCTCGATCGAGTCGATCGCGACGCCGACCTTCCCCACCTCGCCGGCGGCCCGCGGGTGGTCGCTGTCGTAACCCATCTGCGTCGGCAGGTCGAAGGCGCACGACAGGCCCGTCTGGCCGGCCTCGAGGAGGAACTTGAAGCGCGCGTTGGTGTCCGCCGCGGTGCCGAAGCCGGCGTACTGGCGCATCGTCCAGGGCCGGTCACGGTGCATCGTCGGGTAGATGCCGCGCGTGTACGGCGCGGCGCCCGGCGCGCCGAGGCGCTCGGTCGGCGACCAGCCGTCGAGCGCCGTCGCGTCGTAGAGGGGGGCGATCTCGATGCCCGAGTCCGTGCGCCGCGATGCGCCGCTCGCGTCCAGCGGCTCGCGGCCCCGCGCGCCGCTCGATCCCCCCGGCACGGCCGTCACGCTACGGGCGGCCCGCGGGGCGGGCGGCGACGACGGCGATCTCCACGAGCCACTCGGGCCGCGCGAGCGCCGGCACGGTGACCAGCGTCGACGCCGCGCGCCGTCCGCCGAGGGCCGCGTCGCGGCGCGCCATCACCGCGTCGAGCCGCGCGCGCAGCGCCGCGGGGTCGCCGGGGGCGACGACGTAGGTCGTCACCGACACCGCGTCGGCGAGCGTCATGCCGGCGTCGCCGAGGATCGCCGCGAGGTTGGCCCACACGACGTCGGCCTGCGCGCCCACGTCGGCGGGCACGGTGCCGTCGGGACGGGTCGGCACGACGCCGGACGTGTGCACGACGTCGCACCCCGCGGGCACGAGCACGCCGTGCGCGTAGGCGGCGGCGGGCGCCGCCACGGTCGGGGGTCGCAGCTCGCGCGGCGCGCGCGGATCGCCCGACCCCGGCATGTCCTCACGGTACCCCCGTGGCGGCGAGCGCCGCCGCCCCGCCCGCGGCGGCGTGTCAGACTGACCGCCGTGCCGACGCCGACCACGGGACGCGAGCAGCTCGCCGACGTCGCCGTCCTCGAGCGCATCCAGCAGCGCGTGCTCTGGCTCGCCGTGCGGATGGTCGACCACGCCAACCGCGAGCGGCCCCCCGCGGCGTCCCCCGGCGGCCGCGACGCCGAGTACCAGGTGAAGGTCGGCGGCCACATGGCCTCCAGCGCGAGCGTCGTCGGCATCATGACGTCCCTCTGGTTCGGCCACCTCAACGGCGACGACAAGGTGGCGGTCAAGCCGCACGCCTCCCCGATCTTCCACGCCATCAAGTACCTCACCGGCGAGCTCGACCGCTCCTACCTCACGCGCCTGCGCAGCCTCGGCGGCCTGCAGTCGTACCCGAGCCGCACCAAGGACCCGGACGTCGCCGACTTCAGCACCGGCTCGGTCGGCCTCGGCGCGGTCGCACCGCTCTTCGCCTCGATGGCGCGGCGCTACGTGGACGCGCACTTCGGGCCCCGCCCGTCCGCGCGATTCATCGCCACCGTCGGCGATGCCGAGCTCGACGAGGGCAACGTCTGGGAGGCGATCGCCGACCCCGCGCTGCAGGGCCTCGGCAACGTGATGTGGGTCGTCGACGCCAACCGCCAGAGCCTCGACCGCGTCGTGCCGGGCATGAAGATCCGCAAGCTCCAGGAGTTCTTCGCCGACGCCGGCTGGCACGTCGTCGAGGCCAAGTACGGCCACCGCCTGCAGGCCGCCTTCGAGCGCCCCGGCGGCACGTCGCTACGCGGCTGGATCGACGACATGTCGAACGAGCGCTACCAGAGCCTCTTCGCCCTCCGCGGCGAGGACCTGCGCGAGGCGTTCCTCGAGGGCGCGCCGAAGGCCGTCAAGACGACGATCTCCAAGCTCGCCGAGGAGGACGTCGCGCCACTGGTGCAGAACCTGGGGGGCCACGACATCGGCCTGCTCCTCGACGCGTACCGCGAGTGCGACCTCGTCACCGACCGCCCGAGCGTCGTCTTCGCCTACACGGTGAAGGGCTGGGGCCTGCCGATCGCGGGCGACCCGCTCAACCACGCGGCGCTGCTCTCCGGCACCCAGATCGACGAGCTGCGCGCCCGCTGCGGACTCGACGCCGAGACGGAGTGGGACCGCTTCGCGCCCGACACCGAGGAGGACCGCGTCTGCCGCGCCGTCGGTGGTGACGTCAACAACCGTCCGGTCCCCGCGCGCCCGCGCCTCGCCGTGCCCGCATCGGTCGGCCTCGCGCTCGGCGCCAAGCCCGTGTCGACGCAGGAGGCGTTCGGCCGCCTCCTCACCGGGCTCGGCACGCACCCCGAGGTCGCCGAGCGGCTCGTCACGACCTCCCCCGACGTCAGCGTGAGCACCAACCTCGGCGGCTGGATCAACAAGTACGGCGTGTTCCACCCCGAGGCGCAGCCCGACTTCCTCGGCGACGACCGCCTCCTGAAGTGGAAGGAGGGTCCCGAGGGCCGCCACCTCGAGCTCGGCATCAGCGAGATGAACCTCTTCCTCACCCTCCACGCCCTCGGCCTCGGCCACGAGCTGCACGGCGAGCACCTGCTGCCGATCGGCACCGTGTACGACCCGTTCGTCTGCCGCGGCCTCGACGCGCTCATCTACGCGCTCTACAACGGCGCGCGCTTCGTCGTCGTCGGCACCCCGTCGGGCGTGACGCTCGCGCCCGAGGGCGGCGCCCACCAGAGCACCGTCACCGCGTCGATCGGCCTCGAGCTGCCGGGCATCACCTACGCCGAGCCCTGCCACGCGCGCACGCTCGACTGGCTGCTCTGCGACGGGCTCGCCCGCCTCGGTGCACCCGACGGCGACTCGCTGTACCTGCGGCTCTCGACGCGCCCCGTCGACCAGTCGCCGCTCGAGGCGCTCGTCGCGGCCCGCGGCGAGGACGCGGTGCGGGCCGACGCGATCGCGGGCGGGTACCGACTGCGCGAGCCGCGCGGCGACGCGGACGTGCTGCTCGTCGCCGCCGGCGCGGTCGTGCCCGAGGCGCTCGCCGCGGCCGAGGCGCTCGAGGCCGAGGGCGTCGGCGCCGTCGTGATCGACCTCTGCTCGCCCGACCGCGTCTACCGCGGGTGGCGTACGGCGCTGCGTGCGGCCGCCCGTGCGGCGACCCCCGCGGCCGGACTCGGCCACGTCGCCGCGCTCATCGCGCCGCACGAGCGCGCGCTGCCCATCGTGACGGTGCACGACGCCGCGAGCCACGCCCTCGCGTGGCTCGGCTCGGTGTACGGCCAGCGGGTCGTGCCGGTGGGCGTCGACGAGTTCGGCCAGTCGGGATCGATCGCCGAGCTGTACGGCACGTTCGACCTGCTGCCCGAGCAGATCGTCAACGCGGCGCTGCTCGCGACGCACTGACGCGCCGAGCACGGCGCCGCCCCGTCGTACACTGCCCCCATGGCCATCATCGACCGCCCGGGCGCGCGCGTCGGGAGCATCGACGGCGTCGCGCTCACCCCGAAGGAGGTGCGGCAGATCGCGATGCCGACCTTCGCCTCGGTCGAGGAGGAGCGGCTCGAGCGCAAGCGCAAGCTCGCGGGCGCGCTGCGCATCTTCGGGCGACTCGGCTTCGGCGAGGGCGTCGCCGGCCACATCACGGTGCGCGACCCGGAGTACCCCGACCTCTTCTGGGTGAACCCCTTCACGATGAGCTTCCGACAGGTGCGCGTGCGGGACCTCATCCTCGTCGACCACCACGGCGACGTCGTCGTCGGCTCCGAGCCGGTCAACCGCGCGGCATTCTGCATCCACTCGGCGCTCCACCAGGCGCGCCCCGACGTGATCTCGGCGGCGCACGCGCACGCGACCCATGGCAAGGCGTGGTCGTCGCTCGGCCGACCGCTCGACCCGATCACGCAGGACGCCTGCTACTTCTACGAGGACCACGTGGTCATCCGCGAGCAGGGCGGCAAGGTCGTCTTCGAGCTCGAGGCGGCGCGCGAGATCGCGGCCAAGTTCCCCTCCGGCAAGGCCGCGATCCACCAGAACCACGGGCACTTCACCGTCGGTCCGACCGTCGACGCGGCCGCCTTCTGGTTCATCACCATGGAGCGCTCGTGCCAGGCGCAGCTCCTCGCGGAGGCCGCGGGTGAGCCGATCTCGATCCCGCACGACATGGCGATCGCCACGCGCGACCTCGCGGGGTCGCACCTCGCGGGGTGGCTGCACTTCCAGCCGCTGTGGCAGGAGATCTGCCGCACCGACCCCGATCTCTTCGACTGAGCCGGTCCGACTGAGCCGGTTCTCCCGCCTCGCCGGGGCGCCCCCGGAGGCGCTCTTCCTCGTCTCCGCGACGGGCCAGTACGCGGGCGCCGTCGTCGCGGTCTCGATCTTCGACGAGGCCGCCCCCGCGACGGTCGCGTGGTACCGCGTGATCGGCGCGGCCGTCGTCCTGCTCGCGCTCTCGTGGCGCTCGCTGCGGGAGGACGGGCGCTGGTCTCGCGCGCGGCTCGCCGCGGCCGCCGGCTTCGGCATCGCGACCGCGGCGATGAACCTCACCTTCTACCTCGCGATCGAGCGCCTCGACCTCGGCAAGGGCGTGGCCATCGAGTTCATCGGGCCGATCCTCGTCGCCGCGCTGCGCACGCGCACCGCGCGCAACGGGGTGGCCCTCGTCGCCGCGGTGGCCGGCGTGGTCGTGCTCACCGGCGTCGAGGTGGACCGCGAGCCGCTCGGCCTCGTCTACATCTTCCTCGCCTCCGCCATGTGGGCCCTCTACATCGTGCTCGGCTCGCGGGTCGCGCGGGTCACGCGGGGCGCGGCCGGGCTCGGCGTCGGGCTCGCGATCGGCGCCGTCGCGATCGCGCCCTTCGGCCTCGCCGACGCGGGCACGGTGCTCGCCTCCCCGCGCCTCCTCGCGCTCTGCGTGCTCGTCGGCACGCTGTCCAACGTCGTGGGCTACGGCATCGACCAGTTCACGCTGAGGCGCATCCCCGTGCGTCGCTTCTCGCTGCTCCTCGCGCTGCTCCCCGTCACCGCGACCGTGTTCGGCTTCGCATTCCTCGACCAGACGCCGTCGCGGATCGATCTCCTCGGCATCGTGCTCGTGCTCCTCGGCGTCGCGATCCAGCAACGCGAGACGATCGCCACATGACGCGACGCGGCGCGCGCGCCGCGTAGGATGGACGGCGCGGGCGAAGGAGTCCCTCCTCGGCCGTGCCCACTCATCTCCCCCGGATGACCCCCACCCTTCGACGCATCTCGTCGGCGCTCGTCGCCGCGGCCACCGTCGTGGTGGTGCTCGGCCCCGCGTCGGTCGCCCGCGCGGACGAGGGCCGCCTCCCGGGCGGCATCGTCGTCACGGGCCGCGGCTTCGGCCACGGTCGCGGGCTCAGCCAGTTCGGCGCGTACGGCTGGGCGACCCAGCGCGGCTGGGGCTGGGAGCAGATCGTCGACTTCTACTACGGCGGTGCGACGGGCAACGCCCGCGGCGTGCTGGACGCGCCCCAGCAGGAGATGAGCGTCGTGCTCACCGCGATGGACGCCAAGCGCGTCGGCATCTACGCGCGCCAGACCGCGGTCGTCGGCGACGACGGCTCGCTGCGACTCCTCGAGGACCCCGACCAGGGGCGCCGATGGGCCGCGATGGTCGCGCGCGAGAAGTCGGGCGCGCAGCGCGTCTACCAGGTGTGGGGATCGGGCACGCGCGCCTGCCCCGCGGAGGGCACCGACCTCGGCGGCGCGGGCTGGACGCTCGTCGGCGAGTTCGCCGAGGGCGCCTCGTTCGCCACCGACGGCAGCCTCGACCCCGCTGCGGCGCCGACGTCGGCCGTCGGCCTCTGCGAGCCGCGCGGCGGCGGCGTCAACGTCCGCTACTACCGCGGCGTGGTGCGCGCCACCAACAACGCCCGCAACGAGAACCGCACGATCAACCTCGTGCGCATGGACGACTACCTGCGCGGCGTCGTGCCGCGCGAGTCCCCCGCGACCTGGGGCGAGGCCGCCGGCGGGGCGGGCATGCACGCCCTGCGCGCCCAGGCCGTGGCCGCCCGGTCCTACGCCGCGACCGAGAACCGTTACGCGGGCCTCGCCCGCACCTGCGACTCGCAGGACTGCCAGGTCTACGGGGGCGCCGCGCTGCGCTCCTCGCCCGGCGCGACGCCGTCGGTGCTCGAGCACCCCCTCACCGACCGTGCCGTGGCCGAGACGAGCGGCGTGGTCGTGCGCGCGGGCGGCGGCGCCGGCCCCGTCGTGCGCACCGAGTTCTCGTCCTCCAACGGCGGGCGCACGGCCGGCGGCGCCTTCCCCGCGCAGGCCGACGAGGGCGACCTCGCCGCCAACTCCTCGCTCATGGTCTGGACGCGCGTGCTGTCCGCCACGGCGATCGCCGCGCGGTACCCGCAGATCGGTGCGCTCGCAGCCGTCACGACGGCGCACGACGGCCAGGGCGGCGACTTCGGCGGGTACACGACGCAGGTGACGATCGCGGGCACCACGGGCGCGGTGACGATGTCGGGCTGGGACTTCCGCTCGGCCTTCGACCTGCCGGCGCCGTGGTACGGGGCGACGGCGGTCTACGGCGCGCCGCTCGAGGCCGCGCCCGTCGGCGCGATGCTCTTCATCGGCGACTCCGTCGGCGAGTCCATCGCCGCGGAGTGGGGCGCCGTCGTGTCGCCCGCGTACCCGTCGGTCAACTTCCAGGCCCTGTCCAACCGCTGCATGGTCGGGGCCGGCTGCGTGGCGCCCGACAAGGGGCAACCCGACGCGATCGGCGTCGTCAACTCGCTGTCGGCCGAGTCCCTCCCCGCCGTCGCCATCGTCCAGCTCGGCTACAACGACGACCCCTCGACGATCGCGGGGGACGTCGCGCAGGTCGTCACCGCCTTCAACGCCCGCGGCGTGCGCCGCATCGTCTTCGTCAACCTCTCGACCCGCCGCGCGAGCGCGGGCTACGACGTGGCCAACGCCGCGCTCGCCGCCGCCGCAGTGACGTACCCCAACGTGTCGGTCCTCGACTGGAACGCCGCGAGCGCGGGGGGCGACCGCGACCGGTGGTTCCGCGACGACGTGCACCTCACGACGACGGGCCGCGCCGAGTTCGCCATGTTCCTGCGCCGCGAGCTCGACGCGCTGCGCGACGCCGGCACGATCGCCGCCGGCACCGCCGACGTCGTGCCGCTCGCCGTGCCGCTCGTGCAGGGCAACCGCGGCACCCCGGTTGCCGACCTGCAGCGGGCGCTCAACGCGGCCCTCGGCCTGCGCAAGCGGGAGCGACTCGCCACCGACGGCGTGCTCGGCAAGGGCACGGTGGCCGCGGTCGCGCGCTTCGAGGAGACGCAGGGCCTCCCCGCCGACGGCGTCGCCGACGCGGACGTGCTCGCACGGCTCGGCCTCGACCCCGCCGCGTTCGCGCTGCGCGCCGGCGCGCGCCACGCCACCGTGGCGACGGCGCAGACCGCGCTCGCGCGCGTGCTCAAGGTGCGCATGGCCGCCGACGGGATCTACGGCTCGGGCACGGCCAAGCAGGTGCGCCGCTTCCAGAAGGTCGTCGGCCTGCGCCAGACGGGCGAGCTGGACCGCACGACCTGGCTCGCGCTCCTCGCCGCGTCCGCCGCGGCCGGCGGCTAGACCCCCGCGAAGCGTCGGCGCCAGGCATCGGCGCCGACGAGCGTCGGGTAAGCGGCGCGCCACTCGCGACGCACGCGCCGCGAGTGCCGGGCGAGGTCCACGACGACGCGCGCGACCTCGCCGAGGAGCAGGAAGAACCTCCGTCGGTCCCGCTCGCAGACGAACCCCTCGTCGAGGCGGTCGTGGCGGTAGAGGATCCGGTCGTGGCGCACGGCGAGCCCGACGGCGCGCGAGTCGATCGGGGCGGTCCGCAGGCGCCCCGAGCGCAGTGCGCGCGGCAGCAGGTACCCGCCGAGGAGCGGCACCGCGAGGAGGAAGCCGACGAGCCGCACGACCTTGGGCAACGGCCTCGAGCGGGGCACCGCGGAGAGCGCGGCGTCGAGCGGTCGTGGCCGCTCCTCCGCCACGACGCGGATCTCGTCGTGGAACGCACCATGGTCGAGCGCCGCGAGGTGGCCCGGCCCCGCGAGGTACGCGCGCATGCCGCGGATCATGTACTCGGTGCTCGCGTAGCGGAACGAGAAGAGGTTGCGGAAGCACAGCGCGACGAATCGGCGGGCGAGGTGCCACCAGCGGTGCCGCCCGAAGACGAGGGTGTCGATGATCGCGAAGTTGCGCTTCTCGTACAGCAGCGACGACGGGTTGTTCTTGAGCCCGAAGTCGGCGTGCCAGACGACGACGCCGTTGAGCGTCACGGTGTGGCGGCCCGTGTGCATGAGCCCGAAGCCGACGTCGTCGCCGCGGACGAAGACGGGCAGCGGGTAGTCGCGCGTGAGCCACACGGGGAAGGCGGTGAACCACCACGCCGTGTAGGCGAAGCGGCGCTCACGCGCGTCGCGCACCGCGAGGCGGCGCTCGCGCAGGTCGTCCTCCCGACCGATGGCCCGCAGCGGGTACAGCGAGCGCCACCGGTACCGGCTCCCGGCCTCGAACTGCATCCAGCGTCGCTCCTCGCTCAGCATCGCGCCGTGCACGCACAGGCGAGGGTCGCGCGCGTGGCGCAGGAGCCCCATGGTGCGCACGAGGGCCTCCGGCTCGAGCGAGATGTCGTCGTCCATGAAGACGACGTGCGTCGCCCACCCACGCTCGCGCGCGTGCATCAAGCCGCGGGCGAAGCCGCCGGCACCCCCGAGGTTGGGGTTGGGGACCACCTCGAGGGGGGCGTCGGCGGGCGCGTCCACGCGCAGCGAGCGCGCGTTGTCCACCACGACGAGGCGGGTCGTCCCGCGCAGCGCGGGCTCGGCCGCGACGAGCGCGAGCACGCGCCGGATCGTCGGGAGCACGTAGTCCTCGCGCCGGAACGTGGTGATGGAGAGCGCGAGGCGCACCTCGCGCCCGGGTGCGTCGGTCGTCCAGCGGGCCTCGCGCAGCCGCGACTCGTCCCCGCCGAGGATGCGCAGCCACAGCACGCCCGCGCGGCGCAGCCCGGGGCCGCGGACGTCGCCGAGCTCCAGCGTCGCCGCGCCGTCGCGCAGGTCGGCGGCCGCCGCGACCCACTCGCGCCGCCGCGGGCGTGGCCCGCGGCGCGCGGCCACCGCCACGACCTCGACGCGGTGCGCCCCGGGCGCGTCGACCGCGACGGCGAGGCGGCCCACGTCGGTGAGGCGCCGCCAGCGCCCGAGGTGGAAGGCGCCGAACGCCGTGTCGTAGGTGGTCGCGCCGTCGGCGCGGCGCTCGTAGAGCGTCGGCTCGGTCTCGGTCGCGGGCGCCGGGAGGGTGCGCTGGAGCAGCGAGGCGGCCCCGCGGGCGTCGCTCACGCGAGCGGGTCGACGGCGAACGCCGGCATGGGTCGCCCCTCGCCGATCGCGGCGATGAGCGCGTCGACGAGGCCGAGGGCCTCGTGGATGGTCGCGTCCATGTCGAGATAACGGTAGGTGCCGAGGCGCCCGAGGAAGGTGACCCCGCGCTCCGCGCGCGCGAGCCGCACGTACTCGCCGAGTTGCGCCTTCTCGCGCACGAGGCGGATCGGGTAGTAGGGCACGTCGTCGGGGCCGCACTCGCGGCTGTACTCGCGGTACACGATCGTGCGCGCGTGCGTCTCCCACGGCGCGAAGTGCTTGTGCTCCGTGATGCGCGTCCACGGCACGTCGGCGTCGCAGTAGTTGACCACCGGGCACCCCTGGAAGTCCCCGTCGGCGACCTCGGGCACGAAGTCGAGCGTGCGGTACCCGAGGCGGCCGTGGGCGTGCCCGAAGTACGCGTCGATCGGCCCCGTCCACAGGGCGTGGTCGAACGCCGCGAGCTCGGCGCGACCGATGGCGCGCGAGAGGTGCACGCGCACGCGCGGATGGTCGAGGATCGCCTCGACGATCGGCGTGTAGCCGCCCTCCGGGATGCCCTGGTAGGGATGGGAGAAGTACGAGTCGTCGTCGGTGAAGCGCAGCGGCAGGCGCGCGAGGATGCTCGCGGGCAGCTCGCGGGGGTCGACGCCCCACTGCTTGCGGGTGTAGCCGGCGAAGAAGGCCTCGTAGAGCTCGCGCCCGACGAGCCGCAGCGCCTGCTCCTCGAACGACGCGGGGTCGACGATCGTGGCGTCGGCCTTGCCGGCGACGTACCGCTCCGCCTGCTCCGGCGTCATCGAGGTGCCGAAGAACGAGTTGATGAGCCCGAGGTTCATCGGCATCTGGTACGCACGGTCGCGCACGATCGCGCGCACGCGGTGCCGGTACGGGCGCATCGTGGCGAAGCGTCGCACGTAGTCCCAGACGCGCTGGTGCGGCGTGTGGAAGATGTGGGGCCCGTAGACGTGCACGAGCACGCCGGTCTCGTGCCGCCGCGTGTGGCAGTTGCCCGCCACGTGGTCGCGGACGTCGAAGACGTCGACGTCGTGGCCCGCCTCCGCCAGCTCGCGCGCGGCGACGGCGCCCGAGAAGCCGGCGCCGACGACGGCGAAGTGCGTCACGACCCCGCGCGGGTCAGTGCGAGAGCCACGGCGCGCACGACCCCTCCAGATCCCGGATCTGGATGCGGTCGCGGTTGGCCCACGTCACCTCGTTGGCCGGGTCGCGGCGCAGGGTGAACGTGCGGAAGCTCATGTCGGTCGTGTCGATCGCGAGGATCCGGCCGACGAGCCCGTCGCCGAGGCCGAGCAGCAGCTTGAGCGCCTCGAGCGCCTGGATCGACCCGACGATGCCGGGGAGCACGCCGAGCACGCCCGCCTCGGCGCAGCTCGGGGCGAGCTCGGCCGGCGGCGGCTCGGGCACCATGTCGCGGTAGGTCGGGCCCTCCAGCGGGTGGAAGACGCTCACCATGCCCTCGAAGCGAAAGATCGAGCCGTGCACGACGGGGATGCCGAGCTTGACGCTCGCGTCGTTGAGCAGGTAGCGGCTCGGGAAGTTGTCCGCGCCGTCGACGATGACGTCGTAGCCGGCGATCACGTCCATCACGTTGTCCGCGGAGAGCCGCACGTCGTAGGTGACGACGTCCACGTCGGGGTTGAGCATCGTGAGGGTCTTCTTGGCCGAGTCGACCTTGCGCTCCCCCACGCGGTCCACGTTGTGGAGGATCTGCCGCTGGAGGTTGGACGCGTCGACCACGTCCATGTCGACGATGCCGAGCGTGCCGACGCCGGCGGCGGCGAGGTAGAGCGCGGCGGGCGACCCGAGGCCGCCGGCGCCGAGGAGCAGCACCTTGCTCGCGAGCAGGCGCGCCTGGCCCTCGGTGCCGACCTCGGGGAGGAGCAGGTGGCGCTGGTAGCGCTCGCGCTGCTCGGGCGTGAGGAGCGCGGGGCGCGCCCACGGGCGGCCCTCGTCCTTCCACTTGCCGAATCCGCCGGCCATGCTCTCGGCGCGCGCGTAGCCGAGCTGCCGCAGCGTCTGCGTGGCGAAGGCGCTGCGCACGCCGCCGGCGCAGTACACGACGATGGGCGTCGCCTTGTCGGGGACTCGCGACTCGATCTGGGCTTCGAGGTGTCCCCGCGGGATGTGCACGACGCCGGCGAGGGCGCCCTGCTCGTACTCGTCGGGCTCGCGCACGTCGAGCACGACGGTGCCCGGCTCGGCGATGCGTGCCGCCGCGTCGGCGGTCTCGATCTCCACGATCTGGGCCTTGGCGGCCGCGAGCAGGTCGCGGAACGTCGTCATGGACGGGTCAGCCTACCGCCGGTCCGCGCGCCGGCGCCGCCGGGGCGTCGCAGATCACGGGGAGCGCCTCCGACAGCGACGCGACGATCGCGATCTCCGCATGGCCGTCCATCTCGGTCGGCTGTCCGTTCACGATCACGACGCGCGCACCGGCGGCACGCGCGCGCGGCACGCAGTTGGCCGCCGGGTACACCGACAACGTCGAGCCGACGGCGAGCAGCACGTCGCAGTCCTCCGCGGTGCGCAGTGCGGCGTCGATCACCGCCGGCTCGAGCGACTGTCCGAAGAGGATCGTGTCGCTCTTGAGGATCCCGCCGCAGGCGCGGCACGGCGGGTCGTCCTCGCCCGCGGCCACGCGCGCGAGCGCCTCGGGCATCGGGCGCCGATCGCCGCATCCCCAGCAGCGCGTGGAGAGGATCGATCCGTGCACCTCGTGCACGAGCGCCGGGTCGGTGCCGGCCCGCTGGTGGAGGCCGTCGACGTTCTGCGTCACCACGCCGCGCAGCACGCCGCGCCGCTCGAGCGCGACGATCGCCGCGTGCCCCGCGTTGGGCACCGGATCGCGGGCGAACCACCGGGCGCGGTTGCGCCACGCCGCGCGCCGCAGTCCCGGCTCCGCGAGGTAGTGCGAGAGCGTCGACGCCCGCTCGGCGTCGGGGTCGCGCGTCCAGACTCCCGCGGGCCCCCGGAAGTCGGGGATGCCCGAGTCGGTGGAGATGCCCGCCCCGGAGAGCACCGTCACGCGCCGGGCCGCGCGGACGGCATCGCGTGCCGCGGCGAGGAGGGACGGGTCCGCGGGCGGGATCGCGGCGCCGCCGCGCGCGGCGCGGGCGTCGCTCAGGGCGCGGTGAAGTGCTCGGCGAGGTCGATGAGCAGGCGCGTGCCGTACCCGGTCGCTCCGCGCTGCAGCCAGCCGCCGTCGGCGTCGGCCCACATGGGGCCCGCGATGTCGAGGTGCGCCCACGGGCGACCGTCGGTGAACTCGTCGAGGAACAGCGCCGCCGTGATCGCCCCGGCGTCCGCGCCGCCGACGTTCTTCATGTCGGCGATGTAGGAGTCGATCATCTTGCGGTACTCGCGCTCGAGCGGGAGCTGCCAGAGCTTCTCCTGCGTGCGGCCCGCGGCGGCGAGGAGCTGGTCGACGATCCCCTGCTGGTTGCCCATCACGCCGGCCATGTGCGGCCCGAGCGCACGGGCGCAGGCGCCCGTGAGCGTCGCGATATCGACGATGGCGTCGGGCTCCTGCTCCGCGGCGAGCGAGAGGCCGTCGGCGAGGATGAGGCGCCCCTCGGCATCCGTGTTGTGGATCTCGACGGTCTTGCCGTTGCGGATCGTGATGACGTCGCCCATCTTGAGCGCGCTGCCCGACGGCAGGTTGTCCGTGCACATGAGGTAGCCGGTCACGTCGGCGCGGCACCCGAGGGCGCGCAGCGACGCCATGGTCGCGAGCACCGCGGCGGCGCCGCTCATGTCGGCCTTCATCATCGCGTGGGACGGGTCGGAGGGCTTGAGGCTGATGCCGCCCGAGTCGTACATCACGCCCTTGCCGACGAGCACGAGGTGCGGGCGCTTGCCGCGGCCGCCGGCGGCGTAGGTGAGGCGCACCATCCGGGGCGGCTCGACGCTGCCCTGGTTGACCCCGATCATGCCCCCGCAGCCCATGGCGAGCAGCTGGTCCTTGTTGAACACCTCGGCGCGCAGCCCCGTCGCGCCGGCGAGCGCGACGGCGCGGTCGGCGAGCATGCGCGCGGTGAGGTAGGCGGGCGGCATGTTGGCCAGGTCGCGCGCCAGGCACACCGCGTCGGCGATCGTCGTGCCGCGCGCGACGCCCCGGCGCAGCGCGGCCTGCGCGGCGGCGGGGGCGACGAGGCTGACGTGCGCGAGCGCGGGCGTCGCGCCCTTGTCCCCCTTCAGCGCGTCGTAGCGGTGGGTCGCGAGCCGGAGGCCCTCCACCACGGCCTGCGCGATGGCGGCGCGGTCGCCGCGGCCGTGGGTGGCGAGGTCGGTGGCGAGGTGCGCGTGCGAGGCCGCCGCGCGCGCCATCTGCGCGGCCACGGTGCGCAGCGCCGCGGCGTCGAGGGCGCGCGGGTCGCCGACGCCGACCGCCACGACGATGGCGCCACCGCGGCCGGGGATCGACGCGACCTGCCCGGACTTGCCCTCGAAGCCCATCGCCGCGAGCTGGGCGCGGGACAGCGGGATCTCGCGCGGCACGGCGCCCCGCGCGGGGACGATGACGCCGACCGCGCCCGCGGCACGCGGTGCGCGGCGCTCGACGGTGACCTGCAAACCGACCATCTCGGAGAACCTACACCTCCTTGGCGACGAGGGACGTGCCCTCCTGCCACCGCGCGAGCGTCCAGAGGAGGTCGGACAGTCGGTTGAGGTACGGGCCGACGTGCGACGGCGCCGGCGCCGCGGCGAGCGTCTCGCGCTCCGCGCGCCGCACCGTGGTGCGCGCGACGTCGAGCAGCGCCGAGATGCGGGTGCCACCCGGCACGACGAACTCGGTCGGGTGCTCGAAGCGGTCGTCGACGGAGTCGATCATGCCCTCGAGCGCGGCGACCATCTCGGCGGTGATGAGCGACTTGCCGGGCACGAGCTTGCCGCGGTTCTCGGGCAGCGTCGCGAGCTCCGCCATCAGCACCCACAGGTCGCGCATGAGCGGCACGAGCATCGCGTCGAGCTCCGAGCCGCGGCCCGCCTCGGCGCGCGCGACGCCGATCGCGGCCTGGGCCTCGTCCACCGCGCCGTAGGCGCGCGGCAGCGCGGAGTCCTTGGACACGCGGCCGCCGTAGAGCAGGCCCGTCGTGCCGTCGTCCCCGACGCGGGTGTACACCCGCGGGCGCGGGGCGTCGGCTGGGGGCGTCATGGCGGACCGACGCTAGTGGTGGCCCGGCCCGCCGGCCCGACCGAGGTGCGGGCCGTCGGCGCGCGCGGCGGCGGGCGAGAGGTCGCGGATCGCGGCGCCGTGGTCGAGTTGCGGGTCCAGCGGGAGGATCATGACGGCCGAGGTCGTCACCCCGGCGTCGAAGTACTCCTGGATGCGCGCGCGGCAGGCGGCCGGCGAGCCGTGGACGATGAGGTCGTCGACGACGGCGTCGGGGATCGCGGCGAGCGCGGCCTTGCGATCCCCCGCGGCCCACGCGTCCCACATGCCGCCGAGCGCGTCGCCGCGCCCGAGCCAGCGGTGGAACTCGGCGTACACCGGCACGTTGAGGTAGGCGGCGATGGCGTAGCGCGCGGCGGCCCGCACCGCGTCGGCACGCTCGCTCGGGCAGACGAAGATCCGCGCGACGACCTCCTTGTCGGCGCCGCCCGCCGCGGCGCGCACCTCGGCGACGACCGTGCGCACGTCGGCGGGCGACAACCAGTTGATGATCGCGCCGTCGGCCTCGCGCGCCGCGAGCCGCAACATGCCGGGCCGCAGCGCCGCCACGAGGATCGGCGGCACGACCTCGGGGCGGATCGCGAGGCGGAAGCCGTCGACGGCGAAGGTGTCGTACCGGCGCGCGACCTTCCCCCCCGCGAGCGCCTCGCGCAGGAAGCGCACGAGGTCCCGGGTGCGCTTGTACGGCTCGACGAACGGGATGCCGTTCCAGCGCTCGACGATGACGTTGCTCGAGGACCCGATCCCGAGCACGACCCGGCCCGGGGCGGCGTCGGCGAGCGACGCGATCGACTGGGCCATGAGCGCGGGGGCGCGGGTGAAGGCGGGCACGATCGCGGTGCCGAGGCGCAGGCGCGGCTCCCACGCGGCCGCGAGCGCGAGCGGCGTGAAACCGTCGGCACCGTCGGCCTCCGCCGACCAGACGTCGCTGTAGCCGAGGTCGGCGAGGCCGCGGATGGCGTCGCGCTGCGCGTGGAGGTGCCCCGGCAGCGGCACCGTCATCCCGTCGCGCCGCACCACCGGCGGCGAGCCTACGACGCGGCGGGTGCGAGCAGGGCCCGGGCGATGAGGTCGGTGCCGAAGCCGGTGAGGATCGACAGGTACGTGAGCCCCGTCGCCGCCATGAGTGCCGCGTACCCGCGCTCGCGCAGCGCAGCGCGCGCGACGAACGCGAGCGCGCCCGTCGTGAGCGCGCACGCGAGCCAGAACCACCCGAGCACCCCGCCCCATCCGTCGTCGATCGCGCCCGTCAGCACGCTCACCATGCCGGTCGGCCAGACGAGGACCGCGACCTCGAGGGGCCAGACGATCGTGAGCGCGCGCACCAGGTCGTCGAGGAGCCGCCGCGGCATGCCCGGCTGCACGAGGTACCAGTGGCCGAGCAGCATCGCATCCGACACCAGCCCGAGGAAGACGAGCCCGACGGCGACCCGCGCCATCGCGAGCACCACCGCACCGACCGCCGCGTCGCCGCCGATCGCGAGCGCATCGACCACCGCGGCCAGGCATCCCGCGAGCGCGACGCACGCGGCGACGAGGTCCGCACGCACCGGGATCGCCGGGCGCACCGCGCCGACGAGCGCGACGACGGCGACGATCGCCGCGGCGGCCTCCCGCGCCGGCACCGCGCCGACGCCGAGCCCCGCGACGCACGCGCCGGCCGCGACGAGGCCGAAGGTGCCGCGCACCAGCCGCGCGTAGCCGGCCGACACCTCGCGGGTGCGCAGCGTCCACCACCCCCATGCGAGGCCGCCGCCGGCCCACTGCAGCAGCACGGTGGCCGCGTCGAGCCGCATCGGCGCGTCAGCCGACGATCGCGAGGTCGCGATCGACGAGGTTCATCCGCTCGGGGCCCGCGTCGGTCGCCACGACGATGTCCTCGAGGCGCATCCCCCATCGCCCGTCGACGTAGATGCCGGGCTCGACGCTGAAGGCGTGGCCGGCGACGATCGGCGTCGCGTTGCCCTCCACCATGTAGGGGTCCTCGTGCGCCTCCATCCCGATGCCGTGGCCGGTGCGGTGGATGAACCGCTCGCCCCAGCCGGCCTCCGCGATCACGCGCCGAGCCGCCGCGTCGACCGACTCGCACGTCGCGCCCACGCGCGCCGCCTCGACGCCCGCCTGCTGCGCGCGGCGCAGCACCTCCCAGGCGTCGCGCACCTCGCGCGTCGGCGCGCCCACGTGGACGCACCGCGTGATGTCGCTGCAGTAGCCGTCCATCGTCCCGCCGAAGTCGCACAGCACGATCTCGCCGCGCCCGATCGGACGCGCGCCGGGCTCGTGGTGCGGGCTCGCGGCGTGCGGTCCCGCCGCGACGATCGCGAAGTTGACGACGTCGTGGCCCTCGGCGAGCAGGCGGGCGGAGAGCTCCGCGGACACCTGCGCCTCGGTGCGGCCCTCGAGCGCGATCTCGCCCGCGCGCAGCGCCGTCGCCACGCGGTCCGCCGCCGCCCCCGCGCGACGCAGGGCCGCGATCTCGGCCGCATCCTTGGCGACCCGCAGCGGACCGACCACGTCGACGCCGCGCACCCACCGCACGCCGGCGAGCCGCCCGAACAGGTCGACGAGGAACCGCGCCCACATCTGGTCGCCCACCGCCACGGTGCGCGCGCCGCGCAGCAGCCCCGCGACGATCGCGACCGGGTCCTCCGTCTCGCCCCAGGCTCGCAGCGCGAAGACGTCGTCGACCCGCGCGACCCGCGGCGCCTCGAGCCGCGGCACGACGAGCACGACCTCGCCCTCGCGCGGCACGACGAGCGCCGTGAGCCGCTCCAGCGGCATCGCGTGGTAGCCGACGAGGTACGGCAGGTCGTGGCCGACCGAGACGACGAGGGCGTCCACGCCGAGGCGCGCCATCTCCCCGCGGACGCGGGCGATGCGCCCCGCGTACGGCGCGCCGCTCACCGCCGCACCAGCCGTCCGGCCTGGTAGTCCTCGACGGCCTCGACGATCTGCTCGCGCGTGTTCATCACGAAGGGCCCGTAGCGCACGACCGGCTCGCGCAGCGGCTCGCCCCCGAGCAGGAGCACCTGCGCGCCGCCGCCCGCGGCCTCGACGCGCACGTCCCCGGGCGCGCGACGGAAGACGACCATGCTCCCGCTCTCCGCGCGGTGCCCGTTGGCGCTCACCGCGCCGTCGAAGACGTGGACGAGCGCCGTGTGCGAGTCGCCCGGCGTCCACTCGACGGCGTCTCCGTCGGCGAGCACGGCGTGCGCGTACGTCATCGGGCTGGTCGTCTCGACGGGTCCGCGCGCGCCCATCACCGTGCCGGCGACGACCGTGAGCACGCCGCCGCGCGCGAGCGCGAGGCGCGCGAGCTCGTCGGCCTCGTAGCCCTGGTAGCGGGGCGGCACCATCTTCTTGGCCGCCGGCAGGTTGACCCACAGTTGGAAGCCGTGCGCGCGTCCGCCGACGCGCAGCATGTCGTCGGTCGGCAGCTCGCTGTGCACGACGCCCGATCCCGCCGTCATCCACTGCACGCCGCCCGGGCGGATCACGGCGACCGCGCCGGTCGAGTCGCGGTGCTCCATCGCGCCACTGAGGAGGTAGGTGACGGTCTCGAAGCCGCGGTGGGGGTGCTCGGGTGCGCCGACCGCCTCGCCGGGGCCGTAGTCCGACGGGCCCATCTCGTCGAGCAGCAGGAACGGGTCGATGTGGTCGACGCCCGCCGTGGGGAACGGCCGCCGCACGACGAATCCGCCGCCCTCGACGGTGCGCTGCGTGCCGATCACGCGGTCGAGCGGTCTCGGGCTCACGACGGCACCAGCGCCCCGGCCCGCAGCGCGACCGGCACCGCGGGGACGAGCCCCGCCGCCGCGTCGTGGGCGGCGCGCGCGTGGTAGCTCGAGCGGGTGAGCGGGCTCGCCTCGACGTGCGCGATGCCGAGCGACTCGCCGACGCGCGCCCACCGGGCGTACTCCTCGGGCGTCGGCCAGGACCGCACCGGCAGGTGCGCCGCCGTCGGGCGCAGGTACTGCCCGATCGTCACGATCGAGACGCCCACGGACGCGAGGTCGACGAGCGTCGCCTCGACCTCCCCGGGGCGCTCGCCGAGCCCGAGCATGAACCCCGACTTGGTCACGAGACCGGCCGCGCGCGCCCGCGCGAGCACGGCGAGACTGCGCGCATAGCCCGCCGAGGGGCGCACCTCGCGCTGCAGGCGCGGCACCGTCTCGACGTTGTGGGCCAGCACGTCGGGACGCGCCTCGAGGATCGCGCCGAGGCCCTCCCCGCCCCGCGCGTCCGACACGAGCGTCTCCACCCGCGCGCCGGGCAGTGCCCGGCGGACCTCGCGCACGCACGCGGCGACGTGGGCCATCCCGCCGTCGGTGAGGTCGTCGCGCGCCACCATCGTGAGCACGACGTGGGCGAGGCCCATGCGGCGAGCGGCCTCCGCGACGCGGCGCGGCTCGTCGGCGTCGGGTGCGAGCGGGGCACGGGTGTCGACGAGGCAGAAGCCGCACGCCCGCGTGCACCGCTCGCCGAGGACCATGAAGGTGGCCGTCCCGTCGGCCCAGCACTCCGAGAGGTTGGGACAGCCCGCCTCCTCGCAGACCGTCACGAGGCCGAGCTCGCGCACCGTGCGCCGCGTGGCGAGGACCGCGTCGGAGATCTCGACCCGCGGCCGCAGCCACTCGGGCTTGCGCTCGACGGGGACCTCGGCGCGGCGGCCCCGCGCGAGCCGCGGCTCGGCGGCCGCACCCGAGGAGGGGTCCGCCCACGCGACGTCGTCTCGCCGCGCGCCGTCCGCACCCCAGCGCTCCGCCGCGAGCGCCGCGACGACGTCGACCACCTCGCGCATCGTGGCGCGCACGCCCTCCTCGGCGAGCGACGTCACCGGCCGGTCGGCGATGCCGCAGGGCACGATGTGCTCGCGCATGTAGGCGAGGTCGGGATCCACGTTGAGCGCGAAGCCGTGCATCGTGCGCCGCGACGTCGACCCGCGACCGACGCGCACCCCGATCGCGCAGATCTTGCGGGCGCGAGGCCCGGCCGGCTCCACCCACACGCCGGGATGGCCGTCGAGTCGCCCGGCGTCGCGCACCCCGAGGCGCGCGAGCGCGTCGATGACGAGCCCCTCCACCTCGCAGACGTACGCGCGCACGTCGGCCGGCCCGTCGCCGCCGTGCTTCGCGGGGCGCGAGAGGATCGGGTACCCGACGAGCTGTCCCGGCCCGTGGTACGTGACGTCGCCGCCGCGGTCGGTGGCGACGAGCTCGGCGCCGACGGAGGGCGGGTCGCAGCGCAGGTTGGTCGCGAGGTCGGCGCCGGGGCCGTGCGTGAAGACGTGCGGGTGCTCGAGGAGCAGCAGGTGGTCGCGCCGACCATGGGCGAAGAGGGCGCGCTGCACCGCGAGCGCCTCGCGGTAGGGCACCCGCCCGAGCCAGCGGACCTCGAGCATGGCGGGCTAGAGCTCCGCCGACCAGTCCTGCGTCTCGAGGACCCGCTTGATCGCACCGAGGAAGCCGGCGGCGTACGCGCCGTCGAATGCCCGGTGGTCCCAGCTCATCGCGAGGTTGCCGAGCGGGTGGATCGCGATGCTCTCGGTGCCGTCGCCGAGGCGCACCGCGACCGGCCGACGCACGATCGCATCCGTCGAGAGGATGGCGACCTGCGGCTGGTTGATGATCGGCATCGAGAGCACCGATCCGGCGGACCCGTTGTTGGACAGCGTGAAGGTGCCGCCCTGGATCTCGTCGGGCGAGAGCTTGCGGCCGCGCGCGCGCGTCGCCAGGTCGTGGATCTCGCGGGCGATGGCCCGCAGCCGCTTGGCGTCCGCGCTCCGCACGACCGGCACCAGCAGGCCCTGGTGCTCGAGGTCCACGGCGATGCCGAGGTCCACGTAGTGGTGCACGACGAGATCGTCGCCCTGGATGCTCGCGTTCATGTGCGGATACTGGGCGATCGCGTCCACGAGCGCCCGCGCGACGAACGGCATGTAGGTGAGGGAGAAGCCCTCCGTCGCCTTCCACTGCTCCTTGACCGCGTTGCGCGTCGCGTCGACGTTGGCGAAGTCGACCTCCACCACGCTGAACGCGTGCGGGCTCGTCGCCTTGGACGCGACCATGTGCGCACCCGTGAGGCGGCGGATCTTGGAGAGCTGCACCACCTGGTCGCGCTCGGTCGGGTGCGCGAATCGCGGGGCCGGCGCGGCGGCAGCGGCGGGTGCAGGCGCGGGGGCCGGGGCGGGTGCGCGCGGCGGGACGACCGCGGGCGCCGGCGCGACCGCGACCTTCTGCAACTGGTGGCGGTCGATGTGGTCGAGCACGTCCTCGCGCGTGATGCGACCGCCGGGGCCGGTGCCCGCGATCGCATCGGGGTCGATGCCGTGCTCCGCGACCAGGCGGCGCACGACGGGCGACAGCAGCTTCTGGCCACCGCCGACGATGGCGGGACGTGGCGCGGTGGCGACCGCGGCCGCGGCGGGTGCGGCGGCGCGCGCTGGCGCGGGAGCGGCAGCGGGAGCCGGCGCGGCAGCGGGAGCCGGCGCGGGAGCGGGAGCAGGAGCAGGCGCAGGCGCGGGAGCGGGACTCGGCGCCGCGGCGGCGGCACCCGCACCGACGACGCCGATCACCGTGCCGACGGCGACCGTCTCGCCCTCCTTCACGCGGATCTCGGTGAGCGTGCCCGCGACGGGCGAGGGCACCTCGGTGTCGACCTTGTCCGTCGAGACCTCGAAGAGCGGCTCGTCGGCGGCGACGGTGTCGCCGACCTTCTTGAACCAGCGGGTGATCGTGCCCTCGGTGACGGTCTCGCCGAGCTGCGGCAGGGTGACGTCGGCCATGGCTACGCGCAGTCTCCCACGGTCCGCGTCACGAGTTGAAACTCCTGCCGGTGAGGCTCAGCACGGTCTCGCCGAAGAGCTCGCTGAGGCTCGGGTGCGGCTGCACGAACGCGGCGATCTCGTCGACGGTGGCCTCCCAGTTGACCGCCAGGTAGCCGCCGGAGAGCTGCTCGGTGACCCACGGCCCGACCATGTGCACGCCGAGCACCTGACCGGCGGAGCCGTCGGGGCGCCGCTTCGCGATCACCTTCACGAGGCCGTCGGGCTCGCCGAGGATCATGGCGCGCGAGTTGGCGCGGAAGTGGTGCTTGGCCACGACCACGTCGTGGCCGGCGGCGCGCGCCTCCTCCTCGGAGGGACCGGCCCAGGCCACCTCGGGGTGGCAGTAGATGGCCCACGGCACGCGGTCGTAGGCGACGGGCGAGACGGGCTCGCCGCGCATGTGCCGCACGGCGAGGATCGCCTCGGCGTAGGCGACGTGGGCGAGCTGGGGCGTCGCGACGAGGTCGCCGATCGCGTAGACGCCGGGCTCGCCCGTGCGGCACCACTCGTCGACGGCGACGAAGCCCCGCTCGTCGACGCGCACGCCCGTGCCGGCGAGGCCGAGCGCGTCGGCGAAGGGCCGGCGCCCGACGGAGACGACGACGGCGTCCACGTCGACGTGCGAGTCGCCGTAGGCGACGCGCACGCCCCCGTCGGGCGCCGGCGAGTGCCCCGACACGGCGACGCCCGTGGTGATCGTGATGCCCTTCTTGGCGAAGCTCCTGACGACGACGTTGGCGACGTCGGGATCGAGGCCGGGGAGGATCTTCGGGAGCCCCTCGAGGATCGTGACGGTCGCGCCGAGGTCGGCGAACGTCGAGGCGAACTCGCAGCCGATCGCGCCGCCGCCGATCACCGCGATGCGCGCGGGCACGCGGTCGAGCATGAGCACCTCGTCCGACGTCATGATCGGCCCGCCCGGGGCGAAGCCCTTGATGGTGCGCGGCACCGAGCCCGCGGCGAGGATCACGTGGTCGCCGGCGACGGTCCGCGACGAGCCGTCGGCCAGCGCCACGGCGACGCTCCGCCCCGCGCCGAGCGCCCCCGTGCCGTGGAGGTACGTCACCTTCTTCTGCTTCACGAGGCCGGTGAGACCCTTCACGAGTCCGTCGACGATGCGCTGCTTGCGCGCCTGCGCCACGGCGAAGTCGACCGTCGGCTCCCCCGCCGCGATGCCGAAGTCCTTCGCGTGCGCCACGTGGCGGCGCACGGCGGCGGTCTCGAGGAAGGCCTTGGCGGGGATGCACCCGCGGTTGAGGCACGTCCCGCCGAGCACGTCGCGCTCCACGAGCGCCACGCGCATGCCGGCCGACGCGGCGTAGAAGGCGGCCGCGTAGCCGCCGGGCCCGCCGCCGACGACGACGAGATCGAAACGGTCGCTCACGGCGTCACCACGGTAGCGGCGGGCCCGCGGGCGGGGCCGGGCGCGACGCGGCGCGTCAGCGTGAAATCAGCAACAACTGCGCGCCGCCGGCGACGAGGATCGCGACGCCGCAGAGCAGTGCGAGGACGATGAGGCGTCGCGTGCTCACGCGGCGAAGTGTAGGTTCGTCGTCGTGGCGTCGCGCACCGTGTCGGCGCACGACCGCGGCACCGAGCACGGCCGGCTCAGCTCCGAGCGGCTCTGCGCGCGGTTCGCCGAGTACGGCTTCACCGGTCTCGACGCGCTCCGCTGCCGCGAGCGCGCCCGGGTCGGCGGCGAGATCCGGATCATGCGCATCCAGCCCCGCAGCGGGGTGCCCGCCGTCGAGGCCGTCATCAGCGACGGCCGGGGCGAGATGACCGTGATCTTCAGCGGGCGACGCATCATCCCGGGCATCGAGCACGGGCGCTGCCTCGCGGTGGAGGGCGTCGCGTACCGCGACGGCGACCGCACCGTGATGCTGAACCCCCGCTACACGCTGCTCGCCTGAGCGGGCGCCGCCGCGCCGCGGCGGCTCAGCCGACGAGGACCTTGGTGACCTCGGCCTCGGCGTCCTGCGTCGTGAGGACCATGACCTCGTCGCCGACGTGGAGCTTGGTGTCGGGCGTGGGCGGCAGCACCGTCCCCCCGCGCACGACCGCGACGACGGTCGCGCTGCGGGGCATGCGCAGCTGCTGGATCGTGCGATCCACCGCGGGCGACCCGGGGGCGAGCGTCACCTCGGCGAGCTCGGCGTGGCCGCCCTTCAGGTCCAGGAGCTTCACGAAGTTGCCCACCGACACCGCCTCCTGGACGAGACCCGTGAGCAGGTGCGGCGTGGACACCGCCACGTCCACGCCCCACATCTCGTTGAACATCCAGTAGTTCTTCGGGTTGTTGACGCGCGCGATGACGCGCGGCGCGCCGAACTCCTGCTTGGCCAGCAGGGAGATCACGAGGTTGTCCTCGTCGTCGCCCGTGACCGCGGCGACGACGTCGGCCGACTGCACGCCGGCGGCCGCGAGGACGTTGGCGTCGCAGGCGTCACCGAGGTGCACGCGGATCCCCTTGGACTCCTCCTCGCGGCCGTACTCGCGCGCCACCGCGGGGTCGCTCTCGAGGATGAGGACGTCGTGGCCGGCCGCCACGAGCTGCTCCGCGGTGAAGCGCCCGACGCTGCCCGCTCCCGCGACGAGGACCCTCACGCCGGGCCCCCCGCGAGGTGCGCATCGAGCGCCGCGACGTCGCCGCTCGCGCAGGAGAAGTAGGCGATGTCGCCCTGCTGCGCGAGCACGTCGGCGTCGGGCACGCTCGCGGTGCCGAGTCGCCGCAGCACCACCACGCGCGCGCCCCGCGTGCCCGCGTCGACCACGGGCCTGCCGACGAACGCATCCGGCAACGCGCGCTCCACCAGCACCACGGCGAAGCTCGGGTCGGTCCACTCGACGGCGGGGAGGTCGGGGAGGATCCGCCGCAGGATGCGCTCGGACGTCCACTTGACCGTGGCGACCGTCGCGATGCCGAGCCGCTCGTAGATCTCGGCGCGCCGCGGGTCGTAGATGCGGGCGACGACGCGCTGCACGCCGAAGTTCTCGCGGGCGACGCGGGCGACGAGGATGTTGGAGTTGTCGCCGTTGGTCACCGCGGCGACGGCGGCGGCACGCTCGATGCCCGCGGCGCGCAGCACGTCGCGGTCGAATCCGATGCCCGCGATGGCCTGGCCGCCGAAGCGCTCCCCGAGCCGCTTGAACGCCTCCGGCTTGCGGTCCACGACCGCCACCGAGTGGCCGCCCTGCTCGAGCTCGCGCGCCAGCGTGCTGCCGACGCGGCCGCAGCCGACGATCACCACGTGCACGGTCGCCGATCCTACGCGCGGCCCCGTCCCCGAGGGCCGTACCGCGTGTGCGAGGCTGGTCGCGCATGGCGGGCGTCAAGCGCTTCCTCTTCGGCGAGAAGATCTCGACGCACGAGGAGCGCCACCACCGGCTCAAGAAGCGCGTCGCGCTCCCCGTCTTCGCCAGCGACGCCATCTCCTCGACGGCGTACGCGACGGAGGAGATCCTCATCGTCTTCCTGTCGCTGGCCGCCGTCGGCGCGGTCGCCTTCGACAACCTCGTGCCGATCGCGATCCTCGTCGTCATCCTGCTCGCGATCGTCGTCTCGAGCTACCGCCAGACGATCTATGCGTACCCCAAGGGCGGTGGGTCCTACATCGTCTCGCGGGAGAACCTGGGGCGCTACCCCTCGCTCGTCGCGGGCGCGTCGATGCTCGTGGACTACGTGCTCACGGTGGCCGTGTCGGTCGCCGGCGGCGTCGCCGCCATCGTCTCGGCCTTCGGGTCACTCGCCCCGTGGCGCGTGCACCTCTGCGTGCTCTTCATCGCGCTGCTCACGTTCGCCAACCTGCGGGGCGTCAAGGAGTCGGGGGCGCTCTTCGCGCCCCCGACGTACCTGTACATCGCGAGCCTCGCGGCGCTCATCGTCGTCGGGCTCTGGAAGGTCTGGTTCGGCGACCTCGGGCCGATCGACCACTCGGGCGCGGTGGAGCGCGAGCTCCTCGCGGGCGCCAACGACCTCACGCTCTTCTACTTCCTCAAGGCGTTCTCGTCGGGTGCCGTCGCGCTCACCGGCGTCGAGGCCGTCGCCGACGGGGTACAGGCGTTCGAGCCGCCGGAGCCTCGCAACGCCTCGCGCACGCTCGTGATGATGGCGGTGATCCTCGGGACGTCGTTCTTCGGCCTCAGCGTGCTCGCGCAGCACCTCGAGCCGCTCAAGGACCACGAGGGCGAGATCAAGGTGACGGTGCTCGCCCAGATGGCCGAGCAGGTGTACGGCGGGCGCGGCTTCGGATTCTTCGTCATGCAGTTCGCGACCTTCGGGATCCTCGTGCTCGCGGCCAACACGGCGTACGCCGACTTCCCCCGCCTGTCGTCGATCATCGCCAAGGACCGCTTCCTCCCCCGCCAGTTCGAGAACCGCGGCGACCGGCTCGTGTTCTCCAACGGCGTCATCGTCCTCGGCGTCGCCGCCGCGGGCCTCGTCGTGGCGTTCGGCGGCATCGTCAACGCGCTCATCCCGCTGTACGCCGTCGGCGTCTTCACCGGCTTCACCCTCAGCCAGACCGGCATGCTCGTGCGCCACCGCACGCTCCGCGAGCCGGGGTGGCGGGTGCGCGCCTTCTTCTCCGCCGTCGGTGCGCTCACGACGCTGTTCGTCGCGGGGATCGTCGTGGTCGTCAAGTTCACCGACGGCGCATGGATCCCGGCCGTCGTCATCCCGTCGATGATGACGGGCTTCGTGCTCATCAAGCGCCACTACCAGCGGGTCCACCAGCAGCTCGCGATCGAGACCGGCTACGTCGCGCCGCACCACACGCACTTCGTGGTCGTGCTCGTCAACAAGGTCAACAAGGCGACGCTGAAGGCGATGAAGTACGCCGAGAGCCTCCGACCCGACCGCGTGCTCGCGCTCTCGCTCATCGGTTCGCCCGAGGAGGGCGTGGAGCTTGCGCGCGAGTGGGAGCGCCACGCCCTCTCCATCCCGCTCGAGACGCGCATGGACGAGTACCGCGACCTCACGCAGTCGGTCGTCGACGCCATCAACGAGCTCGACGACGAGGAGTCCGACGACCTCATCACGGTCGTCATCCCCGAGTTCGTCACCTCGGTCGGCTCCGGCTGGCTGCACAACCAGTCGGCGCTCGGCATCAAGCTGCGCCTCCTGCGCAGGCCCAACACCGTGGTGACGTCGGTGCCCATCGTGATCGACGAGGAGGACGAGCGTGGCTGAGCGCATGCGGGTCGTGGTGAGCGGTGCGAGCGGACTGATCGGCACGGCGCTGTGCGCGTCGCTCGAGCACGACGGCCACGCGGTCACGCGACTCGTGCGCCGCGAGGCCCGCACCGGCGAGTCGCGCTGGGACCCCGCCGCGGGCCGCATCGAGCCGGCCGCCATCGAGGGCGCCGACGCGGTGGTGCACCTCGCGGGCGCGGGCATTGGCGATCGCCGCTGGACCGAGGGGTACAAGCGCGAGATCCTCGAGAGCCGCACGCGGTCCACGGGCGTGCTCGCCTGCGCGATCGCGGGCGCCAGCCGCAAGCCGTCGGTCTTCGTCTCCGGATCCGCGATCGGGTGGTACGGCCCGCGGGGCGACGAGCGGCTCGGCGAGTCGGCGTCGCGCGGCGACGGATTCCTCGCCGACGTCTGCGAGCGATGGGAGGCGGCGGCGTCCGGCGCGGGCGTGCGCACCGTGCTCCTGCGCACCGGCATCGTGCTCTCGCCGCGCGGCGGGGCGCTCGCCAAGCAGCTGCCGCTCTTCCGCCTCGGACTCGGCGGACGCTTCGGCAACGGTCGGCAGTGGCAGTCGTGGATCGACGTCGACGACGAGGTGCGCGCCATCCGCCACGCGATCGACTCGCGCCTCGAGGGTCCGGTCAACCTCACGGCGCCCGCGCCCGTGACCGGCGGCGAGTTCGCCCGCACGCTCGCGCGCGTCCTGCGCCGCCCGGCGCTGCTCCCGATCCCCGCGTTCGGCCCCCGGCTGCTGCTCGGGCGCGAGCTCGCCGACGCGCTCCTCTTCACCGGGCAGCGCGTGCTGCCCGAGGCGCTGCTCGCGTCGGGGTTCGCGTTCGCGTACCCGACGCTCGAGGCGTCGCTGCGCCACCTCCTCGACCGCTAGGCCCGCCGTGAGCGGCACGGCCGGCGGCGTCGACGCCGTCATCGTGGGCGCGGGGCTCGCCGGCCTGTCGGCCGCCGGCGCGCTGCGACGCGCCGGCCGGACGGTCCTCGTGCTCGAGGCGCAGGACGGCGTCGGCGGGCGCGTGCGATCCGACCACGTCGACGGCTTCACCCTCGACCGCGGCTTCCAGGTCCTGCTCACCGCGTACCCGGAGGTGCGCGAGCGGCTCGACCTCGCGGCGCTGCGGCTCCGCGAGTTCGCCCCGGGTGCGCTCGTGGTGCGCGGCGGGCGTGCCCACGTCGTCGGCGACCCGTTCCGCGCGCCCCGCACGCTCGTCCCCACCGCGCTCGCCCCGGTCGGCTCGCCGCTCGACAAGGCCCGCATCGCCCTGCTGCGGCGGCGCGTGCTGCGCACCCCCGCTCCGGCGCTGCTCCGGGGCCGCGACGTGTCGACGCGCGACGCGCTACGCGACGCGGGCTTCTCCGAGACGATGATCCGGCGCTTCTTCGTCCCCCTCTTCGGCGGCATCCAGCTGGATCCGGCGCTCGCGACGTCGCGACGCATGTTCGACGTGATCTTCCGGTCGCTCGGCGAGGGTGCGAGCGCGCTCCCCGCCGCCGGCATGCAGGCGATCCCCGACCAGCTCGCGGCGTCGCTCGGCGCGGGCGTCGTGCGCTGCGGTGCGCGCGTCGTCGGCGTCGAGCGCGACGGCGCGGCCCACCTCGTGCGCACGGCCGCGGGCGACGCGGTCCGCGGACGCGCGCTGGTCGTGGCGACCGAGCTGCCCGAGGCGGCGCGGCTCGCCGGCGTCGCGCCGCGGCCGTCGCGGACCGCGGGCTGCGTCTACTTCGACGCGCCGGAGGCGCCCACGCGCGAGCGGCTCGTCGTGCTCGACGGCGAGGGCGCGGGCCCGGTGCTGAATGCCGCGGTGCTCTCGCTCGTCGCGCCCGAGTACGCACCCCCGGGGCGCCACCTCGTCGTCGCCGCGCTGCCCGGCGTCGTGGACGGGGACCTCGAGTCGCTCGCGCGCGACCAACTGCGTCGCTGGTGGGGACCGCGCGTCGACGCCTGGCGGCACCTGCGCACGTACCGCATCGCGCACGCCGGCCCCGAGCAGCGCCCGCCGTTCGCGCCCAAGCGGCGCGTCGACCTCGGCGACGGGCGGTTCGTCTGCGGCGACCACCGCGACACCGGCTCGATCCAGGGCGCGATGTACTCGGGCCGACGATGCGGCGAGGCGGTCGCGGCGTGGCTCGCGGCGCGCTGACGCCCGCGCGCGCCGGCCGGGACGCGCCGCGTCCGTAGCATCGGGCGCGTGACGGCGCTCCCCCGCGGGTTCCTCGCGCACGCGCGCAACCTCGGGATCAAGGACGCGACGCTCGACTTCGTCGTCGTCGCGTCCGCCGCGCCGTGCGCCACGAGCGCCGTCTTCACCCGCAGCCGCTTCGCCGGGCCGAGCGTGCTGCTCTCGCGCGCCCACGCCGCCGCGGGCCCCGCGCGCGCCATGGTGGTCGTCTCCAAGAACGCCAACGTCGCCACCGGCGAGGTCGGCGCGCGCGACGCCCACGAGGTGGCCGCCGCCGTGGCCGCGCGCCTCGGGTGCGACCCGCGCGAGGTGCTGCTCGCCTCCACCGGCGTCATCGGGCGCGCGTACCCGATGGACCGCGTGCGCGCCGGCATCGCCGCCGTGCCGCCCCGCGGGGGCGCCGACTGGTCCGACGACGCCGGCGCCGTGGCGCGCGCGATCATGACGACCGACACGGTGCCGAAGGTCGCGGAGGCGCTCGTCGAGGGATCGTCGGCCCGCGTGGTCGGCGTCGCGAAGGGCGTCGGGATGATCGAGCCCGACATGGCGACGATGATCGCGGTCGTCCTCACCGACGCGGCCGTCGGCGCGGGCGACCTCGACGCGACGTTCCGCCGCGTCGTGGACGAGACGTTCAACTGCGTGTCGGTGGACTCCGACACGTCCACCTCCGACACGGCGGTGTGCCTCGCCAGCGGGGCGGCGGGGCCGGTGGACCCGCGCGCGTTCGCGCGCGCGTTGCACGAGGTGGCGCGGTCGCTCACGCTCCAGATCGCCCGCGACGGCGAGGGCGCGGAGAAGCTCATCGAGGTCGAGGTGGACGGCGCCCGCGACTCGGGGCAGGCACGGCGGGTCGCCAAGGCGATCGTCAACTCGCCGCTCGTGAAGACCGCCGTGCACGGCGCGGACCCCAACTGGGGTCGCGTCGCGATGGCCGTCGGCAAGTCCGGCGACGAGGACGTGCGCGAGGAGCGGGTGGTGATCCGCTTCGGCGCGCAGGAGGTCTACCCGCGGCGCGTCGACGAGGCCGGCCTCGCGGCACTCGCGGCGTACATGCGCGGGGACACGGTGCGGATCCACGTGTCGCTCGGCGTCGCCGACGCCGCGACGGGCGGGCGCGCGACCGTGTGGGGCTGCGACCTGACGGCGGGCTACGTCCGCATCAACGCGGACTACACGACCTAGCCC
>JBEBCD010000042.1:0-12185 GCA_041158045.1 Actinomycetota bacterium | reverse complement strand
ACGCGCACATCCGCGAGTACCTGCCGATCCGTCTCCCCCGGGAGCGCATGCGTCGCCCTAGCGTGGACGCGGGCCCCCGTAGCTCAGTGGAGAGAGCGACGGTTTCCTAAACCGCAGGTCGCAGGTTCGATTCCTGCCGGGGGCGCCAACGAGCGTCGGCGACGCCCATCCCGGGGGCGGGGCCGCGGATGTCGGCGGGGTCGGGCCCGGTCAGGCCGGCGGGAGCGCGGCGCGGAATGCGGCGAGCTGGTCGTCGGCGATCGGCACCAGATGGCGGGCCTCGGGGAACGCCCCCGACTCGACGTCACCGCGGAACTCCCGGAAGGCCGCGATGCGCTCCTCCTGGAGGCGGGCCAGCTCGGCCGCGAAGTCGCGGTACACCTTCGCGTGGCGCGGCACGTGGTCGGTGCCCGCGAGGTCGCGGTGGGTCGGGTCGCCGAGGACGTCCATCGCGAAGAGGTACTGGGCGTCGCACCCGGCGCCCGCGCCCATCGACCAGAGCGACAGCCGCGAGAGCCTGCGGCTGATCTCGCGGGCCACCTCGGCGGGCACGACCTCGATCTCCGCGGCGATCGCCCCCGCGGATTCGAGCGCGACGCACTCGCGGTAGAGGCGCAGCGCCTCGTCGGCCGTCTTGCCGACGGCGCGGAAGCCGCCGGTCCACCCCGCGCGGGACGGCACGAGGCCCACGTGCCCGACGACGGGGACGTACTCCCTGGCGAGGTGCTCGACGCGACCGAGGCTGCCCGAGCAGTAGATGCAGTCGGCGCCCTTCGTCAGCATCTCGCCCGCCCAGCGGAGGTGGTCGTCCGCGGACCCGGCCTCGAGGTGCGAGCGGCCGGTGAGGGTGAAGAGCGACGGCGCCACCTCGCGGTAGCGCGGGTGCGTGACGAGCTCGGGCGGCGCCGACGCGAGGTCGATGCCCGCGGCCTCCGCGGCCTCGGCCTCGTCGATCGTGAAGATCCGCAGCATCGTGAGCTGCCTGCGGCCCTTCAGCGCGGCCAGATCCGAGACGGTCAGTCGGCGGCGGCCCACGCGCGCACGCTACTGGTCGTCGCCGATCCATCGGGCAGGATGACGGCGTGGGCCGGGAGGGGACGCTGCCGACGGTCGGCCTGATCGGACTCGGCAACCTCGGCGGCCCGCTGGCGAACAACCTGCTCGCGACACGGCATCCGCTCGTCGTGCACAGCCTCGCACGCACCGAGGCCGAGGAGTTCCTCGCGCGCGGCGCGCGGTGGGCCGACTCCGCGGCCGAGCTCGGCGCGCAGGCCGACGTGGTGATCACGGTCCTGCCGGGTCCCCGCCAGATCCGCGAGGTGATGATCGGCGGCGGTGGGGTGCTCGCCTCGATGCGGCCCGGCAGCACCCACATCGACATGAGCACGTCGTCGCCCGAGGTCGTCGACGAGATCCGTGCACTGGCCGAGCCGCGGGGCGTGGCCGTGATGGACGCACCCGTATCGTTCCTCGCCGCGGCGCCGATCGGCGAGTCCCGCCGCGCGGCGTCGCTGCAGATCTTCGTCGGCGGCACGCCCGAGGACTTCGCGCGGCACCTGCCGCTCTTCCGCGCGCTCGGCGGGCTCCCGGACCAGGTCATCCATGCGGGCCCGCACGGTTCGGGGTACGCGGTGAAGGTGCTGCTCAACCTCCTGTGGTTCGTCTACGCGGCCGGGACCGCCGAGATCCTCGCGCTCGCGACCAAGCTCGGGATCGACCTGCGCCTGCTGCAGCGCGCACTGTGCGCCTCCCCCGCGCAGTCCAACTTCCTGCAGTACGACGTGAACTCGGTGCTGGAGCGCGGCGACTACGACGACGGCTTCACCATCGACCTCGTGTGCAAGGACATCCAGCTGGGGCTCGACCTCGGGACGCGGACCGGCATCGACCTCGCCGTCGCCCGCCTCGTCTCCGAGCTCCACCGTCGCGCCCTCGAGCGCTTCGGTCCCGGCTCGGGCGAGATGTCGGTGCTGAAGCTCTACGAGGAGGCCGCTGGCGCGCCGTTCCGCGCGCCGTGAGCGAGAGGCGCGTCGCTAGGTGCGGGCGTCGTCGAGCTGCGCGGTGGTGGGCCGGCGGAAGATGACGAGCATCGCGATGCCGGCCGCGAGGTAGAGCGCGGCGTTCATCATCCACGCGGCGTGGATCTCGCCCTTGGCCACCGCGTCCATCGGCGTCCCCGCGCGACGGGCCGCCTCCACCCGTGCGATGGTCGGTGCGGCGACGGCGAGGGACAACGCCGCACCGAGCGCGGTGCCGACCTGGCGGCACGTGTTGTTGAGCGCCGAGCCCATCGCCATCTGCGCCGGCCGCAGGAATGCCGTCGCGGAGCTCGAGAGCGTCGAGATGCTGAGCCCCACGCCGCTCCCCGTGACCAGCATCCACGGCAGGTAGCGCGTCGTGTAGTCCGGCGCGTCGGGGACGGTGAGCGTGAGGCCGAGCGTGCCGACCGTGAGCAGCATCGAGCCCGCGAAGAGCACGCGGGAGTGCCCGAGTCGGTCGGCGTAGCGACCGGCGAAGGGCGCCATGAGCGCCGCCATGGCGGGGCCGGGGAAGGTGGCGAGCCCCGAGCGCGCGACGCCGTAGCCCCACACCGCCTGGAGCCAGAACGTGTTGAGGAGCCACATCCCGATGAAGCCCATGCTGAAGACGATGCCCGCGACGTTGGCCGCCACGACGAAGCGGAGTCGGAACAGCGAGAGATCGAGGATCGGGTGCGGGGACCGGTGGCAGCGGACGACGAACGCCACGCACAGCGCGAGACCGATCGCGATCGACCCGATGGTGCCGCGGGTGAGCCAGCCCCACACCTCGCTCTGGGAGATGCCGAGCACGACGAGCGCGACGCCGGCGAACCCGAGGGCGGCGCTCGGCACGTCGACCTCCCGGCGGGCGGCAGGGTCGCGCGACTCGCGCAGCAGCCGCGCCCCGACCGCGACGGTCAGCAGGGTGAGGGGGATGTTGAGGAAGAACAGCGCCCGCCAGCCGAGCGCGTCGACCACGACGCCCCCGATCGACGGTCCGAGGGCCGCGGCGAGCCCGCCCGTCGCGCCCCAGATCGCGATCGCCTGCGTGCGCCGCTCGACGGGGAACTCGGGCAGCACGAGCGCGAGCGAGGCGGGCGTGAGCTGGGCGCCGCCGAAGGCCTGCACGACCCGCGCGCCGACGAGGAACCACGTCGACGGGGCGATCCCGCAGAGCAGCGAGCCGACGCTGAACCACAGCACGCCCCGGAGGAAGGTGCGCTTGCGGCCGAAGACGTCGGCGAAGCGCCCCGCGGTGAGGAGGGCCGCGGCATAGGCGATGGCGTACGCGGAGAACACCCAGGTGAGCAGGCTCCCGCCGCCGAGGTCCTCGCCGATCGTGCGCTTGGCGACGACGACGATCGAGATGTCGAGCGAGACGAGGAACGTCGCGATCGAGGTGACGCCGAGCACGCGCCACGCGTGCGCGAGCGGCGCGGGTGCACGCGGGTCCGGGGCGACGATGCGACGACGCTACCGAGCCGGCGTCCATCGCCCGGCACGGGTTCGTCTCGCGGGGTAGCGTCGCGCGCATGGCGCGCCTCGAGGGGACGTACGTCCCGAGCACGAGCGACTGGGTGCGCGAGCAGGTCGAGACCTACGAGCGCACGGGCGGCCGGGAGGCCGGCACGCTGCGCGACACCGGCATCCCCGTCGTGATCGTGACGATGCGCGGCGTGCGCAGCGGGCACCTGCGCAAGATCGCGCTCATGCGCGTCGAGCACGGCGGCGAGTACGCGCTCGTGGCGTCGAAGGGCGGCGCCCCCGAGCATCCCGGCTGGTACCACAACCTCGTGGCGAATCCCGACGAGGTGACCCTGCAGGACGGCCCCGAGCCGTTCGCGGTGCGGGTGCGACTCGTCGAGGGCGAGGAGTACGACCGCTGGTGGGAGCGCTCGGTGGCGGTGTTCGCCCCGTACGCGGACTACCGGGCGCGCACGAGTCGGCGCATCCCGATCTTCATCGCGTCGCGCGCCGCCTGTTGCTGACGATCGAGGCGACGACGCCCGCGGTCAGGAAGGACACGATCACCCCGAGCGAGATGGGCACGGGGATGTGCACGCCGCGCCAGGCGATCGTCATCTTGATGCCGACGTAGATGAGGAGCACCGAGATGGTGTGCGGCATGTAGACGAAGCGCTCGCGCATGTCGGCGAGCAGGAAGTACAGGGCGCGGAGGCCGAGGATGGCCCAGGCGTTGGACGCGAAGACGATGAACTGCTCGCGACTGACGGCGAGCACCGCCGGGACGGAGTCGACGGCGAAGACGAGGTCGGTGACCTCGACGATCACCAGCACCGCGAGGAGGGGCGTCGCGTAGCGCTTGCCGTCCACGCGGGTGAACATCTTCTGCCCGTCGTAGTGGTCGACCGACGGGACGAAGCGCCGGAAGAGGCGCATGGTGCGCGTGTCGTTGGGGTCCGCGTGCTCGTCCTTGCCCCGCACGATCTTCCACCCCGTCCAGACGAGGAAGAGGCCGAAGACGAGGAGGAGGATCTTGAAGCGCTCGAGCACGGCCGTGCCGACGAGGATGAAGACGAATCGCATGACGAGTGCGCCGAAGATGCCCCAGAAGAGCGTGCGGTGCTGGTACTCGCGCGGCACGCCGAAGTGCGCGAAGACCATCGCCCACACGAAGACGTTGTCGACCGAGAGGCTCTTCTCGATGAGGTAGGCGCTGAGGTACTCGACGGCCGCGCCGCCGCCCGCACCCTGGCCGGCGAACATCAGGTAGATCACGCCCGTGAAGCCGAGCCCGAGACCGACCCAGACGGCGCTCTCGATCGCCGCCTCCTTGATCTCCACGACGTGCGCCTTGCGGTGGAATACCAGCAGGTCGACGAGGAGGGCGACGGCGATGACGCCGAGCAGCATCTCCCATCCCCACCAGGGGATGTCGACGTCGACGAAGGCGTCGGAACCTGCGGATGCGCCGACGAGCGACGCCACGATCGGGGGGATCACGACCGCCGTACAGTAGCGCACCGCCGCGCGCGGGGCGCACCCGAGCGCCCGCGTCCCGCGTATCGTGCACTCGTGGATCCGCGCGGTGCCGGCGGTGGGCGCGACGCCGCGTGGTACCGACCGGCGGCGTACTTGGAGCGGTTCGTCGCCGTCGAGACGCGCGCGTCGGCGCTCGTCGTGGCGTCGGCCGTGCTGGGCGTGGCGCTCGCGACGATCCTCGGCCTGCGCCTCGACCACCCCGTCGCGCACGTCGTGTCGGAGGTCGCGATCGCCGGGTTCTTCCTCCTCGTCGGACTGGAGCTGCGCCGGGAGTTCGCCAGCGGCGTCCTGTCGGGCACCACGCTCGGCGTCGCCCTCGCGGCGGCCGCGGCCGGGATGGCGCTGCCGGCCGCGATCTTCGTCCTCCGCGCGCCGACGGCGGCACGCGACGGCTGGGTCGCCGTCGTCGCCACCGACATCGCGCTCGCCGCCGCCATCACCACCATCGGCGGGTTCCGCCGGCCGTTGCGTGCCATGCTCCTCACCGTCGCCGTGCTCGACGACCTCGGCGGCCTCCTCGCGCTCGCGACGACGGTGAAGGAGCCCGCACCGGCCTGGGTCGCCGCGGCGATCGCGGTGGTCGCCGCGTACGCATGGGCGATCCGGCGCTTCGACCTGGGCGAGACCACGGTGATCGTGGCGACCGCACTCGTGGTCGCCACGATGCTGCGCGCCGGGCTCCACCCGTCCCTCGGGGCGTTTGCCGTCGGCTTCACGGCGCCCAACTTCGATCCCGGCAACCCGAGCGTGGCCGAGCGCGTCGAGGAACGGGTGCACCCGTGGGTCGCCGGGCTCCTCATGCCCGCCTTCGTCTTCCTCCACACGCTCGTCCCGCTCGAGGTGCCGGCCGGGACCTCGGGGTCGCTGATCGGTTGGACGGTCGTCGCCATCGTGTGCGGGAAGGTCGTGGGGATCGGCGGCGTCCTCGCGCTCGTGCGCCGGCGCACCGGGATCACGGCGCTCGAGGCCGTCGCGGTGGGCTGCGCGGCCGCCGCGGCGCTGACCGTCGCGCTCATCGGCGTCGACGCGACGCTCGACGGCACGCCGTACGCGCGGGGCGTGAGCCTCGGCGTGCTCGCGGCGACGGCCGTGGCGTGCGTCCTCGGCGTCGCGACCGGCCGCGCCGCGCGGCGACGCGGCGGCGGGGTCGATGCGCCGGTCGACGCCTAGGGTGACCGCGATGCCCGCGACGACGCCGGTGCTCGAGCGCATGACGGCGCTCTCGGGGCACCTCTACCTCGACGGCGCGCACGTCGCGTCGTCGGGGCCCCGCACCGCGGTGATCGATCCCGCCACCGAGCGTCCCACCGGGGAGTGGGCGTCGGCGACCGGCGCGGAGGTCGAGGCCGCGGTCGCCGCCGCGCGCCGCGCGCAACGCGAGTGGTGGGCGATGAGCGCGCTCGAGCGCGCGGCGGCCCTCCACCTCGTCGCGGACCGCATGCTCGCCTCGACGGCCGTCGTCGGCGAGTGCCTCACGCGCGAGATGGGCAAGCCCTACCGCGAGTCCAACTGGGAGGGCGGCGCGTCGGCCGGCGCATTCCGCTACTACGCCGAGCTCGCGCGCCACGACCAGGGGCGCATCGCCGGGCCCGCGATCGCGGGACAGCTGCACATGACGATGAAGGAGCCGCTCGGCACCGTCGTGTCGATCGTGCCCTTCAACTTCCCCGTCCTGCTCTTCGGGTGGCAGGCGGCCGGCGCGCTCGCCGCCGGCAACGCGATCATCGTGAAGCCCTCCGACCTCACGCCGCTCACGCTGCTCGTGCTCATGGACTCGTTCGCCCACCTGCCGCCCGGCCTCGTGCAGGTCGTGACCGGCGGCGCCGAGGTCGGCCAGGCGCTCGTGGCCCACGAGCACACGCACGGCGTGGCCTTCACCGGCAGCGTCGGCGCGGCCCGCGCGGTGGCGACGACGGCGGCGCAGCGCTTCAAGCCTGCGCTCATCGAGGCCTCGGGCAACGACGCCTTCATCGTGATGCCGTCCGCGGACGTCGAGACGGCTGCGCGCGGGGCGGCCTTCGCGGCCTTCCTCAACTGCGGGCAGGTGTGCACCTCCGCGGAACGCCTCTACGTGCACGAGGCCGTCCACGACCGCTTCGTCGAGGCGCTCGCGCGCGAGGCCCGTGCGCTGCGCGTGGGCGCCGGCCTCGAGGCCGTCGACATCGGGCCGATGGCGGCGTCGCGCGAGCGGGACCGCGTCGAGCGCATCGTCGCGCGCGCCGTGGCGCAGGGGGCGCGGGTCGTGTGCGGTGGTCGGCGTCCGCCGTCGCGGCCCGTCGGCTGGTACTACGAGCCGACCGTGCTCGAGGTGCGGCCCGGCGACGACGTGATGCACGGCGAGTGCTTCGGACCGCTCGCGCCCGTGGCGCGCGTCGCGAGCCTCGACGAGGCGATCGCGCACGCCAACGACTCCGAGCTCGGGCTCGGCGCCAACATCTACACGAGCGAGCTGTCCGAGGCGTTCCGTGCCGTGCGCGAGATCGAGACCGGCATCGTGTGGGTCAACACGCCGCTCAACGACAACGACGCCGTGCCCTTCGGCGGGCGCAAGTACACGGGCTCGGGTCGCGAGCTCGGCGCCGAGGGACTCGAGCAGTTCCGCCGCTCCAAGATGGTGATGATCGCGCCCGATGCGGCGCCGGATCCCGAGTGGTTCCCCTACCCGGACGGGGACGCGTACCCCGGCTGACGGCGCTGCGGCGATCGGTCGGGGGACCGCGCCGACCGGCTAGCGAGACGGGTCGACCGCGACGAGCGGCGACGGATGCCCGGGCGCGTCGAGCACGCGCACGCGCTGGCCGTAGACGTCGGAGAGGAGCGGGGCGGTGAGCACCGCGCGCGGTGCGCCCTCCGCGGCGACCGCGCCGCCGCGCAGCACGACGACGCGGTCGGCGTGCGCCATCGCGACGTTGAGGTCGTGCAGGACCGCGAGGACCGCGCGCCCCTCGGCGACGAGCCCGCGCACGATGCGCATCAGCGACTCCTGCTGGCCGACGTCGAGCACGGCCGTCGGCTCGTCGAGGAGCATGACGGGCGCGTCCTGGGCGAGCACGCGGGCCATCGCGACCCGCGCCTGTTCGCCGACGGAGAGGGTGCGCACCACGCGGTCGGCGAGGTCGTCGACGCGCAGGCGCACCATCGCCGCCTCGACGCCCTCCTCGTCGCCCCAGGGCGCGCGGCCCATGGCGACGACCTCGCGCACGGTGAAGGGGAACGCGATCGGGTTTTGCTGCAGCAGCACCGCGCGGCGGCGGGCGCGCTCGCGGTGCGACAGCGTGGCGAGGTCGTCGCCGCCGAGCCGCACCGTGCCGCTCGCGAGCGGGACGTCGCCCGCGAGCGCGCCGACGAGCGTGGACTTGCCCGCGCCGTTGGGCCCGAGGACCGCGAGCAGCTCCCCGGGGCGCACCTCGAGCGAGACGTCGCGCAGCAGCGTCGTGCCGCGCACGGCGACGCCGAGGCCGGCGCAGGACAGCGGGGCCGACCGCGTCATCCCCAGCCCCCGGCGTCGCGGCGCGTCGTGCGCAGCAGGGCGAGGAAGAACGGCGCGCCGATGAGCGCCGTGACGACGCCGAGCGGCAACTCGGCCGGCGCGAGCGACGTGCGCGCCACGAGGTCGGCGAGGATCGTCACCGTCGCGCCGAGGACGCCCGCCGCCCACAGCAGGTGGCGGTGGCGCGGCCCCATCACGATCCGCAGGATGTGCGGCACGAGCAGGCCGACGAACGCGATCATGCCCGTCGCCGCGACGGCCGCCGACGCGAGGAGGCCCACGACGGCGATCGCCCGCAGGCGCACCCGCTCGACCGGGACGCCGAGATGGCGGGCGGGCGCGTCGCCCAGCGCGAGCGTGTCGAGCACGCGGGCGAAGCGCGCACTGAGGACCACGCCGAGCAGCGCGAGCGGGAGCACGAGGCCGACGGCGCGCCACGTGGCGAGGCCGAGCGTGCCGAGGCTCCAGAACGTGACGGAGCGGATCTCGTCGTCGTCGGCGACGAAGACGGCGAAGCCGATGATCGCGCCGGCCAGCGCGTTGATCGCGATGCCGGTGAGGATGAGCGTGACGACCTCGGTGCGGCCGTCGGAGCGGGACAGGGCGTAGACGAGCGCGGTGGCGAGCGTGCCGCCCGCGAAGGCCGCGAGCTGCACGCCGAGCGGGAGGTCGCTGAGGCCGACGACGATCGCGATCACCGCGCCGACCGAGGCGCCCGCGGAGACGCCGACCGTGGCGGGCTCGGCGAGGGGGTTGCGGAAGATGCCCTGCATGATCACGCCCGCGACCGCGAGCGCGCCGCCGACGATCGTCGCGAGCGCGACGCGCGGCAGCCGGATCTGCCAGAAGACCGAGTGCGCGACGCCCGCGGCGCCGTCGGCGCCGCCGGTCGGGCCGTCCGCGACGATGCGCGCGAGCTCGCCGACCGGGATCGTGTACGCGCCGAGCAGCAGCCCCGCGAGCGCGGCGGCGGCGAAGCCGGCGACGAGCACGACGGCGGCCGTAACGGGGCGGATCCTCACGCTCCCATCCTCGCGAACGCCGCGGCGAGCCGCCGGATGACCTCGCCCGTGCGCGGCCCGAACGACAGCAGCAGGTCGTCGTCCACCGCCACCACGGCCCGGCGCGCCGCCGCCCGCGTCTCGGCCACGCCCGGCAGGCCGAGCAGGCCGTCGACGCCGCCCACCGAGTCGAGCCCACGCGTCGTCACGAGCAGCACGTCGGGCGCGGCCGCGGCCACCGCCTCGCTCGTGAGCGGCGTGAACGCGGCGAGCCCGCCCTCGCTGCCCACGTCGACGCCGCCCGCCGCCTCGATCATCGCGTCGGCGCCCGAGCCGTCGCCGCCGATTAGGTACACCGATGCGGTGCCCCGCACGTAGAGGAATGCGACGCGCGGGCGCGCGTCGCCATTGCCCGCATCGATCTCCGCGAGGGCGTCGTCCACCGCGTCCTGCAGGTCGGCGAGCAGGGCGTCGCCGGCCGCGGGGACGCCGAGCGCGGCCGCGACGACGCGCACGCGCGACGGCACGTCCTCGAGCGTCCACACCTCGGGGGCGAGCACGGTGGCGACGCCGGCGGCGCGCAGCTGCGCGACCGCCTCCGGGGGACCGGTGCGCGTGTCGCCGAGGACGAGCGTGGGGTCGAGCGACAGCACCGACTCGGCGCTCACGTCGTGGCCGCTGCTCACCTCGGGGAGCGCCTCGAGCGCGGCGAGCGTGGTGGTGGCGTCACGGCCGACGATCGCGTCGGCGAAGCCGAGGGAGACGACGACCTCGGCGAGGGCCTCGTTGAGCACGACGATGCGCGAGGCGTCGGTGACCGTGACGCGCTCGCCGTCGGCGGACGCGACCGTGGCGGGGAGGGTCGCGGCGGGGGCGGTGCCGACGGGGAGCGGGATGTCGGCGGCGAGGACGAGGACGGCGCCCGACGATGGCTCCGCGTCGCCGGCCGTCGCGTCGGCCGGGCGCGCGACGTCGTCGGCGCCGCCGCACGCGGCGAGCGAGACGAGCACGGCCGGGCCGAGGCACGCCAGCGCGAGGCGGGCCGCGGTGGCGTGACGGACGGCGTGGGGCATGGATGCGATCCCTCTCGGTCTGGCTGGGCAGACTGCGTGTCGCCCGTCCCGTCACGCTAGGAGCCTCGTGCGCATCGCCCCCAACCCACGTGCGGTCGTGTCGCGAGCGACGCGCGCGCGGCGACGGTCGCTGCCGTCGGTCGTCGCGGCCGTCGCCGCCGCGACGGCGGTCCTCGCGGCGTGTGCGGACGGTGCGGCCGCGCCCGGTGCGTCGACGCGCGCGGGGGCGGCGATGACGACCGCGATGCCGTCGGTCACGACGACGATCGGGCAGTCGGCGACGACGATGCTCGCCGCGCCCGTCGCGCCGGTCGCCACCACGACGCTCGCGCCGGAATCGGTGTCGGTGCCGACGACGACGGTCGCCGGCGGTGCGGCCACCACGACGACGGTCGCGCCCGTCGCCACGACGGGCGCACCGCGGCGCGCCGGCCCGCGCCTCGAGGTGTCGCAGACGACGGGCCTCGACCCCGCGGGGGTGCGCGTCACCGTGCGGGGCTCGGGGTACGACCCCGCCAAGGGCGTCTACGTCGGCGTCTGCACGCAGGCCGCGCCGTCGGCCACCGCGGCGACGTGCATCGGCGGGGTCGACGTGGGCGGCGACTCGCCGAGCCTCGTGTGGGTGTCGTCCGCGCCGCCGCCGTATGCCGTCGGTCTCACCCAGCCGTACGCGGCGGACGGGTCGTTCGTCGTGTCGATCCTCGTCGTCGCTCGGGGCGGCGACGTCGACTGTCGCGTCGTACGATGCGGCATCGTGACGCGCAACGACCACCTCCGCTACTCCGACCGGTCGCAGGACGTCTTCGTCCCGATCTCCTTCGCGGGCTGATGCGCCGCCTCGCCCTGGCCGCCGTTGCGGCCGCCGTCGCGACGGTCGGCGCGCTCGCCGGTGCGGCGCCCGCCGGCGCCGCGGTGACGGTCGGCGTGAGCGCCACGACGCGACTCGTGGACGGCCAGGTCGTGTCCATCACGCTCGCGGGGATCCCCGCGGGACAGGGCGTCTACGTGTCGCAGTGCGTGCGGCCCGCGGTGGGCCAGCGGGCGGCCGGCGGCCTCGTGTGCCACGGTGGGCTCGCCGACACCTCGTCGATGATCTGGGCATCCACCGACGGGGCCCGCGGCTCGCAGTCGGCGTCGGGCGCGCTGTCGCTCACGCTTCGGCGCACCTTCGTCAAGGACGGCGTCACCCACACGTGCGGCGCGGGCGACTGCGCCATCTTCGTCTACCGCGACCACCGCGGGCTCTTCGACACGTCGCTCGACACGGTGGTCCCGCTCACGTTCCTCCTGCCGCAGGGCGTGAAGTTCCGCGACCTCGGGCTGCCGAAGGCCGGCACGGCGCTCAAGGCGGGCTCGAGCATCGCGCTCGCCGCAGCGGACCTGCGCACGGTCGAGGGCCGCGCCATCACGGTGCGCGCGGTCAAGGGCGCCGGCGCGCGCGCCTGCACCGTCGAGTCGTCGGGATCCGTCGTGCGCGTGCGCGCGCTGCGCGCCGGCGAGTGCACGCTCGCGCTGTCGGCGCGGGCGTCCGGCACGTACGCCGCGTTCTCGCTCACCGTCACCTACCGCGTCGGTCGCTGAGCCGGGGTCGCTGAGG
>JBEBCD010000041.1:0-12459 GCA_041158045.1 Actinomycetota bacterium | reverse complement strand
GGCCCTCGACGTACGCGCGGTTGCGCGGGTCGCCGCCGGTGCGCACGCCCGCGCGCGCGGCCTCCCGCGCGCCCGCATAGGTCGGCAGCGCCGCGCCGTCGATGCGCAGCGTCACCCCGCTGCGATCCGCGATCTCCCAGCCGTGCCCCGCGAGTCCGTAGCCCGTCACGTCGGTGACCGCGTGCACGGCGTCGCCGAGCCCGCGCAGCGTCTCCGCGGCGGCGGCGTTGATCCGCCGCATGCCCGCGATCGCCTCGCGCGGGTCGGCGCCGCTCCCCTTCGCGAGCACGAGGCCGGTGCCGAGCGGCTTGGACAGCATCGCCACGTCGCCCGGCCGTGCGCCGGCCTTGCGGAAGACGCGTCCCGGGTGCACGACGCCCTGCACCGCGAGGCCGAAGATCGGCTCCGGGTTGCGGATCGTGTGGCCGCCGGCGATCGTCCCTCCGGCCTCGGCCACCGTGCGGGCCGCGGCGTCGAAGATCGCGGCGATCGCCTCGCGGGGGAAGTGCTCGGGGAACGCCGCGACGTTGACCGCCAGCACGACCCGCCCGCCCATCGCGAAGACGTCGCTGCAGGCGTTGGCCGCCGCGATGGCGCCGAAGTCGTCGGGGTCGTCCACGAGGGGCGGGAAGAAGTCGGTGGTGCTCACGAGCGCCACGTCGTCGGTGAGCCGGTACACGGCCGCGTCGTCGAAGGGGGCGAGCCCCACGAGGAGGGCGGGGTCGACCGCCGGGGGCAGGTCGCGCACGAGGTCGGCGAGCAGCGATGCGCCCCACTTGGCCGCGCAACCTCCGCACGACGTCCACTCGGTGAGCCGCAGCGGCGCTCCCGCCGTGCGAGGCGCCGTCGTCGTCACGCGACGAGCCTACGAGCGCAGTAGCACCTCGCCCCGGGCGGAGCTCGACGCGAACCGCGGGTCGACGGCGGGCGCGACGATCGACACGCCATCCCCGCCCGTCACCTCCCACAGGAGCGCCGGCGCGGCACCGTGCCAGCGCACCGCGTACGACAGCACGTGCGCCGCACCCGCGACGAGCCCGTGCGCCTCGAAGTGCGCGCCGCGCCACGCCTCCGGCACGCCGTCGGGCAGCACGTGCACCGTGCCGTCGGCGGCGACGCGGGCGAGCCCCTCCTCGATCGCCGCGATCGCGCGCACCGCGCGCCGCGTGGCCGAGCCCGGCGACGTCCCGTCCCCATCCCCCGCGACGGCGCCCCCGCGCGGCTCGCCGAGTCGCGCCGCGAGCGCGGCCACGTCGGCCGCGCCCTGTCGCTCGCCCGCCTCGGCGAGCGCGCGGGCGCCCATCGCGAGTGCACGCAGGGCCGTGCGCGTCGGCGCGCCCGCGCGCGCGACCGCCGCGCACCAGTCCGCCACCTCCCACGCCTCCGCGGGCGCGGGCTCGCGCAGGCGCGCCATCTCCCCCGCGACGAGGAGACGGTCGACGGGATCCTCGAGCCCCGCGAGCGGCGCGGCGTCGAGCACGAGGTCGCAGCGGGCGGCGACGAGCGCCTCGGCCGCGCGCGGATCGGGCAGGTCCGCGCGCCCCGCGGCGTGCGCCACCTCCCGCCACGCGCCGACGACGCGATCGGAGGCCGCGAGCGCCGCGACCCACGCCGCGCCGTCGCGCGACTCGTCGGTCCCCCGGCCGAGCGGGGCCACGGGCACGACCGCGCGGAGCGTCTGTGCGTGCGGGAGTGCCCAGCTGCGCGCCGGCCACGCCAGCCCGTCGGCCCCCGCCGACGACGCCGCGCGCGCCGCGACGACGCAGTCCCCCCCGCTGCCGCCGATCGCGACGGCCACCGCGCGCGGCGACTCGTTGTGCCACTCGAGCACGACCACCCCGCCGCGGTCGGGAGCCGCCCACGCGGTGCAGGCGACGTCGCCACCCGGCACCTTGACGCGCGTCTCGATCACCGGCGCCCCGAGCACCCGACGACGGCGCAGCGACGGCGGTCGCGTCGACGGATCGTGCCAGCCATCCTCGGCGAGCACCGCCCAGCGCAGCACCGCGTCACCGACCCGCACCGCGTGGTCGTCGTCGAGCTCGGCGCGCCACGCCGCGCCGCGCACGCCCAGCGTCGCCACCACCACGGCCGACGAGCGTACGTGGGTCGCACCCACTCGCTCGGGTGCGAGGCGGCCGCGCACCACTCGTAGGCTTCGCGCGTGCTGCAGGCGGCCGTCGTCGTGCCGATCAAGTCGTTCCGCCTCGCCAAGGACCGCCTCGCGGAGGTGCTCACCCCCGCGGAGCGCGCCGACCTGGCGCGCTCGTGCGCGGGCCGCGTCCTCGACGCGGCCCGCGGATTCGACACCATCGTCGTCTGCGACGACGACGAGGTGGCCGCCTGGGCCGAGCACCGCGGGGCACGCGCCGTGCGCCCCGACGCGCCGGGGCTCAACGCGGCGGTGCGCCGCGGCGTGGACGCCGCGCGGGACGCGGGCCACCGCGTGGCGATGGTCGTGCACGCCGACCTGCCGCTCGCCCGCGACCTCGCGGCGGTGCTCCGCGGTCGGGCGATCGCCGACGCACTCGCCTCGGTGACGATCGTGCCCGACCGCCACGGCGACGGCACCAACGTGCTCGTCGTGCCGGCGGCCATGGAGTACGACTTCCACTACGGACGCGGGAGCGCGGAGGCCCACGCCTCGGAGGCGCGGGCGCGGGGCCTCGCCGTCCACGTCGTGCACGACCCCGAGCTCGAGGTGGACCTGGACGTCGTCGACGACCTCGCGGAGGCGCGGCGGCGCACCGGTGCGCGCGACGCGGCGACGCGGGCAGAATGATCCGATGAGCGGGACGGCGGAGCGGGCGGGCCGCGCGGCGACGCCGCCGCTCACGCTCCCGCAGAAGGTCTGGGACCGCCACGTCGTGCGGTCGGCCCCCGGCGAGCCCGACCTGCTCTACATCGACCTGCACCTCGTCCACGAGGTGACGAGCCCCCAGGCGTTCGACGGCCTGCGCCTCGCCGGGCGCCGCGTCCGCCGGCCCGACCTCACCGTCGCGACCGAGGACCACAACGTCCCGACGGCCGACGTCCACCTGCCCGTCGCCGACCCGGTGAGCCGCACGCAGCTCGAGGTGCTGCGGCGCAACGCCGCCGAGTACGGCATCACGCACTACCCGATGGGCGACCCGCGCCAGGGCATCGTGCACGTGATCGGTCCCGAGCAGGGTCGTACCTGGCCCGGGCTCACGATCGTGTGCGGCGACAGCCACACGGCGACGCACGGCGCGTTCGGCGCGCTCGCCTTCGGCATCGGCACGAGCGAGGTCGAGCACGTGCTCGCGACGCAGACGCTGCCGCAAGCGCGGCCCCGGTGGATGTCCGTCGAGGTGCGCGGGCGGCTCGCGGACGGCGTCGGCGCGAAGGACGTGATCCTCGCGATCATCGGACGCATCGGCACCGGCGGGGGCATCGGCCACGTCATCGAGTACCGAGGCGAGGCGATCCGCGCCCTCTCGATGGAGGGCCGCATGACGGTCTGCAACATGTCGATCGAGGCGGGCGCGCGCGCGGGACTCGTGGCGCCCGACGACGTGACGTTCGCGTACCTCGAGGGCCGCGAGCACGCCCCGAAGGGCGCCGACTGGGAGCGGGCGCTCGAGGACTGGCGGTCGCTGCGCACCGACGACGGCGCGACCTTCGACGCGAGCGTCGAGATCGACGCCTCGACCCTGCGGCCCCAGGTGACCTGGGGGACCAACCCCGGGCAGGTGACCTCCATCGACGGCGTCGTGCCCTCGCCGGACGAGGCCGCCGACCCGACCGCGCGCGACGCCGTGCGGCGCGCCCTCGACTACATGGGCCTCGAGCCCGGCACCCGCATGCGCGACGTCGCGGTCGACACCGTCTTCATCGGCTCGTGCACCAACTCGCGCATCGAGGACCTCCGTGAGGCCGCCGCCGTCGCCCGCGGGCGCCGCGCGCGCGTCGCGCGCGCGATGGTCGTGCCCGGCAGCCACGCCGTGAAGGCCCGAGCCGAGGCCGAGGGGCTCGACCGCGTCTTCCGCGACGCCGGCTTCGACTGGCGCGAGCCGGGCTGCTCGATGTGCCTCGCGATGAACCCCGACAAGTTGGCGCCGCGCGAGCGCGCCGCCAGCACGTCCAACCGCAACTTCGAGGGCCGCCAGGGCCGCGGCGGGCGCACCCACCTCGTGTCGCCCGCCGTCGCGGCCGCGACGGCGATCGCCGGCCGGTTCGCCGAGCCCGCCGACCTGGGGTCGCGATGAAGGCGGTGCGGGTGATCTCGGCGCGCGGCGTGCCGCTGCGACGCGGCGACGTCGACACCGACCAGATCATCCCCGCCGAGTGGCTGAAGCGCGTGGAGCGCACCGGCTTCGAGCGCGGGCTCTTCTCCACCTGGCGCGACGACCGCGACTTCGTGCTCAACGACGAACGCTGGGCCGGCGCCCGCATCCTCGTCGCGGGTCCCAACTTCGGCGTCGGCTCCTCCCGCGAGCACGCCGTCTGGGCGCTCCAGCAGTACGGCTTCGACGCGGTCGTCTCGCCGCGGTTCAGCGACATCTTCCGTACCAACGCGACGAAGAATGGGCTCGTCCCCGTCGTCCTGCCGCTGCCCGTCGTCGAGCGGCTCTGGGCCGCGATGGAGGCGGACCCCGCGACCGAGATCGTCGTCGACCTCGAGCGGCTCGTCGTCGAGGTGCCGTCGGCGGGGATCGCCGAGTCGTTCCCCCTCGAGCCGTCGGTGCGCGAGCGCTTCCTCGACGGGCTCGACGACATCGGCATCACGCTGCGCCACGGGGACGCGATCGACCGCTACGAGTCGGCACGTCCGTCGTGGATGCGCGCCGGCTGACGCGCCGGGGCGCTCAGCCCGCCGGATAACCCCCGGGGAAGAACGAGTGCAGGTCCGCGAGCCGCGGATCGTTGGAGAAGACCTCGATCGGCGGCTGCGGCGCGAGGCGCAGGCCGCGCTGGATGATGCGACAGGTGGTGTGCTGGTTGTACTCCGCGAGGGTCACGGCCCAGCCGTCGCGGCCCGCGCGGGCGGTGCGGCCGGAGCGGTGCAGGTACGTCTTCACGTCCAGCGGGGGCACGTGGTGCACGACGACCGCGACGTCGTCGATGTCGATGCCGCGCGCGGCGACGTCCGTGGCGACCAGGATCCGCAGGTCCCCCTCGGCGAATCGGCGCAGCGAGCGCTCGCGCGCCCCCTGTGCCATGTCCCCGTGCAGTGCGCTCGCGCGCGCGCCGAGGTCGATGAGCGCGTCCGCCACGCGGTCGCAGGTGCGCTTGGTATCGCAGAACACGACCGTCTGCCCGCCCGCGCGGGCGATCGCCTCGATGACGCGGTCCTTGTCCATGCGGTGCACCGCGAGGAACAGGTGGCGCATCGTGCCGACCGTGGCCGTCGGCGCGTCGATCGACACCTCGGCGGGCTCGCGCATGTAGCGGCGCACGAGCGTGCCCACCTGGCCGTCGAGGGTGGCGGAGAAGAGCATCGTCTGGTGCGGACCCGTCACGTGGCGCAGGATCCACTCCACCTGCGGGAGGAAGCCCTCGTCCGCCATGCGGTCGGCCTCGTCGACCACCAGCACCTCCACGTCGGACAGCGACACCTCGTCGGACTTGATGAGGTCGATGAGCCGCAGCGGCGTCGCGACGACCACCTCCGCGCCGTCGGCGAGCCCGCGGATCTGGCGATCGCGCGCCGCGCCGCCGTAGACCGCGAGCACCGTGGAGTCGACGTGGCGCCCGATCGGGGCCAGCACGTCGGTGACCTGGACCGCGAGCTCGCGCGTGGGCACGAGCACGAGGCCCCGCGGCGCCCGCGGCGCCGCGCGTTGACCGATGCGCTCGAGCATCGGGACGCCGAATGCGAGGGTCTTGCCCGAGCCGGTGCGGGCGCGGCCGCAGACGTCGTCGCCCCGGAGGGCGACCGGGATCGCCTCCGTCTGGATCGCGAAGGGCTCGCCGAAGCCGCTGGCGGCGAGGCCGGCGTCGAGGCGGTCGCTGATCCCGAGGGCCTTGAAGCGGGTCGGGGTGGGGACGGCCTCGCGCTGGGCCGCCGCGCGGCCGATGTCGCCGACGGCGTCGTCGTCGCGGTGGTCGGGCCGCGCGGGGCGCCGATCCCGGCCCCGGTCGCGCCCGCCGCCACCTCCACGTCCGCGCCCGCCGCCGCCGCGTCGGTCGCCGCCTCCGCCTCCGCCGCGTCGACGGCCCCCGCCGCGTCGGTCGCCGCCTCGAGAGCCATCCATGGACCGAGTCAGGCTACTGAGCGGCGGCGATAGACACGGCGCGGCGAGATTCTGTAAGGTCGCATCTCGTGCACGTCCGCTCGGCTCGCTCGCCGCGCCCCCGCGCCTCGCGCCCGCGACGTGCCGCTCGCACGGTCGCCGTCTCGACCAACGGCCGCAAGGGTCCCTCGTACGACTGGCACGCGCTCTGCGTGCCCTCCGACGCCGTGTTCGAGGCGTCGCTCCAGACGCTGCTCGGTGCCCACGCGCGCGGCAGAGAGGACCGATACGCGTGAGCGGACGGGCCGTCCCACGGCGCGTCCTCGTCCTCGGCTGCGGGTCCATCTCGCAGTGCGCCGTCCCGCTGCTGCTGGACGGGCTCCGGCTCGACCCCTCCTCCATCACGATCGTCGACTTCGTCGACAACCGCGCGCGCGTCACCGACGCGATCCGCCGCGGCGTCGCGTACCAGCAGGACCGCCTCACGCGCGACAACATGGACGCCTTCCTGTCGTCGCGCGTCTCGGCCGGCGACATGATCCTCGACCTCGCGTGGGACATCAAGACGTCGGAGATCCTCTCCTGGTGCCGCGACCACGGGGTGCGGTACCTCAACACGTCGGTCGAGCTGTGGGACCCGTACACCGGCATGGCCGAGTCGCACCCGCTCGACCGCACGCTCTACGTGCGCCACCAGGAGATCCGCAAGATGGTCGCGTCGTGGGGAGACAACCGCGGGCCGTCCGCGGTCGTCGAGCACGGCGCCAACCCCGGGCTCGTCTCGCACTTCACCAAGCAGGCGCTCACCGAGATCGCGACGCGCGTGCTGCGCGACGGGCGCGCGGGCTCGCGCCAGAGCGCGATCGAGTCGGCGCTCGCCGAGGGCCGCTTCGCGGAGCTCGCGATGCTCTCGGGCACCCGCGTCATCCACGTCTCGGAGCGCGACACGCAGATCTCGAGCGTGCCCAAGCGTCCCAACGAGTTCGTCAACACGTGGTCGGTCATGGGCTTCTACGAGGAGGGCATCACGCCCGCCGAGCTCGGGTGGGGCACGCACGAGCGGTGGATGCCGGGCAACGCGCACGCGCACGCCGACGACGGCCCGTGCAACCAGATCTGCATCGCGCAGCCGGGCATGGAGACGCTGGTGCGCAGCTGGGTGCCCTTCGGCGAGATCCTCGGCATGGTGATCCGCCACGGCGAGGCGTACACGATCAGCCACCACCTCACCGTCCGCGACGGATCCGGCAAGGCCGTGTACCGCCCGACGGTGCACTACGCGTACTGCCCCGCCGACGCGGCGATCAACAGCGTCCACGAGCTGCGCATGCGCAACTGGACGATGCAGGACGACCAGCGCATCCTCAGCGACGAGATCGTGAGCGGCATCGACGAGCTGGGCGTGCTCCTACTCGGCCACGACTACACGGGCTGGTGGACGGGCACGCGGCTGTCGATCGACGAGGCGCGCCGCCTCGTGCCCGGGCAGAACGCGACGACGCTGCAGGTCGCGGCGTCGGTGATGGCGGCCACCAAGTGGATGATCGAGGACCCGTCCTGCGGCGTGTGCGTGCCCGACGACCTGCCCTGGGAGCGCGTCCTCGCCGACGCGCGGCCGTACCTCGGGGAGATCTGGAGCGGCGCGACCGACTGGGACCCGCTGCGCACCCGCAACGAGCTCTTCCCGGGCTTCGGCAACACGGGTCGGCTCGACCCGACCGACCCATGGCAGTTCCGCAACTTCCTCGTCCCGACGCCGTCCTGACCGGCGCCGATAGCGTGACCGCCGTGACGCGGACGACCGGCCTCCTCAGCCTCCTGCTTACCTAGCGGCGCCAGCCACATACGGCTGCGCCGCCACCCTCCGAGCCGAACGGCCGGAGGGTTTTTCATTTCTCCCGAGCCCTGCGACATCCCACCCGACGAAACGAGCGACCGACATGGCACCCAAGCCCACCACCCCGACGCCGATGCCCTTCGAGAAGTACGCCCCGTGGGTGCCGATCGTCCTCCACGACCGCACGTGGCCCGACCGCGTCATCGACCGCGCACCGCTGTGGTGCTCCGTCGACCTCCGCGACGGCAACCAGGCGCTCATCGACCCGATGGACCCCGAGCGCAAGCTGCGCATGTTCCGCACGCTGGTGCGCATGGGGTTCAAGGAGATCGAGGTCGGCTTCCCGTCCGCGAGCCAGCCCGACTTCGACTTCGTGCGCCACATCATCGAGCAGGACCTGATCCCCGAGGACGTGACGATCCAGGTGCTCGTCCAGTGCCGACGCGAGCTCATCGAGCGCACGTACGAGTGCCTCCGGGGTGCGCCGCGCGCGATCGTCCACTTCTACAACTCGGTCAACCCCCTGCAGCGCCGCGTCGTCTTCGGCCTCGACCGCGCGGGGGTGCGCGACATCGCGGTCGACGCCGCCCGGCTGTGCCGCTCGCTCGAGGACCGGCTCCCCGGCACTGCCGTGCGCTACGAGTACTCGCCCGAGAGCTTCACCCTCGCGGAGCCGGACTTCGCGCTCGAGGTCTGCGCCGCCGTCATGGACGTCGTCGAGCCCGCGCGCGAGCGGCCGATCGTGCTCAACCTGCCCGCCACCGTCGAGTGCTACTCGCCCAACGTCTACGGCGACGTGATCGAGTGGTTCCACCGGTCCGTGCCGCGCCGCGGCGAGGTCGTCCTGTCGCTCCACCCGCACAACGACCGCGGCTGTGCGGTCGCCGCCGCCGAATTCGGCGTCATGGCGGGGGCCGACCGCGTGGAGGGCACGCTCTTCGGCAACGGCGAGCGCACCGGCAACGTCGACATCGTCACCCTGGCGATGAACCTGTTCGTCAACGGCGTCGACCCGCGGCTCGACCTCTCCGACATCGACGCCCTGCGCCGCGACGCCGAGTACTGCAACCGCCTGCCCGTCCCCGAGCGCCAGCCCTACGCCGGCGACCTCGTCTACACGGCGTTCTCCGGCAGCCACCAGGACGCGATCAAGAAGGGGCTCGAGGCGCTCCCGCGCGACTACGCCAAGTGGGAGGTGCCGTACCTCCCGATCGATCCCAAGCACGTGGGCCGCACCTACGAGGCCGTCATCCGCGTCAACAGCCAGTCGGGCAAGGGCGGGGTCGCCTACGTGATGAAGACCGAGCACGGCTTCGAGCTGCCGCGCCGGCTCCAGATCGAGTTCTCCAAGACGATCCAGCACATCACCGAGGACTCCGGCACCGAGATCGCGCCCGACGTCATGTGGTCGGCCTTCGAGCGCGAGTACCTGCCCGCCGACGCGCGCTTCGACCTCGTGAGCCACGAGCTGCGCAGCGACAGCGGGGGCACCACGACGATCACCGCGCAGCTCGACGTCGCCGGTGCGCGGCGCACGCTGGCCGGCGAGGGCAACGGGCCCATCGATGCCTTCGTGCACGCGCTGCGGCGGGAGTTCGGCGTCGAGTTCGACGTCAAGGACTACGTCGAGCACGCGCTCAGCCAGGGCTCCGAGGCGACCGCCGTCGCCTACATCGAGAGCCAGGACGGCGACGGCGTCGTGCGCTGGGGCGTGGGCGTGCACCCCAACACGATCACCGCGTCGCTGCGCGCGGTGCTCGGCGCGTTCGCCCGCATCGACGCCCACCGCTAACCTCGCGCCGATGCGCGTCACCGTCGACCTCGAGGCCTGCGCGTCCACGGGGGCGTGCGCGCAGACCTGTCCCGAGGTCTTCGAGCTGCGCAACGACGGCGCGCTCCACGTGCGGCTCGCCTCTCCGCCGCCCGAGCTGCACGACGAGGTGATCGAGGCGTCCGAGCTCTGCCCGACCGGCGCGATCACGATCCACGAGTGACGATCCGCGGGTGAGGTTCCACGAGCGGCTCCGGCGGGCCTGGTCCGCGACCGGGTCGCTCCTGTGCGTCGGGCTCGACCCCGACCCCTCCCGCTTCCCGGAGGGACTCACCCGCGATCGCGCCGGGCTCGCGCGATTCTGCCGCACGATCGTCGACGCCACGGGCGCGGCCGCGTGCGCCTTCAAGCCGCAGATCGCCTACTTCGCCGCCATGGGCGCCGAGCGCGAGCTCGAGGCGCTGTGCGCGCACGTGCGGTCGTCGTTCCCCGACGCGGTACTCGTCCTCGACGCCAAGCGCGGCGACATCGGCGACACCGCCCGCATGTACGCGGCCGAGGCCTTCGACCGCTACGGCGCCGACGCGGTCACGGTGAGCCCGTACCTCGGCACGGACTCGCTCGAGCCGTTCCTCGCCTGGCCCGACCGGGGCGTCTTCGTGCTCTGCCGCACGTCGAATCCCGGGGCCGCCGAGTTCCAGTCCCTCGAGTCGGGCGGCGTCCCGCTGTACCTCGCCGTCGCCCGCACCGCAGCCGCGTCCTGGCGCCTGCGCGCCGACGTGGGGCTCGTGGTCGGCGCGACGGCGCCCGAGGAGCTACGCGCCGTGCGGGCCGTGGTCGGCGACCTGCCGCTGCTCGTGCCGGGGATCGGCGCGCAGGGGGGCGACCTCGTCGCGGCGGTGCGCGCGGGGCGCACACCGGACGGCACCGGCCTGCTGGTCAACTCCTCGCGTGCGATCCTCTACGCCGACCCGGGCGCCGGGTGGGCCGATGCGGCGGGCCGCACCGCGATCGCCACGCGCGACGCGATCCGCGCCGCGACCGCGGGCTAGGCCCCGGCCCGCTCCGCCTGCACCGCCCGCGCCGCCCGCGTCCGGGCGCGGCGCTCCCGCCGGTCCCGGCGCCGCCACTCGCGCCACTCCGCGTCCTCGACCTTCTTCATCTCCCTGGCCTCGCGCAGCAGGTCGCTCACGTCGTTGCGCTCCCGGATGCGCCGCTGCAGCTGCCGGATGATCCGCTTGCGCGACCGGCGGCCGAGGGGACCGTCGGGACCGACGCCGGTGCGCTCCTGCTCGGCGCGGTACAGCTCGGCGTACGGCCAGATGACCTCCTCGAGGAGGATCTCGTAGTTGCGCTTGTCGTCGGTGCGGGTCGTCAGGTACTTGCGGGTGTAGCGGGCGTACTTGGCCTCGTCGACGACGAGGGCGGCGCGGATCTCGTCGTCGGTGTACTCCTCGTCGATGTTGAACACCCTCGCCCCCGTCTCCCTGGCGTTGAGCGCGATCTGCTCCCGTTTCCGATCGACGCCCTCGGCGGCGCGCGAGGTCACGAGCAGCAGCGGCTTGCGGTGCATCACCGCCATGCCGATGGCGGTCGAGTTCGTCGCGATGACGACGTCTGCCCGACGGATGAGCTCCGGCGTCCGCCCGACGACCGCGGCGCGCTCACCGAAGAACGGCCGGTGGTCGCGCGCATCGTGCTTGGGATGGACTGCGACGGCGAGCTGCGTCCCGGTCAGGCGTTCCACGCGTGCGAAGAAGCGTCCGAGCGCGGGGTACCACGCCTCCGGCTGCACCGCCTCGCGCACGCCAAAGAGGGCTTCGTCGCGGACGAATCCGGGGAAGCCCGTGTCGAGGTAGACCGCACTACCGGATCGCTCGGCGGGTAGGTGGCGATCCATGCGCGAGACGTCCACGGCGGACGCGTGCACGATCGCGGCACGTCCGCGGAAGTCCCGCCCTGCCAGGCCGACGTCGTAGGCGGCCGCGCACAGCACGACGTGCGGGTGGATCCCCCGCATGGCCCACGACCGGCCGAGGTGGAACGACCGCTTCGCCCACTCCGGCGGCTGCCACGTCCTCCCCCAAGGCGTCGCCCTCGGTACCGGGGTCGCGGTCGAGTACTGCCAGACGACGGGATCGCCACCGCGACGGAGACGTCGTGCGATCGGTCGCTCTTCGGTGCGAAGCCCCTTGAGCGCCGACCAGATGACGGTCATCTTGCGCTCGGCTCGCGCATGGAGCTCCGTGAGATCCTCGACGACTCGTACTGCGGGGTCCGACGAACGCTCGGAGTACGCATCGACGATCGTCGGGCTGAGGATGGGGGACGCGTCGAGTACGCGCACGTCGACCGACGACCGGATCTCCTCGATCTCGAGGCGCGCCACGTCGAACGTCCGCACCGGATACGGCCAGACGATTTCGAGCCGAGTTTGCATCTGTTCCGACAATAGGTTGTACGCATGGCGCACGAGTTCCTGTCCGAGGCGTGGATGCTCGCCGCGCGCGACATCCGCGCCCGCCACGAGGATCGCAGCATCCGCATCCCCGTCGCCGTGCGGGTGAACCAGGTCATCACCGACGTCCCGTTCGGCCCCGGCCAGGTCGAGGCCTACATGGACACGTCGTCCGGGTCGCTCGAGATGGACCTGG
>JBEBCD010000040.1:0-6073 GCA_041158045.1 Actinomycetota bacterium | reverse complement strand
CCACCTTCACCGCCGGCGCGGGCATCTCGACCCTGCCGCAGTGGATCCTCAACAACTTCTCGCGGCCCAACGTCCTGCCGTACGTGACGGTGATGGCGACCCTCGTGATCCTCGTGTCCCTACCGATCGCGTGGCTGGCGCAGCGGCTCGCCGATGGGGACGGCGGGGGTGGCGGCGCGGGCGGCTGAACGCCGGCCGAGCGGCGCGGGCGGCTGATCGTCAGCCGAGCGGCGCGTGGCAGGCCACGGTGCCCGACCCGAGCGGCGAGAGCGCGGGGCGCTCGCTCGCGCAGCGGGCCGCCACGTCGGGCGCGAGCGTCGCGCGCACGTGGCAACGGGTGTGGAACCGGCAGCCCGACGGCGGGCTCGCCGGGCTCGGCAGGTCGCCCTGCAGGATGATGCGCGAGCGCCCGCGCTCGACGGCCGGATCCGGGATCGGCACCGCGGACAGCAGCGCCTGCGTGTACGGGTGACGCGGACGGGCGAAGACCTCCGCCACCGGCCCCGCCTCGACGATCCCGCCGAGGTACATCACCGCGATGTCGTCGGCCACCCGCTGCACCACCGCGAGGTCGTGGGAGACGAAGAGGTACGAGAGCGAGAGCTTCTCCTGCAGCTCCGCCAGGAGGTTGAGCACCCCCGCGCGCACGCTCACGTCGAGCGCGGACACGGGCTCGTCGAGGGCCAGCACCTTGGGGTGCAACGCGAGGGCGCGCGCGATCGCGATGCGCTGGCGCTGGCCGCCGGAGAACTCCGACGGATACTTGGACGCCTGCTCCCGCTGCAGGCCGACCAGCTCGAGCAGCTCGTGGACGCGCGCATCCTGCTCCTCGCGCGGCACGCCGAACGTGCGCAACGGCTCCGCGATCGCGTCGCCGATCGGCAGGCGCGGGTCGAGCGAGGCGAACGGGTCCTGGAAGACGATCTGCAGGTCGCGACGCATCTGCAGCCGCTCGGCCGGGGACAGCGTCGCGACGTCGCGCCCGAGGACCGCGATCGTCCCGGCCTCGGGGGCCACCAGGTTGAGGATCTCGAGGAGGGTCGTCGTCTTGCCGCAGCCCGACTCGCCGACGAGTGCGAGGCTGCGGCCTGCACGGAGCGTGAGGTCCACGCCGTCCACGGCGTGGACCGAGCCGACGCGCCGGCGCAGCACCGAGCCCTTGAGCAGGGGGAACGTCTTGCGCAGCCCGCGCACCTCGACCGCGACCCCGTCGGCCGCCGCGCCGCGGGTCGCGTGCCGCGGCGTCTCGACGAAGAGTCGCCCGTCGCGGCGCAGGGCGGCGATCTCGGGGCCGCGCACGCAGGCGATCGCGCGGTCGGGAGCGATCGGCGCGAGCGGCGGCGGCGCGTCGGCGCATCGGGGCTCGGCCGCCGGGCAGCGCGGCGCGAAGGCGCAGCCGGGCGGTAGCGCGACCGGCGACGGCGGCGCGCCGGGGATCGACGCGAGGCGGTCGCCCGCGGCGCCGTCGACGCGCGGGATCGAGCCGAGCAGGCCGATCGTGTACGGCATCGCCGGCGCCGCGTACACGTCGGCGACCGGCCCGACCTCGACGACCTTGCCCGCGTACATGATCGCGACGCGGTCCGCGATGCCCGCGACGACGCCGAGGTCGTGCGTGACGAGCACGACCGCCGCGCCGGTCATGTCGCGCGCCGTGCGCAGCACGTCGAGGATCTGGGCCTGCACCGTCACGTCGAGCGCCGTCGTCGGCTCGTCGGCGAGGATGACCTTCGGCTGGTTTGCGATCGCGAGCGCGATCATCACGCGCTGTCGCATGCCGCCGGAGAACTCGTGGGGGTAGCTCTGCGCGCGCTCGTCCGGCCGCGGGATGCCGACCACCTCGAGCAGCTCCACCGCACGCTTCGCCGCCGCCTCGCGCGGGATGTCCTGGTGGATGAGGAGCGCCTCGGCGATCTGGCGACCGATGGTGTGCACCGGGTTGAGCGCCGAGAGCGGGTCCTGGAAGACCATCGCGATCTCGCTCCCGCGCAGGCGCGACATCTCCGCATCGTCGAGCGCGAGCAGGTCGCGGCCGCCGAAGCGGATCGACCCCGACACCGTCGCCGTGTCGGGCAGCAGGCCGATGACCGAGAGCGACATGACCGTCTTGCCCGAGCCCGACTCGCCGACGATGCCGAGCACCTCGCCGGCGCGCACGTCGAGCGACACGCCGCGCACGGCCTCGACCGTGCCGGCCTCGCTCGGGAAGCGGACGGTGAGATCGCGGACCTCGACGAGCGCGCTCACGGCGACCTCCGGCCGATGCGCGACGAGCCCGGATCAAACGCGTCGCGGATGCCGTCGCCGATGAACGAGAACGCGAGCACCGTGAGGATGAGGATCCCGCCGGCGAACATGAAGAGCCACGGGTACGTGAGCGCCGACGCCGTGCCCTCCGCGATGAGCGTGCCGAGCGAGACGTCGGGGGCCTGCACGCCGAAGCCGAGGTACGACAGGCCGGTCTCGGCGAGGATCGCGCCCGCGACGTTGAGCGTCGCGGCGATGATGAGGATCGACGCCATGTTGGGCAGGAGGTGGCGCACGATGATCGTGCGGGTCGGCACGCCCATGTACCGCGCCGCGCGGACGAAGTCGCGCTCGCGCAGGCTCATCGCGAGTCCGCGCACCACCCGCGCGGTGATCATCCAGTCGAGCACCGTGAGGCCGACGACGAGGAACAGCCAGTTCCTCGTCTGGTAGAAGCGCGACAGCAGGACGAGCACGAGGAAGGACGGCAGGACGAGCAGGAGGTCCACGATCCACATCGTCACCCTGTCCGCGCGGCCCTGGGCGTAGCCCGCGAACGACCCGACGAGGGCCGACAGCCCCGTCGAGAAGATCGCGACGAGGATGCCGATGATGAGCGACTTCTGCAGCCCGCGCATCGTCTGGGCGAAGACGTCGACACCGATCTGCGTCGTGCCGAACCAGTGGCTCGCCGACGGGCCCTGCAGCAGCGCGGTGAAGTCGTTCTCGTAGTAGTTCCACGGCGCGAAGTACGGCGACACGAACGCGAAGAAGAACATCGTGACGATCGTCCCGAGGCCGAACAGGGCGAGCTTGTTGCGAAGGAAGCGGCGGCGGATCAGCCGGGCGCGGGACAGGCGCTCGTCGCCGGCGGGCGACGCGGGTGCGGCGCCCGCCGCTTCGACCGTCGTCACGACCGTCGCACCCGCGGGTCGAGGATCGCGAGCACCACGTCGGCGAGGAAGCCGGAGATCAGTACGAGCACCGCGGTGAACGTGACGATCGCCGCCACGTTGTTGATCTCGTTCTTGCCGATCGAGGCGACGAACCACTGCCCCATGCCGTACCAGCCGTAGATCGTCTCGGTGAACGCCGCACCCGCGACGAGCAGGCCGAAGCTGTAGGCGAAGAACGTCGCCATCGGCGAGATCGCGACGCGCAGCCCGTGGCGCACGAGTGCCTGGCGGCGCGTGAGGCCCTTGGCCCGCGCCGTGCGGAGGTGGTCGCTGCCGAGCACGTCGAGCATGGCGTTGCGCTGGTAGCGCGAGTAGAAGGCCATGCTCCCGAGGGCGATCGACAGGGTCGGCAGGATGAGGTGCTGCAGGCGCGAGCGCATGAGCGCCCAGCCCTCGAGGAGCTCGCGCGAGTCGTACTCGCCCGCGGTACGGAAGAACTGCGTGCCGATCGCGTCGTTGAAGCTGATCGCGCCGTACTTGAGGAGGATCGCGAGGAGGAACACGGGCGTCGACAGCAGGACGTACGAGAGGGTGCCGAAGCCGCGGTCGAACGGCCGGTACTGGCGCACCGCACTCACCACGCCCGTGAGCACGCCGAGGCCCGTGCCGAGGATCGAGCCGAGCAGGAGCAGTCGCATGCTGGTGCCGATGCGTCGCGCGAAGTCGGCGCTGACCTCCTGGCCGTCGAGGTCGATGCCGAGGTCTCCCGAGAACACCCCGCCCATCCAGCGCACGTAGCGCGTCACGATCGGCACCTCGTCGTTGACGTTGGAGCGGTCGAGGATCGCGTCGATCGTCTCCTTGGGGATCGGGGGGTTGACGCCCGAGAAGTTGCCGCGGGGCGCGAGCGCCGCGGAGGCGAGGAAATAGCCGGCCGTCGAGGCGATGAAGATGAGGACGACGGCGTTGAGGAACCGCTTGACGACGTACCCCGCCACGGCGCTGCCCCCTCCCGACCCTCGAACTCCGGCCCGGACGCCCCGCAGCCGTCGGCGCGTCAGGCTACCGACCGCATGGACGTTGGGGTTCCGTGGTGTGCGGCCCGCCTGACGCCACTAGCGTCCAAGGCCAATCACCCATAGAGAGAGGGACCCAGTGATCACCAGCAAGATCCGCAAGGCGATGCTGCTCACGGTCACCCTCGGCCTCGCGGCGTCGATCGGCGTCGCGGGTCCGGCGAGTGCCGCGAACGACATCAAGAACGACATCAACATCAAGCCGGTGTCGGCGCTCAAGAAGGGCGGCACGTTCGTGCCGGTCGTCGTCGACCTCTGCCCGCAGTTCAACATCGGCCACCCCGCCGGCAACCTGCTCAACTGCAGCCAGGTGATGGGGACGGTGCTGCCGAGCGCGTACTACTTCGACAACACGGCCACGTTCCAGTGGGACGCCGACTACGTCCTCTCGGGCAAGGTCTCGAAGGTGAACGGCAAGCAGACCGTCACCTACGACCTCAACCCGAAGGCGGTCTGGTCCAACGGCCGCAAGCTCGGCCTCAAGGACTTCGTCGGCACGTGGCAGGCGCTCAACGGCACCAACACGGCCTACGAGATCACCTCCAAGCAGGGCTGGGAGAAGATCGAGTCCGTGAAGAAGGGTGCCAACGAGGACCAGGTCGTGGTCACCTACAAGGAGACCTACGCGGACTGGCAGTCGCTCTACGGCACGATCTACCCGGCCGAGCTCACGGCGACCCCCGAAGCGTGGAACAAGAGCTGGCTGGCGGGCCCGACCGTCACCGCTGGACCGTTCCAGTGGGTGGGTGTCGACAAGGCCGCGCGCGTCACCACCGTGAAGCGCAACCCCAAGTGGTGGGGTGACGCCCCGATCCTCGACCGCGTCGCCTTCAAGGCGCTGCCGCAGGTCGCGCAGGTCGACGCGCTGCTCAACGGCGAGATCGACTACATGGACGTCGGCAACGACATCAACGCGTTCACCCGCGCCAAGGGCAGCGACAAGGTCCGCATCGGCGCGACCGTGGCGCCGCTCCACGAGCACCTCACCTTCGGGTGGGGCCGCACCGCGGTGACGTCCGACGTCAACGTCCGCCAGGCCCTCATGCTCTCGCTGGACCGCCGCCTCATCGCGCAGACGATCCAGGGCGTGATCCTCGGTGACAAGGCCGTGGAGAACAACACCCACCTCGTGGGTCTCTCCTGCGCGGTGGACGCCACCGGCGACCTCGGCAAGCGCAACCTCGCCGAGGCCCGCAAGCGCCTCGAGGCCGCGGGCTACACCACGGTCGGCGCGGACGGCATCCGCTCCAAGGGCAGCCAGCGCCTCTCGATCAAGCTGATCTACCCGAGCGGCAACGTCAACCGTGCCAACACGGTGCTCCTCGTGGCCGCCCAGGCCAAGGAGGCCGGCATCGAGATCGTCCCGACGCTGATCCCGTCGGCGTCGTACTTCGTCAAGCCGAACGTGACGAGCTACCCGGACAACACGTACGAGCTGGCGCTGTTCGCCTGGTCGGGTACCCCGTTCCCGATCTCGAGCGTCGCCAACCTCCACAAGTTGGGCTCGGCGCAGAACCACGGCCAGATCGGCAGCGCGGAGGTCAATGCGCTCTACGACCGGGCCAACAACATCACCGACTTCAAGAAGCGCTGCGACCTGGTGGCCAAGGCCGACAAGCTGCAGTACCAGGCCGTGCACTCGATCACGCTGTTCCAGCGTCCGAACGCCACGGCGACCAACAAGAAGGTCGCCAACTTCGGCGCCTTCGGGTTCAGCTCGGTCGACTGGACCAAGGTCGGCTTCACGAAGTAGTTCCAACCATCTCGGGTCCCGCCTCGGCGGGGCTCCGGTCGAGGGGGCGGGTCGTACGACCCGCCCCCTCGCGCATTTCTCCCCCGTCCCGCCCCGCCCGC
>JBEBCD010000039.1:0-52001 GCA_041158045.1 Actinomycetota bacterium | reverse complement strand
ACGAAGCCCGTCGCCGGCGGCATCACGAGCTCCCAGCCCGCCTCCACGCGGTCGGGGTCGGCGATGTCGTTGAGGTCCATGAGGGCCCGCATGTCGACGCGGAAGGTCTCGGCGATCGAGTAGAGCGTGTCGCCCCGCTGCACCACGTAGCGGATCGGTGCCACGTACACCGTCGTGGTGGTCGTGCTCGTCGTCGTGGTGCTCCCGACGACGGCGGGGTCGTCGGGTGCGATGTCACCGCGCGCGGCGAGGACGAACGCGAGGAGCCCGCTCACGATCGTCGTCGCGAACAGCGACCACTGGACGCGACCCCGGAGCGGCACGGCGGGTCAGGCTACGGCGGCGAGGCGCGCGCGGGTGGAGCGTGCGACGACGAGGCACGGCACGTTGATCGCGATGGCGACCGCCGCGTTGATCGCGAGCACCCATCCGCGCGACCAGACGAGCCACGCGGGGGAGAGCGCGAGCATCGTCCAGTGGACCATCTCGGCGCGCACGACCTCGACGTGGAGTCGGGCGCGGGCGGCCGCGCCGGCGTCGTCGCCGAGCCGCTTGCGGCGCCCGCCGAACCATGCGCCGGCGTCGGGGACCCACCGCTTCCAGCGGTGCACGCCCGTCGCGCGGCGGTAGGCCTCGCGCGACTCCCACCGTCGCAGGCGCAGCACGGCCCGCGACCGCAGGACGCGGGCGTCGGACGCGCGCGCCCACGACGCGCCGACGGCGATCCCCGCGAGCAGCCACGCCGCGGCGCTCGCGGCGATCGCGGCGGCGGGATCGAGCGCGACGAGCACGCGACCAGTGTGGCGCGCGCCGCTACGGTGTCGCCGTGCGGATGGCCGACGTCGTCGTCGCGCTCGCGGCGTTCGTGGTCATGGAGCCGGTCACCTATGCCGCGCACCGTTGGCTCATGCACGGACCCGCCGAGCGGCTGCACCGCAGCCATCACCGCCACGTGGCACGTGGCGTCGTGCCGCGCGCGGAGGCCAACGACGCGTTTCCCGTCGCCTTCGCCGCGGTCGTCGGTGCGCTGCTCGTGCTCGGCTACCGCGTCGCGGGCTACGGCGCGCTCGTGCCCGCCTGCGTCGGCGTCACCGCCTACGGCGCGGCGTACCTCCTCGTGCACGACGTCGCGATCCATCGGCGGTGGATCCCCGCGCGCCGTCGCGCGGCGACCCCGCGCGCCGCTGCCCGCCTCGCGGAGGCGCACCTGCGCCACCACCTGCGGGGTGGCGAGCCGTACGGGATGCTGTGGTGGCGCCTCGGCGCGGGCGCACCGCGCGGCGCCGCCGGTCAGGCGAGCGGGTCGCGCCCGTCCCACGCGCCGGTCGAGCCGTAGGGCTCGAATCGCGCGAACATCTCCTCGCCGTACCACCGCTCGCGCCGGGTGCGCGCCACGACCTCGGCGTGTCGCGCCGACGCGGCGAAGGTCCGCATCGCGTCGAGCGACTCCCACAGACTGAACGTCCCGAGCCGTCCGATCGGCGCCTCGCCGATCGCGACGACCGCGAGCAGGCCGCGCGCCGCGGCGAGCTCGTCGTCGACGGGGCCGCCCGCGCGGCCGAAGCGGCGCCGCGCCGCGCGACGCACGTCGGCGCGCGTGAGCACCGCGACCGGTCCTGCGTCGCTCCCGCGTGCGAGGCGCGCCGGCACCTCGACCCCGCGCCATGCGCCGTGCCCGCCCGCGCCGCGCAGCCGGACCGACCAGTGCTCGCGCGCCGCGCGCCACCGCGCCGCGACCCGGTGGCCCGCGACGAAGTCGTCGAGCGCCGCCTCGTCGCGCCACACGGCGAACATCGCGGTGCGCGACGTCGTCGCCCCCCGCCGGGTCGACGAGCCCCGTCCCGTGCCGAGCAGTCGCACGAACTCGAGGCCCGGCACCCGCCCGAGGGCGAGGCGGTCGCGCCCGAGGTGCGCCCACGCGGCACCCGTGCCGTGCCAGGTCGTGAGGTGGAACGACGCGATCCCCGGCACGGTGGACCATGCTGGCAGACGTGGGGAGCGGTGCATCCGGGCTGGTGGTCGCACTGATCGTCGCCTACCTCCTCGGCGCGATCCCGGTGGCCAACCTCGTGGCGGCGCGGCGCGGCGTCGACCTGCGCGAGCGCGGCGACCGCAACCCGGGCTACTGGAACGCGCGCGGAGTGCTCGGCGAGCGCGCCGCCCTCGCGGTGCTCGCCGGCGACGCGGCCAAGGGGGCGCTCGCGGTCGCCGTGGCGCGCGGGCTCGGTCTCGAGTGGTGGGGCTGGTACGCCGCCTGCCTCGCCGCGATGGTCGGCCACGCGGCGCCGGTCTTCGCCGGATTCCGCGGCGGGCGCTCGGTGCTCGCGTGGATCGGCGGCACCCTCGTGGCATCGCCGGCCGCGGGCGCGGTGGCCGTCGCGTGGTGCCTCCTGTACTGGGCGGCCACGCGACGCTTCGCCCTCGCGGTGCGACTGGGCGTCGTCGCGTTCCCGCTGTGTCAGCTCGTCGCGGACGGACCGGAGCGCACCGCGGCGACCGGCGTGCTCATGACGGCGATCGGGATCCGATTCGCCGCGGCGTGGCGCGCGGCGAGGCGTACTCCCGCCCCCGCCAGCGGTGCCGTCGCCGACCCAGGTCCGCGATGAGCGCCGCGAGCGCGAACGGGTCGGCGAGGGGCGAGCACCAGTAGGCGGCGCCGCGGCGCGAGTAGGCGCGCCGCATGCCGACGAGCAGCCCGAGGCGCATCGCGAGCAGCGCCGCGTCGACGACGTCGGCGCGCATCGCGACGACGGCGACGAGCGGGGCGACGTGCGCCACGGCGACGAACGCCGCGTCGACGGCGCGCCGCGGCAGCGACGCGGCACCCGGCAGCCCGATCGAGCGTCCCCAGCCCCGCCACGTCGCGACGGCGCCGCCGTAGCCGCGCACGCGCATCGCCCCCGCGCCGTCGTACGTCGCCACGCGGCCGCCACCCGCGGCGAGCCGGCGCGCGAGCGCGACGTCCTCGACGACCTCGCCGCCCACGAGCGCCCACCCGCCGAGCGCGTCGAGCCGCGCGCGCGACCACGCGAGGCACTGACCGTTGGCCATCGCGCGGCCCGCGGGTGCGGGACGCCGGGCGTCGGGCACCCCGAGCCGGGCGACGAGCCCGGCGAGCATCGCCGCGTGCATCCAGCGCCCGCCCCGGCGCGGCTCGTCGAGCACGCCCGTGACGCTCGCGAGGTCGGCGCCGTCGGCCTGCGCGCGGGCGGTGAGGCGCGCGGGCAGCCCGGGCGCCAGGCGGACGTCTGCGTCGCACGCCACGATGCGGTCGTGCCGGGCCTCGCGCGCGCCCTGCGCGAGCGCCCACGCCTTGCCCGCCCAGCCGTCCGGGCGGGGCCCGCCCCGCACGACGCGGGCGCCCGCGCGCTCGGCCAGCCCGGCGGTGTCGTCGGCGGACTCGTCGTCGACGACGACGACCTCGGCCACGTCCCGCGCCGCTCGCGCGGCCGCGACGCACGCGGCGATGGTCGCCGCCTCGTCGCGGGCCGGCACGACCACCGAGATCGCCGCCACGGCCGCGTCGTCCCCCGGTTGCGCCCCGAGGGGCGGCCGGCGTCGCGCGGCCCCCGCGAGGCGCGCGGCGAGCACCGCGAGCACCGCGACGCGGATCACGGTCCAGGCCGCCGCGGCCGGCGACCCGACGGGATCGATCAGGCGCGCACCCCCGGCACGCGGTCGATCCACGGCCGTGCCTGCTCGAGCTGCGCCGCGATGCGCACGAGGAGGTCCTCGCGCCACGGTGCGGCGACGAGCTGCACGCCCATCGGCAGGCCGCCGCGTGACTCGTGCAGCGGCAGGCTGATCGCGGGCTGGCCCGTCACGTTGAACTGCGCGGTGTACTGCAGGATCGCGAGGAGGTGGGTCATCGCGTCGGGACCCGACAGCACGCCGAGGCGCGGCGGTGGGCCCGCGATGGTCGGCGTGCACAGCAGGTCGAAGCCCCGGCTGCCGTCGCGCGGCTGCCACCACTCGACGACGCGCCGCGACCAGCGGTGCAGCTCGGCGACGGCGTGCAGGTAGTCCGTGCTCGTGGTGGCCCGGCCGACGTCGCGCATGAAGGCCGTCTGCGGCTCCACCTCGTCGGGCCGCATCGCGCGCCCGACGAGGCGTTCGAGCGCGAGCAGGTCGGCCGCGGTGCAGACGGCCACGATCGTCGTGAAGAGGTCGGCGAAGCGCTGCTCGCCGATCGCCGGCGGGTGCGCCACCTCGACGACGTGGCCGAGACCCTCGAGCAGGCGACCGGTCTCCTCGACGCTCGCGCGGCTCTCCGGGTCGTCGAGACCGCCGGGCAGCAGCGGCCGCGCGAGCAGGCCGATCCGCAGCTCGTGCGGGGCGTGCCGCACCTCCTGCGCGAGCGGTCGCGCGAAGGGCGGCGCCGCGTACGGGTCGCCCGCCTCGTAGCCGGCCGCGAGGTCGAGCACCGCCGCGGTGTCGCGCACGGTGCGGGAGACGACGCCGTCGATCGTCGAGCCCATCCACGACTCCCCGACGTCGGGCCCCTTGCTCACCCGGCCGCGCGAGGGTTTGAGTCCGACGAGGCCGCACTCGCTCGCGGGGATGCGGATGGAGCCGCCGCCGTCGTTGGCGTGGGCCACGGCCACGGCCCGCGCCGCGACGAGCGCCGCCGATCCGCCGCTCGAGCCGCCGGTCGAGTGGTCGAGGTGCCAGGGGTTGCGCGTCGGCCCGTACGCGACGGGCTCGGTGGTGATCGTCCCACCGAACTCGGGCGTGTTGGTGCGCCCGAGCACGACGAAGCCCGCGTCGCGCAGGCGTCGCGCGAGGTACGAGTCCTCCGTGGCGCGGTGGCCCACGTGCTTGAGGAAGACCGATCCCATGTGGTGCGGCTCCCCGGCCATCGCGCACTCGAGGTCCTTCACGACCATGGGCACGCCGGCGAACGGCGCGCGCGAGCGGCCCGCGTCGTGCGCGCGGGCCTCCGCGCGCGCGGCGTCGAAGCGGCGGTGGATCAGCGCGTTGAGCGCGGGGTTGACGCGCTCGATCGCGGCGATCGCGGCGTCGACGAGCTCGCGCGCCGACACGCTCCCGCTGCGCAGCGCCTGCGCCTGCGACGTCGCGTCACCCGCGAGCGCGTCCTGGGCCACGCGCCGAGACTAGGCCCGTAGCCTTGGCGCGGTGAAAGTCCTCGCCGCGGTGGACAAGTTCCGCGGCACCGCCACCGCCGCGGAGGTCGCGCGCGCGATCGGACACGCATGTTGGGAGGCCGGGCACGAGTGCGTCGAGCTCCCGATGGCCGACGGCGGCGAGGGCACGCTCGATGCGCTCGGCGGGCCGACGCGCACGACGGTCGTGACCGGCCCGCTCGGCGATCCCGTCGAGGCGCAGTGGCGCTTCCACCGCGACACCGCGGTCATCGAGATGGCGCGCGCCTCGGGGCTCGCGCTCGCGGGCGGCCGTGAGCGCAACGACGCCGTGGCCGCGTCGACGACCGGCACGGGAGAGCTCGTCGACGCCGCGCTCGACCTCGGCGCTCGCCGCATCATCGTGTGCGTCGGCGGCTCGGCGACGACCGACGGCGGCCTCGGGGCGGTGCGGGCCATCGCCGCGCCGGCGCGCCTGCGGGGCGTCGAGTTCCTCGTCGCGTGCGACGTGCGCACCCGCTTCGTCGACGCCGCCCGCGTCTTCGCCCCGCAGAAAGGCGCGAGCCCCGCACAGGTGCGCTTCCTCGAGTCGCGGCTCGAGCGCACCGCCGAGCTGTACCGCGAGCAGTTCGGCGTCGACGTGCGCGGCCTCGAGGGCGCCGGCGCCGCGGGCGGCCTGGCGGGCGGCCTCGCGGCGCTCGGGGCGCGGCTGGTCTCGGGCTTCGACCTGGTCGCGGGCGAGCTCGAGTTCGACGAGCGGCTCGCCGGGGTCGACTACGTCATCACGGCGGAGGGCATGCTCGACGAGGGCAGCTTCGACGGCAAGGTCGTGGGTTCCGTCGTCGCGTCCTGTCGCGAGCGGGGCGTGCGGGTCGGCGTCGTGTGCGGCGACCGCGCCGACGAGCTCCCGCCCGAGGCCGACGGCCTCGCGATCGAGAGCCTCGTCGCCCGCGTCGGGATGGACGAGGCGATGTCGCGTCCGCTGCGCAGCATCGAGGTGGCCGCCGCGGCGCTCCTCGCGCGCGCGACGGGCTGACCCGGCCGGGTCGGGCGGCTCAGCCCCCGGTCGTGGTGGGGGCGGCCGGCGCCGCTGCCGCGGCGCCGCTGCCGAGCGGCTTGCCCGCGAGGTCCGTGCCGAGCAACACGAGCACGCTCGCCTCCGAGAGGTTGCCCGTCTCGGTGGGGATCGGCGTCGGCATCGGCTGCGTCGACACGCCGCCGAGCTCGGTCGCGATCGCGGCGGCCGCGGCCTCGCTGCCGAGCAGGTAGTACACGACGGTCACCGTCTGCTTGGGCGTGATCTCGCTCTTGTTCATCGCCGGCTGCACGATGTAGCCGCGGCCCTGCAGCTCGGTGGTGAGCTGGCCCGCGCTGCCGGCGACGCCCGACGCGTTGGCGATCTGCACCTTGAACGCGGTGAGCAGCAGCGTCGTCGTCGTGACGGGCGCCTGCTCGACCGTCGTCTCGGTCGTCACCTCGCCGGCCGCGGCCTCGTCGCCGCCGGTCGCGATGGGAGCACCCTGGTCGCTGCGGATGTCGCGGAGGATGAAGAACCCGAGCAGCACCGCGAGCACCGCGATGATGATCGACAGCGTCGAGTTGACGTTGCCGCCGCCCATCGCGCCGCCGAGGCCGCCCATGCGACCCCCGCCGCGCGACCCGCCGCCCGTGGGGCGCGGTGCGCGCTCGTACGAGCCGGACCGGTCGGGGCGCACCGAGCGCGTCGCTCGTCCGGGCTGCTGGCTCATGTGGGGAGCATCCTAGACGCCGAGCCGAGGGTGGGAATCGAACCCACGACCTACCGCTTACAAGGCGGTTGCTCTGCCGCTGAGCTACCCCGGCGTGACGCGCGACGAGCGCGCTCGCACGAGTGTACGGAGCCCCGCGCTCAGCGCGCGCCGAGCCGCGCGCGGACGACCTCGTAGCACGCGAGCGCCGCCGCAGCCGACACGTTGAGCGACGAGAGCTGGCCGAGCATCGGGATGCTCGCCACGACGTCGCACCGCTCGCGCACCAGGCGCGACAGCCCCGCACCCTCGGCGCCGAGCACGAGGCAGACGTGGTCGGTGGCGAGCGCGCCGACGTCGAAGAGGCTGCGATCCGCCGCGTCGTCGAGCCCGACGATCCAGACCCCCGCGGCCTTGAGGCGCTCGAGCGCCGAGGGCAGGCCGGGCGCGAGCGCGATGTCGACGTGCTCGATCGCGCCGGCCGCGGCCTTGGCCACCGTCGGGGTCACGTGGACCGCGCGGTGCTTGGGGAGGATCACCGCGTCGACGCCCGCTCCGTCGCAGCACCGCAGGACCGCCCCGAGGTTGCCCGGGTCGGTCACGCCGTCGAGCGCGACGAGGAAGGCGCGCGTCGCCGCGGCGCCGGGCGCCGGCACCCGCGCGACGACGTCGTCGATGCCGAGCTCCTCGAGCGCCGCCGCGCGCGCGAGCACGCCCTGCGGGGCCTCGCTGCGCGCCTGCGCCTCGAGCTCCCCGCGCGGCACGCGCCGCACGGTCGCCCGCCGTTCGCGCGCGAGCTCGACGATGTCCTCGACCGCGTCGCCGTCGGCATCCTGCGCGAGCAGCACCTCGTGCACGCGGCGCCGTCCCGCGAGCAACAGCTCGCGCACGGCCTGTCGACCCTCGACCTGCTCGCCGCCCACGCCGCGCGCGCGGTCGTCGCGCGGCCGCGGACCGCGCCCGTGTCCGCCCCGCCGCGCCGGTGGTCGTGCCGCGGGTCGGGACCCGCCGCGCCGGGGCTTGCGCTGCGCCACGCGTGCCTCAGCCGCCGCGCACGAGCACCGCGGACGCGAAGCATGCGATGCCCTCGCCGCGGCCGAGGGCGCCGAGCGCCTCGGCGCGGCGGCCCTTGACCGTCACGGGCGCGCCGACGGCGCCCGCGAGGCGGGCCTCCATCTCGGCGCGCCGCGGCGCGAGGCGGGGCGACTCGCACACGACGCTGCAGTCGACGTTGCCGATGTCCCACCCCTCGGCGCGCACGAGCGCCGCGACCCGCGCGAGGAGGTCGATCGAGTCGGCATCCCTCCACGCGGGGTCGGTGTCGGGGAAGCGCATGCCGATGTCGCCGAGCCCCGCCGCGCCGAGCAGCGCGTCGGCCGCCGCGTGGGCGACCACGTCGCCGTCGCTGTGGCTCACGACGCCGCGCTCGCCGGGGAACGTCACGCCGCCGATGACGAGCGCCCTCCCGCCGGCGGCCGGCTCGAAGCGGTGGACGTCGAAGCCCTGTCCGACGCGGATCGACGGCGCCACGGCGCGCCTCAGGCCTCGCCGCGCACGACGGCGCGGGCCCAGTCGAGGTCGTCGGGGGTCGTGAGCTTGCGGTTGAGCGGGTCGCCGTCCACGACGAGCACGCGACTGCCGCCGGCCTCCACGAGCGCGGCGTCGTCGGTGCCCTGCGCACCCGTCGCGTGCGCGCGGCGCAGCACCTCGGCGCGGAAGGCCTGCGGCGTCTGGACCGCCACGAGGCGCCGGCGGTCCGGGGTCTCGACGACGGTGCGGTCGTCGGCCACGACCTTGATCGTGTCGGTGACGGCGACGCCCGGGACGGCCGCGTCCGCGCCGCCCGCGACCGCGTCGATCACCTCGCCGTAGACGAACTCGGAGGCGAAGGGGCGCGCCGCGTCGTGCACGCAGATCACCGTCGCGTCGGACGGCACCCGCGCGAGGCCGCTGCGGACCGAGTCGCTGCGCGTCGCGCCGCCGGGCACGCCGCCCTCCCGCGCCGCGTCGGCCTCGGGCACCACGATGACGATCCCGTCGCTCACGCTGCGCGCCGTCTCGACCGCCCAGTCGAGCACGCGTCGGTCGCCGAGCTGTTCGTACTGCTTGGGCCCGCCGAAGCGCGTGCCCGCGCCCGCCGCGACGACGATCGTCCACACTCGTTCGCGCGTGCGGCGGATCTCGCCGGTGACGTCCCGCAGTTCCGCACCCGCGGCCGACGGGGTGTCCACGCGGTCTCAGGGTAGTACCGTCGTGCGCGTATGGCGCACGACGCGTTGCTCGCGGCGAACGCGTTCTTCTCCGACGCACCCGCCGACGCGCGCTCGCGCATCGCGGCGAAGGGCGTCGTGCACCAGTTGCAGCGCGGCGACGTGCTCTTCGAGGAGGGCGACGCGCCCGACGCGATGTACGTCGTGCTCACCGGCCGAGTCGCGATCGCGGTGGCCAACCGCCCGCTCGACAACCGCGAGAGCATGCTCGCGCTGATGGAGACGGGGGATCTCTTCGGCGAGCTCGGGCTGCTCGACGAGGGGCCGCGCAGCGCGATGGCGCGCGCCATCGAGCCGTCGAGCGTCCTGCGGATCCCCTACGACGTCGTGCGCACCGAGCTGCGGGCCAACCCCGCGATGCTCTGGGGTGTCACGCGGCTCCTCGCGTCGCGGCTCCGCGTGATGGACGAGGTGCTCTCCGACAGCGTGTTCCTCGACGTGACCGGCCGCACGGCCAAGCGCCTGCTCGAGCTCTCGGGCGGCAAGGACGAGTTCGTCCTCCCGATCACGCAGGAGGAGCTCGCCGGCATGGTCGGCGCGTCCCGCGAGCGGGTCAACAAGGCGATCTCGAGCTTCATCCGCCTCGGGTGGCTCGAGCAGCAGGACCGCCGCTACCGCATCCTCATGCGCGAGCGGCTCGAGGTGCGCGCGAGCTAGTCGCGGCGCGCGGGGGTGCACCCGCGCGGGTCAGGCCGTCGCCGCCAGCCAGTCCCGCGCGCGCGCGAACGCGTCGGCCGCGTCCTCCGCGCGGTGCACGGGGCGCGCCGGGTCGTGCGCGAAGGCGTGGTCGGCCTCCTCGTAGAGCACGACGGTCGTGCCCGTGAGGCGCAGCGAGCGCACGTCGTCCGGCGGCGTGTAGCGGTCCCTGCCGCCGAGGATCGCGAGCACGCGGTCCGCGTTGGTCCCCTCCGTCTCACCGAGGTAGCCGAGCGGCTCGCGCTGGCCCGCCGCGCGCCACGCCTCGGGCACGCGGATCATCCCGTAGAACGACGCGATCCGGTCGAATCGCGCGCTGCGCACCGACTTGAAGCAGTACATGCCGCCCATGCAGAAGCCCATGAGCCCGACCCGGGGCGTGCCGAGGTGCGCCGCGGCCTCCTCGAGGTCGCGCAGGTGCGCGTCGTCGTCGAGCGTCGGCACCTGCGCGACGCGCGGCTCGATCTCGGGACCGAGCGTGCGGCCGGGGAACGGCTCGACCGCCGCGACGGCGACCCCCCACTCCCGTGCGAGGCGCGCGACCATCTCGTCGTAGAGCGGCCGCAGCCCGAAGATGTCGGGCGCGATCACGAGGCCGCGCCGCGCGCCGGGCGTCGCCGCCACCTCGGCCGGGGTCCCGGAGGGCAGCGTGACGCGCACGCCGACAGTCTTGCGGGTGAGACCGGCGGTGAGACCCCCGGTGGGACCCCGGGTGAGGTCGGTGCGGATCGTGGCGTGCATGCCACGCACCATCGCGCCGGCCCCGCCGGCCATCCGTCCCGTCCCGTCGAGCCCCGCGGAGGCGATCCCCCGCCTCACCTGGCCCGACTGCTCCGGCCGCCGCCGCACCACCAGCGCGGGGCGGCTCATCGAGGAGTGGGGCACGCTCGCCACGTCGCCCGCCGCGCTGCGGCGCGTCGCCGCTTGGGGACTGCCGGGCGGACCCGTCGTGCACCTCGACCAGCTCCTCGTGCGCGCCGGCTTCGGGACGCACGCCCGGGACTCCGACGGCGATCGTGTGCTGTGGGCGCTGGTGCGCCGCGCCGGCCACGACGAGCTCGCCGCGCGCATCGTGCTGCAGCGCATCCTCCCGCCGCTCCTTGCGATCGCGCGGCGCCGCGGCCGGATCGTGCAGGGCGGCGTCGAGGCGGCGCTCGACGACGTGCTCGCCGCGGCGTGGGGCGTGATCCGCCGCTACCCGTGGCACCGCCGCCGTGCGAAGGTGGCGGCCAACCTCGTGCGCGACGCCGAGTACGTCGCCTTCGTGCGCGACGCGCGGGGCCGCGCCCCGATGCTCCGCCTGTCGCAGGCGCTCGCCGACGGCCTCGTCGCGCCCGACCCGGTGGACGACCCCGGCGTCGTGCTCGCGCGCCTCATCGGCGAGGGGCGCCGCGCCGGGCTCGGGGGCGAGGACCTCGAGGTGCTGCGCGCGCTCGCCCGCGGCGAGGACATCGGGGCGATCGCGGCGCGGCTCGGCGTGTCGCGGCGTACGGCGCGCACGCGCCGGGCGCGGGCGATCAGCGAGTTGCGTGCACGAACGCGGTGTGCGGGGTGAGCGGGCTGCGCCGCAGGCGCAGGCTGTTGCCGACCACGAAGAGGCTGGACGCCGCCATCGCCGCGCTCGCCCACATCGGATTGAGCAGGCCGGCGGCGGCGAGCGGGATCGCCGCCGTGTTGTATGCGAAGGCCCAGAACACGTTGGTGCTGATCGTGCGCAGCGTGCGCCGCGACAGCAGGATCGCGGAGGTGACGAGCCGCAGGTCGCCGCTCACGATCGTGAGGTCGCTCGCGTGCATCGCGACGTCGGTGCCCGTGCCCATCGCGACCCCGACGTCGGCCTGCGCGAGGGCGGCCGCGTCGTTGACCCCGTCGCCGACCATCGCGACGGCGTAGCCCCGGCCCTGCAGGTCCGCGACCACGCGGACCTTCTCCTCCGGCAGCACTCCCGCGATCACGTGCTGCTCGTCGGGCTCGATGCCCACCTGGCGCGCGATCGCGAGCGCGGTCGCGCGGTTGTCGCCGGTGAGGAGCATCGGCCGCAGCCCGAGGTTCTTCAGCTCGGCGACCGCGGTGGCCGCGTGCGCCTTGGGCCGGTCGGCCACCGCGCACACGGCGCGCGCCGCGCCGTCCCACGCGACGAGCACGGCGGTGTGGCCGTCCTCGCGCGCCGCGACGAGCGCACGCCGCAGGTCGCCCGGCACGAGCGCGCTCGCCCCGAGCATCGCCTCGCTACCGACGAGCACGCCCCGGCCCTCGACCGTGCCCGACGTGCCGCGCCCCGGCCGGGAGGCGAAGTCGGCGACGGGCGGCAGCGTGCCGCACTCGGCACGGGCCGCGGTCGCGATCGCGCGCGCGACCGGGTGCTCGCTCGCGTGCTCGAGCGCGCCGGCGAGCCGCAGCACGTCGGCGCGCTCGGTGCCGGCAGCGCACGTCACGCCCACGAGCTGCATGGACCCGGTGGTGACGGTGCCCGTCTTGTCGAAGATCACGGTGTCGACGCGGCGCGTGCTCTGGAGCACGTCGACGCCCTTGATCACGATCCCCATCTGCGCCGCGCGCCCGCTGCCCACCATGAGCGCGGTCGGCGTCGCGAGGCCGAGGGCGCAGGGGCACGCGATGATGAGCACGGCCACGCCCGCGGTGAAGGCGCGGGCGGCGTCGCCGCCCGCGAGCCACCACGCGGCGGCCGTCGCGCCGGCGACGACGATGACCGTCGGGACGAAGACGCTGCTGACGCGATCGGCGAGGCGCTGCACGGGCGCCTTGGTCGTCTGTGCGTCCCGCACGAGCCGCGCCATGCGCGCGAACGTCGTGTCGGCCCCGACGCGCGTGGCCCGCACGTGCAGGCGACCCGTGAGGTTGACCGTCGCGCCGGTGACGGCGGAGCCCTCGGCCACCTCCGCCGGCACGCTCTCGCCGGTCAGCATCGACACGTCGAGCGCGCTCGCGCCCTCGACCACGACGCCGTCGGCGGCGAGCACCTCGCCGGGGCGCACGACGAGCACGTCCCCGACGCGCACGAGCGCGGCGTCGATCGTGCGCTCCGCGCCGTCGCGGAGCACGGTCGCGTGGCGCGCCCCGAGCGCGAGCAGGCTGCGCAGCGCGTCACCGGCTCGGCGCCGCGCCCGGGCCTCGAAGTACCGGCCCGCGAGGATGAAGGCGGTGACGGCGACCGCCACCTCGAGGTAGACGTGCGACGACGCCCCGCCCGAGTGGCCCGCGCCGTGGCGCGCCGCGTCGAGCGCCTCGCCCCAGCCGATGGCCCACACCGACCAGCCGGTCGCGGCGACGACGCCGATCGAGATGAGCGTGTCCATCGTCGTCGAGGCGTGCCGCGCCCCCGCGAGCGCGGCGCGGTGGAACGGCCACGCCGCCCAGGTCACGACGGGTGCGGCGAGCGCGAGCGCGACGAGCGGCCACCCGGAGAACTGCGCGCCCGGCACCATGCTCAGCACCATCACGGGCGCGCCGAGCCCGATCGCGACCCACAGCCGTGCCCGCAGCGCCGCGACGCGCTCCGCGGCCTCGGCGTCGAGCAGCTCTGGCGTCGTGTCGGCGGCGAGTCGCGCGCCGTAGCCGGCGGCCTCGACGGCGGCCAGCAGGGCGGCCGGCGCCACCGCGCCGGCGTCGTAGGTGACGCGCGCGGACTCGGTCGCGTAGTTGACCGACGCGGAGACGCCGTCGAGCGAGTTGAGGCCCCTCTCGATCCGCGCGGCGCACGCCGCGCACGTCATGCCGGTGAGCGCGAGGTCGGCCTGCGCGATCGACGAGCCCGTCTCGCGGACCCCGGTCTCGGCCATGGCCCTAGTCTCGCCGCCGATGGGCGACTTCGTCGTGGCGTTCCTCGCGATCTTCGTGGCCGAGCTGCCGGACAAGACGATGCTCGCGACCCTCGCCCTCGCCGTGCGCTGGCGCCGTCCGCTCGCCGTGTGGCTCGGCGTCTCCGTCTCCTACTGCGCGCACATGCTGCTCGCCGTCCTCGCGGGCTCGCTCGTCGCGTCGCTGCCGGAGCGGCCCGTGCGGCTCGTGGTCGGCGCGATGTTCCTCGTCGGCGCGGCGCTCGCGTGGCGCGGCGGCCACGCCGAGGGTGCCGGCCACGCCGCGTCCGACGCCGCGCCCGGCGGCGCGGCGGGCGACGCCGCCCCCCGCATCGGCGCGGCCGGCGTGGCCGTGCGCGCGGCCGGCGTGATCGCGGTCGCCGAGTTCGCCGACATCACGCAGCTCGCGACCGCGGGACTCGTCGCGCGCGGCGCGGGTGCGTGGGCGACCTGGTGCGGCGCGGCGCTCGCGGTGGTGTCGGTGGCGGGGCTCGCGGCCCTCGTCGGCGACCGTCTCCGGCGGCGCGTCCCGCTCGCGCGGCTCGCCCGCGCGGGTGCCGTGGTGTTCGCCCTCGTGGGGGTGGTGACGCTCGTCGGTGCCCGCTGACGCGGCGCGTCAGCGCGAGTGGCGGACCTGGACGAGGCGGTAGCCGACGCTGCGCACCGTCTGGATGAGGTGCGCGTGCTCCTCGCCGAGCTTGGCGCGCAGTCGGCGCACGTGCACGTCCACGGTCCGCGCCCCGCCGAAGTACTCGTAGCCCCACACGCGCGACAGGAGCGTCTCGCGGCTCACGACCTTGCCCGCGTGCTGCGCGAGGTACGCGAGGAGCTCGTACTCCATGTAGGTGAGGTCGAGCGGCCGCCCGTCGCAGGCCGCCTGGTACGTCTCGAGGTTGAGCTCGAGTCCCGCGTGGTGGATGATCGAGGACGGGTCGGCGTCGCCCGCCTCGGCGACGAGGTGCCGCAGGCGCGCGTCGAGCTCGCGCGGGTGCGCGGGCGCGAGGCAGAAGTCGCGGTACAGGTGGTCGCGCGTCGCGAGGTCGTCCACCTGCGCGCCGGTGACGAGCACGAGCACGCGGTCCACGGCGGGCTCGAGCTCGCGCAGCGCGCGGCACATCGCCCACGCGCCCTCCGGGTCCTCGGTGCAGTCGACGACCGCCGCACCCCAGCCCCCCTCCGGGGCGAGCCGCTCGAGTGCCTCGGGCGAGCGCACCGCCTTCCAGGCGTGGCCCGACAGGTCGAGCGTGCGCGCGAGGTCGATCGGCGCGGGGTCGGGGTGGACGGCGATCGGGCGGTCGGGACGGGGGTCGTCGGCGCGGGGCGTCACAGCGATCGCAGCGTGTGGTCGATCTCGTACTGACTGACGTGGGTCTTGTAGCCGCGCCACTCCGCGCGCTTGTTGCGCAGGAACCACTCGAAGATGTGCTCGCCGAGCGCCTCGGCGACGAGCTCCGAGCGCTCCATCGCGCGCAGCGCGTCCGACAGCGACGGCGGCAGCTGGTCGATGCCGAGCTTGGCGAGCGTCTCGTCGGGCATCTCGAAGAGATTGGCGTCGGCCTCCGCGGGCAGCTCGTAGCCCTCGGCCACCCCGCGCAGCCCCGCGGCGAGGATGACGGCGAACGCGAGGTACGGGTTGCACGCCGGGTCGGGCGACCGGTATTCGATGCGGGTCGCGAGCGGGTTGTCCCGCTTCGGCACCGGCACGCGGATGAGGCCGCTGCGGTTGTTGCGCGCCCACGACACGTGCACCGGTGCCTCGAAGCCCGGGACGAGCCGCTTGTAGCTGTTGACCGTCTGGTTGGTCACGGCGGTGATCTCCGCGGCGTGGCGCAGGAGGCCGGCCATGAACGACTTGGCCGTCGTCGACAGCTGGTACGGGTCGGACGGGTCGTGGAAGGCGTTGTCCTCCCCGCGGAAGAGGCTGAGGTGCAGGTGCATCCCCGAGCCCTGCACGCCCTCGAGCGGCTTGGGCATGAAGGTCGCGTGCACGCCGTGGAGCGCGGCGATCTCCTTGACCACCATGCGGAAGGTCATGACCCCGTCCGCCATGGTGAGCGCGTCGGTGTGGCGCAGGTCGATCTCGTGCTGGCTCGGCGCGTCCTCGTGGAAGCTGTACTCGACGGGGATGCCCATCGACTCGAGCGTGCGGATCGTCTCCTTGCGCAACGAACTCGCGATGTCGGTGCTCGTGAGGTCGAAGAACCCGCCCTCGTCGAGCGGCACGGGCCGCGACCCGGGCGTCGGCGGGGCGAAGTAGAAGTACTCGACGTCCGGCGCGACGAAGCAGCCGTAGCCCATCTCCCTGGCCGCCGCGAGGTTGCGCCGCAGCACGCGCCGCGGGTCGCCCTCGAAGGGCGTGCCGTCGAGGTTGGCGATGTCGCAGAAGACGCGGGCCTCCGCGCCCTTGGGGTCGACCCACGGCAGCACCTCGAAGGTGTCGGCGTCGGGCAGCGCGAGCACGTCGCTCTCCTGCACGCGGCTGAAGCCGTCGATCGACGAGCCGTCGAACGTCATGCCGTCCTGGAGCGCGTTCTCCATCTCCGCGGGGCTGATCGCGAAGCTCTTGAGGTTCCCGAGCACGTCGGTGAACCAGAGGCGCACGAGGCGGATGCCCCGCTCCTCGATGGTGTGCAGCACGTACTCGCGTCGGTCGCCCCGCATGTCCGCCACCCCGTCAGTCTGCCGTCGTGCCCGCGCGCTCGGCGCGGGCACGACGGCGACCGATCGTCGTCCCCGCTACTTCTTCTTGGGCGCCTTCGCCGCGCCGCAGACCGTCTCGAGCAGCAGCCGCGTCACGACGTAGGGGTCCATGTTGGCGTTGGGGCGCCGGTCCTCGGCGTACCCCTTGCGGTCGCGGGCGACCTGCCAGGGGATGCGCACGGAGGCGCCGCGGTTGGACACCCCGAAGCTGTACTTGTCGAACGGCGCCGTCTCGTGCTTGCCGGTCAGGCGGCTCTCGATGTCGTGGCCGTAGTTGCGCACGTGCTCCATCACCCTGGTGCCGAGCGCCTTGCACGCGGCGTCGATCGCCGCGAAGTCCTTGCGCATCGCCTTGGTGCTGAAGTTGGTGTGCGCGCCCGCGCCGTTCCAGTCGCCCTTCTGCGGCTTCGCGTCGAACGACACGACGACGTCGTGGTCCTCGGCGATGCGGTGCAGCAGCCAGCGCGCGACGTGGAGCTGGTCGCTCACCTCGAGCGCGGGGAGCGGCCCGACCTGGAACTCCCACTGCCCGGGCATGACCTCGGCGTTGGTGCCGGAGATCGCGAGCCCGGCCTCGAGGCACGCCTCGGTGTGCGCCTCGACGATCTGCCGACCCATCACGCGGCCCGCGCCGACGCCGCAGTAGTAGGGACCCTGCGGCCCGGGCTCGCCCGACAGCTCGGGGAAGCCGTAGGGGCGGCCGTTGAGGCGCATGAAGGTGTACTCCTGCTCGATGCCGTAGATCATCCCGTGGTCCGCGTACCGCTTGGCGGCCGCGGCGCACGCCGCGCGCGTGTTGGTGGGGTGCGGCTCGCCGGTCTGCGCGAGGTACACCTCGCACATCACGATGACGTTCTTGCCGCCGCGCACCGGGTCCTTGCACCAGAACACCGGCTTCAGCATGCAGTCCGACGACTCGCCGGTGGCCTGCTCGGTGGACGATCCGTCGAAGCCCCACACCGGGGGCTTCTTCACGTCGTTGTCGAGGATCTTGGTCTTGGAGCGCAGCATCGGCGTCGGCTTCGCGCCGTCGATCCAGATGTACTCGGCCTGGTAGGCCATGGTCGGTGTGCCTTTCGCGTGGATGGATGGGACGTGCGATTCTCGCGCACGGCGCGCGCGCGTCCCGACCGGATCCGTTAACGGCGTGTGAAGATTTGTGCGTCGGTAGCCTGACGCGATGAGGCTGCGCGTCGCGCTCGCACAGCTCAACCAGGTGGTCGGCGACGTCGAGGGCAACGCCGACCGCCTCATCGCGGCGTACGGCGGCGCGGAGCGCGCCGGCTGCGACCTCGTCGCGTTCCCCGAGCTCGCCATCACGGGCTACCCGCCCGAGGACCTCGTGCTGCGCGAGGGGTTCGTGGCGGAGGGGCGCGCCGCCCTCGACCGCGTCGCGGCCCGCACGGGCGACACCGTCGCGGTCGTCGGATTCGTCGACGCCGAGCCGGCGGCCCCGGGCGGGACCCCACGCCGCTACAACGCCGCCGCGGTCTGTCGCGGGGGTCGCGTGGAGGCCGTCTACCGCAAGCACGAGCTGCCCAACTACGACGTGTTCGACGAGCGCCGCACGTTCGACCCCGGCACCGCCCACGTCCTCGTCGACGTCCGCGGCGTGCCCGTGGCGGTGTCCGTGTGCGAGGACGTATGGATCCCGGGCGGCCCCGTGGTGGCGCAGGCCCGCCTCGGGGCGCGCCTCAACGTCAACGTCAACGGCTCCCCGTACCACCGCGGCAAGGGCGAGGCGCGCCGCGCCCTCGTCGCCGAGCGCGCGCGCGAGGCGGGCTGCGCCATCGCGTACGTCAACCAGGTGGGGGGACAGGACGAGCTCGTCTTCGACGGCGGGTCCTTCGTCGTCGACGCGACCGGCGCGGTGCGCGCGAGCTCGCCGCAGTTCGACGAGGACGTGCTCATCGTCGACCTCGACTTCGACCCCGCCGCGCCCGGGGGCCTCGGCGTCGCCGGTCCCCGTGCCGGCGACCTCGGGGAGCTCGAGCAGGTGCGGCGCGCGCTCGTCGTCGGCACGCGCGACTACGTGCGCAAGAACGGCTTCACCGACGTCGTGCTCGGGCTGTCGGGCGGCGTCGACTCGGCGCTCGTCGCGGCGATCGCGGTCGAGGCGCTCGGCGCGGACCGCGTGCACGCGGTGTCGATGCCGTCGCGGTACTCGAGCGAGGGCTCGCGCACCGACGCGGCCGACCTCGCCGCGCGCCTCGGCATCGACCTGCGGACGATCCCCATCGAGCCCGCCTTCGCCGCGTACCTCGACATGCTCGGACCCTCGCTGCCGACCCCGGCCGCGGGCGCACCCGACCTCACACCGGAGAACCTGCAGAGTCGCGTGCGCGGCGCGATCCTCATGGCCCTGTCCAACGCGCGCGGCTGGATGGTGCTCACGACGGGCAACAAGAGCGAGACCGCCGTCGGCTACTTCACCCTCTACGGCGACTCCGTCGGCGGCTACGCGGTGATCAAGGACCTGTTCAAGACGACGGTGTACGACCTCTGCCGCCACCTCAACGCGACGGCCGGCCGCGACGTGATCCCGCGCGCGATCCTCGACAAGCCGCCGTCCGCCGAGCTGCGTCCCGACCAGCGCGACGACCAGTCGCTCCCGCCCTACGAGGTGCTCGACCCGATCCTCGCGCGCTACGTGGAGGACGACCGCACGGTGCGCGAGATCGTCGCCGAGGGCCACGACGCCGCGCTCGTCGCCCGCATCGCGCGTCTCGTCGACGCCAACGAGTACAAGCGCCGCCAGGGTGCGCCGGGCGTGCGCGTCACCCACAAGGCCTTCGGCAAGGACCGGCGACTGCCGATCACCAACCGCTACCGGGGCTGAGCCCCCGCGCCGAGCAGGCGGCTCGCGCCGCCGCGTCGGTGGAATCCGAGGATCGCCGCGGTCGCGAGGGCGGCCCACGCGGCCCCGGCGACGGCCGGCCACGTCAGGCCGCCGTACGCGTCGTAGAGCCACGTCGCGCCGATGCTCATCACGCCGCGCCCGAGGGTGGCGCCGGCCATCACGATCCCGAGGCCGCTGCCCTCGCGCCCGGGCACGAGCTGCGCGGCGACGGGCAGCAGGCTCACGACGGCGAACTCGAATCCGAGGAAGAACGCGCCGAGCGCGACGAGGCCGACGAGCAGCGAGTCGTGCGTGACCGCGAGCACGAGCCCCGCGGGCACCATCAGCACGGCGCCGAGCGCGACGCTCGTCTCCTTGCCCCACGCGTCGGTGCGCCGCGCGCTCCACGTGGACGCGCCCAGCTCGACGATCCCGAGGCCGAATCCGACGGCCGCGATCCCCGCCGCCCCGATGCCGTGCCGATCCTCGAGCCACGCACCGAAGGTGAGGAAGCCGCACTGGCTCGCGCACATGAGTCCGAACATGGTGACGGGCACCGCCCACGCGTGCCCGTGCGGCCAGCCGCGCCCCGCGTCCTCGCGTCGCGGGGGCCGCGGCTCGTGCGACATGCGCGCCCGCACGGCGACCGCGCCGATCACGACCGCGACGCCCGCGAGGGCGTACCCGCCGCGCCAGGAGCCCGCGGCGACGACGAGCCCGAGCGACGAGACGCCGACGAGCAGCGCGATCGCCCACGACGTCTCCGTGATGCCCACCACGCGGCCCCGCTGCTCGTAGGGGACGTGGTCGATCATCCACCCCGCCATCCCGAGGTCGAAGAGCATCTTGGCGATGCTGATGAGCGTGATGCCGGCGCACAGCGCGACGGGGCTGGGCGATGCGGCGGCGATCCACGAGCCCGCACCGCAGCCCGCGAGGCCGACGGTCATCGCCCGGCGCCGGGGGAGCCGGTCGGCGAGGCGGCCGACCACCGGCCCGAGGAAGCCCGACATCTCGGACACGGTGAGCACGAGGCCGATCGTCGTGAGCGAGATGTCGAAGCCGCGCGCGATGATCGCGACGAAGGGCGGGGTGAAGCGGTAGCACGTGTTGGTCGCGAGCCGCACCACGGTGAGGAAGCCGACGTGGCGCCGGACCTCCGGCGCGTACCCGTCGCCGAGCCAGCGCGCGAAGGGATCGCGCCCGCTCACGTCGGCGTCCCCGGGCCGCTCAGAGCGTCTCGGCCGAGTCGACCGCGCCCAGCACCTGCACGAGCTCGCCCGGGTGCACCGCGCCGTCCGTGCCGACGTGGAACCAGGAGCCGCCGAGGTTCTCGAGCCGTTCGTCGTGCGCGCCCATCGCGCGCCGCATCGTGCGGATCGCGCCGCTGTGGCTCACCACGAGCACGTCATCGCCGCCCGCCATCGCGACGAGGTCCCGGAAGGCCGCGCTCATGCGCGCGACGACCTCGTGGTTGGGCTCGAAGCCGTCCGGCTGGCGACCCGCGCGGACCCAGCCGGGCCATCCCTCCTCGATCTGGGAATAGGTGAGTCCCTGCCACGGACCCACGTCGCACTCGCGGAGCCGCTCGTCGACCACGACCTCGTCGACGCCGTGGCGCGACGCGATGATCTCGGCGGTGCGGCGCGCGCGCCGTAGCGAGCTGGCCGCGATGAGGTGGAACGTGCCGAGCAGGTCGGCGGCGCGCTGCGCCTGGCGTTCGCCCTCCTCGGTGAGCTCGATGTCCGCGCGTCCCTGCCAGCGGCGCTGCGCATTCCACTCCGACTGTCCGTGCCGCACGACGAGCAGGCGCGACGCGTCGGGTGCGCGCGACGTGCCCGACACGCACCGCAGGGTAGCCCCTTGGGTACGCTCGGCCCGTGCCGCGTCTGCGACTCTTCGCCGCCGCGCGCGAGGCGGCCGGCACCGCCGACGACGTCGTGCCCGGCGGGACGCTCGACGAGGTGCTCGCGGAGGCGGTGCGCCGCTTCGGCGCCGACTTCGCGCGCGTCCTGCCGACGTGCAAGGTCTGGATCAACGGCGAGGAGGCCGCGCGCGACGCGCGCGTCGGGGAGCGCGACGAGGTCGCGGTGCTCCCGCCCGTCTCCGGCGGGGCCGCGTGAGCGGCGACCCGGGCGCCCTGCCGCTCGGCGAGCTGCGCGCCGAGCGCGCCCGCCTCCAGTCGGAGGAGGACGCCGTCTCCTTCGTGCGCCGCATGGCCCAGGGGCGCATCGACCTGGCCCGCGAGGAGCTCACGCGCCGACACGACGGCACCCCCGCGCTCGGCATCGACGCCCGCGAGCTCGCGAGCGTCTTCGCCCGCGAGGGCGGCGGCGGCTCGACGCGTCCGCCGCGCGAGACGACGGTGTCACCCGACCACCCGCTCGTGGTCGAGCTCGAGCGCCTCTGCGAGCGCGTCGGCTTCGGCGACATGCGCACCCTCGACGACGCCGCCCTCGAGGCCGCCGTCGCCGCGCTCGCCGAGTACGAGGCGCGGCGCTCGGGCGAGCGTCGCGAGCTCTTCGCGCGCATCGACGCGCTCACGGCCGAGCTCGTCCGGCGGCTGAAGTCGGGCGGGACGAGCGTCGACGAGCTGATCCGCGACGCCTGACCGCGGCTCGGCCGGTCGTCCCGCGCCGCGCTCCAGATAGGTTGCCCCGCGTGCTGCGCGTGGCGCTCATCTCGATGCACACCTCGCCGCTGGCGCGCGCGGGGTCGGGCGACGCGGGCGGGATGAACGTCTACGTCCGCGAGCTCGCGAGCATGCTCTCCCAGGCGGGCGCGGACTGCACGACCTACACCCGTCGCTGGGACCCCTCGCTGCCGGACGTCGTCGAGCTGGAGCCCCACCATCGCGTCGTGCACCTCGACGCGGGTCCCGCCGGGCTGGCCAAGGAGGATCTCGTGCGCGTCGTCGACGAGTTCACCGACGCGGCCGCCCGCGCGATCGAGGCCTCGGGCGGCGCCGACGTCGTCCATGCCCACTACTGGCTCTCCGGCCTCGTCGGGCACCGGCTCAAGCACCGGCTCGGCATCCCGCTCGTGACGACCTTCCACACGCTCGCGAGGGTCAAGCGCCGCGGCGGCGACGACGAGTCGGCCGAGCGCGAGCGAGCCGAGCTCGAGGTGATCGGCTGCTCGGACGCGATCTGCGTCAGCTGCGACGAGGAGCGCCGCGAGTTCCGCGAGCTCTACGGCGACTCGCCGGGCACCCTCGTGGTCGCCGCGCCCGGCGTCCACCGCGCCTTCTTCTCGCCCGGCGATCGGCGCGGCGCGCGCGCCGCCCTCGGCGTCGTGCACCCGGGGCTCTCGCTCGGCGACGCGCCGGTGCTCGCCGTCGTCGGGCGGCTCCAGCCGCTGAAGGGCGTCGACGTCGCGATCCGAGCCCTCGCCGGGCTGCGCGACACCGGTGCGCGCCTCCTCGTCGTCGGCGGGGCGAGCGGCCCCGAGGGCGAGGCCGAGGCGCGACGCCTGCGCGCGCTCGCCTCGACGGTGGGCGTCGCGGACCGCGTCACGTGGGTCGCGCCGCAGCCGCACCACCTGCTCTCCACCTACTACCGGGCGTCGGACGTCGTGCTCGTGCCGTCGCGCAGCGAGAGCTTCGGCCTCGTCGCGCTCGAGGCCGCGGCGTGCGGCATCCCCGTCGTCGCGAGCGACGTCGGCGGGCTGCGCAGCATCGTGCGCCACGGCGTCACGGGGTACCTCGTGCCCGCGCGCGACCACGACGCGTTCGCGCGCACGGCGCGTCGGCTCGTCGACGAGCCGCTGCGCGCCATCGCCATGGGCACGCGCGCGGCGGAGCGCGCCTCGACCTACTCCTGGGGCGCGACGGCGCGCGCGGTGCGCGACGCCTACGACCGGGTGGGGGCGGGCGCGCTCGTCGCCTGCTCGTGACCGACGCGCTCGACGACCAGGCGCTCGCGGTCCGCGCACGCCAGATCGACGAGTGGCTCGGGGCGGCACGGACCGCCCACCCGCACATCGAGGCCGTCGATCACCCGGAGGGGGATCCCCTGCGCTGGGTGGTGCGCATGCGCGGCGAGGAGAAGGAGTTCACGACGGTCTGGCTCTGGCTCGGCCAGCGCACGCTGCGCTACGAGACCTACGTGATGCCCGCCCCCGAGGCCGCGACTGCGGTCGTGCACGAGGCCGTCCTGCGGCGCAACGACGCGCTCGTCGGCGCGCACTTCTCCGTCGGCGCCGAGGACGCGATCTACCTGCGCGGTGCGCTCCCCGTCGGCGCGCTGAGCGCCGCCGAGCTGGACCGCATCCTCGGCACGCTCTACGCGCTCGTCGAGCGGCACTTCCGCGCGCTCGTGCGACTCGGGTTCCCCCGACTGGCCGATCGGTAGCCTGACGCGCGTGACGGGCGCGGGCAGCGACGCGCTCGTGATCGTGGGCGGCGGCCGCATGGGTGCCGCGCTCGCCGCCGGCATCGCCCGGCGCCCCGGATCCGGCGGCGTCGTGGTCGTCGAGGCCTCCGCCGAGCGCCGCGCGGAGCTCGCCGCGGTCGTGCCGACCGCGCGCGTCGTCGCCGACGTGCCCGAGTGCCGCGACGCGATCGTCGCGGTGAAGCCCACCGACGTCGCCGCGGTGGCGACCGTCCTCGGCGCGCGCGGTGCGCGCCGTGTGGTGAGCGTCGCCGCCGGCGTCACCACCGACGTGATCGCCGCGGCTGCGGGCGCTGGCGTCGAGGTCGTGCGCGCGATGCCCAACACGCCGGCGCTCGTCGGCGAGGGTGCCACCGCGATCGCGCCGGGTCGCGGGTGCAGCCCGGCGACCCTCGACTGGGCGCGGGGACTGCTCGAGACCGTCGGGCGCGTGGTGCGGGTCGAGGAGCGGCTGATGGACGCCGTCACGGGCGTGAGCGGCTCCGGCCCCGCGTACGTCTATCTCCTCGCCGAGGCGCTCGTCGACGCGGCGGTGGCGGAGGGGCTGTCGCCGGCCGACGCGGACGTGCTCGTGCGCCAACTGCTCGTCGGTGCGGCCGCCCTGTGGGCGCGGGACGATAGCAGTCCCGCGGCGCTTCGCCACCGCGTGACGTCGCCGGGCGGCACGACGGCCGCGGCGCTGGACGTGCTCGAGCGCGCCGGATTCCGCGAGATCGTGGCGCGCGCGGTGCACGCGGCGACGACGCGCAGCCGCGAACTCGGCGACACGAAACCGTAACCTTCGTCGTCGCGTCGACGACGTGCGTCGCGTCGGGCGTGCGACGCGAGTTGCGCCGCGCGAAATCTTCCCTACAGTGTGGACCGATCCGCAAGATCACCGGTCGGGGTCACCCCCCAACTGGGAGTCGCGCCCGCGAGGGCCGCGCCGATCGAGCCGGTGCCATCGGGGGGTTGGCACCGGCTCTTTCGTTTTCCCGGCCGCGTCCGCGGCCCCGCCGTCTCCGTAGCGTGAGCGCCGCATGGGCGCCACCCCCCGCTACGACCACGTGTCGTTCCTCTCCGACTACGGCACCCGCGACGAGTTCGTCGGCGTGGTCAAGGGCGTGATCGCCGACATCGCGCCCCACGTCCGAGTGATCGACGTGACCCACGACGTCCCGCCGTTCGACGTGCGCGCCGGCTCGCTCGCGCTCGCGCGCGCGGTCGGCTACCTCCCGAGCGGCGTCGTGCTCGCGGTCGTGGATCCCGGCGTCGGCACGACGCGCCGCGCCGTGGCCGTGTCGATCGGGGAGGGACGCGGCGTGCTCGTCGGCCCCGACAACGGGCTGCTCAGCATGGCGGTCGCGCTCGCCGGCGGCTCCGACGAGGCGGTCGTGCTGACCGACGCGCGGTGGCACCTCGAGGCGCCGGGTGCGACCTTCGCCGGACGCGACGTCTTCGCCCCCGTGGCGGCGCACCTGTGCAACGGCGTGCCGCTCGCGGAGCTCGGCGAGCCGATCGCCACCGACCTGCTCATGCCCGGCGTCGTGCCGATCCCGCGCGTCGAGGGTGGGACGGCGGCCGTCGAGGTGACGTGGGTGGACCGCTACGGCAACTGCCAGCTCAACGTCGGCCCGACCGACCTGCCCGGCTGGGAGTCGCCGGTGCGGGTCACCGTCACCTCGCCGACCGGCGAGCGCACCGCGCGCTCGGCGGCGATCGCCGCCTCCTACGCGGGGATCGGCGCGGGGCTCGGCCTCGTGGTGGACTCGTACGGCATGTACGCGCTGTGCGTCGACCGCGCCTCCGCCGCGGAGGAGCTCCGGCTCGCCGCGGGCGACACGGTCACGCTCGAGCGCGCCGACGCGCCCGCGACGCCCGCGACGACGGTGCGCATCGGTCGCCGTGACGGGGTCGCGCGGTGAGGCCCGCGACGACGCTCACGCTGGCGTTGCTGACGCTGGCGATCCTGGCCGCGGCGATCGCGTCGCTGTTGGGCGGCTGACGGCGACGAGGTAGCCGGCGAAGAGCACGCACACTCCGGCCACGAGGGTGACGGCGAACGCGCGCTCCTTGCCGAGCCGTCCCGCGAGCGTGCCGCTCGCGGAGAGCACGAGCGTCCCGGCCGCCACGAGCGCGTTGCCCACCGCGAGCCTCGGGGCCGACACCGCGGTCCGCGCGACGCCCGCGAGGGCGGGCGCGCGGCCGCGCATTGCCCTCGTCGCGGACCACGCCGCGGCGCCGAGGATGAAGAGCGCGGGCACGCCCGATCCGACGGCGGCGAGCGCGCGGGGCAGGGCGCCGAAGAGCTCGCGCGCGGCGGGGAACTCGTCGTCGCCGAGCGCGCGGCGCGCGGGGGCGACCGCCACGACGCCCGCGGCGAACGCGCTCGCGGCCACGAGCCACGCGCGCACCGTGCGGCCGGCGCGCGGACCGGCGACGAGATAGACGTTGCCGAGGGCGAGCCACGCGACGTTGAGCACCGCGCCGGCGAGGAAGAAGACGCGGTAGGTCGCCATCGACCAGCCGAGTGCCGCGGCCCACCAGAGCGCGAGCGCGCCGATCGCAAAGAGCGTCATCGAGACGGCGAACGCGTGGTCGTGCGGCGTGCCGCGGCGGTGCCAGCGGTCGAACGCGGTGAGGGCGAAGGCCGCGGCCACCAGGGCGGCGGCGCCCGCGAGGGCCGCGTCGAGCACGCCCGCAGGCTAGGCACGCCTCGTGAAAACCTGCACGAGGGCCGTACCCTGAGGCCCATGACCGAGTCCTCGTCCCGCCGGATCCCCGACGCCGCCGTCGTGCGCCTCCCGGTGTACCTCCAGATCCTCACCAACCTCGCCGACACGGGCGTCTCGCGATTCTCGAGCGACGAGCTCGCGGCGCTCGCCGGCGTCAACGCGGCGAAGGTGCGCAAGGACCTCTCCTACCTCGGCAGCTACGGCACGCGCGGGGTGGGCTACGACGTGGCGTACCTCATCCACCAGATCAAGCGCGAGCTCGGGCTCAACCGCTCGTGGGGCGTCGTCGTCGTGGGCGCGGGCAACCTCGGCCAGGCCATCACCAAGTTCACCGGCTTCGCGCCGCGGGGCTTCCCTGTCGTCGGCGTCGTCGACGTGGACGCGCGCAAGATCGGCCAGAAGGTCGGCGGGCTGACGATCGCTGCCGAGGCCGACCTGCCGCGCCTCGTCCGCGACACGGACGCCAAGATCGGCGCCATCACCACGCCGCCCGGCTCGGCGCAGAGCGCCGCCGACGCGCTCGTCTCCGCGGGCATCACGAGCATCCTCAACTTCGCGCCCATCGTGCTCACGACGCCCGACTCGGTGTCGGTGCGCAACGTCGACCTGTGCGTCGAGCTGCAGATCCTGTCCTTCTACGAGCAGATGCGGCTCGAGCCCGTCGGCGGAGCCGCGGGCGGCGCGGGTGCGAAGCTCGCGCCCAACACGCTGAAGGTCGTCCCGGCCTCCGTCTGACCCTGCCCCTGGTCGGTCCGCCGCCGGCGGCGCCGCGACGGGGCGACCTCAGCCGGGAGTCCGGGCGACGGCGAGCAGCGAGCTGCCGAACGGCACCCGCCCCGCGAGCCCCCGCTCGACCAGCGAGAGCATGCCACCGATCGGACCACCGGACGCGCGCACCGCGCGCTCGTGGTCGGTGCGCGTCCCCCGCCCGAGGCGGTGCGGCAGGGCGCGCGTCAGCCAGATCGGTGCGGTGAGGAGCGCGAAGGCGTGGACGACGCGCTCCGTCGCGAAGCCGGCGATGCGGAGCTCGTCGACGAGACCGTCGCGCGAATAGCGGAGCTGGTGCCGCTCCTCGACGTCGAAGCCGCTCCAGAGCCAGGATCCGGCCGGCACGCTGAGGACCAGCGGTGCGCCTGGTCGCAGCACGCGGCGGATCTCGCCGAGCAGCGCGGGCCGATCCTCGACGTGTTCGAGCACGTCGAAGAGGCCGATCGCCGGCAGCGCGGCGTCCGGTAGCGCGAGCGCCTCGAGCGTGCCGACGACCGAGGCGAGCCCGTGGGCCGCGGTGAATCTCGCGCCGGCGGGTGACGGCTCGAGCGCGATCGTCGGCAGGCCGGTGGCGACGAGCGCACGCGAGACCGCGCCGGTCCCCGCGCCGACGTCCCAGAGCGCGGCCGGGCGCCCCGTCGCGTCGAGGAGATCGAGGATCATGGCGTTGCGCGTCCGGTACCACCACGACGTCGCGAGCGCCTCGTCGCGGGCGGCCTGACGGGCGTCGGCGTACGCGGTGTCGACCGGTCGCGCCGTGCGGCACCAGAGCAGTCCGTCGCGGTGGTCGAGCACGCGGGACGCGTCCCAGCCGTGGTCGCGCGCGAGTCGGGCGAACTCGGGGTGGTCGAGCACGCGACGACGGTATCTCCCGTGGTGCCTAGCCTCGGCGGCGATGCGGGGTCGGTCGGGGGCGGCGCGGTGTGCCGGCGCGGCGCTCGCCGCGTGGCTGCTCGCGGCGTGCGCGGGCGGCGCCCCGACGAACGTCGCGTCGTCCGGTGACGACGGGGGCGACGGCGTCGAGCGGCGCGTCGACGTCGCCGCGGTGGTCGCGGCCACCCTCGCCGACGCGGGCTCGGTCGCCTACACCCTCGACGACGGCTCGACGCTCACGGTCGTCGAACCCACCGCGGGCGACGACGGGTGCACCGCGCCCGACGCCGTCGGCTGCGTGCTCCTCGCCAACACGTTCGGCGGCGCCGTCGTCTGGTACGCGCTGCGCGACCCGGATCCCGTCGCGCCGACGCGCGTGCTCGAGCTCCCCGGCCTCGCCGACATGCTGGACGCCGGCGACACCGCGGTGCTCGGCAACGGCTGGCTCGTGCCGCTCGCGTCGCCGACGTTGCGGACCTGCGACGAGCCGGCGCCGACGCTGCGCGCCTTCATCGACGCGTGGGGCGCGGACCGCAGCGTGGCGCGCCTCGACCTGGTCGAGGACGAGATCGACGAAGTGGTCTGCCGCCCGGTCACGCCCTAGGGGCGAGGCGCACGAGCGCGGCGGCGGCCTTGTACGCCGCCTCGGCGGGACCGATCTCGTCGGGCCGCAGCAGGTTGGCCATGATCCGCAGCACCCACTCCATGAGGGTGCGGCTGTGGATGCCCACGCGTGCGAGCTCGCGCATCAGCGCGGGCCGCCCGATCACGCGGGCGAAGAGCCGCGCGACCTTGAAGTACTGGCCGTACTCGTCGCGCAGCATCGTCTCGTAGCGCGCGAGGGCGCGCGGGTCGCCGGAGGCGAGGGCCTCGGAGATGACGGTCGCCGCCATGCGCGCCGTCTCGTACGCGTAGTCGATGCCCTCGCCGTTGAACGGGTTGACGCTGCCGGCGGCGTCGCCGACGACGACGTGGCGCACGCCGACCTTGGGCCCGACCGACCCGCCCATCGGGATCTTGCCGCTCGTCGCGCGCCGCTCCGGCGCGCCCGGGTCGATGCCCCAGTCGTCGGCGATCATCTCGGCGTACGACGAGAGCACGTGCGAGGTGTTGACGTCGCGGAAGCGCTTGAACGTCGAGAGCAGGCCGACCCCGACGTTGATCGTGCCGTCGCCGACGGGGAAGATCCAGCCGTACCCCGGCAGCGAGTTGCCGTCGCGGTCCTGGACGTCGAGCGCGGACTCGATCCATGGCTCCGCGTGGCGCGGGCTCTCCCAGTAGGTGCGGATGGCGGTGCCGTAGGGCCACTCGCGGCGCCGCGCGGTGCCGAGGGCGCGCCCGATGCGGCTGTTGGCCCCGTCGGCGACGACGACGTGGCGCGCGCGGTACGCGACGGTCTCGCCCGCGTCGTGGTCGGTGACGAGCGCGCCCCGCACCTCGGGGCCGTCGGGACCCGGCTCCACGATGGCCGCGGTGGCCTCGTGGTGCGTGCGCAGCGCGGCACCGGCGTCGCGCGCCCGGTGGGCGACCATCCGGTCGAGGTCGCGGCGGCGCACGACGTAGCCGTGGCGTGGGTAGACGGGGTGGGTCGGCCAGCGCAGCTCGAGCGCCCGGCCGTGTGCGGTGGCACGCAGCCCGTCGTAGCGGTGGTGGCGTGCGAGGTCGGCGCCGAGGCCCATGTCCTCGAGCTGCTTCACCGCCCGCGGCGTGAGACCGTCGCCGCACGTCTTCTCCCGGGGGAATTCCTTGCGCTCGAGCAACGTGACGTCGTGGCCCGCCCGCGCGAGCCAGTAACCCGCGGAGGCGCCGGCGGGTCCGGCGCCGATGACGAGCACGTCGGTCTCGATCTCGCGCGCGGCGGCCGCGCGCGCGTCGTCGCCGGTCAGCGTGGCGGGGGCGCTACTTCCCGGAGGGGCGGGGGTCGGTGCCGACATGGGCGGGGGGATTGGTCAGCATCCCATAGGTCTCGGCGATCGTGTCGAACGAAGCCGCACCCGACTCGAGACCCGCGAAGATCTCGGACTCCGGCGCGCACCAGGTCTCGTACTCGGCCGCCCATTCCTCGCTCGCGGGGTCGGCCCCGCCGATGACGTAGCGCTCGTGGCAGACGACGCCGAGGATCTCGGCGTACGACAGGCCGCCGCCCCACTTCTCGCCCTGCGCGGGCATCGCGTTGCCGTTGTAGGAGAGCGGCGCGTGCGCCCCGCCCTCGCGCGCGGGGTCGCCGTAGACCGCGATGCCCGCCGACACGAACGGCTGCGAGCCGGTGTAGACGAAGTTGAGCATGTCCTCGATCTTCGGGAACGTCTTGAGCACCTCGCCCTGGTACAAGGCGCGTCCGGCGCCGCCCGCGCCGTTGGCCCCGTGGCAGCTCGCGCACGCGCCGTACGCGGCGGCGCCGACCGCGAGCGGACCCTCGGGCTCCTCCTCCGCCGGACGCACGGAGATGAGGTAGAGGAACGCCCAGAGCGGGAGCATGCTGAGCGTCGCCATCGCCCAGAACGGGATGCGGCGCCGCGTCTTCGCGGCGACGACGTACGCGGGATCCGGCGGCGGCGGGGGCGGTGGCGCGGCGGGGACGCTCGCGGCGGCCCGCGCCGCGGGGGCGGCACTCGCGGCGGACGCACCGCTCGTCTCCGCGCGCGCGGGCGCGGACGACGACGAGGATCCGGTGGGCGCCTGGCCGGTCAGCGCGGCGCGACGATCGCGCGAGCGCTGGAGGAGGTACTCGGGGACGTCACCCACGGCGACACAGGCTAGACGCGGCCCGCATCCGGCCCGTTCGTGCGTGCACGTTCACGAGCGCACAGGACCGCGGCGACGTGACGATCGTCGTGCGCGCGACGCGCGCGACGTCGGACCTCGATGGGACCGCCGAGATGCCCGAGAGTAGGCTCGTGCCGGCGTTCACGAGGAAAGGCGACGAGCACGCTCCATGATCGCGATCGACGTCCTGCGGTGGCCGGGGATGAACCAGGCCTTCATCTTCTCCTTCCTGCTCACGACCGCGCTCGCCCTCGTCGTCATCCCCGTCGGCCGTCGGCGGCCCTCCGATCGCCGTGCCACGTGGGGCGAGGCGATGCTCGGCGGGACGTACGCGTTCGCCGTGCTGTTCCTCGCGTTCGGCGTCGTGCCGCACCAGTGGATCGACCACGCGGACAAGGACCTCGGCTGGCGCAAGGACAAGCTCATCTACGGTCCGTTCGACCTGCTGCGTCCCGACACGGTCGGCGGCTCGTTCCCCATCACGATCAGCTACGAGGCGCTCCGCGACATCATCGTGATCGTGATCCACGCCTTCTACATCGGCCTGATGATCTACCTCTTCTCCTGGTGGCAGAAGCGCGGCGAGGTCGCGGCCAAGGAACTGCCGGTCTCGACCTACGGGCGCCCGCTCGTGAGGAAGGGCTGACCGTGGCCAAGACCGACGCCAACCCGCCGATGATGCCGTACACCGACGACTACCGGCTCGTCGAGGTGGACGCCGCGTACCTCTCCAAGGCGGTGAAGCCAAAGCAGTTCATCCACATCGACCAGTCCGAGTGCATCATGTGCGAGGGCTGCGTCGACATCTGCCCGTGGAAGTGCATCCACATGGTGACCCCCGAGGCGGTGGCGGAGGCCGACGGCACGGAGAAGCCCGGCGACGACCCGAAGGACCACGTGCTCTTCATCATCGACGACGACGTGTGCACGCGCTGCGCGCTGTGCGTCGACCGCTGCCCGACCGGCGTGATCGTGCTGGGCAAGGTCGGGGCGCCGCCCGCGACCGGCGAGGTGCACATGCGGACCAACAACCACGGCTACGCCTACGGCATGCGGCTCTAGGACGAAAGGCGGCGACGACATGGCACGGATCATCGACGAGCGTCCGAAGCTCGGGCTCAAGGAGCGCCTGCAGAAGGTCTCCGACCAGATCAAGGACAGCCAGGCGTGGAACTCGATCTTCCGCCCCGGCTCGATCTTCCGCAAGGGCTACTCCGACTCGCCCCGCAACCGCTCGTACGTCGTCATGAACTCGGTGCTGTACCACCTGCACCCGGTCAAGGTGAAGCGCCACGCCGTGAAGGTCAGCTACACGCTGTGCCTCGGCGGCCTCTCGTTCTTCCTCTTCATCCTCCTCACGATCACCGGCATCTTCCTGATGTTCTTCTACCGACCCACGGCCGCCAACGCCTGGCAGGACATCCAGTCGCTGCACACCTCGGTCACGTTCGGCCTCATGGTCCGCAACATGCACCGCTGGGGCGCCCACCTGATGGTGCTCTCGGTCTTCCTCCACATGGCGCGCGTCTTCTACCACGGCGCGTACAAGGCCCCCCGCGAGTTCAACTGGGTGGTCGGCGTCATCCTGCTCACGCTCACGCTGCTGCTGTCGTTCACCGGCTACCTGCTGCCGTGGGACCAGCTCGCGCTGTGGGCCGTGACCGTGGGGACCAACATGATGGGCTACTCGCCCGTCATCGGCTCGCAGGTGCGCTTCGTGCTCCTCGGCGGTCTCGAGATCGGGCCGGAGACGCTGCTGCGCTGGTACGTGCTGCACGTGCTGCTCTTCCCGTTCGTCACCGTCATCTTCCTCGCCATCCACTTCTGGCGCGTCCGCAAGGACGGCGGCATCTCGGGGCCGCTCTGATGGGCGAGATCCCCGAGCACCTGCTCAAGCGCGCGCAGGCCGCGCGCGAGAAGGCGGCCGCCGCGTCGTCGGGCGCCGCGGCGTCCGACGGCGAAGGGTCGGGCGGACGCATCCCGCAGGAGCTGCTCGACCGTGCCAAGGCCGCGCGCGAGGGCAAGGGCGCCGTCGCGGTCGCCGACGCGCCGGGCGCGATCGTCGCCGCGGTGCCCTCGGCGGGCGGCGTGCCCGTCGGTGCGGGGCCGGGCGGTCACACGCAGCGGCTGCTCACCGTCGTCAAGTCGGGCTCGATCCAGGACGTCAAGGCCGTGCCGGTCGACAAGGTGCACGTCTGGCCGCACCTGCTCTCCATCGAGTTCGTTGCGGCGCTCGCGTGCACCGCGTTCGTCTTCATGTTCTCGTGGTTCGTCAACGCGCCGCTGCTCCAGGCCGCCAACTTCAACGCGACGCCCAACCCGTCCAAGGCCCCCTGGTACTTCCTCGGTCTCCAGGAGCTGCTCACGATGTTCCACCCGATGATCGCCGGCGTGACGATCCCGGGCATGGGGCTCATCGCGATGATCCTCGCGCCGTACCTCGACCGCAACGAGTCCAACAAGCCGGAGGATCGCAAGTTCATGACGAGCATCTGGACGGTGCACCTCATGTTCTGGGCGGTGCTCGTGATCATCGGCTCGTTCTTCCGCGGCCCGGGCTTCAACTTCACGTTCCCGTGGCGCGACGGGATCTTCTTCGACCTGTGAGACCCGCCCGATGAACGCCACCGTCCTCGTCCTCGCCGTCGCGGCGATCGCGCTCGCCGCACTCGGCGCCGTGCTCACGGCGGCCCGGCGCTCGGACCGCGGTGCCGCGCTCGGGCAGCTCTCGCGCGAGACCCGCGGTCGGGACCGCGCGGCCGCCCGCGAGGCCGAGCGGGCCGCCCGCGAGACGGCGCGCGCGACGAGCGCGGTCGCGACGATGCCCAAGGCCGAGCTCGAGCCCTGGTCGCCGCCGGATCCCGAGGTCGTGGGCGAGACCCGCCGCCAGTTCTTCAACCGCGCGACCGTCACGCTCATGAGCGCGAGCCTCGGCGCGTTCGGCGCCGCGGTCATCGCGTTCCTCTGGAAGGGCGCGGAGGGCGGCTTCGGCTCCAAGATTTCGGTCGGCAAGCTCGACGACGTCGTCGCCGGCATCCGCTCCAACAAGGGCTTCCTCTACGTGCCCGAGGCGCGCTCGTGGGTCACCGAGTACCCCAAGGAGGCGCTCGCCAAGGGCAAGGCGCTCTACGGCGCCCAGGGCCCCGTCTACGCGGGCATGGAGGCGGGCATCGTCGCGCTCTACCAGAAGTGCCCGCACCTCGGTTGCCGCGTGCCGACCTGCGCGTCGTCGCAGTGGTTCGAGTGCCCGTGCCACGGGTCGCAGTACAACCGGGTCGGCGAGAAGAAGGGCGGCCCCGCGCCGCGCGGGATGGACCGCTTCGGCATCGCGGTCAACAACGGCATCGTCGTGATCGACACCGGCACCGTCTTCGCCGGTCCCGCGATCGGCAGCAACACGACGGGCCAGGAGGCCGAGGGCCCCCACTGCGTCGGCAACGTGGGCGGACACTGATGCTCCTCGCCGACACGACCACGACGATCGCGTGGATCATCCTCGTCGTCTCGGTCGTCGGTTGGATCGTCTACGCGGCGAGCAACCTGCGCGAGTCCCGCCGCGAGATCGGCTCGGAGATCACCCTCGCGGCCAACCGCAAGGCGTACTACGACGACGAGACGCTCGAGGGTCGCAAGCTCGAGCGCACGCAGCTCCTCGGCCTCGCGTTCCTCGCCGTCGTCACGGTCGCGCTCCCGCTGTACTGGATCCTCGAGCCGGGCCGCATGGTCGGTGCCGAGCGCGAGTTCGAGCACAAGTTCGAGACCTGGGGAGGCAACCTCTTCCGCCCGACCGCCGAAGGCGGCTTCAACTGCGCCGGTTGCCACGGCGGCATGAACGGCGCGGGCGGCGTCGCGGCCTACGCCGTCACCGACCCGAAGACGGGCGAGGTCCGCCAGGTCAACTGGAAGGCCCCCGCGATCAACACCGTCTTCTACCGCTACAGCGACTCCGAGGTCCGCTACATCCTCGAGTACGGCCGGCCGTTCTCGCCGATGTCGGCGTGGGGACTCGTCGGCGGCGGTCCGCTCAACGAGCAGCAGATCGAGACGCTCATCACGTACCTCCACTCCGTGGAGACGCCGCGCAGCGAGGCCGGCACGCTGCCCGAGGAGCGCCAAGCCGAGATCCAGGCGGAGGCCGAGCGGCTCGTCGCCGCCGGCACCTACGCGACGCTCGGCGAGGCGTTGTTCAATCTCGACCTCGCCGGCGGCGCCTACTCGTGCGCGCGCTGCCACACCAAGGGCTGGTCGTACGGCGACCCGCAGACCACCGGCGGCGGCGCGCTCGGGCCCAACCTCACGGGCGGCAGCACGGTGCGCCAGTTCCCCGACCGCGAGGAGATGATCCAGTTCATCACCCAGGGCAGCGAGCTCGGCAAGCGCTACGGCGCGCAGGGTCAGGGCTCGGGCCGCATGCCCGGCTTCGGCGCGATGCTCACCGAGGATCAGATCGAGGCCATCATCGACTACGTGCGGGGGCTGTGACGTGGGCGCCGCCGCGACCTGGACGTCCGTGCTCGCCGTCGGCTGGCAGCCCGAGATCCGCGGCTGGGTCGTCTTCTTCCTCTCGGTGATCATCTTCGTCGGCACCGTGTACCTCATCGCGGGGACCAACCTCGGCGCCCGCCTCGGCTTCCTCGTCGTGCTCGCCGGCCTCTTCGGATGGATGGCGACGATGGGCGCGATCTGGTGGACCTACGGGATCGGCCTCAAGGGCCGCGAGCCCACGTGGCTCCCCGCCGAGCCCGCGGCGATCATCCGCGACGGCGCGCTGCTCCCCGAGGCCGAGGTCGTCGAGCGCTCCGTGACCACCACGGGCGACACCGTCGCAGACGCCGCCGCGGTCGCCGACGCGCTCGAGTCCGAGGGCTGGATCCTCCTCGCCGAGTCCGACCCGCGCCGCGGCCAGGCCGTCGCGTCGTCCGACGCGATCCTCCAGAACGAGGCCGAGGAGTTCGCCGCCGGCGACTACGTGTCGGTCGCGGTGTACGACCGCGGCGGCGACCGCTTCCCCAAGATCAACGAGTCGCTCGACTTCGTCGCGTTCTTCCACACGCCGCACCACGCGCTCGTCGAGGTGGCGCCGGTGGTGCCGCAGCGCGTCGAGCCCGGCCGCGCCCCCGCGCGACCGAAGATCGACGAGTCGCAGCCCCGCCGCTACGTCTACATGCTCCGCGACATGGGCAACAAGCGCCAGCCCGCCATGCTCATCACCCTCGGATCGACGGTCATCTTCCTCGCGCTGTGCTGGGTCCTCCACCGTCGCGACCTCACGCTCCGCGCGCACCTCGGGGAGCGGATCCCGGCGAAGGTCTAGGCGGTCGGGCCGTGGGCCAGTACCTGCCGATCGTCGTGCTGGCGGTGCTCGCCATCGTCTTCGGCGCGCTCTCGCTCGTCGCCTCGCGACTGCTCGCACCGCGACGGCCCCACTCCGCGAAGTCCGCCCCCTACGAGTGCGGCATCGTCCCGAGCCGCGAGGCGCCCGAGCGGTTCCCCGTGTCGTTCTACGTCGTCGCGATGCTCTTCATCATGTTCGACATCGAGATCGTGTTCGCCTACCCGTACGCGCTGGCGGCCGGCGAGCTCGGGGCGTTCGGCTTCTGGGAGTTCGTCGCGTTCGGCGGCGTCTTCTTCCTCGCGTTCGTCTACGTCGTCGCCCGCGGCGCCCTCGACTGGGGTCCGGGCAAGGCGCGACGCGCGCCGGTGGCGCGCGTCGCGGCGACCGCGCCCGATGCCCGCGGCGTGCGCCTCGTCGGCCTCGACGGCCGCGAGCGCGCGCTCGAGCCGGCGGCCCCACGGGAGCCGGTGGGGGTGTCGTGATGGGCGTCGTGCGCGGCGTGATGGACGACGGCCTCGGCGGCATCCAGCACAACTTCCTGACGGGTCGCATCGAGGACCTCGTGAAGTGGTCGCGGTCCCGCTCCAGCTGGGGTGCCACCTTCGGCCTCGCCTGCTGCGCCATCGAGATGATGGGCACCGGCGCCGCGCACTACGACCTCGCGCGCTTCGGCATGGAGGTCTTCCGCGCGTCCCCGCGCCAGGCCGACATCATGATCGTCGCGGGCCGCGTGAGCCAGAAGATGGCGCCGGTCCTCCGCCAGGTGTACGACCAGATGGCCGAGCCCAAGTGGGTCATCAGCATGGGCGTCTGCGCGAGCAGCGGCGGGATGTTCAACAACTACGCGATCGTCCAGGGCGTCGACCAGGTCGTGCCCGTCGACGTCTACGCCCCCGGCTGCCCGCCGACCCCCGAGACGCTCATCCACGCGATCGAGACGCTGCACCAACTCATCGAGGACGGCGAGATCATGCGCCGCCGCGCCGCGAGCGGCGCGGGCGCCGGCGTGCACGTCCAGGAGATCCCCGCCGGCGCGACCACGCCGGTCTCGATCGGGACGGCCCCGCGGTGAGCGCGTCCCGCGCGGGCGACGACGTCCGGCACGTGGCCCGCGGCGAGTGGCTCGCCACGCTGCGCGCCGCCCGCGAGGAGGGCTTCGAGATCTGCGCGGACCTCACCGCCGTCGACTACCTCACGCACCCGGGGCGCGCGCTGCCCGAGGGCGTGGTCGCGGAGCGTTTCGAGGTCGTGGCCAACCTGCTGTCGGTCTCGGGCCGACGCCGCGCGCGCCTGCGCGTGCAGGTGCCCGAGTCCGACGCGCGCCTGGCGTCGGCCTACGACGTCTACCCGGGCACCGAGGCGATGGAGCGCGAGGTGTGGGACATGTTCGGCATCGCCTTCGACGGGCACCCCGACCTCACCCGGATCCTGATGCCCGAGGACTGGGAGGGCCATCCGCTGCGCAAGGACTACGCGCAGGGCCAGATCCCCGTGCAGTTCAAGGGAGCGCCGTCGTGACGGCGCTCGACGACCGCGCGGCGGCGACCGCGACGACGCCCCGCACCGTCGCGGCGGGCACCGCCGAGGGCGCGCAGGAGATGGGCGCGCGCGGCGACGGCTCGCGCGCGGAGGTGATGCGCGAGTCGGGCGCGGTGCTGCGCATGAGCGAGGCCGAGGTCGCGGCGCTGGCCGTCGACCCGGCGGACGTGCGCGAGGACCAGACGATGATCATCAACATGGGGCCGCAGCACCCCAGCACGCACGGCGTGCTGCGCCTCATGCTCGAGCTGCAGGGCGAGACCGTGCTGCGGTGCAAGCCGGTCATCGGCTACCTGCACACCGGCATGGAGAAGACGGGCGAGTCCCTCACCTACGTGCAGGGCGGCACCAACGTCACGCGCATGGACTACGCGTCGCCGCTCAACAACGAGCTCGTCTTCTCGCTCACCGTGGAGCGGCTCCTCGGCATCGACGGCGACGTGCCGGCGCGCGCCACGTGGATCCGCATGCTCCTCTCGGAGCTCAACCGGATCAGCAGCCACCTGCTCTTCCTCGCCACCAATGGCATGGACATCGGCGCGGTGTCGATGATGCTGTACGGCTGGCGCGAGCGCGAGGACGTGCTGCGGTTCTTCCAGAAGGTCACCGGCCTGCGGATGAACCACCACTTCATCCGTCCCGGCGGCGTGGCCGCCGACCTGCCGCCGGGCTGGCGCGACGACGTGCTCGCGCTGCTCGAGGACCTGCCGCCGCGGCTCGGGGAGTACGAGGTGCTGATGACCGGTCAGCCGATCTGGCGGGAGCGCCTGCAGGGCGTCGGCGTCATCACGCGCGAGGAGGCCCTCGCGCTCGGCGCGACCGGCCCGATCCTGCGCAGCACCGGCCTCGACTGGGACCTGCGTCGCGCCATGCCGTACCTGCGCTACGAGGACGTCGAGTTCGACGTCGTCGTCGGCGCCTTCGGCGACGCCTACGACCGGTACTCGATCCGCCTCCAGGAGATCCGCGAGTCCATGCACATCGTGCGACAGGTCCTCGACCGCATGCCGGGTGGCGACTGGCGCATCCAGGACAAGAAGGTCACGCCCCCGCCGCGCGGGCGCATCGACGAGTCGATGGAGGCGCTCATCCACCACTTCAAGCTCTTCACCGAGGGCTTCAAGGTCCCCGAGGGCGAGGCGTACGTCGCCATCGAGGGACCGCGCGGCGAGATCGGCTGCTACATCGCGAGCGACGGCACGTCGCGCCCGTACCGCATGCACGTGCGCGCCCCGAGCTTCGTCAACATCCAGTGCCTGCCGCACATGATGCGCGGCGGGCTCGTGGCCGACGCGGTCGCGGTCATCTCGAGCGTCGACCCCGTGCTGGGGGAGGTGGACCGGTGAGCCGCCTCGACGACGAGCGTCTCCGCGTCGCCCGGGACGTCATCGCGCGCTTCCCGCGGCCCAAGTCGGCGGTCATCCCGCTGCTCCACCTCGCGCAGGAGCAGGACGGCTGGGTCACCACCGAGGCGATGGCGCACATCGCCGAGCTGGTGGGCGTCACGCCCGCCGACGTCTACGGCACCGCGAGCTTCTACGAGATGTTCAAGTTCCACCCGGTCGGCACGTGGTGCATCAACGTCTGCACCAACATCTCGTGCCAGCTGGTCGGCGGCTGGGACCTGCTCCGCCACGCCGAGGAGCGCCTCGGCGTCCGCGCGGGTGGCACCACGGAGGACGGCGCGTTCACCCTCGAGGACGTCGAGTGCATCGCGGCATGCACGGAGGCGCCCGCCCTGCAGGTCAACTACCGGTACCGCACCCGCGTGACCCACGAGGACTTCGACCGGCTCGTCGACGACCTGCGGGCCGGCCGCCTCGCCGACGAGATCCCCGCGCACGGCACGCTCGCGCGCGTGCGCCAGGAGCGCACCGAGGCGTGGTCCAACCGGGGGATCGAGGCGCAGGCCGCGGTGGACGCGCGATGATCGCCGCCGGCACCGTGCCCACCGGGCCCCGCGTCGTCACGTCGCGGTTCGACGTCGCCGACGGCCACACCTACGACGGCTACGTGCGCACGGGCGGCTACGCCGCGCTCCGCAGGGCCGTCACGTCGATGACGCCCGCGCAGGTGCACGACGAGGTCAAGGCCGCCGAGCTCCAGGGCCGCGGCGGCGCCGGCTTCCCCGCGGGTGCCAAGTGGGGCTTCCTGCCGGCCGACGTGCACCCGCGGTACCTCGTCGTCAACGGCGACGAGAGCGAGCCCGGTACCTACAAGGACCGCCTCCTCATGGAGCGCGACCCGCACCAGCTCGTCGAGGGCATCGTGCTCGCCTGCTACGCGCTCGGCGCCGCGCAGGCGTTCCTCTACGTCCGCGGCGAGATGGCGCTCGCGCAGGAGCGGCTGGCCGCGGCGATCAACGACGCGTATGCGCACGGCATGGTCGGCCGGCGCATCTGCGGCACCGACTTCTCGGTCGACGTCACGCTCACGTGGGGCGCCGGCGCCTACATCGTGGGCGAGGAGACCGCGCTCATCGAGTCGCTCGAGGGCGAGCGCGGCATGCCGCGGCTCAAGCCGCCGTTCTTCCCGGCCGTGAAGGGTCTCTACATGCAGCCGACGATCGTCAACAACGTCGAGACGCTGTCCAACCTGCCGTACATCGTGGGCGAGGGCGGCGCGACGTTCAAGCAGCACGGGGCCGCCACCTCGAGCGGCATGCGCATGTTCGCCGTGTCGGGCCACGTCGAGCGGCCCGGGGTCTTCGAGGTACCCAACGGGACGACGACGTTCCGCATGCTCTTCGAGGCCCCCGAGTACTGCGGCGGCATCCGCGGCGGCGGTCGCGTGAAGGCCTTCATCCCCGGCGGCGCGTCGGCCATGTGGTTCTTCGACGAGCACCTCGACGTGCCGCTCGACAAGCCGACGGTCGACAAGGCGGGCTCGATGCTCGGCTCCGGCGCGATCGTCGTCATGGACCAGACCACCGACATGGTCGCCGCCTGCTGGCGCATCGTGCGCTTCTTCGCGCGCGAGTCGTGCGGCAAGTGCACGCCCTGTCGCGAGGGGACCAACTGGCTCGAGAAGATCCTCAAGCGGATGCTCGACGGCCACGGCCGCCCCGAGGACGTCGACCTGCTCTTCGACGTCTCGGAGTCGATCAGCCCCGGCATCGCCTGGCCGCCGCGCCAGACGACCATCTGCCCGCTCGGGCCGTCGGCGGTCTCGCCCATCGCGTCCGCGGTCCGCCGCTTCCGCCCCGAGTTCGAGCACTACGTCGCGCACGGCCGACCGATCGACGGCGTGACGTCGCCCTTCGCCCGCGCGACGGCGGGGGCGCGATGACCGACGTCGCCCGACCCGCCGCGACCGTGGTCCCGATCACGATCGACGGGCGCGCCCACGAGGCGCGTCCCGGGCAGCTGGTGATCGCCGCGTGCGCCGACGCCGGCGCGCACGTGCCGCACTTCTGCTGGCACCCGCGCATGAGTCCCGTCGGCATGTGCCGTCAATGCATCGTCGAGGTCGACACGCCGCGCGGTCCCGCGATGGTCGTGTCGTGCATGACGCCGGTCGCGGAGGGCCAGGTCGTGCGCACCGACACGCCGCAGGTGAAGCGCGCGCAGGAGGGCGTCCTCGAGCTGCTGCTGGCCAACCACCCGCTCGACTGCCCGGTCTGCGACAAGGGCGGCGAGTGCCCGCTCCAGGACCAGGCGTTCAGCCACGGGCCGGGCGAGAGCCGCTTCGTCGAGGAGAAGCGCCACTACGAGAAGCCGATCCCGATCAGCGACCTCGTCCTGCTCGACCGCGAGCGCTGCATCCTCTGCGACCGCTGCACGCGCTTCGCCGACGAGGTCGCGGGCGACCCGCTCATCTCCTTCACGAGCCGCGGCAACGCGACGCAGGTCATGACCTTCCCCGACGAACCCTTCGCGTCGTACTTCTCGGGCAACACGGTGCAGATCTGCCCGGTCGGCGCGCTCACGGCCACGCCGTACCGCTTCAAGGCCCGCCCGTGGGACCTCGAGCAGGTCGAGAGCACCTGCACGACCTGTGCCGTCGGCTGTCGCGTGGTCGTCCAGAGCAGCCGCAACGAGCTCGTGCGCCTCCAGGGCGTCGACGTCGACGCGGTCAACTGGGGCTGGCTCTGCGACCGCGGCCGGTTCTCCTTCGAGGCGGTCAACGCCCCGGACCGGCTCGCCGCACCCGCCGTCCGTACGGGCGGCGTGACGCGTCCCGCGTCCTGGTCCGAGGCGATCGCGACGACGGCCGCGGCGATCCGCGCGACCGACCCCTCCCGCGTCGCGATCCTCGGCGGCGCCCGCGGGACCAACGAGGACGCCTTCGCGTGGGCGGCGCTCGCCGACGCGCTCGGCGTGACGCGTCGCGACCCCCGCATGGGCGACGGACTGCCGCCCGAGGTCCTCGCGCTCCCGCAGGCGACGATCGACGACGTCTGCCGCGCACGCACCATCGTGCTGCTCGGCCCCGATCTCAAGGAGGAGCTGCCGGTGCTCCACCTGCGCGTGCGCCACGCGGCGCAGACGCGCCGCAGCCGGCTCGTCGAGTGCACGCCGCGCGCCACCGGCCTCACGCCGTACGCGTGGCGCGCCGTCACCCACGAGCCGGGCATGCAGGCCCGCGCGGTCGCCGCGCTGCTCGCCGAGCCCGAGGTGGCGGCGCAGCTCGCCGCGGGCGAGGTGGCCGTCGTCGTCGGCCGCGGCAACCTCGCGGAGGACGAGCGCTGGACGATGGAGGCCGTCGGCGCGGTGCTCGCGGCCGCGCCCGGTGCGCGCGTGCTGCCCACGATGCGCCGTGGCAACGTGCGCGGGGCGCTCACCGCGGGCCTCTCCCCGGCGGCATCCTCCGACGCGACGCCCGCGATCCTCGAGGCTGCCGCCGACGGCGCGATCGACGTGCTCGTGTTGCTGGGCGCCGACCCCGTCGCCGACTCGCCGGACGCCGACCTGGCCCGCCGCGCGATCGCCCGCGTGCCGCACGTCGCGAGCGTCGACGCGTTCCTCCACGACTCCAACACCGGCGCCCACGTGCTGCTGCCCGCCGCGATCCACGGGGAGAAGTCGGGCACGACGACCAACGTCGAGGGACGCGTGAGCGACGTCGCGCAGAAGATCGTCCCCCGCGGCACCGCGCGCGCCGACTGGATGGTCGCAGCCGAGCTCGCCGCCGCCCTCGGTCACGACCTCGGCTTCGGCACGCTCGCGGGGGTGCGCGCCGCGATGGCGTCCCGCGTCCCGGCGTTCGCGCCCGCCGCCGACCCCCGCGCCACGCGCGGCGAGGGCGTCCTCACCGTGCGGCCCGCGCCGCTGCCCGCGCCGCGCGCCGGCGCCGCGGCCCGCGATCGCAACGGGTACAACTACCGGCTCGTCGTCTCGCGGACGCTCTGGGACGGGGCGATCGCCACGCGGCGCAGCCCGTCGCTCGCGACGCTCGCGCGACCCGCCGAGATCGTGCTGCACCCGACCGACCTCGCCCGCGTCGGTGTCGCCGAGGGTGCGCCGGTCCGCGTGGGAGTCGGCGACGTCACGATCGCGCTGCCGGTGCGCGCGGACGCCGGCGTCGCACGGGGCAGCGCGTGGGTGCCCGCGCTGCGCGGGGCGGGCCTGGAGCCGCTGCTCGCCGGCGCGCGCGACGTGGTGGACGTGCGGATCGAGGCGGCGCCGTGATCGCGCTCGACGAGATGCTCTCCGGCGACCTGCGCTGGGCGCCGCTCGCGATCGTCGGCCTCAAGGTCCTCGCCGTCTTCGCGGCGGGGCTCGTCGCGACGATGCTGATGGTCTGGTTCGAGCGCAAGGTCGTGGCCGGCATGCAGAACCGCGTCGGGCCCAACAAGGCCGGCCCGTTCGGGCTCCTGCAGACGCTCGCGGACGGCATCAAGCTGTTCTTCAAGGAGGACATCGTCCCCGACCGCGCGGACCGCTTCGTCTTCCGCCTCGCGCCGTTCCTTGCCTTCGTGCCGGCGTTCCTGTCGTTCGCGATCATCCCGCTCGGCGGCGACTTCCGCGACGGGCGCACGGGGGAGGTCACGTGGTTCGGACAGGTGACCCGCGTGCAGCTCGCCGACCCGCACGTCGGCGTGCTCTTCGCGCTCGCGATCTCGTCGATCGCGGTCTACGGCATCATGCTCGCGGGCTGGGCGAGCGGCTCCAAGTACCCGCTACTCGGGTCCGTCCGCGCGTCCGCGCAGATGGTGAGCTACGAGGCCGCGCTCGGGCTCTCGCTCGCGAGCGTGCTGCTCGTGGCCGGCACGCTGTCCACGAGCGGCATCGTGGCGGCCCAGTCGACCCTCGCCGACTGGCACGTCGTGGCGACGGGCGTCGTGCCCTTCGTCGTCTTCCTCGTCGCGGCGACGGCGGAGCTCAACCGCCCGCCGTTCGACCTCGTCGAGGCCGAGCAGGAGCTCGTCGGCGGCTTCAACACCGAGTACTCCTCGATCCGCTTCTCGCTCTTCTACCTCGCCGAGTTCATGAACACCGTGACGATGTCGGCGCTCATGGTGACGCTCTTCTTCGGCGGGCCGCAGCCGCCCTCGCTGCGCGGGGTCACGCTGGACGTCCCCCTCGTGCCCAACGCGCTCGAGGGCACGCTGTGGCTGCTCCTCAAGGTGCTGGCGTTCCTCTATGCGTACGTCTGGTTCCGCGCCACGCTGCCGCGCCTCCGCTACGACCAGCTCATGGACCTCGGCTGGAAGGTCCTCATCCCCGCATCGTTCGCCTGGTTCCTCCTCCTCGCCACGCAGCGCCTCGCGCGCGCGATGGACTGGGACGTGCTCGTCGCGACCTCGGCGTGCATCGTCGTGCTCAGCGTGGGCTGGATCCTCCTGCGCGCCGCGTTCGCCCGCAGCGACGCCGACCGGGCGCGCGAGGGGGTGGCGTTCTGATGGGGCTCCTCGGCGGCTTCCTCGTCACCATCCGGCAGCACGGTCGGCGCAACCGCGTCACGACGCAGTACTCGGGCGGGCGCGTCTTCCGCCGTCGCCCGCGCCGCGCCGCCGCCCGCGACGAGAAGGTCCCCAAGCCCGAGCGCCTCCACGGCCGCCACGTGCTCAACCGCTACGAGGACGGCATGGAGAAGTGCATCGGCTGCGAGCTGTGCGCCGCCGTCTGCCCCGCCAAGTGCATCCACGTGCGCGGCGCCGACAACGACCCGGAGCACCCCACGTCGCCGGGCGAGCGCTTCGGGTGGATCTACGAGATCAACTACCTGCGGTGCATCCACTGCGACCTGTGCGTCGAGGCCTGCCCGACGGAGGCCATCACCGAGTCCAAGCTCTTCGAGTTCTCGTTCACGAGCCGTCGCGACGCGATCTACACCAAGTCGGAGCTGCTCGTCGGCGACGACGGGCGCCCGCAGCGCCTCCCGTGGGAGGACTGGCGCGACGGCGAGGACGCCCACACCTCCGGCTGGATGCGCGCGACCGCGCCGTCGGGCGACGCCACCTTCGCCGGCCGTGCCGGCTGGAGCGGCGAGCTCGGCTACGGCGTGCGCCCGCCCGAGCCCCCCGACGCCCGCGACGGAGCGTCCTGAGTGGAGCTCGCGGTCTTCGTCTGCGCGGCGGCGATGGTGCTCGTCGGCGCGGCCGGGGTCATCACGCGGTCCAACCCGGTGCACGCGGCGCTCAGCCTCGTGCTCACGCTGTTCGGCGTCGCGGTGATGTTCGTCGCGCAGGGCGCCTACTTCGTCGCGGCGGTCCAGGTGATCGTCTACGCGGGCGCGATCGTCGTGCTGTTCCTCTTCGTCATCATGCTGCTCGGCGTCGACCGCGCCGAGGACGTGCGGACCGAGCCGCTCACCGCGCAACGTCCGCTCGCCCTCGTCGTCGCGCTGGGCGCGGCCGCGGTGCTGGTCGCCGCGGTGGTGGACGGCGCGGCCGCGGTGCGGGACCGGGCCGGCTCCGCGCCCGACGCGGCGTCGGGGGACGCCGACGTGGTCGAGATCGCGCGCTCCGTCTTCGGCGACTACGTCGTGGCCTTCGAGGTCACCTCGATCCTCCTCGTCGTCGCGGTCGTGGGCACCGTGCTCATGACCCGCCGTCGCCTCGGCACCGGGGCCGGGCGGTGAGCGTGCCCGTGTTCGGCGTCGCGGTGACGGCATCGTGGTACCTCGTCGTCGCCGCCCTGCTGTTCGGCGTCGGGCTCTTCGGCGTGATGGTCCGGCGCAACCCGCTCGTCATGCTCATGTGCGTCGAGCTGATGCTCAACGCGGTCAACCTCACGTTCATCACGCTCGCCTCCCGCCTCGCCGACGTCGCCGGCCGCACCACGGTCCTCTTCGTCATGGTCGTCGCCGCGGCCGAGGTGACGGTCGGTCTCGCGATCGTCGTGGCGATCATGCGTCAGCGGAGCTCCGTGGACGCCGACGACCTGTCGGCGCTGCGGGGCTGAGGGGCCGGCCGTGATCGATCTCGCCTGGCTCGTCCCGCTGCTGCCGCTCGTCGGCGTCGCGGTGCTCGTGCCCCTCGGGCGGCGACTCGGCGATCCGCGGGCGGGCTGGCTGGCCACGGCGATGGTGGCCGGCGCCTTCGCGGTCACGGTCGCGATCTGGCTGGAGATGCTCGGTCTGCCGGCGGAGGAGCGCGCCCACGTGGTGCGGATGTTCGACTGGATCGTCGTCGGCGACCTGCGCGTCGAGGCCGCACTGCTCGTCGACCAGTTGAGCGTCGTGATGGCGCTCTTCGTCACCGGCATCGGCGCGCTCATCCACCTCTACGCCACCGGCTACATGCACGGCGACGCGCGGTACCCCAAGTTCTTCCTGTACCTCAACCTCTTCGTGTTCAGCATGCTCATGCTCGTGCTGGGGGAGAACCTCCTCGTCACGTTCCTCGGGTGGGAGGGCGTCGGGACGTGCAGCTACCTCCTCATCTCCTTCTGGCACGAGCGCGCGAGCGCCGCGGTCGCGGGCAAGAAGGCCTTCGTGACCAACCGGATCGGCGACGTGGGCGTCATGACGGCGATGTTCCTCGCGTTCTCGTCCGTCGGGTCGCTCTCCTACGCCGAGCTCGGGCACGCGGCCCACGCGGGCGAGCTCGCGGGATCGACGGCGACGGCGATCGCACTCCTCGCCTTCCTCGGCGCCTGCGGCAAGAGCGCGCAGCTCCCGCTCCACCTCTGGCTGCCCGACGCCATGGAGGGCCCGACGCCGGTCTCGGCCCTCATCCACGCCGCGACGATGGTGACCGCCGGCGTCTTCCTCATGACGCGACTCAACCCGGTGCTCGCCGCCTCCCACGACTGGGCGCCGACCCTCGTCGCCGTCGTCGGCGCGGGCACCGCGCTCTTCGCCGCCACGATCGCCGTCGCGCAGCACGACATCAAGCGCGTGCTCGCCTACAGCACCATCTCGCAGCTCGGCTACATGTTCCTCGCCGTCGGGTCCGGGGCGTACGTCGCCGCGATCTTCCACATGGTGACCCACGCGTTCTTCAAGGCGCTCCTGTTCCTCGGGTCGGGATCCGTGATCCACGGCATGCACCACGAGCAGGACATGCGCCGGATGGGCGCCCTGCGCGCCGCGATGCCGGTCACGGCCGGGACGTTCATCGTCGGGTGGCTGGCGATCGCGGGCGTGCCGCCCTTCGCGGGGTTCTGGTCCAAGGACGAGATCCTCCTGTACGTCCACGCGAAGAGCCCGGTCCTCTGGGCGGTCGGCCTCGTCACGGCGCTCCTCACCGCGTACTACATGACGCGCCAGGTCGTCCTCGTCTTCTTCGGCGAGCCGCGCTGGACGAGCCGCGCCGCCGACCACGGGGCGCACGGCGACGCGGCGCCGCACGAGAGCCCGGCGTCGATGCTCGCGCCGCTCGTCGTGCTGGCCGGGCTGTCGATCGTCGGCGGCGCGATGCAGCTGCCGTTCTCCAAGGACCTGCACTTCCTCGAGCACTGGCTCGAGCCGGTGGTCGAGGCCGGCGAGGCGTCGATCTCCGGCACCTGGGCCTACGCCCACAAGTGGCTGCTCCTCGCGGTCGCCGTTGTCGTGGCCGCGGTCGGCATCGCGGGCGCGGTCGTCGTCTACGGCGCGCGCCGCGCGAGGGCCGTCGAGCCGCGCATCCTCGAGGAGGCATGGCGCTACGACGCGGCCGCGGCGCGGCTCGTCGGGGGGCCGGGTGCCGCCGCCTTCCGCGGGGTCGCCTGGTTCGACGCGACCGTCGTCGACGGCGTCGTCAACGGCGTCGCCTGGCTCGTGCGCGACGCCGGGGCCGCGATCCGTCGCGTACAGACGGGCTACGTGCGCACCTACGCGCTCATCGTCGGTGCGGGCGCCGTGCTCGTGCTGGCGTGGTTCCTCGCGAGGGGCATGGCCTGATGCTCGGCGCGCTCATCCTCGTCCCGGCGGTCTCGGCCCTCGTCGTCGCGCTCGTCGGGCGCGCGCGGCCCGAGTGGACGCGGCTCGTCGCCGTCGTGTCGTCGGTCGCGACGCTCGCGGTGGCGGTGCGGATGCTCGCCGAGTTCGACCCGGGCTCCGCGGCCTTCCAGTTCGTCGAGCACCGTGCCTGGATCGCGCAGTGGGGGATCTCCTGGCACCTCGGGGTCGACGGCATCTCGCTGTTCCTCGTGGTCCTCACGGCGCTCCTGTTCCCCCTCGTCATCGTCGGCGTCGACCCGCACCACGACGAGCGCCGGTACCTCGCGTGGATGCTGCTCCTCGAGGCCGGGGTGATGGGGTCGTTCCTCTCGCTTGACCTGTTCCTCTTCTTCGTGATGTTCGAGATCGTGCTGGTGCCGATGTACTTCCTCATCGGAGGCTGGGGGTACGGCGAGCGCATCTACGCGGCCACCAAGTTCTTCATCTTCACGATGGCCGGCTCGGCGCTCATGCTGGTCGGCATCGTCGCGACGGTCGTGCTCGCGCGCGACGAGGTCGGGGCCGTGACGTTCTCGCTACCCGAGCTGCAGCGCGCCGCCGAGTTCTCCGTCGCCGAGGGCCGCTGGCTCTTCGCGTCGTTCGCGCTCGCCTTCGCGGTCAAGGTCCCGCTCGTGCCGCTCCACACCTGGCTCCCCGACGCCCACACGCAGGCGCCGACCGGCGGCTCGGTGATCCTCGCCGGGGTGCTGCTGAAGATGGGCACGTACGGCCTCCTGCGCTTCGCCATCGGGCTCTTCCCCGAGGCGGCGCGGTGGGCGAGCCCGCTCTTCTTCACCCTCGCCGTCGTCGGCATCGTCTACGGCGCGATCGCCGCGACGATGCAGCGCGACCTCAAGCGCCTCGTCGCGTACTCGTCCGTCGCGCACCTCGGCTTCATCGTGCTCGGCACGTTCGCCCTCACCACGCAGGCGGTCTCCGGCGCGGTGATCCAGATGGTCAACCACGGGGTCTCGACCGGCGCGCTGTTCCTCCTCGTGGGCATGATCTCCGACCGCCGCCACACGCGCGAGATCGACGCCCTCCGCGGCCTGCAGCACGTGGCACCGGTCTTCGCCGGCACCTTCACCGTCGTCATGCTCTCCTCGATCGGCGTGCCGGGGCTCAACGGCTTCGTCGGCGAGTTCCTCGTGCTCATCGGGTCCTTCGGCCCGGCCCGCTGGTGGACCGTGGTCGCGACCACCGGCGTCGTCCTCGCCGCGCTGTATCTCCTCTGGGCCTACCAGCGCGTCTTCCACGGCGAGCCCGACGAGGCCAACCGCGGGTTCGCGGAGATGACCTGGCGCGAGGGCGCGCTCATGTCGGTCTTCGTCGCGATCATCGTGGCGACGGGCGTCTACCCGGCGCCCATGCTCGACCGGATGCGCCCGAGCGTCGACGCGCTCATCGCGCGGGTGGCGGGGGGCTGAGCGTGGACGTCGGCACCTTCGCGGCCCCCGCGGTGCAGTGGTGGGCGCTCTCGCCGCTGCTCGCCCTCGCGGGCACCGCGCTCGCGATCCTCGTCGTCGGGGCGCTGACCCCGCCCTGGCGGGCCGGCCTCCTGCCGCTCGCGACCGCCACGGGGGCCGGCGCCGCGGCGACGCTCGCCGCGCTGCAGTGGACGACGGCGGTCGCCTCGCCGACGACGCTCGTCGGCGGCGCCCTCGCGTGGGACCCGTACGCGGTGCTCGTGACCGTCCTCGTCTCGGGGTCCGTGGTGCTCGGCTCGCTCGCGCTCTCCGACTGGCTGTGGCGCGAGCGCGCGGAGACCCCGGAGGCCCACGCGCTGCTGCTCACCGCGGCGATCGGCGCGATCGTGATGGCCAACGCCACCGACCTCGTCGTGACGTTCCTCGGCCTCGAGACGCTCAGCCTCTCGCTCTACGTGCTCGCGGCGATGAACCGCCGGCGCACCGAGAGCCAGGAGGCCGGGCTCAAGTACTTCATCCTCGGGGGCGTCGCATCGGCGTTCTTCCTCTACGGCGTCGCCCTCACCTACGGCGTCGCGGGCACCACGCGCCTCGGTGCGATCTCGGGCGAGCTCGGCATGTCGATCGGCGTCCCCCGCAACGACGTGCTCCTGCTCGTCGGCGTCGCCATGGTGCTCGTGGGACTCGCGTTCAAGGCGTCGCTCGTGCCGTTCCACAGCTGGGCGCCCGACGTGTACCACGGCGCGCCGACGCCGATCACGGGCTTCATGGCGTCCGCGGGCAAGGCGGCCGCCGTCGCGACGCTCGTGCGGGTGATGCTCGTCGCCTACCCGTCGCGCGCCGACGACTGGCGGCCGGTGCTCTGGGCCGTCGGCGCGCTCACGCTGCTCGGCGGCGCCGTCCTCGCGATCGTGCAGGTGGACGTGAAGCGCATGCTCGCCTACTCCTCGATCGGCCACGCCGGGTTCATGCTCGTCGGCCTCGAGGCGGCCGGGCACCGCGGCGCGTTCGCGGAGGACGCCGGCGCCGCGGCGGTGGCGGGCTACCTCGCGATCTACGCGCTGCTCGTGCTCGGCACGTTCGCCGCGGTCGCGCTCGTCGTCGGCGAGGGCGACGCCGCCACGACGGTCGACGTCTTCCAGGGTCTCGGGCGGCGCAGTCCGTGGCTCGCGTCGGCGCTCACCGTGCTGCTGCTCGCGCAGGCGGGCGTGCCGCTCACGTCGGGCTTCGTCGCCAAGTTCGGGGTCGTGCGTGCCGCCGTCGACGCGGGCAGCTACTGGCTGGCCGGCGTCGCGATGCTCTCGGCGGTCGTCGCGGCGTACCTCTACCTGCGGCTCGTCGTCGCGATGTGGCTGCGCGACGCGGCCGGTCCGGCGGTCGCCGTACCGCCGGCGTCGCGGGTGGTGCTCGTGGTCTGCGTGGCGGCGACGCTCGGGATCGGCATCGTGCCGGGCTGGTTCCTCGACCTGCTCGCCGACGTGGCATCCTTCGCGTCGTGACGACGCCTCCCCCCGACCCCGCGCAGGGCCCGGGCGCGACGCCCGCGACGGCTCCGGGCGCGACGCCCGCGACAGGCGCCAGCGCGGCGCCGGCATTCACCATGTACACGACGCCGTGGTGCGGCTACTGCATGCGCCTCAAGTCGATGCTGGCCCGCGAGGGGATCGTCTTCACGGAGATCGACATCGAGCGCGACCCGGACGCGGCGGACGTCGTGATGCGCATCAACGGTGGCAACCAGACGGTCCCGACGGTCGTCTTCCCGGACGGCGAGGCGATGACCAACCCCCCGCTCGCCCGCCTCACCGCCAAGCTCTCCGCCTGAGCCAGCCATGACGGCGCCCGGTACTCCGGGGTCCACGGTCCGATACGTCCGCCCGGGCGCGGTCTCGGCTGGCGTGGTCTTCGCTTCGCTGTCGCTCACCTTCGCATTGGCCGACGTCTCGATGTTCTCGTCGGTGGGTGCCTCTGCGCTCGTGCTGCTGCAGACGGTCTGGGGTGCGTCGGTGTGGGGTCGGCTGACGCCGTCCCGATCATCGTCGCCCTGGGAGCGACTCGGGATGGGCTTCGTCATCGGACTCGTCGGCATCGTGGTTGCGGGTCAACTGCGCGCGGCACTCGGAGTCGCACCGCTCATCTGGTGGTCCGCGATCATCGGCGCCGCATTCCTCGACGTCGCGAGGACGAGGCCGAGCTTGCGTGACGTGCTCCCGTCGACGGCGGAGTTGTGGCTCGCATGGTCGGCGGCGCTGGTGATCCTCGGGCCGCAGTGGTACTGGACGCTGCCCGTGGGAGGCTCGCTGTATCTCGTGGCACTCGCCCACCAGTTCTCGGAGTCGCGGAGGCTCAGGTGGGTAACGCTCGTCATCGCGCTCGGGACGACGGTCCTCACCGTCGTGAATCGACCAACTGCGTGGCGGCCGCTGATGTTCGAACAGATCTATCTCGAGTTCGTCGGTCGCGCCGCCGTGGACTTCGGCGGCTGGAACAATCCGCTGGCGCTGGGTCGGAGCCTCGACTACCACTGGGTGTCGTACGCCTGGATGATGACGTACTCGGATCTTCTCGGCCTCGCGCGTCTCGAGTCGCTCGTGGAAGTGGGTCCAATACTCATCGCGCTCGGTGCTGTTGCGGCCGCGGCCGCGCTCGCGTCACGGATCGGGGGGACGCGTGCACTCTGGTGGGCGCTGCCGGCGCTCGCCTTCTTCGACACTCCGAGGGTCTGGTC
>JBEBCD010000038.1:0-3157 GCA_041158045.1 Actinomycetota bacterium | reverse complement strand
GACGCAGCAGGAGCGCCGCGGCGGGGATCTGTGCGAGGGCGTACGTGATCCACCGCGCCGTCGGGATCTCGTCGGCGCGCACGAGCGCGCTCCCCTCCCACGCCTTCAGCACCGGCCCCTGCGTGAGCAGCGCGAGCATCGCGACCGCGTACGCGCGCTCGGCCCACGGGCGCCACGCGCGCATCTCGCTCAATCTATCCGTGCGCGCGTCGGGGGTAGACTCGCGTCGTGACGACGGCCCGCGACGCGGAGACGGCGCAACTCATCGAGGAGCTGTTCGCCGAGGCACACGGCCTACGGATGCGCTACGAGGAGTTCAGCCAGTACACGGAACGCAAGGTCGCCGAGTTCGTCGCCAGCCGCAAGGAATTGGAGCGCACCTCCGGGATCGCTCGCCTCGAAGCCGACCTGCGGATCCTCCACGCACAGCGCGACCAGCTGCACGCGCAGCTCGTCGACGCCGCCGCCCGGGCCGCGGCCACCGAGGCGCTCCTCGTACGACGCACCGCGCAGCGGGACCGCGCCCGTGCCCGCGTCACCGCCCTCGAGGCGTCGCGCGCCGTCCGGCTCGCACGTCGGCTGCGCCGGCTCGCGACCCGCTCCCGTCGCGCGCGCTGACCCGCGGGCGATGCCCATCCAGTACCCCGTCATCGTCACGGTCCGCGACCGGCTCACACCGCTGCGCGGGCTGCTCGACTGGCTCGAGGCGGCCGGCCAGCGGGAGATCTGGCTCTGCGACAACGCGAGCACGTGGCCCGCCATGGTCGAGTACCTCGCCACGACGCGCCACCGCGTCGTGCGCAACGGTGCGAACCTCGGCCATCGCGCACCCTGGCTGAGCGGCCTCGTCGCCGAACTCGGACACGACCGGCACTTCGTCGTGACCGATCCCGACGTCGTGCCGGACGAGGGCTGCCCGCTCGATGCGCTCGACGTCTTTGCGGAGACCCTCCGCCGACACCCCGGCATCGACAAGATGGGCTGCAGCCTGCGCATCGACGACCTCCCCGACCACTTCGCGCACAAGGCCGACGTGGTCGCCTGGGAGTCGCAGTTCTGGACGCGGCCGCACCCGTCGGGCCACTACGACGCGCCGATCGACACCACGTTCGCGCTCTACCGACCGGGGCGGGACCACCGCAACTCTTCCGCCCTGCGCGCCGCCCCGCCCTACCGCGCCCGCCACCTGCCGTGGTACGCCGACTCCGCGCACCCGACGGAGGAGGACGCCTACTACGACGCGCACTCCGACCGGATCATCACCAACTGGAACGGGCCCCGGCTCGCCGCCACCGTCCGCGTCCAGCTCGAGCGCCTGCGCGGCGGCGGCACCGTCACCCCGGGGGCTACGTCGTGACCGGCCCCGCCGTCGCGATGCGCGGCGTGTCCAAGAACTTCCGCATCTACCACGAGCGCAACCGCTACATCAAGGCCACGCTGCTGCGCGGTCGTCGCGCGCGCTACGAGGAGTTTTGGGCGCTGAAGGACGTGACGTTCGAGGTCGCGCACGGCGCGACGCTCGGGTTCATCGGATCCAACGGCTCCGGCAAGACCACGCTCCTCAAGTGCCTCACCGGCATCTACGTGCCCGAGCGAGGCGACGTCGCCGTGGACGGCAACATCGCGGCGCTGCTGGAGCTCGGCGCCGGGTTCCACGCCGAGCTCACCGGACGCGAGAACGTCTTCCTTAACGGCGCGATCCTCGGGATGTCGAAGCGCGAGGTCGAGCGCAACTTCGACAGCATCGTGGAGTTCGCCGGCCTCGAGCGGTTCATCGACAGCCCGGTCAAGAACTACTCCTCCGGCATGGTGGTGCGCCTCGGCTTCTCGATCGCCACCCACGTGCAGCCCGAGATCCTCCTCATCGACGAGATCCTCTCGGTGGGCGACCAGGAGTTCCAGCGCCGGAGCGCGGCGAAGATCGAGGAGTTCCGCCGCGAGGGGCGCACGATCGTCGTCGTGAGCCACAGCCTCGAGCTCGTCCGCCAGCTCTGCCGCGACGTCGTCTGGCTCGACCGCGGCACGGTACGGGCCATCGGCCCCGCCGACGAGGTGATCGCCGCCTACACGGGGGGCAAGGCGCCGGGCGCCTCGGCGCCCGCGACCCCCGCGGCGCGGCGCGGCGGCACGGGCGACGCACGGATCCACTCGCTGACGCTGCTCGACGGCGCGGGCGGCACCCTCGCGGAGGCGGCGACGGGTGCGCCCCTCGTGGTGCGCTGCGAGCTCACCGCGCACGCCCGCCTCGAGTCGCCCGTCCTCCACGTCGCGCTCACCACTGCGGGGGGTGCCGTCGCATGGTCGGGCTCGACCCAGCGCGGCGCGGCGTCGATCCGCGCGCTCGACGGCCCGGCGACGATCGACCTGCGATTCGACGCCTTGCGCCTGCTCGAGGGGGACTACCGCCTCTCTGCGCGACTCACCGATGCGTCCGGCGCCACCGACCACGACCGACTCGACGACTGGTGCGAGGTGCGGGTGCGGGGCTCCGACCCGGGGCAGTCGGGGATCGCCGCGCTCGAGCCCTCCTGGACGGTCACCCGCCAGCACCGGTAGACCCCGCGGGGATCGGGCGGCGTCAGAGCTCCTCGGCGAGACGCCGCGAGTATCGGGCGAAGACCCGCAACCCGAGCACGACCGAGGCGAGGGAGACCGCGACGAGGACGGCGAGGTCGACGAGCGCCGGTCCGCGCCCGTGGTACGTCGCGTCGCGGAAGGCCCGGAGGAAGATCGCCGTCGGATTCCAGTGCAGCACCCCGCGCGCGATCGGGTTGGACAACTGGTCGAAGCGGGCGCGGTCGTAGATCACGGGCGTGGCGAAGAACCAGACCTGCTGGAGGATCGTCCAGAGGTAGGGCAGGTCGCGGAAGAACACCGCACCGACGCTGAGGATGAGCGCGAGCCCGCCCGCGAAGGCCGCGAGGAGCGCCATGAGCAGCAGGGTCACGGGGAGCCACGGGAGCAGCGGACTGCCCGCGATCGCGAGGACGAGGCACACGAGCGACATCTCGATCGAGAACTGCACGACGGCGAACAGCACCTGCGACACGACGAGGCTCTCGCGGGCGAAGGCCACCTTGCGCACGAGGTTGGAATTGGACACCACCGCCTGGAGCCCCATGCCGCAGACCAGGGTGAAGAAGCCCCACGGGATGAG
>JBEBCD010000037.1:0-10050 GCA_041158045.1 Actinomycetota bacterium | reverse complement strand
CCCTTGCCCTCGCCGTCCGTCGCGGCGCGGTAGGCGTCGAGGATGGCCCACGCCTTGTCGAACTGCTCCTGCGTCGGCGAGAACGTCTCGTTGAGGATCGCGACCTGATCGGGGTGCAGTGCCCACTTGCCGTCGTAGCCGAGGGTGCGCGTGCGCCGGCAGTACTCGCGGAAGCCCTCGGCGTCGCGCACGTAGAGGTACGGCCCGTCGATCACCTGCAGGCCGTGTGCGCGGCCCGCCATGAGGATCTTGCTGAACACGTAGTGGAAGTGGTCGCCCGGGTAGTCGGGGATCGCCACTCCGCCCGTGAGCACCGGCATCTCCATGCTCGCGGCGAAGTCCGCGGGACCGAAGATGACGGTCTCGAGGCGCGGGCTCGCGCCGCAGATCTCCTCCACGGCGATGAGGCCGCGCGCGGTCTCGATCTGGGCCTCGATGCCGACGTGGCCGACGGGCAGCCCGCTCGCGATCTCCACCTGGCGCAGCAGCATGTCGGTCGCCGCGATCTGGTCCGCCGACTCGACCTTGGGCAGCATGATCGCGTCGAGGCGCGCGCCGGCGCCGCCGACGACCTCGATGAGGTCGTACGCCGTCCACTTGGTGCTCCAGTCGTTGACGCGCACGCACGTGACCTTGTCGCCCCAGTCGAGGTCGCGGATCGCGGCGGCGACGCGCGCGCGCGACGACTCCTTCTCGCTCGGTGCGCATGCGTCCTCGAGGTCGAGGAACACCATGTCGGCGGGGATCGACGGGCCCTTCGCGATCATCTTGTCCGACGAGCCGGGGATCGAGAGGCACGAGCGGCGCGGCAGGTCGCGCGACCGTGCGGACATGCGCCTCAGGCTACCGATCGCCCCCGCACGGCGCGGATTGGTACCGTGTGCGACGTGACGACGCCCTCGCTCGACACCGTCACCACGCCGCTCGCCGGCGCGCCGCGGCCGCTCCGCGAGTGGCTCACGACCTTCCACCTCGTCGCCGTCGCGCTCGACCCGTACACGCGCGAGAGCGCCTGGATCCTGCCGACCGCGGTGCGGGTCCTCGGCCAGTTCGCCGGCGCCTCGGTGCGCACCACGATCGTGATGGCCTCCGACGCCGCCGACGCCCGCGCCTTCCTCGGCCCGCACGCCGACGAGTTCCTCGTCTTCGCCGATCCGACGCGCGAGCTCGTGCGCACCCTCGGCCTCGCCGAGCTGCCCGCGCTCGTGTACCTGCAGTCCGACGGCACCGTGCCCGCGCGCGCCGAGGGCTGGAGCCCCGCGGAGTGGAAGCGCGTCGCCGCCCACGTCGCCGGGGTCGTGTCGTGGAAGGTCCCGACGATCCCCGCGCCCGGCGACCCCGGCTCCTTCCGCGGCTCGCCGGCGCTCGCCGCCTCGTGACCCGTCCCGGCCCCGACCCCTTCGTCCACGTCGACCTGCTCCCCCTCGGGGAGGACGCGACCCCCTACCGCCTCGTCACCCGCGAGGGCATCGACGTCGTCGACACGCCGCTCGGCGAGATGCTGCGCGTCGCGCCCGAGACCATCACGGCGCTCACGGCCGAGGCGATGCGCGACATCGCGCACTTCCTGCGGCCGGGCCACCTCGCGCAGCTGGCCGCGATCCTGGGCGACCCCGAGGCGAGCGACAACGACCGCTTCGTCGCGCTCGACCTGCTGAAGAACGCGGTGATCGCCGCCGGCGGCGTGCTCCCGATGTGCCAGGACACCGGCACCGCGATCGTCAAGGCGGCCAAGGGCCAGCGCGTCTGGACCGGCGGCGACGACGCAGAGGCCATCGCCCGCGGCGTGCACCGCACGTACCTCACGTCGAGCCTGCGCTACAGCCAGCTCGCGCCCGTCTCGATGTACGAGGAGGTCAACACCAACACCAACCTCCCGGCCGAGATCCGGGTCTCGGCCACGGGCGGGGACGCCTACAAGTTCCTCTTCCTCGCCAAGGGCGGCGGCTCGGCCAACAAGAGCTACCTCTTCCAGGAGTCCAAGGCGCTGCTCAACGAGCGCGCGCTCCTCCCCTGGCTCTTCGACAAGATGAAGACGCTCGGCACCGCCGCCTGCCCGCCGTACCACCTCGCCGTCGTCATCGGCGGCACCTCCGCCGAGTTCGCCGTCGAGACGGCCAAGCTCGCGAGCGCCCGCTACCTCGACGGCCTCCCGACGGCGGGCTCGCCGGCGGGCCACGGCTTCCGCGACGTCGAGCTGGAGGCCAAGGTGCTCGCGCTGTCGCGCGAGACGGGGATCGGCGCGCAGTTCGGCGGCAAGTACTTCTGCCACGACGTGCGCGTCGTGCGCCTCCCGCGGCACGGCGCGAGCCTGCCTGTGGCGATGGCCGTGTCGTGCGCGGCCGACCGCCAGGCGCTCGGGAAGATCACCCGCGACGGCGCGTGGCTCGAGCAGCTCGAGACCGACCCGGCGCGCTTCCTCCCCGACGTCGACGAGTCGGCCCTCTCCCGCGACGTCGTGCGCATCGACCTCGACCGACCGATGTCCGAGATCCGCGCCGAGCTCTCGCGCCACCCGGTCCGCACGCGCGTCTCGCTCACCGGCGAGATGGTCGTGGCGCGCGACCTCGCGCACGCACGCATCAAGGAGCGCCTCGACCGCGGCGAGGGCCTCCCCTCGTACCTCCGCGACCGCTGCGTGTACTACGCCGGCCCGGCCAAGACGCCGGCCGGCATGGCGTCGGGCGCCTTCGGCCCGACGACCGCCGGCCGCATGGACTCGTACGTCGAGGAGTTCCAGCGCGCGGGCGGCAGCCTCGTCATGCTCGCGAAGGGCAATCGCTCGCGTCTCGTCACCGAGTCGTGCAAGCGCCACGGCGGCTTCTACCTCGGGTCGATCGGCGGGCCCGCCGCCCGCCTCGCGCAGGACTGCATCGTCTCGGTCGAGGTGCTCGAGTACCCCGAGCTCGGCATGGAGGCCGTGTGGCGCATCCGCGTGCGCGACTTCCCCGCCTTCATCGTCGTGGACGACAAGGGCAACGACTTCTTCGACGCGGTCGAGTCGACCCGTGCCGCGAGCATCGACGTCCGCCGCTGAGCTGAGCGCGCTCGAGCGCGGGCGCGTCGACTGCACGCTCTCCGCCTGGACGGGCGCGAGGGGGCGATGCCAGTGGTGCGACGGCGAGATCCCGCCGGGCCGGCGCCGCACCTGGTGCGCCCCGGCGTGCGGTCGCGCCTGGCAGCGCAACCACGTGTGGCGTTTCGCGCGCTCGGCCGCGCGGCGCCGCGCGAAGTACCGCTGCGAGCGCCCGGGATGCGACGCCGAGCGCCGCGACTGCGAGGTCAACCACCGCACGCCCCGCGACGGCGGCGGCTACGGCGTCGGATGCCACCACCACCTCGCGCCGGGCGGCGACGGCGCCGGCGGCCTCGAGGTGCTGTGCCGCGCGCACCACGCCGAGGTCACGGCGGCGCAGGCCCGCGCCCGCGCCGAGGTCCGGCGCGCGGCGAGGGCTAGGGCGTAGTCGTCGTCGACGACGCCGCGCGGATCCCCGAGTCGTCGCGGAACCTCGACTCGAGGCACTCCCCGGGGCGGAAGGGCGCCACGTCGAGCGCCCGCGCCACCGCGACGGCGAGGACGCTGCGTCCCTTGTCGGTGAGGTGCACGCCGTCGCCCGTGAGCACGCCGCGCGTCGTCGCGACCGCGGCCCAGTCGAGCAGGGACACGTGGTCGTGGGCGCGGGCGACCTCGCGGATCGCGCGGTTCACCTCGCGCTGCGCGGCGCGGAACTCCGCGGTGGTGAGCAGCAGCGTCGGCCGGGGCGCGAGCCGCTCCACGATCTCGCCGAGGCGCGCGCGATACGAGTCCGGGTTGCCCTCGTAGTTGGTGCCGAGGAAGACGACGGCCGCGTCCCAGCCGCCCTCGGCGCGCAGCCGCACGTCGAGCACCTCGAGGCCGAACCCGACGAATCGCCCCGGCTCCGCCTCCACCGCCACCTGCCATCCGAGCGGCACGAGCGCGTTGCACATCTCGTTGCCGTAGCGCCGCGCGGTCGACGCGAGGATCGAGTCGCCGATCATGAGCAGCCGGTGCCCCTCGGCGCGGGGCCCGATCGTGCCGCCCTCCGGCTCGGGGATCTCGAGCTCGAGCTCGGGCGGCAGCGTGACGTCCGAGCCGAAGTCGTAGCCGGGGATCCGTCCGACGCCGTCGAGTACGCCGTCCGCCGCCTCGCCGTCCGCGGCGCCGCACGACGCCGCGATCGCGACGCACGCGAGGACCGTCGCGCGCCGCGCGGCGCGCGGCGCGAGCCGCCGCCCCCGGCTCACGCGGCCGGCGTCACGTCGACGAGCACGTCGTTGAAGCACGCGCCGCCGGCGAGGTCGTTGACGTCGTCCGGCACGAGGACGTTGGCCGTCGCACCCTGGTCGAGGCTGCGCATCCAGAGCCCCTTGGGGATCGCGCACACGCCGGCGCGCAGCGCGTCGTCGATGCGCGCCTCGATGACGAGCGCCCCGAGCGCGTTGGCCACCCGCACGCGGGCGCCGTCGACGATCCCGCGCGCCGCCGCGTCCGCGGGCGAGAGGGAGAGCACGGCGGGCGGCGGCGCGGTGTCGCCGAAGACCGAGTTGATCGTCTGGGCGTTCGCGGGGCTGAGCAGCGTGAGCGCGCGCGCGGCCCCGCGCTCGGGCGCGGCACCGGGCCCGTCGATGACCGGCAGCGGCAGCTCGCCGCCGGGGTCCGCGAGGCGCGCGCGCCCGCCGACGAAGGTCGGGTGCGTGTCGCGGAACTGCACGGTCGTGCCCTCCCCTCGCGTCACCCCGGCGCGCCCGCGGTGCGGGGCGAGCATCGCCGCGATGCGCTCGGGCGAGGCGTCGAACTCCTCGGCGGGCAGCCCGAGGCGCACCGCGAGGCCGGCGGCCACCTCGTTGTTGGTCCGCGCCTGCCCGACCCGCGGGATCACGGGGTCGATGAACTGCACGGAGTAGCTCCCGTACGACGCGACGAGGTCGGTCGTCTCGAAGTGCGTGGGCGCGGGCAGCACGACGTCGGCCCAGCGGGCGGTGTCGGTCATCACCTGCTCGTGCACGACGACGAACGTGCCGGGGTGCGCGAGGGCGCGCATCATGCGGGCCTGGTCGACCGCGGTCACCGCCGGGTTGGACCCCGAGACGTACATCACCTCGACGGGCACGGGCCACGGGTCCTCGCCGAGCACGACGCGGGCGACGCGGTTCATGTTGAGCGTGCGCCGCGCCGGGCGCGCCACGCCCTCGGGCCACCGCGCCGCGAGCGGCACGCCGTGCGTGCCCGAGGTGCTGGAGAAGATCCCCGAGCCCCGCTCGCCGAAGTGCCCGGCCACGAGCCACAGGCCCATCACCGCGACGCAGTTGCTGCCCCCGCGGCGGTGCCGCTCGAGCCCGTACCCGGGGCGCAGCATCGCGGGTCCGGGGGCGGCGACGAGCTCGACGAGCTCGCGCAGCGTCGCCAGCGGCACGTCGCAGGTGGCGGCCGCCCGCTCGAGGGTGACCGACTCGGCGAGCGCCCGGTACTCCGCGACGCCGTCGACGTGGTCGGCGAGGAACGCCTCGTCGGCCCGCCCCGAGCGCCACAGCTCGCCCGCGATCGCGAGCGCGAGCAGCGCGTCGGTCCCGGGCCGCGGCGCGACGTGGAGGTCGGCGCGCGCGGCGGCGCCCGTGCGCCGCGGGTCGACGACCACGAGTCGGCCGCCCCGCCGGCGCATCTCGGCGAGGTACGGGAGCCAGTGCGTGTTGCTCACCGCCGGGTTGGTCCCCCAGACGACGGCGAGGCGCGAGTACACCACGTCGATCGGGTCGGCCGAGAGCATCCCGCCGAACCCCCGCGTCCACGCGGCGCCGATCGTCGCGGCGCAGATGGTGATGTCGACCTCGGGGCACCCGAGGCGCGCGAAGAGATGGGGCGTCAGCCACTTGGTCTCGACCTTGGCGGTCGAGGAGTTGTAGAGGTACGGCACCACCGCGTCAGGCCCGTGGGCGGCGATCGCGTCGCGCATGCGCCCGGCGACGAGGTCGAGCGCCTCGTCCCACGTGGCGGCGCGCCACTCGCCCGCGCCGCGCGCGCCCGCGCGCACGAGCGGCGTCGCGACGCGCTCGGGCGAGTGCACGCGCGCGGCGTGGCCCTTGACCTTCTTGCAGATCCATCCGTCGGTCAGCGGGTTCGTCCCCGGGCCGGTCGCGCCGTCGACGCGCACGATGCGGCCGTCCTCGACCGTCACCTCGAGGGAGCAGGCGTCCGGGCAGTCGAGCGGGCAGGCGCTGCGCACGCGGTCAGTCTCGCAGGCGCGTCGGCTCGAGCTCGTCGAAGTTGTCCACGTCCCGTAGCGCGGTGAACTTGCGCCACCACACCGCGACGACCCCGAGCGTGGCGATGCCGCCGCCGACGACCGTCGCGGGCACGCCCACGAGCTGGGCCGTCACGCCCGACTGGAAGGCACCGAGCTCGTTGGTCGCCCCGATGAAGACGTTCTCGACGGCCGACACGCGCCCCCGCTTGTCGTCCGGCGTCACGAGCGGCACCACGGAGCCGCGCACGAAGACGCTCACCATGTCGGCCGAGTGCACCACGACCACGGCGAGGAAGGCCACCCAGTAGGTGCGGGTGAGCCCGAGCACGATCGTCCCCGCGCCGAAGATCGCGACCGCCCACAGCAGGCGGCGGCCCACGCGATGGCGCAGCGGGCGCACCGCGAGCAGCGCGGCGGTGCTCGCCGCGCCGATGCCGGCCGCGGCGCGCAGCCAGCCGTAGGCCACGTCGCCGACGCCGAGGCGCTCGGTCGCGATCACGGGCAGCAGCGCGATCGCGCCGCCGAACAGCACGGCGAAGAGGTCGAGCGAGATCGCCGCGAGCAGGATCGGCGTGCGGCGGATGAAGCGCAAGCCCTCCAGCGCGGCGTCCAGCGTCGGCCGCTCGGCCCGCGCGGCGTCGGTGACGGCCGTCGGCACCCGCAGCGTGGCGAGCACGCACATCGCGCCCGCGATGAGCCCGGCCGACGTCGCGTACGAGATCCACGGCGCGGCGGCGTAGAGGAAGCCGGAGGCCGCCGGCCCCACGATCATCGCCCCCGTCCAGACGGCCGAGTACATCGCCACCATGCGCGGCAGCCCGCCCTCGGGCGCGATCGCGGGACCGATGGCCCGCATCGCCGGCGAGACGAAGGCGCGCGAGGCCCCGTACAGCAGCGCGATCCCGAAGATCGGCACCACGCTCGTCGGGTTCGTACGGGCGTACGCGACGAGCAGCAGCGACGACGCGAGCTCCCCGCCCATCGCGAGGATCGACACGGTCTTGCGGTTGAAGCGGTCGGCGACCGCGCCGACGACGAACACGAGCAGCGCGATGGGGAGGAACTCGGCGAGCCCCAGCCAGCCGAGGTCGAGCTCGCGCCGCGAGATGTCGTACACGTGCTTGCCGAGCGTCGCGACCTGCAGCATCAGGCCGACGTACAGGAGCGTGTTGGCGACGATGAACTTCGCGACCGAGGGCGACCGCAGCACCTCGAGCGCGCTGGGCGACGCCGCGCGCGACCCGTCGCGCGACTCGTCCGGCATGGAACGACTACCGTACCCCACGGTCCGAGGGGAGGTGGCCGTGGCGGACGGCTCGATCGCGCGCGAGACGCGCTGGATGGACGCCACCGCGCAGGCGGCGCTCGTGCGCCGCGGCGAGGTGACGCCGCTCGAGCTGCTCGAGGCCGCGCTCGCGCGCTGCGAGCGACTCGATCCCGCGCTCAACGCCGTCGTCATCCGGTGGGCCGACCACGCGCGCGAGCTGGCCCGCGCGTCGGCCCGTCCCGGCGTGCGCGGCGCGCCCTTCCGCGGCGTGCCGACGATCCTCAAGGACCTCAACGCGCCATACGCCGGCATGCCGATGAGCAACGGCAACCGCGCGTTGCGCGCCGCCGGCTGGCGCGCGCCGGCCAACTCCTGGCTCGTCGACCGCATCCTCGGCGCCGGGCTCGTGCCCTTCGGTCGCGGCGCGAGCCCCGAGTGGGGCAGCGTGCCCGTCACCGAGTCGCTCGCGTGGGGCCCGACGCGCAACCCGTGGGACCTCGCGCGCACCGCGGGCGGGTCGAGCGGCGGGTCGGCGGCGGCCGTCGCGGCGGGCATCGTGCCGATCGCGCACGCGAGCGACGGCGGCGGCTCCATCCGCATCCCCGCGTCGTGCTGCGGGCTCGTCGGGCTCAAGACGAGCCAGGGCCGCATCTCGATGGGGCCGCTGCGCGACGAGACGGTGCTCAGCGTCCAGTTCGCCGTCACGCGCAGCGTCCGCGACGCCGCGGCGCTCCTCGACGCCGTGCACGGCCCCGGCGTCGGCGACTCCGTGGTCGCGCCGCCGCCCGCGCGGCCCTACGTGCGCGAGCTCGCCGCCGATCACGGGCGGCTACGGATCGGCGTGCTCGACCACCACCCGCTCGGCGGCGCCTGCGACCCCGCCTGCACCGAGGCGGCGCGGGTGGCGGCGCGCGCGCTCATCGACCTCGGCCACGACGTGCACGAGGCGTGGCCCGCGCCGCTCGAGGACGCGGGCTTCCCGCGCCGCTTCACCGCCATGTGGGCGGCGCAGCAGGGCATGTCCCGCGCCGCACTCGCCGCGACGCTCGGCCGCGAGGTCGGACCCGACGACGTCGAGCCGATGAACTGGGCGATGGCCGAGGCCGCCGCGCGCATGAGCGCCACCGACCTCGGCCTCGCACTCGACCAGGCGCACCGCTTCCGCCGCGAGGTGCGCGCCTGGTGGGCCGCCGGCTGGGACCTGCTCGTCACGCCGACGCTCGCCGCACCGCCCCTCCCGATCGGCACGATCGTCAACGACGTCGCCGACCCGCTCGCCCCGGTGCGCCGCGCCGGCGAGTGGGTCGCCTTCACCCCGCCGTACAACACGACGGGTCAGCCGGCGATCAGCCTCCCGCTGCACTGGACGGCCGACGGCCTGCCGATCGGCGTGCAGCTCGTCGCGGACCACGGTCGGGAGGACCTGCTCATCTCGGTGGCGGCACGCATGGAAGAACTCCTCCCGTGGGCGCACCGCCGCCCCCCGCTGGACTGACGCCCGTCCTCCGCGCGCGAGCCGCGCGACACCCCCCTGGCAGGCTGCTCGATCCCCCCGGGAGGAGCCAGCCATGACGACCACGATCACGCCGACCCGCATCGCCAAGCCGCGCCACGGCAGCGAGGAGTGGCTCCGCCTCCGCTGGCGCGACGCGGACGGGCGCTGCACCTTCGGCGCCTCCGACGCCCCGGCGCTCATGGGCGCCTCGCCCTACACGACGCGCGCCGACCTCTATCTCGACAAGCGCGTCGACCCCGTCATGGAGGAGGAAAAGCCGGTGTTCCGCCGCGGCAACGTCCTCGAGCCCGCCCTCCTCGACGAGGCGTCGCACCTGCTCGGCGTGCGCGTCGCGACGCCGCGGGTCATGTACCGGGCGGGGCGGTTCACCATCTCGATGGACGGCGTCGACGACGAGGAGCGCCCCACGATCGCCGTGGAGGCCAAGACCACGGCGCGCTACACCGTCCACGACGCCGACGACCTCCCCATGGAGTGGCGCTGGCAGGGCTGGGCGCAGCAGTCGGTGCTCGGCGTGCCCGTGTGGTTCATCGTGCTCGACCGCGACCTGCGCATCACGATGGTCGAGCTGCCGCGCCGCGACGACGCGATCGCCGCGCTGTGGGACGAGGCCGAGCGGTTCGGCGCCATGGTCGACGCCGGCACCCCCGCCGACGCGGACATCAACCAGTTCAGTGCCGACCAGATCGCCCGCCTCTGGCCCGCGTCGCCCGAGCCGGTGGCGCTCCCCGACTCCGCCCGCGCGGCGCTCGACGAGTTGCGCGCGGCGCGCACGGCGCGGCGCGAGGCCGAGGGCCGCGAGTCCGACGCCCGGGACGCGATCGCGCGCATGCTGCTCGGCCACGAGGTCGGGCTCCTCGACGGCGAGCGGGCCGTCACGTGGCGGTCCCAGCCGGGGCGGGCGTCCCTCGACGCGCGACGGCTGCGCGAGGAGCTGCCCGAGGTCTACGAGCGCTACCTCACGCGGGGCGAGCCCTACCGCGTGCTGCGCGTCGCCTGACCCC
>JBEBCD010000036.1:0-85060 GCA_041158045.1 Actinomycetota bacterium | reverse complement strand
GAGAACCCCGCGATCGCCCCGCACAAGCTCATCATGAGATCCGCCGCACCCTGCACGCCGACGCGCGCACTCGCCGGCGTCGCGTCGATCACCATGCTCGATCCCGCGATGAGCCCGAAGTTCCACCCGACGCCGAGCAGCCACAGCGACGGGAACAGCAGGACGGGCCCATCGCCCGCCACCGAGGCGAGACCGTTGGCCGCGACGAGCAGCACCGCCGCGACCACCACCCCCCATCGCCGCCCGCGCCGGTCGATCGCCCGACCGACGAGCGGACTCAGCGCGTACATCCCCGCGATGTGCAGCGACACCACCCACGGGCTCACCGCCTCGTGCCCGTGGGCCTTGAGGTGCACCGGCGTCATCGTCATCACCGCCACCATCGTCGCCTGCGAGATCACCATGGCGATGGCGCCCCGCCGCGCGCCGCGCAGGCCCCAGATCGTCGCGAGCGAGCCGGCGCGTGCGGCGGGGCGCCCATTGCCCGAATCGGCGGTGTCGGGCGCGCCCCGACCGTCGACCCCCGCCCTGGCACGCAGCACCTCGAGCGGATCCGGCCGCAGCCGCACCAGCACGTTGACGAGCGCGAGGACGAAGAACGCGGCGGCGAACACCCACGGCCCCGTGTACGTCCGCCAGCCGAACCACTCCTCGCCCGCCCGCTCCGCCGGCCGCACGAGCAGCGGCCCGAAGACCGCGCCGAACGTACTCGCGAAGAGGATGCGGCTCATCGCGGCGCCGCGGCCCTCAGCGGGCGCGAGGTCGGTGGCGGCGTAGCGCGCGAGGTAGTTGGCCGCCTGTCCGCTGCCGTAGACGACGAGCCCCCCGAGGAAGACCGGCAGCGAGCGCAACTGGGCGCCGAGTCCCGCGACCAGCCCGCCGACGATGGCGAGCGCGTATCCGGTGGCGAGCCCGCGGCGCCGCGTCGCCCCCACCATGATGCGCGCGAGCACGGTCGACATCCCGGCCGACCCGAGGGTGAAGGTGGCCGACGCGACGCCGCCCCACGGCGTCGTCGGGCCGAGGATGTCCTGGATCACGTAGGCGCCGACGACGACGGCCGACGACAGGCCCGCGGCGCCGACGAGCTGTCCGCCCACCAGCACCCGCGTCACGCGGCGCTGCACGGCGTCGCGGGAGGCCTCCCCCGCGCTCGTCGTCGCGCGACGGCTCAGTCCCACTCGAGACGCTCCCACACGAACTGCGCGATGGCGGTGTTGCCCCGCTCATCGACATGGTGCCAGTCGAGATAGGGGCTACGCGTCAGGCCGTCCATCGCTGCGCGCGCGTCGATCGCCGCCGGGTACCGCCGCATCTCGTCCCACAGTCCGGGGTAGATCGCCTCGACGGCGTCACCCAGCGCCGGCGAGTACAGGGCGGCGAGACCCTGCTCGTAGTCCGACGGCGCGGCGCGAGTGAACAGGTGCGGTTGCAGCACGGGGACGAAGCGTGCGCCCACGGCGGTGGCCGCCGCATCCGCGGCCGCAAGCGCGTCACGGAACGACTCCACCGCCTCGCGGCGGGCATCGGCGGAGGTGCGCACGCCACCGAACACGAGCAAGCGGAAGACGCCGTCGGCGATCCGCGAATGCTCACTGAGCCGCTGGATGAGCGTCCCGAGACGGGAGATCTCTCGCACCACGACCGCGGGATTCTCCCGCTGAGTGAAGGATGCGCCCGCATCGTTGACGCCCACGAAGAAGAGGACCACGTCCGCGGGACCGAGGTCGGGGACGGAGCGGAGCGCCTCGGCCCGGTTCGCCGCCGTCGTCGCGCTCACGCCGTGGTTCTCGACCCGCCACCGCGATGCGGCACCCCCGAGGAGCCGCTGGAGGATCGACGGCCACGTCCCGGCGTCGTCCACCTCGGCGCACAGGGTGGTGGACCCCCCGAAGAGCAGGATCCTGCGCGGCGCGGTGACGGGCTGGTCGACGGTCCGGCGCAGCGCCCCGTCGTAGGTGACGATCGGCGCGGCCACCTCGTCGGGACCATCGTCACGACTCTGTCGGTACAGCTCGATCGACTGGTACCCGGACGAGCCCGCCGACGCCGAGGAGAGCCTGAGTCCGACCTCCAGCGCCACGAGGAGCGCACCGAGGACCACGAGGTTGGCGAGGATGATCCGCCGGCCACGCGGCCGGCCGACGAGCACGGTTGCCGTCGCGACGACGACCGATGCCACCACGGTGGCGACTCGCGTCGGACCGCTCGCGAGGAGCGACCCAGCGGTCACGACGACGACGCCGAGACCCGACACGAGACGAGTTGCACCCGAACGCCCGATCCCACGCACCGCGACGACACCGACGAGCAGCAGCGAGGCGTGAGGCGACGCACCACAGATGGCGAGCACGGAGCCCGCCAGCCCCGCCAACACCAGCGTCCCGAGGACGTCCACGGGGCGCGTCACGCGGCGCTGCAGCGCGTCGCGGGGGGCCTCCCCCGCTCCCACGGTCACGATCTTGCGCGGGGGCGGGGTCCCGCGGAGAAGGAGGGCGTCACTGGTGTCGAAGGGGGGATTTGAACCCCCACGCCCTTACGGGCGCCAGCCCCTCAAGCTGGTGCGTCTGCCAATTTCGCCACTTCGACGTGGACGATCATGCTACCCGCCCCGCCGCGGGCGGCGACGGCCGGCGCGAGCGCCGTCGGCCCCGAGGGCGCCGACTACTGCGCGAGGAAGAGCCCGAGCGCGACCACCGTGAGCACCCAGATGGTGGCCAGCACCGCGGTGATGCGGTTGAGGTTGCGCTCCGCGGCCGCCGAGCCGAGCGCCGCCGCGCCGCCGCCGCCGAACATGTCGGACAGCCCGCCGCCGCGGCCGCTGTGCATGAGCACCCCGGCGATCATCGCGAAGAGCGACAGCACGTTGATCACGAGCGTCACGTACATGAGGGCGTCGCGCACGGCGACGAGGCTACCGCCGCGATGCGCGCCCGCGACGCGCACCCGAGGCGCGGCCGCGCGCTACCCCTCCGGGTGGTGGCAGGCCGACAGCTGCCCCGACGGGCGCACCACGAGGGCGGGCTCCTCGGTCGCGCAACGCTCGGTCGCCTTCCAGCACCGCGTGCGGAAGCGACAGCCCGAGGGTGGGTCGACCGGCGACGGGACGTCGCCCTCGAGCATGATCCGCGTGCGCGCGCGCTCGCGCGACGGGTCGGGCACGGGCACCGCCGAGAGCAGCGCGGTCGTGTACGGGTGCGTCGGCCGCGCGTAGACGGCCCGCGTGTCCCCGATCTCCACGATCTTCCCGAGGTACATCACGGCGACGCGGTGCGCGATGTGGCGCACCACCGACAGGTCGTGGGCGATGAAGACGTACGACATGCCGAGCCGCCGCTGCAGGTCGCCGAAGAGGTTGACCACCCCCGCCTGGATGCTCACGTCGAGCGCCGACACCGGCTCGTCGAGGACCACGAGCGACGGGTCGAGCGCGAGCGCGCGCGCCACGCCGATGCGCTGGCGCTGACCGCCGCTGAACTCGTGGGGGAAGCGCCGCGCGTGGTCCGGTGACAGTCCGACCAGCTCGAGCAGCTGCACGATCTTGTCGATGTGGTCGCCCGGCACGCCCTGCACCACGAGCGGCTCGGCGATCGACGCGCCGACCGTCATCTTCGGATCCAGCGACGCAAAGGGGTCCTGGAAGACGATCTGCATCCGCCGCCGCAGGTGCCGCAACTCCTCGGCCTCGAGCGACGCGAGGTCGCGCCCGTCGAAGTGGACGGTCCCCGCCGTCGGCTCCACCAGCCGCAGCACGCAGCGCCCGACGGTGGTCTTGCCGGATCCCGACTCGCCGACCAGCCCGAGCGTCTCCCCGGGCGCGACGTCGAACGACACCCCCGACACCGCCTGCACGACGCGCTTGCGGCGGCGCACGCCCGACGCGAGCTTGGTCTCGAAGTGCTTCACGAGCCCGTCGACGCGGAGCAAGGGCTCGCGCGCGCCCGCGCCGACCCCCGCGCCCGCGCCCCCCGCGGCGATCCCGGTCGCGCTCATCGGCCGTCCCCCGCGCGCGCGAGCTCCGACGCCCTGATGCACGCGCTCTCCTGCTCCCCGATCGGCCGCAGGTCCGGCACGTCCGTCCCGCAGGCGTCGATCGCGTGGGGGCAGCGCACGCGGAAGGCGCAGCCCGACGGCGGGCGCAGCATGTTGGGCGGGAACCCCGCGATGGGCGTGAGGCGCTCGAGCCCCTCGTGCGGCAGCGAGTCCAGCAGGCCCCGCGTGTACGGGTGCGTCGGCCGCCCGAAGATCGCGTGCACCGCGCCGCGCTCCACGGAGCGTCCCGCGTACATCACCTGGACGCGATCGCACACGCGCGCCACGACGCCGAGGTCGTGCGTGATGAGCACCACGGCGGTGCCGGTCTCGGCCTGCACGCGCTGGATCACCTCGAGGATCTGGGCCTGCACCGTCACGTCGAGCGCGGTGGTCGGCTCGTCGGCGACGAGCACCTTCGGGCGGTTGGCCATCGCGATCGCGATCACGACGCGCTGGCGCATGCCGCCGGAGAACTCGTGGGGGTACTGGCGCGCCCGGTCCGCGGGCTGCGGGATGCCGACGAGCTCGAGCAGCTCCACGGCGCGCGCCGCGGCCGCCCGGTCGGTCATGCGCTGGTGGGCCTGGAGCATCTCGGCGATCTGGGCGCCGACGCGGTGCACCGGGTTGAGCGCGGAGAGGGGGTCCTGGAAGATCATCGACATGAGCCGGCCGCGCACGCGCCGCATCTCCTTCGGCGGCGCACCGACGAGCTCGACGCCGTCCACCCGCACCGAGCCGCGCACGGTCGCCGTCGCGGGCAGCAGGCCCATCGCGGCGAGGAACGTCACCGACTTGCCCGAGCCCGACTCCCCGACGACGCCGAGCACCTCGCCGGCCCGCACGTCGAGGTCGACGCCGCGCACGGCCTCGAGGTCCCCGAGCGGGGTGGCGAAGGTGACCCGCAGGTCACGGATCTCGAGGACCGCGCTCACGCGTCGCCCCGGTCGAGCCGCGGGTCGGTGGCGTCACGCAACGCGTCGCCGACGAAGTTGACGCACAGGGCGATGAGCGCGAGCACGCCGCACGGGAAGAGGGCGAGCCACCAGTTGCCCGTGTTGACCGCGCCCTTGGCGCCCGCCACGAGCAGTCCGAGCGACGTGGCGCCCGCCCCCGGCTGCGGCCCGTAGCCGAAGAACGAGAGGGTCGACTCGCCGATGATCGCCGACACGACGGCGAAGGTGAGCGCCACCATGATCGGCCCCACCGAGTTGGGCAGCAGGTGCGTGCGCACCACGTACCAGCGCCCCGCACCGGCCGCGCGCGCCGCCTCGATGAACTCCCGCTCCTTGAGCGCGAGCACCTGGCCGCGCACGATGCGCGCCACGCTCATCCAGCCGAAGATCGAGAACAGCACGATGATGAAGCGGATCGACGACAGGTCGCCGATGATCGGCCGCAACCACTCGATCGCCCCGAGGAAGTTGCGCAGCACGAGCAGGGTGACGAGGAAGGGGAAGGCGAGGAACAGGTCGGTGATCCGCATCACCACGTCGTCGAAGCGCCCGCCGCGGAAGCCCGCGGTCGCCCCGATGAGGCAACCGAGGGTCACCGAGATGATCGCCGAGAAGAAGCCGATCACGAGCGACACCCGCACCCCGTAGATGAGGCGGCTGTAGAGGTCGCGACCGATGTCGTCGGTGCCGAACCAGGCGAGGCCGCCGGGCGGGATGAAGTAGTTGGGCGGCTCCTTCACCGCCTCGTTCACCCCGTAGCGCGCGGTGATCGGCGACAGCACGACGAAGCACACGAGGAGCGCGAGGATGACGACGCTCCCCACGGCCGCCTTGTGCGAGACGAAGCGCCGGTATGCCATCTGCCGCGGCGACACCGTCGGCAGCGCGATCTCCCCCGCGGTCCCGGGGCGGGTGGCGACCTCAGCCAAGGCGGATCCTCGGGTCGAGCCATGCGTAGGCGATGTCCGCGACGAGGTTGAAGAGGAGCACCGACGCCACGATGATCACCATCCACGGCATGAGCAGGGGGAAGTCGCCCTGCGCGAACGCGGAGAGGAAGTAGACGCCCATCCCGGGGTACGAGAAGACGTTCTCCGTGATGATGAGGCCGCCCACGATGGCGCCCACGTCGAGGGCCGCGATGGTCACCACGGGGATGAGGGCGTTGCGCATCCCGTGGCGCACCAGCACCCGGCGCTCGCTGATGCCCTTGGACCGCGCGGTGCGCATGAAGTCGCTCGAGAGCACGTCGAGCAGCGACGAGCGCATGTAGCGGGCGTAGACGGCGATCACTTGAATCGCCACGACGAGCGTCGGCAGCACCATGTGCTTGGCCATCAGCCACGGGTCGAAGCCGACCTGACCCGGCGGGTACACGCCCGAGGTCGGGAAGAGCGTGTCACCGAACCAACGGCTCCAGTAGACGGCGAACAGCAGCTGCAGGATGATCGCCGACACGTACGGCGGGATGGAGATGCCGATGAACGCCGAGGTGTTGACGGCGACGTCGCGCCGCCCGCCCGGCTTGAGCGCGGCGTACACGCCGACGAAGATCCCGACCGCGATGCCCACGACGGTGGCGGCCGCGCCGAGGCGCAGCGAGTTGGCCAGCGCGTCCTTCAGCTGCGGCCACACCTCGCGCGAGCCCTTGATGCTGCGCGGCCAGTTGCCGGTGACGAAGTTGCGCAACCACGACCAGTACCCGCGCACGTAGTTGGGGTCGAGGCCGTTGACCTCGATGTACTGGGCGATCTTGGCCTTCGTGGCCCGGGGGTTGATGCGCAGGTAGCTCTTCACCGGGTCGGTGCCGGTGCGCAGGGCCACGTACACGAGGAACGTGATGAAGAGCAGCGTGGGGATCGCCCAGAGGACGCGCCGGAGCACGTACCGCAGCACGCCGCGACCCTACCGCGCGGACCCCGAGACGACGAAGGTGCGTGGACTCGGCCCTCGCGGACCGAGCCCACGCACCGTTCGTGCGTGTTGCGGGTGCGTTACTTGATGACGACCGTCGGCTCTCCGGCCAGCAGGTTGGTCACCACGTAGCGACCGTCGTTGGTGGTGGCGTACGCCCCAGGCATGACCTGGAACGCGGTGGTCCACACCATCCACGACGAGTTCGCGCACTCGGTGATCGGGTTCAGACACTCCGGCCACTGCTCGGCACCGATGACGACCTTGCCGTCGCCATCGAGGTCCGTCCAGAGGTGGTTGTTCACGAACGCCGTGTAGTTGTTGAGCTCGCCATCGACGGGGCCGCCGACCTTGTCCGTGCGCCAGAAGCCCGACTTCGGGAACTGGAACAGCGGGAGCATGATCGCGTCACCGGCCATGAGCTTGAGCGCGTCCTTGATGAGCGTCGCGCGAGCGGCGTCATCGGTCTCGTAGTCCGCCTGGTGGAGCAGGTCCGAGGCCTCGGCGTTGCACCAACCGGTCGAGTTCTGACCCTGGTTGTTGTTGGCCGCGGTCGGGATCTGGTCACAGGTGAACGACGGGGTCAGGTACGCAGGGTCCGGCGGAGCCGTGCTGATGTACATGGCCATGTCGTAGTCGAGGGCCGGGAGGCGCTGCTGGAAGTAGCAGGCCGCGTCGCAGTTGTCCGCGCGCACGTTGAAGCCCGACGCCTGGAGCAGCGGGATCAGGTACGCCTGGGTGTTCTCGCGACGGGTGTTGCCCGTGTTGATGATCCAGCGGATGTCCGGGACGTTGCCCGACGGGTCGGCCCAGAAGCCGTCCGCGTTCTTGGACCAGCCCGCCTCCGTCAGCATCGCCTCGGCACCGGCCGGGTCGTACGCATTGGCGAACTCGTCGCCGTTGCAGTACGGGCCGGGGACGATCGGACCGCACTGGAGCGGCGACTCGCCGCCCAGGGGCACGTAGATCTGCTGGAAGAGCGCCTCGCGGTCGATCGACATCGAGAACGCCTTGCGGAAGGTCGGGTTGGCGAACGGACCGCACTTCGACTGGAAGTAGAAGCCCTCGTAGTCGCCGCCGAACTCCTTCTTCAGGGTGATGTTCGGATCGGCGAACGCCTCCTCGATGCCACCGTAGAACTGCGGGTAGACGAAGTCCACCTCGCCGGCCTTCAGGGCCGCGGCCTCGGTGTCACTGTCGGGCAGCGGCACCATGACCAGCTGCTTGGCGACGGCCTTGTCGGTGCCCCAGTAGTTCTCGTTGGGCACGTAGACGAGCTGGCTCGGGCTCCACGACTTCATCTTCCACGGACGGCCGGAGAACGGGATCGAATCGGCGTAGTCACCCGAGACGTCCTGCGTGTTCTCCACCGACGCCGCCTTGATCAGCGAGCCGAAGAGGCCCTTGTAGGGGGCGTACACGGCCTTGAACTCGACGACGACCTGCTTGTCGCTCGTGCCGGGCTCGACCGAGGTGATCTGGTCGTAGCCGACGGTCGAGATCGAGCCGGGCGTGTTGAGGCTGGCCTCCCAGGTCGCCTTGAAGTCGGCGGCGGTGATCTGCGAGCCGTCCTCCCAGGTCGCCTCGGGGGCGATGTCGTAGGTGACGGTCATGCCGGCGCTTGCGGGCGGCGTGAACGTGTAGTCGTACGAGACGTCGGCGCACTCCTCGAGCGTCGGGTAGCTCACGGGCTCTGCCGCGGGCTCCTCCGCCGTCGTCTCCTCGGTGGCCTCGTCGGAGCCGCCACCACACGATGCCGCGATGAACGACACCGCGAGGAGCGCGACGCCGAAGCGTGCCGCCTTGCTGGTCTTCTTCATGTATTCGACCTCCCCGTCGAACGTGGGCCCGACGGCGGATCGCCGCCGGGTGTGCCGATCAGGCTACCCCCGCAAGCGGTACTGGACGATCCTCGCGAACTCGGCGGGGTCGAGGCTCGCCCCTCCCACGAGCACCCCGTCCACGTCGGGCTGCGCCATGAGGTCCGCGATGTTGGACGCCTTCACGCTCCCCCCGTACTGGAGGCGTACGGCCTCGGCCGCGCCCCGGCCGACGGCCGAGGCGACCTCGGCGCGCATCGCCCCGACGACCGACTGGGCGTCGTCGGCGGTGGCCGTGCGACCGGTGCCGATCGCCCAGATCGGCTCGTAGGCGAAGACCATCCCGCCGACCGCCGACTCCTTGCGGCCCGCCACCGCCGCGCGCACCTGCCCGAGCACCTTGTCCGTCGTCGCGCCCGCCTCGCGCTCGGCGAGCGTCTCGCCGACGCACACGATCGGCGTCATCTTGTGCCGCAGCACCGCATCGATCTTCTTCGCGACCAGCTCGTCCGTCTCGCCGAAGACCTCGCGGCGCTCGCTGTGGCCCACGATCACGTAGCGCACCGAGAGCTTGGCCAGGAACGCGGCCGACACCTCGCCGGTGAAGGCGCCCGCGTCGTCCTGGTGGCAGTGCTGCGCGCCGAGCGCGAAGCGCAGCTCGTCGGCCTCGATGAGCGTCTGCACGCTGCGCAGGTCGGTGAAGGGCGGGTGGAGGCTCACGTCCACCGCGGCGAAGTCGTCCTTGGACAGCAGGTACGCGAGCTTCTGGATCGTCTGGATCGCCTCGAAGTGGTTGAGGTGCATCTTCCAGTTGCCGCTCACGAGCGGACGACGAGGTTCAGCCGACACGGGGTGCCTCCCGCAGCGCACGCAGGCCCGGCAGGTCGCCGAGCTCGAGGTACTCGAGCGAGGCGCCGCCGCCCGTCGAGACGTGGTCGATCTCGCGCTCGAGGCCGAAGGCCGCGAGCGCGGCCGCCGAGTCGCCGCCGCCCACCACGGTGAAGGCCCGTGTCGCGGCCATGGCCTCGGCCACGGTGCGCGTGCCCGCCGCGAAGCGCGGGTCCTCGAACATGCCCATCGGTCCGTTCCAGAACGCGCTGGCGGCGTCGGCGATCGCGTCGCTGAACGCCGCGGCCGTGCCGGGGCCGATGTCGAGCCCCTTGGCGCCCGCGGGGAGGCGCACGCCGTACGACGCGACCGCGCCGGACGCGTCGAGGCCCACGACGTCCTCGGGCAGGCGGATCTTGCCCGAGCCCGCGAGCAGCGCGCGGCACGTGTCGATCTGGTCGGGCTCGCACAGCGAGTCGCCGATCGGGTGACCCTGCGCGGCGAGGAACGTGAAGCACATGCCGCCGCCGACGAGCAGCTCGTCCACCACCTCGAGCAGCGCGCCGATGACGCCGAGCTTGTCGCTCACCTTGGCCCCGCCCAGCACGGCGACGAAGGGGCGCTTGGGCGACGACCGCAGGCCGTCCAGCACCTCCACCTCGCGGGCCAGCAGGCGCCCGGCCGCGGACGGCAGCGTCCGCGGCGGTCCGACGATCGAGGCGTGCGCCCGGTGGGCCGCGCCGAAGGCGTCGTCCACGTAGAGGTCGGCGCCGGCCGCGAGGCGCGCGACGAAGGCGGCGTCGCACGACTCCTCGCCCGGGTCGAAGCGCAGGTTCTCGAGCAGCTCCACGCCCGGCGCGAGCTCGGCGAGCCGCGCGCGCACCGGCGCCATCGAGTGCTTCGCCGCCGGCGCGCCCTTCGGCCGCCCGAGGTGGCTCGCGCAGGTCACGTGCGCGCCGCGCTCCACGAGCCACTCGATCGTCGGCAGCGCGGCGCGGATGCGGAAGTCGTCGACGATGCGGCGCGCGTCGTCGGGGCCCGTCATCGGCACGTTGAAGTCCGTGCGCACGAGCACCCGCCGACCGGCGACGTCGCCGAGGTCCTCCAGACGCGGGAGTCGCACGCGCGGTCGCGGGGGCGTCGGCTCAGCGGCGCAGGGTCGCGCCGATGTGCAGCGTGAGGTCGACCAGCCGGTTGGAGTAGCCCCACTCGTTGTCGTACCAGCCGAGCACCTTCACGAGGGACCCCGACCCCGACGGCATCGCCATCGTGAGGCCGGCGTCGAGGATGCAGCTGTGCGGGTTGGTCACGATGTCGCTCGACACGATCGGCGCGGTGCAGTACTCGAGCACGCCGCGCAGCGGCCCCTCCGCGGCGGCGCGGTACGCGTCGTTGATCTGGTCGGCGGTGGCGGGACGCGCCAGGTTGGCCACGAGGTCCGTGATCGACCCGGTCGGCACCGGCACGCGCAGCGCCGTGCCGTCGAGCTTGCCCTTCATGGCCGCCATGACGAGGCTCGTCGCGCGCGCAGCGCCGGTGGAGGTCGGCGTGATGTTGATCGCCGCACCGCGCGCGCGGCGCAGGTCGGAGTGCGGGCCGTCGACGAGCGACTGGTCGCCCGTGTACGCGTGCACGGTGGTCATCAGGCCGTTGACGAGGCCGAACGCGTCGTCCAGCACCTTGACCATCGGCACGAAGCAGTTGGTGGTGCAACTCGCGTTGGACACGACCTTGTGGCGCTCGGGGTCGAAGTCCCCGTGGTTGACCCCGTAGACGAAGGTCGCGTCGGCGTTGGTGGCGGGCGCGGAGACGACCACGACGGGCGCCCCGCCCGCGAGGTGCGCCGCGGCCTTCTCCCGATCGGTGAAGAACCCGGTCGACTCGATGACGAGGTCGACGCCGAGGCTCCCCCAGGGCAGGTCCTTCGGGTCGCGCTGCGACAGCACGCGGATCGTGCGCCCGTCGACGCGGATGCCGTCGTCGGTGGCGACGATCTCGCCCGGCAGCACCCCGAGGACGGAGTCGTACTTCAGCAGGTGGGCCATGGTGGCCTTGTTGCCGAGGTCGTTGACGGCCACGATCTCGACGTCCGCCCCCGCGGCGCGCACCGCGCGCCAGAAGTTGCGTCCGATGCGACCGAATCCGTTGATGCCCACGCGCGTCGTCATGGCGGCGACGCTAGTTCAGGTCGCGGTGCGTGACCCGCGGGCGCACGCCGCGCTCGCGCAGCCACCGCCCGATCTCCTCGGCGATGGCGACCGAGCGGTGCCGCCCGCCCGTGCATCCCACCGCGATCGTGAGGTAGCTCTTGCCCTCCGCCCGGTACGCGGGCAGCAGGAGGTCCAGCATCGACGCGAGCCGCTCGAGGAAGGCGCCGGTCACCTCGTGCGAGGTCACGAACGCACGCACCTCGGCGTCGAGTCCCGTCTTGGGGCGCAGCGCCTCGTCCCAGTGTGGGTTGGGCAGGAAGCGCACGTCGAAGACGAGGTCGACGTCGAGCGGGATCCCCTGCTTGTACCCGAACGACACGACCGACACCTGCATCGCGGCGTCGCCCGAGCCCTCGGTGCCGAACTGCTCGGCGAGCCGCGCCTTGAGCTGGTGCACCGTGAGGCTCGTCGTGTCGACCACGAGGTCGGCGTCACCCTTCACCGGCTCGAGTCGCGCGCGTTCGCGCTCGATCGCCGCGGCCACGCCGCCCGAGCCGTCGTCGAGGGGGTGGCGGCGGCGGGTCGCGCCGTAGCGACGCACGAGCTCCTGCGTCGAGGCGTCGAGGTAGAGGGTGCGCACGCGGTGACCGGCGGCGCGCAGCCGCCCCGCGATCGCGGGCACCTCGCGCTGCGCCGCGACGGTGGAGACGACGAGCCCGAGGCGCGATCCCGCGGAGCCCGCGGCTGCGAGCTCGACGACCTTGTCCACCAGCTCGGTCGGCATGTTGTCGACGACGAACCACCCGAGATCCTCGAGGTCGTCGGCGGCCTGCGATCGCCCCGCCCCGGACATCCCCGTGATGAGGAGGATGTCCGCCACGCCGTTCACGCTAACGGGGGCGCCTCCGGCGCCCCGTGCACGCGCGCGTGCACCGCGCGCGCCACGGCCTCGGGCAACCATCCGAGCGCGAGCAGATCCTCGATCGACGCGCGGCGCACCTCGGCCGCGCCGCCGAAGTGCGCGAGCAGTCGGGCGAGACGCGCCGGTCCGAGCCCCGGCACGCCGTCGAGCTCGCTGCGCGTCATGCGCCGACCGCGCCGCTCGCGGTGGTACGCGTTGGCGAAGCGGTGCGCCTCGTCGCGCACGACCTGCAGCATGTAGAGCGCCTCGCTCCCCCGCGGGATCCGCACGGGTGCGCCCGACCCCGGCACGAAGACCTCCTCGTGCTCCTTGGCGAGCGCGGCCACGGGGATCGCGCCCTCGAGGCCCAGCTCGCGCACCACCTCCAGCGCGACGCCGAGCTGACCCTTGCCGCCGTCGACGAGCAGCAATTGCGGCGGATAGCGGAACTTGGCGCTCCGCGCGCGGCTCGCGGGCTCGCCGCCGGGGGCGGCCCCGTCGCGTTCGGCGAGGTAGGCGCGCAGGCGACGCCCGAGCACCTCCCGCATCGCGGCGTAGTCATCGTTGCCCGGCACCCCGCGCAGCGCGAAGCGCCGATACTCGCGGCGCGCCGGCAGTCCGTCCTCGAGCACCACCATGCTGCCCACGTAGTCGGTGCCCTGCAGGTGCGCCATGTCGTAGCACTCGATGCGCAGCGGCGCCTCCGGGAGGCCGAGCAGCGACTGCAGCTCGGCGAGCGCGCGGCTGCGCGCGTTGTGGTCGGAGGCGCGGCGGGCTCGGTGCCGCGCGAGGGCCTCGGCGGCGTTGTGCGCCACCGTCTCGGCGAGCGCGCGCTTGTCGCCGCGCTGCGGGACGCGGATCTCGACGCTCGAGCCGCGCAGGCCGCCGAGCCACTCGGCCAGCGCCGCGGCCCCCTCGGGCGGCTCGGGCACGAGCAGCGCCTTGGGCCACCCGGGCACCGGCGCCTCGCCGTACATCTGCCCGAGCACCCGCGCGAGCAGGCCCGCGCGGGTGACGTCCTCGACCTTGTCGACGATGCTGCCGTGGGTCCCGACCACGCGACCGCGGCGCACGTGGAAGACCTGCACGGCCGCCTCGAGCTCCGACTCGGCGAGACCCACCACGTCCACGTCCTCGTCCCGCTCTCCCACCATCTGCTGGCGCTCGAGGGCGGTGCGCACCGCGCCGAGGCGGTCGCGGGCGCGCGCGGCGCGCTCGTAGTCCTGCGCGGCCGCCGCGTCGCGCATCTCGGCCTCGAGCGACGCGGTGATGCCGTCGGTGTCGCCGTCGAGGAAGGCGGTGAGCCCCTCCACGTGCGCGCGGTACTCCTCCGGCGACACGGCGCCCACGCAGGGGCCGGCGCACTTCTTGATGTGGTACAGCAGACACGGTCGCCCGAGCCGCTCGTGCTGGCCGTACTTCGCCGGCGAGCAGGTGCGCACGGGGAACGTCCGCAGCAGCAGGTCGAGCGTGCCGCGGATGGCCCAAGCGTGCGCGAACGGTCCGAAGTACCGCGTCCCGCGGCGCTTGCGCCCGCGCATCACCATCGCGCGCGGCCACTCCTCGTCGACGGTGACCGCGAGCAGCGGGTAGCTCTTGTCGTCGCGCAGTCGCACGTTGAAGCGCGGGCGGTGCTGCTTGATGAGGCCGTACTCGAGCATGAGGGCCTCGACCTCGTTGCGCACCTCGATCCACTCGACGCTCGCGGCGGCCTCGACCATGGCGGCCGTGCGCGGGTGCAACGTGCGGGGGTCGGCGAAGTAGCTCCCGACGCGCTGGCGCAGGCTCGTCGCCTTGCCGACGTAGATGACGCGTCCGTGCGCGTCCTTGAACTGGTAGCTCCCGGGCGCGTCCGGGATCGGGCCGGCCGGTCGCTCCACGCGTCAGCCGAGCAGCGGCGCGAGGAACCGCCCGGTGTGGCTGCCCTCCACGCCCGCGACGCGCTCGGGCGGACCCTCGGCCACCACCTCCCCGCCGCCGCTGCCACCCTCGGGCCCGAGGTCGATCAGCCAGTCCGCCGTCTTGATCACGTCGAGGTTGTGCTCGATGACGAGCACGGTGTTGCCCTGGTCCACCAGCCGCGAGAGCACCGTGAGCAGGCGGCGTACGTCCTCGAAGTGCAGGCCGGTGGTCGGCTCGTCGAGGAGGTAGATCGTGTGACCCGTCGAGCGCTTCGCGAGCTCGCTCGCAAGCTTGACCCGCTGCGCCTCGCCGCCCGACAGCGTCGGCGCCGGCTGGCCGAGCCGCACGTAGCCGAGCCCCACGTCGACGAGCGTCTGCAGGTGGCGCGCGATCCGGGGCTGGTTGGCGAAGAACTCGACGGCCTCGGCGATCGGCATGTCGAGCACCTCGGCGATGTGCTTGCCCTTGAAGGTCACGTCGAGGGTGTCGCGGTTGTACCGCGCCCCCTTGCAGACCTCGCACGGCACGTAGACGTCGGGCAGGAAGTGCATCTCGATGCGGATCGTGCCGTCGCCGCTGCACGCCTCGCAGCGTCCGCCCGAGACGTTGAAGCTGAATCGGCCGGGCTCGTAGCCCCGCACCTTGGCCTCGGGGGTGGCGGCGAAGAGCTTGCGCACGTCGTCGAAGACCCCGGTGTACGTCGCCGGGTTGGACCGCGGGGTGCGGCCGATCGGCGACTGGTCCATGTCGATGACCTTGTCGAGCGCGCCGACGCCATCGACGCCGGTGTGGCGGCCGGGCGCCTCCTTGGACTTGTAGATCTTCTGCATGAGGGCGGGCAGGAGGATGTCGCGCACGAGGGTGCTCTTGCCGCTCCCCGACACTCCGGTCACCGCGACGAGGCAGCCGAGCGGCACCTTCACCGTGAGGTTCTTGAGGTTGTGCTCCCGCGCTCCGCGCACGGTGAGCCACTCCTTGCCGGGCGCGCGGCGGGCGCGCGGCGTCTCGATGCGCCGTCGACCGGCGAGGTACGCGCCCGTGACGCTGTCCTTGGCCTTGCCGATGCCCTTCACCGGCCCGCTGTAGACGACCTCGCCGCCGTGCTCGCCCGCGCCGGGCCCGATGTCCACGATCCAGTCGCTCGCGCGGATGGTGTCCTCGTCGTGCTCGACGACGAGCACGGTGTTGCCGAGGTCGCGCAGGCGCTGCAGCGTCTCGATGAGGCGGTGGTTGTCGCGCTGGTGCAGACCGATCGACGGCTCGTCCAGCACGTAGAGCGTGCCCACCAGCCCGGAGCCGATCTGGCTGGCGAGGCGGATGCGCTGGGCCTCGCCGCCCGCGAGGGTCGCGGCGGCGCGGCCGAGCGTGAGGTAGTCGAGGCCGACGTCGAGGAGGAAGCCGAGGCGCGCGTTGATCTCCTTGGTGATCCGCTCCGCGATCATCCGCTCGCGGTCCGACAGGTCGAGCCCGGCGAGGAACTTGGAGGACTCGCCGATCGACGCGTCGCACACCTCGGCGATGCTGCGCCCGTTGATCGTCACGGCGAGCGACGACGGCTTGAGGCGCGCGCCGTCGCAGGCGCGGCACGGCACCTCCCGCATGTAGCTCTCGAACTGCTCGCGCGACCAGTCGCTCTCGGCCGACTCGTGGCGGCGCTTGATCCACGGCACGACGCCCTCGTAGGAGGTCGAGTACTCGCGGGTGCGCCCGTAGCGGTTGCGATACTTCACCATCACGTTGTCGTCGTCGCCCTGCATCACGAGCTTGCGCACCTTGGCGCCGAGCTTGGACCACGGGGCGTCGAGGTCGAAGCCGTGGCGCTTGGCGACGGCGTCGAGCATGCGGGTGAAGTACTGCGTGTGCGCGGACCGCCACGGCGCGATCGCGCCCTCGTTGATCGACAGCGACGGGTCGGGCACCACGAGGTCGGGATCGACCTCGAAGCGCGTGCCGAGCCCGTCGCACGACTCGCAGGCCCCGTACGGCGAGTTGAACGAGAAGTTGCGGGGCGCGGGCTCGTCGTAGCTCGCGCCACACTTCGGGCAGGCGAGGTGCTGGCTGAAGGTGAGCGGCTCCTCCGCCCCCTGCACGTCCACCTCGGCGGTGCCCTCGGCGAGCCGCAGGGCCGTCTCGAGCGAGTCCGTGAGCCGCCGCGTGATCCCCGCCTTGCGCACGAGCCGATCCACGATGACCTCGATCGTGTGCTGCTCGTAGCGCGCGAGCTTGCGCCCCGAGGAGAGCCACTCCGCGATCTCCACGGCCTCCCCGTCCACGCGGGCGCGGGTGAAGCCCTGCCGCGACAGGTCGCCGAGCAGGGAGTCGTACTCCCCCTTGCGGCCGCGCACCACCGGCGCGAGCACCTGGAAGCGCGTGCCCTCCGGGAGGTCCATGATGCGGTCCACGATCTGCTGGGGCGTCTGGCGCGCGAGCGCGGCGCCGTCCTTGGGGCAGTGCTGCACGCCGATCCGCGCGTACAGCAGGCGCAGGTAGTCGTACACCTCCGTGATCGTCCCGACGGTGCTGCGCGGGTTGCGCGACGCCGACTTCTGGTCGATCGAGATCGCCGGCGAGAGGCCCTCGATCACGTCCACGTCGGGCTTGTCCATCTGCCCGAGGAACTGGCGCGCGTAGGCGCTGAGGCTCTCCACGTAGCGGCGCTGGCCCTCGGCGTAGATCGTGTCGAAGGCGAGGCTCGACTTGCCCGAGCCCGAGAGGCCGGTGAGGACGATCATCCGGTCCCTCGGCAGCTCGAGGTGGACGTTCTTGAGGTTGTGCTCCCGTGCGCCGCGGATGACGATGCGGTCGGCCACGGACGGAGACTACCGACGGCCCCCGCGCGGGCTCGGGCCGTGCGCCGCGATCAGCGGGCGTCGCGCAACTCGCGCCGCAGGTCCTTGACCTCGTCGCGCAGGCGCGCCGCGGCCTCGAACTGCAGGTCGGCGGCCGCCTGGTGCATCTCCTCCTCGAGCGCGGCGATGAAGCGCGCGATGTCCTGCTGCGGCTTCGAGCGCAGCTCCTCCACGAGCTTGGCGCGCTCCCGCTCGCGCCGCCCGCCGATGCCCGGCACCGGCGCGGGCTCGGAGGGCCGCAACATCGAGAGGATGTCGGTGACGGCCTTGCGCACGGTGCGCGGGTCGATGCCGTGCTCGGCGTTGTAGGCCATCTGCCGCTCGCGCCGGCGCGCCGTCTCGCCGATCGCGGCGTCCATCGCCGCCGTCCGGTGGTCGGCGTACATCACCACCTGGCCCGCCACGTTGCGCGCCGCGCGCCCGATCATCTGGATGAGCGACGTCTGGCTGCGCAGGAATCCCTCCTTGTCGGCGTCGAGGATCGCCACGAGCGACACCTCCGGCAGGTCGAGGCCCTCGCGCAACAGGTTGATCCCCACCAGCACGTCGAACTCCCCGAGCCGCAGCGCCCGCAGGATCTCGATCCGCTCCAGCGTGTCGATCGTCGAGTGCAGGTACCGCACGCGCACCCCCTGCTCCAGGAGGTACTCGGTGAGGTCCTCGGCCATCTTCTTGGTGAGGGTCGTGACGAGCACCCGTTCCGAGCGCGCGGCACGCTCCCGCACCATCCCGATGAGGTCGTCGATCTGGCCCTTCGTCGGTCGCACCACCACCTCGGGGTCGACGAGCCCCGTGGGCCGCACGATCTGCTCCACCACCCGCCCGCTGCGCTGCAGCTCGAACTTGGCGGGCGTGGCCGACATGAAGACGCACTGGTGGATCCGCTCCATGGTCTCCTCGAAGCGCAGCGGACGGTTGTCGCACGCGCTCGGGAGTCGGAAGCCGTGGTCGACCAGGGTCAACTTGCGCGCCCGGTCGCCCTCGAACTGCGCGTGCAGCTGCGGCACCGCGACGTGGCTCTCGTCGATCACGAGCAGGTAGTCCGGCGGGAAGTAGTCGAGGAGGGTGAAGGGCGGGTCCCCGGGGCTGCGCCCGTCGATGTGCATCGAGTAGTTCTCGATCCCGTTGCAGTAGCCCATCTGCTGCATCATCTCGAGGTCGTGGCGGGTGCGCATCCGCAGCCGCTGCTCCTCCACGACCTTGCCCGCGCGGCGGAACTCCTCGAGCCGCGCCTCCAGCTCCGCCTCGATGCCGACCATCGCGCGCCGCATCCGCTCCTCGCCCGCGACGTAGTGCGTGGCGGGGAACACGACGATCTCGCTCGGCGCCGAGACCGTCTCGCCGGTGAGCGGGTCCACCACCGCGATCCGCTCGACGGTGTCGCCGTACATCTCGATGCGCACGACCGTCTCCTCGTAGGCGGGCTGCACCTCCACGGTGTCGCCCCGTACGCGGAACTTGCCGCGACCCAGCGCCTGGTCGTTGCGCTCGTACTGCAGGTCCACGAGGCGCCGCAGGACGCTGCGCTGGTCGTAGTCGACGCCGACGTGCAGCTCGAGCAGCGTCCCGCGGTACTCCTCGGGGTTGCCCATGCCGTAGATGCAGCTCACGGAGGCGACGACGATGACGTCGCGTCGGGTGAGGAGCGCGGCCGTGGCCGAGTGGCGCAGCCGGTCGATCTCGTCGTTGATCGACGAGTCCTTCTCGATGTACGTGTCGCTCGAGGGGATGTACGCCTCGGGCTGGTAATAGTCGTAGTAGGAGACGAAGTACTCGACGCGGTTGCGCGGGAAGAACTCGCGCATCTCCTGCGCGAGCTGCGCCGCGAGCGACTTGTTGGGCGCGAGGATGAGCGTCGGGCGCTGCACGCGCTCGATCGTCCACGCCATCGTGGCCGACTTGCCCGACCCGGTGATGCCGAGCAGCGTCTGGAAGCGCTCGCCCGCCTCGATCCCCTCCGCCAGCGCGTCGATCGCCGCGGGCTGGTCCCCCGCCGGCGCGAACTGCGACTCGACGACGAATGGCCGCGCCGCCGGCGCGGCCGCGGTCGCCTCAGCCACCCGCACCCCGCGCGGGCCGCCCCGCCCCGGGCCCCGCGACCGGCAGCTCGCGCATCCACGCCCAGGCCGCGTCGACCTCGCGCTCGAGCGCTGCGAGGTCGCCCGAGTTGTCGATCACGCGCCCCGCGATGCGCCGGCGCTCCTCGCGCGAGGCCTGCGCCGCGACGCGCGCGCGGGCGTCCGCCTCCGACATCCCACGGTCCCGCACGAGGCGCGCGACGGCCGCGTCCTCCGCCACGTCGACGACGAGCACGCCCGAGAGGCCCTCGCGCGGCCGTTCGACGAGCAGCGGCACGTCGAGCACGACGACGTGCGACGCGCCACCGCCCGCGCCCCCGTCGGTGTCGGCCGCCCGCGCCGCCTCGATGCGGCGCCCCATCTCCTCGGCGACGGCGGGGTGCACGATCGCGTTCAGCCTCTCCCGCGCGGCGTCGTCGGCGAAGACGATCGCTCCCAAGCGGGCCCGGTCCAGCGACCCGTCGGCCGCGAGGACCCCGTCGCCGAACTCCCGCACGATCGCCGCGAGCACGGGCATCCCCGGGCGCTGCAGGTCGCGGACGATCGCGTCCGCGTCGATGATGGTCGCCCCCCTGCGGGCGAGCATCGCCGAGACCGTCGACTTGCCCGATCCGATCCCGCCGGTGAGGCCGACGAGGATCAGGCGACCGGTTCCTCCCCGCCGACCCAGTTGCCCTGCTCGTCGGTCTGGAACTGTCCGCGGTACTCCTCGGCGAGCTCGCCGCCCTCGGCGGCCTGCTTGATCGACAGGCTGATGCGACGCCGCGCGAGGTCGAGGTCGATGATCTTGACCCACAGCTCCTCGTTGGGCGTCACGACCTGCTCCGGAGCCTCGACGTGGTGCGTCGACATCTCGGAGATGTGCACGAGGCCCTCGATGCCGTCGCCCACCTGGACGAACGCGCCGAACGGCACGAGCTTGATCACGCGGCCGTAGACGAGCTCCCCGACCTTGTGGGTCTGGGCGAACTCCTGCCACGGATCCGCGAGCGTGGCCTTGAGCGACAGGCTGATGCGCTCGCGCTCGTGGTCGACCTCGAGCACCTTCACGTTGACCTCGTCGCCGACCTTCACGATCTCGGCCGGGTTGTCGACGTGCTTCCACGACAGCTCCGACACGTGGATGAGGCCGTCCATGCCGCCGAGGTCGACGAACGCGCCGAACGACACGACGCTCGAGACGCGGCCCTTGCGGACCTCGCCGACGCTGAGGTTGCCGAGGAACGAGGCCTGCTGGCCCTTCTGGCTCTCCTCGAGGATCGCGCGGCGCGACAGCACCACGTTGTTGCGCTGGCGGTCGAGCTCGAGGATCTTGGCCTGGACCTTCTGTCCGATGTACGGCGTGAGGTCGCGCACGCGGCGCAGCTCCACCAGCGAGGCGGGCAGGAAGCCGCGGAGGCCGATGTCGACGATGAGACCGCCCTTGACGACCTCCACGACCGAGCCCTCGACGACGCCGTCAGCGGCCTTGATCGCCTCGATGTCGCCCCACGCGCGCTCGTACTGGGCGCGCTTCTTGGAGAGCAGGAGGCGACCCTCCTTGTCCTCGAGCGTGAGGATGAGCGTCTCGATCTGGTCGCCGACCTTGACGACCTCGTTGGGGTCGACGTCGTGTCGGATGGAGAGCTCGCGGGCGAGGATGACGCCCTCGGTCTTGTAGCCGATCTCGACGAGCACCTCCTCGCGGGTCACGCGCACGACGGTGCCGGTCGTGAGCTTGCCCTCCTTGAGGTCCTTCATGGTGCCGGCGACGGCATCGGCGAACGATGCGTCGCGCTCGGTCACCTTGCGCGGGGTGTAGTTGCCTTCGGAGTCGAACGTGCCCATCTGGGGCGACGCGACGAGTTGATCGGTGGTCACGGGTGGAACCTTCGGTGGATGGGAGAGGTGGATGGGACGCGTCAGCCTACCCGCGGCCCTACGACTTGGCGCCGGCCCAGGTGGGTCCCCACGCGGCGTGCACCTCCAGCGGCACGTCCAGCGTCGCTGCGCCGCGCATCGTGTCGATGACCAGCGGCTCGACCGTCGCGCGCTCCGCCGCCGGCGCCTCCACGATCACCTCGTCGTGCACCTGCAGCACGATGCGCGCGGCGAGCCCCGCGTCGGCGAGCGCACGATCGATGCGCACGAGCGCGACCTTGAAGATGTCCGCCGCGAGCCCCTGGATCCCCGAGTTCATCGCCTGGCGCTCGCCCACCTGGCGCAGCTGGCGGTTGGGGCTCTGCAGCTCGGGGATCGGGCGCCGCCGGCCGAAGAGCGTCACCGTGTAGCCCCGGTCGCGCGCCTCGGCGACGACGCCGTCCATGTACGCCTTGACCCGCGGGAACGCCGCGAAGTACGCGCCGAGGATCGCCGAGGCCTCGGCCACCTCGATGCCGAGGCGTTGCGCGAGGCCGTACGCCTCCATCCCGTAGGCGAGACCGTACGACACCATCTTGGCCTGGGAGCGCTGCCCGACGGTCACCGCGGCGGGCTCGACGCCGAAGACGCGCGCCGCCGTCGCGGTGTGCACGTCCTCGCCCCGCGTGAAGGCGCCGACGAGTCCCGGGTCGCGCGCGAGGTGGGCGATGCACCGCAGCTCGATCTGGTTGTAGTCCGCGACGAGCAGCGCGTGGCCGGGCCGCGGCACGAAGGCCTCGCGGAAGACGCGGCCCGCCTCGGTGCGCACCGGGATGTTGTGGAGGTTCGGGCGGTCGCTGCTGAGGCGCCCCGTGCGCGCCACCGTCTGGTTGAACGTCGCGTGGATGCGCCCATCGTCGGCCACCTCCGCGAGCAGGCCCTCCCCGTAGGTCGAGCGCAGCTTCTCGACCTCGCGGTACTCGAGGAGCGGATCGACGAACTCGGGCCATTCCCCGCGCAGTCGCTCGAGCGTCGCCGCGTCGGTGGAGTACCCGGTCTTGGTCTTCTTGCCCGGCGTCAGGCCGCGCTCCTCGTAGAGGATCTGGCGCAGCTGCACCGGGCTGTTGAGGTTGAACGCGCGGCCCGCCGCGGCGTGGAGCGTCGAGGTGAGCTCGGCGCACCGCGCCGCGAGTCGGTCGCGGATGGCGCGCAGGGTCGCCGCGTCCACGCCGACGCCGAGGTGCTCCATGCGCGCCAGCACGCGCACGAGCGGTCGCTCCACGTCGCGGTGGAGCGGCGCGAGCCCCTGCGCCTCCAGCGCGCGATCGAGCGCGCGGGCCGCGAGCGCCGCGCCGAGCGCGGCCACCGCCGCCGACTCCCGCGCGACCGCCGCGGGGTCCGCGTCGCCACCGTCGAGGTCCAGGCGTCCCTCCTCCGCGGGCGCTCCCGCCGGCGTCGGCAGCTCGGAGCCGGCGTACCGGCGCACGACGTCGGCGATCGCGTACGAGCCCTCCGACGGGTCGAGGAGGTACGCGGCGATCGCGGTGTCGGTGCCGAGCGCGTCGACGTCGATGCCGAGCGCGAGCAGCGCGCGCAGCATCGGCTTGGCCTCGTGCGCGTCGTAGGCCTCGAGTGCGCCGAGCGCGGCGCGCACCGGCGCCGCGGCGAGCAGCGGCGCGGCGATCCACGTCGCCCCGCCGCCCCCGGGCGGCACGACCGCCAGCCCCGCGAGCGCGGAGCGGCCCGGCTCGCCGGACCAGCCGGCACCGATCGCGAGCGGGCCCGGCGCACGCAGCGCCGCCGCGGCGGCGGCCGCGTCGACCGCGTCGCGGACCTCGAGGGCGGCCGCGACGGTCGCCCCGCCCGCCGCGCCGCCGGGCGCGTCGGCGTCGCGCGTGCCCGCGGTCGCCTCGACGCCCATCGCGCGCATCGCATCCGCGAAGCGCGCGTGCATGGTGCGGAACTCGAAGAGGTCGAACATCCGCTTCACCGCGGCGGCGTCGGGCCGCGGCCGGGCCGTGCGCGGGTCGGCTGCGAGCGGCGCGTCACGGCGCAGGCGCATGAGGCCCGCGTTGCGCAGCACGCGCTCGCGGTGCTCGGCGAGGGAGGCCGCGAGCTTGGGCGTCTGCTCCGACGCGTGGTCGAAGACCCCGTCGAGGGTGCCGTACTTCTGGATGAGCTTGGCCGCCGTCTTCTCCCCGACGCCGGGGACGCCCGCGAGGTTGTCGCTCGAGTCCCCGCGCAGCGCGGCGTAGTCGGGGTACTGCGCGGGCGTCACCCCCGTGCGCTCCAGGATCCCCGCCTCGTCGTAGAGCGCGTAGTCGCTCACGCCCCGCTTGTTGTAGAGCACCCGCACGTGCGGGTCGCGCACGAGCTGGTACGCGTCGCGGTCCCCCGTCACGATGACGAGATCGTCGCCGGCGGCCGCGGTGCGCTCCGCGATCGTCGCGATGAGGTCGTCACCCTCCCAGCCCGCGGCGTCCATCGTCGTGATCCCCATGGCCGCGAGGAGCTCGCGGAGCAGGTCGAGCTGCTCGTAGAGGACGTCGGGCTGCTCCTCGCGCTGGGCCTTGTACTCCGGCGCCGCCTCGTGGCGGAAGGTCGGCTCGGCCCGGTCGAACACCACGACCACGGCGTCGGGCGCCTGCTCCTTCACGAGCGAGCACAACATCGAGGTGAAGCCGAAGAGCGCGTTGGTCACCTGGCCGCTCGCCGTCACCATGTCGGTGGGCAGGGCGAAGAACGCCCGGTATGCGAGCGAGTTGCCGTCGAGCGCGAGGATCTTCACGGGGGCGGCCCCGGGCCCGCCCGGGGCGTCAGCGCCCGAGCGCGTCGAGCAGCTGGTCCTGCCGCGCCTCGAGCTCGGCGATCGTCGCCGCGAGGTGGTCGCGGTGCCGGCGCATCGCGTCGGCGTGCCGGCGCGCCTCGTGGTGGTCCATCGCGGCGGCCGGCGTCTCCGCGACCATCGCGCGGATCTCGGCGTCGCGCGACTCGTCGTCGAGCACGCCGAGCTGCTCCTCCACCACGCGCAGCTCCTCGCGCAGCAGCCGGAGGCTCTCGGCCGAGCGGCGCAGCCTGCGGTGCACGAGGTGCTGCGAGATGCCGGTCGCCATCGCGCGGTCAGCCTACGCCGCGCACGACGGGCGCATCCCGTGCCCGAGGTGGGAATCGAACCCACATGCCCTCGCGGACAACGGATTTTGAGTCCGTCGCGTCTGCCGTTTCGCCACTCGGGCGACGAGCGACGCGGTCAGCGTACCCGCGTACGATGTCCCGGGAGGCCGCTGCTCGATGCTCGCATTCACCTTCCCCGGTCAGGGATCGCAGCGTCCGGGGATGGGTCGACCGTGGAGACACCACGAGAGCTGGGAGCTCGTCACCGAGGCGTCCGACGTCTGCGGCAAGGACGTGGGACACCTCCTCCTCGACGCGGACGCCGAGGTGCTGCGCGACACGCGCAACGCGCAGCTCACCACCTACGTCGCGAGCCTCATGGTGCTCGACGCCGTGGAGCGCCTCGGCCTCGAGCCGTCGTGCTTCGCCGGCCACTCGCTCGGCGAGTACACGGCGCTCACCGCGAGCGGCTCGCTCGGCTTCGACGACGGCGTGCGGCTCGTCGTCGAACGCGCCGAGGCGATGCACGAGGCGGGCGCCGCCGCGCCGGGCGTGATGAGCGCGGTGCTCGGACTGGACGACGACCAGGTCGAGGTCGCGTGCCGCCGCGCCGACGCCGACGTCTGGGTGGCCAACTTCAACGCCCCCGGCCAGGTCGTGATCGCGGGCTCGGCGACCGGAGTCGCCGCCGCCTCCGAGCACGCGACCGCGCTGGGGGCCAAGCGCGTGATGGCACTGCCCGTCTCGGGCGCGTTCCACACGCCCTACATGGCCCCCGCCCGCGACCGCCTCCGCGACGCGATCGCCGCGGCCGCCCCCCGGGACAGCGACGTACCCATCTACTCCAACGTCGACGCCCTCCCCCACCACTCGGGCGACGAGTGGTCGTCCCTCCTCTCGGCGCAGCTCTCGAGCCCCGTGCGCTGGAAGCACTGCCTGCTCGGCATGGCCGCGGCTGGCGCCACCCGATTCGCCGAGCTCGGCCCGGGCGGCGTCCTCACGGGCATGGCCAAGCGCACGCTCGACGGGGCGCGCACCATCGCCGTCTCGACCCCCGACGAGCTCGACGCGCTCCTCGGCGCCCTCGGGACCGCGACGGCGCCAGCCCCCGCCGCGATCGAGGGCGAGCACCTCTTCGCGGTCGAGCGCCTGGTCGTGAGCCCCGCCGCCGGCGTCTTCGCCCGCCGCCCCGGCCTCGCCGAGGGCACCACGGTCGCGGTCGGCACCGTGATCGGGTCGGTGGGCGACGCCGAGGTCCGCTCGCTCTTCGACGGCGTGCTCCAGAGCGTCGTCGCGGCGGACGGCGAGCGCGTCACCGCGCACCAGCCCGTCGCCTGGCTGCGGACCCGCTGATGCCGCGCATCCCCGCGGGCGTCGCCGGCGGCCGCATCCTCGGCTGGGGCACCGCCCTGCCCGAGCGCGTGGTGACCAACGACGAGCTGGCCCGCACGATGGACACGTCCGACGCCTGGATCGTGGAGCGCACCGGCATCCGCCGCCGCCACGTCGGGGGCACCACCACCGGCCTCAGCGTCGAGGCGGGCCGCCGCGCCCTCGCGATGTCCGGCGTCGACCCGGCGTCCATCGACGCGCTGGTGCTCTCGACCACCACGCCCGATCGCACCGTGCCCGGCACCGCGCCGGGCGTGCAGCACGCCCTCGGCCTGCGCTGCGGCGCCTTCGACGTCAACGCCGCGTGCTCCGGCTTCGTCTACGCGCTCATCGCCGCGCACGGGCTCCTCGCGGTCGGGTCGCGGCGCGTGCTCGTCATCGGCACCGACACGCTGAGCCGCATCACCGACTGGACCGACCGCGGCACTGCGATCCTGTTCGCCGACGGCTCGGGCGCCGCGGTGATCGAGGCCGTCGATGGCCCGGGCCAGCTGCTCGGCTGGGACTTCGACGCCGACGGCTCGCTCGAGTCGCTCCTCTACTGCGAGGTCGGCGGCACGCTGCGCATGGAGGGCAAGGAGGTCTTCCGCCGCGCGGTGCGCATCATGGTGGACTCGGCGACGAAGTCGATGGCGGCCGCGGGCATCGGGCCCGACGACGTCGCGCTCGTCGCGCCGCACCAGGCCAACGTGCGCATCATCGAGTCCGCCTGCGACAAGCTCGGCATCCCCATGTCGCGCGCCGCGCTCGTGCTCGAGGAGACGGGCAACACCTCGAGCGCGTCGATCCCGCTCGCGCTCTTCGACGCCGCCGACCGCGGGCGCCTCGCCGACGGCGACCTCGTGCTGCTCGTCGGGTTCGGCGCCGGGATGACCGCGGCGAGCGCGGTCCTACGCTGGTCGGCGCCGTGAGCCGCGTCGTCCTCGTCACCGGCGGCACGCGCGGCATCGGACTCGCGATCGCGCGGCGCTTCGCCGCGCTCGGCGACCGCGTCGCCGTCACGCACCGCGGCGCGGAGGCGCCCGAGGGACTGCTCGGCGTGCGCTGCGACGTCACGTCGCAGTCCGAGGTCGATGCCGCGTTCGCCCGCGTCGAGGCCGAGCTCGGCCCCGTGGAGGTGCTCGTGTCCAACGCGGGCATCACGCGCGACGGGCTCCTGTTGCGCATGTCGGAGGCAGACTTCACCGACGTGCTCGATGCCAACCTCGTGGGTGCGTTCCGCGTCTGCAAGCGCGCGACGCAGGGCATGATCCGCGCGCGGCGCGGGCGCATCGTGCTCGTCTCGAGCGTCGTGGCGATGCTCGGCTCCGGCGGTCAGACCAACTACGCGGCGTCCAAGGCGGGCCTCGTCGGCTTCGCCCGCTCGCTCGCCCGCGAGGTCGGCTCGCGCGGCATCACGGTCAACGTCGTCGCCCCCGGCCCGGTGGACACCGACATGACCGCGGCCCTCTCGCCGGAGCGCATGGCCGAGCTCGTCGCGGCGGTCCCCCTCGGGCGCACCGCGACGCCCGACGAGATCGCGGGCGTCGTGGCGTTCCTCGCGTCGGCCGATGCCGCCTACGTCACGGGCGCGATCGTGCCCGTCGACGGCGGCCTCGGCATGGGGCACTAGCCTGATCGCATGGACCAGCAACTCTTCGACCGCTTCACCAAGTGCGCAGTGACCGTCCTCTCCGTGGACGCGTCCAAGATCACGCCGGAGACGCGCTTCAAGGACGACCTCGACGCCGACAGCCTCGACCTCGTCGAGCTCGTGATGGCGCTCGAGGAGGAGTTCGGCATCTCGGTCCCGGAGAACGAGCTGGAGGGCGTCGACACCGTCGGCAAGGCCTTCGCACTCGTCACCTCCAAGGTCTCCTGACCCGCGTCGGCTGACGCGCGTCGCCCGATCGTCCTCTGACCCGCCACCGCGTCGCCGTCACCGGCCTCGGCGTCGTCGCGCCCTGCGGCGTCGGCCGCGACGCCTTCTGGGCCGGCCTGCTCGGCCCGGGCACCCGCGGCGCCAAGGCGATCGAGCTCGCGGGCTGGGACCCGCTCCCGTACTTCCCGGGGCCCAAGGAGGCGCGCCGCGCGGACCGCGTCGAGCAGTTCGCCCTCGCCGCCGCGCAGGAGGCGCTCGCGCAGTCGGGCCCGCTGCCCCACGATCACGCGCGGATCGGCACGATCTTCGGCACCGGCATCGGCGGCCTGCGCACGCTCGAGGATCAGGTGGTCGTGCGCGTCGAGAAGGGTGAGCGGCGCGTCTCGCCCTTCCTCGTGCCGATGATGATGGCCAACGCGGCGGGCGCCGCCGTCTCGATGCGCCACGGCTTCCGCGGGCCCGCCGAGACGATCTGCACGGCCTGCGCCGCGGCCACGCACGCCATCGGGCACGCGGCCCGCCTCATCGCCTGGGGTCGCTGCGACGCGGTCGTCACGGGCGGCGCCGAGTCGGCCGGCACGATCACCGCGATCGCGGGCTTCGCCAACATGACGGCACTCTCGACGACGGGCGTCTCGATGCCCTTCGACGCGGCGCGCGACGGCTTCGTCTTCGGCGAGGGCGCGGCCGTGCTCGTGCTCGAGCGCCTCGACCTCGCGGTCGCGCGCGGCGCGCGCATCCTCGGCGAGGTGCTCGGGTCGGCGAGCAACGCCGACGCCCACCACATCACCGCCCCGTCCCCGGGCGGCACCGGTGCCGCGGCGTGCATGCGCCTGGCGCTCGAGGACGCGGGGCTCGCGCCCGGCGACGTCCGCCAGATCAACGCACACGGCACCTCCACCCCGCTCAACGACGCGGCGGAGGCCGAGGCCTGCGTGGCCGTCTTCGGCCGTCAGGGCCCGCCGGTCACCTCGATCAAGGGCGTCACCGGCCACCCGCTCGGCGCCGCGGGCGCGCTCGAGGCCGCCGCGGTGCTCCTCTCCTTCGCGCACCGCCTCATCCCGCCGACGGCCAACACGACGACGGTGGATCCCGCCCTCGGCATCGACGTCGTCACGGGCGCGCCGCGCCCCTGGACCCCCGGCCCCACCATCAGCAACAACTTCGGGTTCGGCGGACACAACGGTTCCGTCGTGCTCGCTCCCGGCGCCTAGGCCCGGGCGCACCCGGCGCCCGATCGCGACCGCCTAGGCGGGCGCGATCACGAAGAGGAGCTCGCACTCGCACGCGACCTCGTCGCCGACGCTCGCGGTGCCGCGCCCGCGGCCCGCGCGCGCCGACATCCGCGTCATCTCGGTGCGCAGCGTGATCGTCTCGCCCGGCACGACCTGGCGGCGGAAGCGCGCAGCGTCGAGCCCGCCGAAGAGCGGCAGGCTGCCCGCCCACCGCGGGTCGGCGAGCACCGCGAGCGCGCCCGCCTGGGCGATCGCCTCGCACATGAGCACGCCCGGCAGCGTCGGGCGGCCGGGGAAGTGCCCCGCCCACCACCACGCCCCCGGGTCGGGACGCCACGTCGCCACGGCGCGTTCGCCCGGCGCGAGCTCGAGGATCTCGTCGACGAAGAGGAAGGGCGGACGGTGCGGCAGCAGGTCCGCCGGACGGATCGGTCCGCCCGACGCGGCCGTCGTCACCGCCCGAGCGCCTCGAGCAGGCGCAGCGGCGTGTCCTTCGGCGAGATCTTGTACCACGCGTGCAGCACCCTGCCGTCCGCGCCGACGAGGAACGCCGACCGCTCGATGCCCATGTACTCGCGGCCGTACATCGACTTCTTCTTCCACACCTTGTACGCGCGCGCCACGACGTGGTCGACGTCGGAGAGCAGCGGGAAGCCGAGGCCGTACTTGTCGTCGAACTTCTTCTGCCGGGCCGGCGCGTCGGGACTGACGCCGACGATCACCGTGCGGCCGATCTCGTCCCGCACGTCGCGCAGGAGGCACGACTGCTGCGTGCAGCCCGGCGTGTCGGCCTTGGGGTAGAAGTACACGAGCACCTTGCGCCCGGCGAACTCGCGGAGCGTACGGCGGCGCCCGTCCTGATCCTCCAGCGCGATCGCCGGGGCCTTGTCACCCGCCTTCAGCACGCCGCCACCGTACTCAGGCGCGCACCGGCGCATCCAGCGCCCCGCGCACCTCCGCGACGTACGCGCCGACCGCCTCGGGGCCCGACTCCATGAGCCGCCGCACCACCGAGGCACCCTGCACCACCCCGTCGGCCACCGTGCAGGCCTCGCGCGCCTGCGCCGCGTTGGACACGCCGACGCCCACGAGCACGGGCAGGTCGGTCACGGCGCGCACGCGGCGGGCGAGCGCCACCGCGGTGCCGGCGAGCGCGTCGCGCTCCCCCGTCACCCCGAGCAGCCCGACGGCGTAGACGAAGGCGCGGGCGCGCGCCGCGATGCGCGGCAGCCGCGAGTCGGGCGCCGTCGGCGCGGCGAGCATCACCGTCGCGACGCCCGCGTCGTCGGCGGCGGCACACCACGGCGCGGACTCCTCGAGCGGCAGGTCGGGCACGATCGCCCCGGTGACGCCCGCGTCGGCGAGCATGCGGGCGAAGCGCTCGTGGCCCGCGCGGAAGACCGTGTTGTAGTAGCACATCACCGCCACGGGGATCCCCACGTCGAGCCCGCGGATCGCGGCGACGACGCCGGCGGGCGTGGCCCCCGCGCGCAGCGCGCGCTCGCTCGCCTCCTGGATCACGGGCCCGTCCATCACGGGATCGGAGAACGGGATGCCCACCTCGACCGCGTCGGCGCCCGCGGCGGCGGCCGCGCGGATCGCGTCCTGCCACCCGTGGAGCCCGCCCGTCACGTAGGGCACGAGCAGCTTGCGCCCCGCGTCGCGGCGGGACCGCAGCGTCGCGTCGAGGGCGGCGGCGCGCGCCGCTCCCGCGGGCTCAGCCATCGAGGCGCGACATCATCTGGGCGACGTCCTTGTCGCCGCGACCCGAGAGGTTCATGAGCACGGTGGCGCCCTGCATGCGGGGCGCCTCGCGCGCGATCCACGCCACCACGTGGGCGCACTCGAGCGCCGGGATGATGCCCTCGGTGCGCGCGAGGAGGCGGAACCCCTCCACGACCTCGTCGTCGGTGACGCTCGGGTACTCCGCGCGGCCGGTGGACGCGAGCCAGGAGTGCTCGGGGCCGACGCCGGGGTAGTCGAGGCCCGCCGAGATCGAGTGCGCCTCCTGCACCTGGCCGTGCTCGTCCTGCATGAGGTAGCTGCGCATGCCGTGCACCACGCCGGGCACGCCGCGCCCGACCGCGGCGCCGCCCGCGGGCTCGACGCCCACGAGGCGGCTGTGCGCGTCGACGAACCCGGAGAAGATGCCGATCGCATTGGAGCCCCCGCCGACGCACGCCGCGACGACGTCGGGGTCGGCGCCGTAGGCGTCGCGGAACTGCCGACGCGCCTCCGTGCCGATCACGCTCTGGAACTGGCGCACCATGTACGGGTACGGGTGCGGCCCCATGACGGAGCCGATGCAGTAGTAGGTGTCGTCCACGGTGGCGACCCAGTCCCGCATCGCCTCGTTGACCGCGTCCTTCAGGGTGCGGCTCCCCGACTCCGCCGCCTGCACCTCGGCGCCCAGCAGGCGCATGCGGAAGACGTTGAGCGCCTGGCGCTCCACGTCGAGGGCCCCCATGTAGACCTTGCAGTCGAGGCCGAGCAGCGCGGCCGCGGTCGCGGACGCCACGCCGTGCTGGCCCGCCCCCGTCTCGGCGATGAAGCGCCGCTTGCCCATCCGCTTGGCGAGCAGGGCCTGGCCGAGCACGTTGTTGATCTTGTGCGAGCCCGTGTGGTTGAGGTCCTCGCGCTTCAGCACGAGTCGGATCCCGAGGCGCGCGCCCAGGTTGTGGCACTCGGTGAGGATCGACGGTCGCCCCGCGTAGCTGCGCAGCAGGTCGTCCAGCTCGCCGCGGAAGATCGCGTCGCCCCACGCCTCGTCGAAGGCGGTGGCGAGCGCCTCGCAGGCGGGCACCAGCGTCTCGGGGACGAACCTCCCGCCGAACTCGCCGAACCGCCCGTCCGCACCCGGCGTCTCGAGCCGTGTCGGGCGCGGCGTCATCGGGTCAAGTTACCGTCGGCCCCGCCCCGCGCACCGCGTCGATGAAGCGCTTCACGCGCAGGGGATCCTTGTAGCCGGGCTCGCGCTCGACCCCCGACGACACGTCCACGCCCCACGGGCGCACGCGCGCGATCGCCGACGCGACGTTGTCCGCGGTGAGACCGCCGGAGAGGATGAGGCGCGAGTCGGTGACGACCCGGTCCACGAGCGACCAGTCGAACGTCCGCCCCGAGCCCGGCGTCGCGGAGTCGACGAGCAGGAGGTTGGTCGGGTACTGGTCGGCGCGCTCCGCCTCGACGGACCCGGCCGCGACCGCCTTCACCACCCACTTCACGCGCGCCATCACGTCGGCGACCATCCGGGGCGTCTCGTGCCCGTGCAGCTGCGCGCCGCGCAGCCCCGCCTCGGCGACGATCTCGGCGACCCGCTCGGGGTGCTCGTCGCGGAAGACGCCGACGGTGAACACGTGGCGCGGGAGCTCGTCGACGATGTCCCGTACGCGCCCGACCGGCACCTGGCGCGGCGACGGCGCGAAGACGAAGCCGAGCGCCTCCGCACCCATCGCGACGGCGAAGAGCGCATCCTCGCGGTTGGTGATCCCGCAGATCTTCACGAACGTCCCGGGCGACTCCGCCGACGCGGTCACCGTCCCGGTCGCCGCGCTCATGCGCGCACCCGCAGCGCCGCCACCGCCGCGGCGCGGTCGGCGCTCGCCACGACGCCCTCCCCCACGAGCACCGCGTGGTAGCCGCAGGCCCGCAGCGCGCGCGCGTCGTCGGCGCCGCGCACCCCGGACTCCGCGATCCGCACCACGCCCGCGGGGATCCGTGGCGCGAGTGCGGCGGCGCGGCCGCGGTCCACCTCGAAGGTCCGCAGGTCCCGCTGGTTCACGCCCACCATGGTGGCACCGGCGTCGAGCGCGGCCGCGAGCTCCTCGCCGTCATGCACCTCCACGAGCGCGTCCAGCCCCGCCTCGCGCGCCGCGGCGAGGCACGCGGCCATCCGGGCGGGCTCCAGCGCGGCCGCGATGAGCAGCACCGCGTCGGCGCCCATGATCCGCGCGTCGTAGACGTCGCGCACGTCGACCGTGAAGTCCTTGCGCAGCACCGGCAGCTCGACGGCGGCGCGGGCCGCCGCGAGGTCGTCGGGTGACCCGCCGAATGCGTCGGCGTCGGTGAGCACCGACAGGCACGTCGCCCCGCCCCGCGCGTAGTCGCGCGCCGTCGCGGCGGGGTCGAGGCCCGGCGCGAGGTCCCCGCGGGACGGGGAGCGACGCTTCACCTCCGCGATCACCGCGAGCGCCGATGCACCCTCGGCGCGCAGTTGCGCCGCGAAACCGCGCGTCGGCCCCGCCCCCCGCGCGCGCTCCCGCAGCGCGTCGGGATCGCGCCGGTCCGCCGCGGCCGCCGCGCGATGGCGGGCGAGGATCCCGTCGAGGTACACGCCGCGCGCCGCGCGGGTCAGAACCCGAGTCGGGACTCGAGCTCGGCCATGAGGCCGGCGATCGGCACGCGCACCTGCGCCGTCGAGTCGCGCTCGCGCACGGTCACCGCGTCGTCGTCGGCCGTCTCGAAGTCCACGGTGATGCACAACGGCGTGCCCACCTCGTCCTGGCGCCGGTACCGGCGGCCGATGGCCTGCGTCTCGTCGTAGTCGCACATGTAGCGGGCCGCCACCATGCGCCGCACCCGCTGCGCCGTCGGCGTGAGGACGTCCTTCTTGGACAGCGGCAGGACCGCCACCTGGTAGGGGGCGATGCGGGGGTGGAGGCGCAACACGGTGCGGGGTTCGTCGTTGACCACGTCCTCGTCGTACGCGGCGAGGAGGAAGGCGGCCATCGCACGGTTGGCCCCCGCGGCGGGCTCGACGACGTAGGGGGCGTAGCGCTCGTTGGCGGCCTGGTCGAAGTACTCGAGTCGCGAGCCGCTGTGCGTGGAGTGCCGCGCGAGGTCGAAGTCGGTGCGCTGCGCCACGCCCTCCAGCTCGCCCCAGCCCCAGGGGAACGCGAACTCGATGTCGGCGGTCCCCGCCGAGTAGTGCGACAGCTCGTCGCGGGCATGCTCGCGCACGCGCAGCAGCGACTCGGGGATGCCGTGTCGCACGTACCACGCGCGGCGCTCGTCCAGCCAGTAGCGGTACCAGCGCTCGCTCTCGGCCGGCGGCACGAAGTACTCGAGCTCCATCTGCTCGAACTCGCGCGTGCGGAAGATGAAGTTGCCCGGCGTGATCTCGTTGCGGAAGCTCTTGCCCACCTGCGCGATGCCGAAGGGCGGACGCTTGCGGCTCGTCTGCAGCACGTTGGCGAAGTTGACGAACATGCCCTGCGCCGTCTCGGGGCGCAGGTAGACGGTCGCGCCCTCGCCCGCCACGGGGCCGGCCTGCGTCTCGAACATGAGGTTGAACGCGCGGGCCTCGGTGAAGGCGCAGCCCTCGCGACGCTGCGGGCAGTCGCGGTCCTCGAGTTGGTCCTCGCGGAAGCGACGCTTGCAGACCGTGCAGTCGACGAGGGGGTCGGAGAAGTTCTCGAGGTGGCCGCTGGCGGCGAAGACCTGCGGCGGCCCGAGGACCGCGGCGTCGATGAGCACCACGTCGTCGCGCTCCTGCACCATCGCGCGCACCCACGCCTCCTTGACGTTGCGCAGCATGAGGGCGCCGAGCGGGCCGTAGTCGTAGGAGGAACGGAACCCGCCGTAGATCTCGGCACTGGGGTAGACGAAGCCCCGCCGCTTGCAGAGGTTGACCACCTGGTCGAGGCTCGAGGCCGGCACGTCCCGAGCCTACGGTCGCTCGAACACGGCGACGCTCCGCAGGCGCCGCTCGAGGTGGTGCTCGAGCGCCCGCGTCGCGAGCGCCGTGAGCTCGTGCGCGACGACCACGTCGGTGCGCTCCAGCACCTCGACGAGGCGCCCGCCCAGCACGTCGCGCGCGGCCGAGAGCGCGCCCGCCGAGACGCCGACACCGGTGCGGCACGACGCGCACTGGGCCCCGCCCCGCCCGACGTCGAAGGCCACGAGCGGTCCCTCGCCGTCGCAGTCGATGCACCGCTCGACGACCGGGCCGACGCCCTCGAGGGCGAGCAGCTTGAGTGCGAAGGCGGCGAGCACCCAGCGCGGGTCCCGCTCCTCGAGCCATCGCAGCGCGCCCACGAGCATGCGGTAGAGCTCGGGGTACGGCTCGCGGTCCGGCGCCACCCGGTCGGCGGCCTCGAGCAGCGTGAGCCCGCTCGTGAGCCGGTCGAGGTCGGCGTGCGTCGCCTTGGCGGCGTCCACGAGCGCCACCTGCGTCACGACGTCGAGCTCGCGTCCGCGCGCGCACAGCACCTCCACGTGCGCCGGGGGCTGCAGGCGGGCCCCCAGTCGGGAGGTCGTGCGGCGCACGCCCTTGGCCACCGCGCGCACCTTGCCGTGCGACTCGGTCATCAGCACGACGACGCGATCCGCCTCGCCGAAGTCGTGCGTGCGCAGCACCACCGCGCGGTCGCGGTACGTCCCCGACACCGGCGCCTCAGGCGTCCACGCCGCCGAAGCGGCGGGACCGGCGTCGGAAGTCGTCGATCGCGAGCGCGAGGTGCTCGGCGTTGCACCGCAGCCACGGCACGTCGAGGAAGACGAGCTCGCTGTAGCCGAGCTCCCACGTGAGCGACGGCGGGAGGCGGGTCGCCTCGCCGAGCACCACCACGAGGTCGGGCTCGTCGGGCGCGGGCGCGCAGAGCGTGGCGGCGAGCCGCTGCTCGTCGATGCGCGACGGGTCCCCGAGCCGCCGGACCGCGTCGGCGAAGCGGCGATGACCATCGGCGCACGCGTCGACCGTCACCGTCAGCCCGCCCTCGGCGATGAAGGTCGCGCGGTCCCCCACCACGTCGGCGCCGAACGTCTCGCGGACGGTCGCGACCGTGGCCGCGCGCGTCGCCGCCGTGCCGTCGCCCTCCCGCGGCACGATCGTGAGCCACCGCACGTCGTCGTCGCGCACCGCGCCGACGATCGCGGCCACCTGCGCACGCCACTCGTCGGCGTCCGTGCGCGCCCACTCGTCGCCGGTGCCCGCGCAGACGAGCACGTGGGTCAGTGCTGCATGCGTCGTCACCGCGTCATTGTCGCACGACGCGTAGTCTCGGGCGGGTGAGCCGCCCGCTGCACGTCGCGTGCATCATGGACGGCAACGGCCGCTGGGCGCGCCGGCGCGGCCTGCCCCGCACCGCCGGCCACACCGCCGGCGAGGAGGCGCTCGCCGAGGTCGTGCGCGCGGCCTCCAAGCGCGGCGTCGGATGGTTGACCGTCTTCGGCTTCAGCACCGAGAACTGGGTGCGCCCGCCGGCCGAGGTCCGCCACATCCTCGGGCTCCACAAGAAGCTCTTCGGTCGCGTCGAGGAGCTCAACGACAACGACGTGCGCGTCGCGTGGATCGGGCGGCCCTTCGACGAGCCCGGCTCGCGCACCCCGCGCTTCGTCCAGCGGGCGATCCGGTCCGCGATCGAGGACACGGCACACAACACGGGCATGGTCCTCACCGTGGCGTTCGACTACGGCTCGCGCGCCGAGCTGGTGCGCGCCGCACGCCTCGCGGTCGCGGCCCGGGGCCCCGAGGTCGGCCCCGCCGACGTCGGGGCGCGGCTCTACGACCCCGCGCTGCCGCCCGTCGACGTGCTCGTGCGCACCTCCGGCGAGGCCCGCATCTCCAACTTCCTGCTCTGGCAGATCTCCGGCGCACGCGTCTACTTCACCGATCGCGCATGGCCCGACTTCGACGCGGTCGAGCTCGACGCCGCGCTCGCCCTCGTCGGGGCGTGACCACCGCGCCCGAGGAGCGGCTCGACGACCGCACGGTGCGGGACCTGCTCGCCGCCGTCGTCGCCGGGCTGCCCGTCGTCGAGGAACGGCCGGGGCAGGTGGAGATGGCGGTGCAGATCGCCCGCGCGCTGCGCGCGGGGCGCCACGCCATCGTGCGGGCGGGCACGGGGACGGGCAAGACCCTCGCGTACCTCGTGCCCGTGCTCGCGAGCGGGCGGCGCGCCGTCGTGAGCACGGCCACCAAGGCGCTGCAGGACCAGCTCGCGCGCCAGGACCTGCCCGTCGTCGCCCGCGCGCTCGAGCCACTGCTCGGTCGCCCGGTGCGCTGGGCGGTGCTGAAGGGCCGGGCCAACTACCTGTGCGCGCAGCGCATCGCCGAGCTCGGCGACCGCGATGGTGGCCGGCTCGACCTCGGCGACGCGGGGGCCGCGGTGCGCGACGAGGTGCGCCGCCTCGCGCGGTGGGCCGAGGAGACGCGCACCGGCGACGAGGGCGACCTCGAGTGGCAGCCGTCGCGGGCGGCGTGGCGCGCCGTGAGCGTGACGAGCGACGAGTGCCCCGGCGCCGCGAGGTGCGCGCGCGGCGAGACGTGCTTCTCCGAGCGGGCGCGCGCCGTCGCGCAGGCGGCCGACGTCGTGGTGGTCAACGGCTGGCTGTACGCACTCGACGTCGCGTCCGACTCGTCGCTGATCGGCGAGCACGACGTCGTGGTCGTCGACGAGGCCCACGACCTGGAGGACGTCGTGACCGACTCGGTCGGCATCGGCATCGGCCCCGGGCGCGTCGGCGCGCTCGGGTCGGCGCTGCGCGCGATCCTCGTCGACGACGAGCTCATGTCGGCGCTCGCGCGGTCCGCCGCGCGCCTGCGCGACGCGCTCGCGCCCCTCTCCGGGTCGCGCGTCCCCCTCCCCGTGGCGGGCGAGCCGCGCGCGGCGCTCGACGACCTGCGCGGTCGCGTGGCCTCCGCGACCGAGGCGCTGCGCGGCGCGCGCGAGGGCGACGAGGGCGTGCGGCAGCGGCGCGTGCGCGCCCAGTCGGCGTGCACCCGACTGCTCGCCGACCTCGACGCCACCACGGCGCCGCGGGCCGGGGACGTCGCGTTCGTCTCCGGCCCACCCGACCGTCCCGTGCTCGAGGTCAAGCCGTTGCGCGTCGGGCCCGTGCTCGCCGAGCGCGTCTGGGAGCGCCGCCTCGGCGTCCTCACGAGCGCCACCATCCCCTCGACGCTGCGCGACCGACTCGGCCTGCCGGCGGAGCGCGTCGAGGAGCACGACGTGGGCAGCCCCTTCGACTACGAGCGGCGCACCCTGCTGTACTGCGCCGCCCACCTGCCGGACCCCGCGTCCCGCGGCGGCGCGCGCGACGCGGCGGTGCACGACGAGCTCGCCGCGCTCATCGAGGCCGCGGGCGGGCGCACCCTCGCGCTCTTCACGAGCCGCGCGCGGCTCGTGGCAGCCGCCGACGCGCTGGAGGGCCGCGTCCCGCACCCGATCCTCCGCCAGGACGACCTGCCCAAGGCCGCGCTGGTGCGCGCCTTCGCCCGCGACGAGGCGACGTGCCTCTTCGCGACCCAGGGCTTCTTCCAGGGGATCGACGTCCCGGGTGCGACGCTGAGCCTCGTCGCGCTGGACCGCATCCCGTTCCCCGTGCCGACCGACCCGCTCGTCGCCGCACGCCGCGAGCTGCACGGCGACCGCGCGTTCTCGGCGATCGACGTGCCCGCCGCCGCGACGAAGCTCGCGCAGGCCGCGGGGCGGCTCATCCGCACGGGGACGGACCTCGGCGTCGTGGCGGTGCTGGACCCGCGCCTCGCGACCAGGTCCTACGGCACGGCTGTGCGCGCGGCCCTGCCGCCGATGCCGTTCACGACCGACCGGGGCCGCGCGCTCGCCTTCCTGCGCGACCGCGTCAGCCGGCGATGAGGCGGTAGCCGAGCCCCCTCACGGTGACGACGAGCCGCGGCTCCTCGGGCACGTCCTCCACCTTGAGCCGCAGGCGGCGCACGTGGGCGTCGACCAGGCGGCTGTCGCCGAGGTAGTCGTAGCCCCACACGCGCTCGAGCAGCTGGTCGCGCGAGAGCACCGCATTGGGGTGGTCGAAGAACTCGCGGAGCAGCAGGTACTCCGTGCGGGTGAGCGCGAGCTCGCGACCCGCCCTGCGCACCACGCCGAGTGCGTCGTCCATCTCGACCTCGCCCACGCGGCGCACCGAGCCGGCCTCCTGCGCCGCGAGCAGCTGCGTGCGCCGCAGCGCGGCGCGGATGCGGGCGGCCAGCTCCTTGGCATTGACCGGCTTGGTCACGTAGTCGTCGGCGCCCGCCTCGAGCCCCGCGACGAGGTCGTGCGTGTCGGTCTGCGCCGAGACGATGATGATCGGCACGACGCTCCGCGCACGCAGCGTGCGGCACACCTCGAAGCCGCTCACGTCGGGCAGCCGCAGGTCGAGGAGCACGAGGTCGGGGGCCTGCTGGTCGAACATCTCGAGGCCGATCGCCGCGGTCGGCGCCTCCCGCACGAGCCAGCCCTCGTCCTCGAGCGCGAGGCGCAGCGCGACCCGGATGTGCTCGTCGTCCTCGATGAACAGGAGGGTCTGCACGGCGCCCAGTCTGCCCGCGGGGCCGCGCGGGCCTCCCGGGGCCGACGCGCCCGCCCCGCGGATCGTTACCGGAATCGCACACAACCCTCCTCGATCCTTCACACGCGCCTGGGACGATCGGGACGGTCACCGGCGGGGGTCGTGCTCCCCCTCGGCCCCCGCCGGTGGGGTATGTCGTGCGCTCCGCGCACGCGGGTGCGGTCGGTGCGGACCGCCGCGAGGCTGTGGCCATGTCCCCGAGCCCGCGGCGGACCGCACCGGTCCGCGGCCTCCGCGGCCGCGTCACGCTCTCGTTCGCGCTCGCGGCGTTCGCCGGCGCGCTCACGCTCGGCATCGTGACCTACGCGTCGACGCGCTCGTACCTCCTGGCGCAGCGCACCGAGGCGGCGTCCCGCCAGGCGTACAACAACGCGCAGCTCGTGCGGACGATCGTCGCGAGCGACCCCGACGCCGTCGGTGACCTGGTGACCAACATCCGCACCGAGCGAGGCGGCTTCGCCGTGCTCCACCTCGCGGCCGACGACACCTTCTACGCACAGGAGCCACTGCGCTTCACGCAGTCCAACCTGCCGCGGGAGCTCCTCGACGCGGTGCTCGCGGGCGCCACCGGTCGCCAGCGCTTCGTGTTCGACGGCGCGCCCTACGAGGCGGTGGGCGTCACGATCGCCGCGCCCCGCGCCCACTACTTCGAGGCGTTCCCGCTCGACTCGGTCCGCACGACGCTCGCGACGATCGCCACGACGCTCTCGGTCGGCGTCACCCTCATCACGGTCGCCGCGGGGCTGCTCGGCTTCACCATGAGCCGAGGGGTCCTCGGCCCGCTCCGTCGCGTCGCATCCGCCGCGGGCGAGATCGCCTCGGGTGGACTCGACACCCGCCTCGAGGACGAGCGCGACCCCGAGCTCGCGCGCCTCGCCCGGTCGTTCAACGACATGGTCGACGCGGTGCGCTCCCGCATCGAGCGCGAGGTGAGGTTCGCCAGCGACGTGAGCCACGAGCTGCGCTCCCCCGTGACCGCCCTCATCGCCGCGGTCGAGGTGCTCGAGACGCGCCGCGACGAGCTGAGCGAGCGCAACCGCCAGGCGCTCGAGATCCTCGGCCGCCAGGTCCGGCGCTTCGACCGCACGGTGTCGGACCTCCTCGAGCTTTCGCGGCTCGACGCGGGCGACGTGCTCGAGCCCCGGGCGCGCCGGGTGGAGACGCTGCGGCTCGGGGACCTCGTGCGGCGCATCGCGGGCGCCCGCGGCTTCGCCGACGTGCCGATCGAGGTCGGCGCGACCGACGACCTCGTCGGCGTCGACCGCGCGCGCATCGAGCGCATCGTGGTCAACCTGCTGGAGAACGCGCGCGACCACGCCGGGGGCGCCACCGTCGTGCGAATCGCCGGCGACGACGCGTGGCTGCGCCTCGAGGTGGAGGACGCGGGTGCGGGCGTCGCGGCGAGCGAGCGCGAGCGCATCTTCGAGCGCTTCGCCCGCGGCACCGCGGCGCGCAACTCCGTGGGCAGCGGCCTCGGCCTCGCCATCGTGGCCCAGCACGCGCGGGCCCTCGGCGGCGACGCGACCGTCGAGAGCACGCCGGGCGGCGGTGCACGATTCGTCGTTCGGCTCGCGCGCGAGGCGATGCGACCCGACGACCGCGAGGGCGCCTCGTGACGACCGGTCGGACCTACGGACGGCGCCCCCGCACGCCCCGACGCCGCACGGGGCGCGCGGTCCGCGCCGCGGCGTCGCTCGCCGCGATCGCGGGACTCGTCGGATGTGGCGTGCCCTCCGAGGGCGTCGTCGAGACCGTGCCGGCCGCCGAGGTGCCCTACGGGCTCGCCGAGACGACGACCACGTCGAGCTCCACCTCGGTCGCACCGGCGGACACCTCCGTGCCGCCCGGGCCGCCCGACGGCGAGCCCGAGATCGTCGCGGAGCTCGCCACGCTGCACTTCGTCGCGGGCGACCGCATCGTCGAGACGATCGCCGAGCTCGTGAGCCCGGCGACCGAGACGCAGGTGCTCGCCGCCCTCGTCGCGGGACCGCCTCCCGGCGACTCCGGCGTCGGCCTGCGCAGCGCCGTGCCCGCGACGCTCGTCGTCGACCTCTCCGTCGCGCGCGGCGTCGCCACGCTCGACGTCGACCGCGCGTTCCTCGAGGCGCTCACGCCCGTCGACCAGCGCCTCGCGATCGCGCAGCTGGTGCTCACGCTCACGCGCCGCCCCGGCATCGGCCAGGTCGTCGTGGCGGAGTCGGGCACGCCGATCGCCGTGCCCCGCGGCAACGGCAGCCTCGCGCCGGCGGGCACCCCCGTGTCGTACGACGACTACTCGCGCCTGCTGGGCTGACCGCGCCGGTCGGCGCCGGCGCGGGGCCGCGCCGTCACTCCACCAGTCGGGCGACCTGGTCCTCGTCGCGCTGCCAGTTGCGCACCACCCGCACCTGCAGCTCGAGGCGCGTCCCCGCGGGCAGCGACGGGGCCACCGCCGCGCGCACGGCCGCGAGCATCGCACCCCCGGCCCCGATCACGATGCCCTTCTGGCTCTCGCGCTCCACGACGATCTCGCAGCGCACGATCCGCCCGTCGCGCTCGACCACACGGGTGGCGATCGAGTGCGGCACCTCCTCGCGGGTGCGGCGCATGAGCTCCTCGCGGACCAGCTCGGCCACCCACTCGTCGTCGTCGGTCTCGCGGATCGTCCCCTCGGGGTAGAGCGGCGGCCCCTCGGGCATCGCAGCGACCAGCGTCGAGACGAGCGCGGCGACGCCCTCCCCCGTGCGGGCCGACACCGGGTGCCACGCCGCGGCGCCGAGCGATGCGGTGGCCGCGAGGCACGCGCCGACCGCGGCGGCGCCCGCCGCGTCGGCCTTGTTGACCACGATCACCGTGCGCGCCATGTCGCAGCCGCGGGCCACGGCCTCGTCGGCGGGCGTCCAGCCCGCGGTCGCGTCGAGCACCAAGCACGCGAGGTCCACATCCGCAGCGGCCTCGCGCGCCGCGTCGTTGGCCGCGCGCCCCAACGCGGTGCGGGCGTCGTGCAGCCCGGGCGTGTCGACGAGGACGACCTGCGCATCGGGCCGGTGCAGCACGCCGCGCACGCGCCGACGCGTCGTCTGCGGGACCGGCGAGACGATCGTGACCTTGGTGCCGCAGATTGCGTTGGCGAGCGACGACTTGCCGACGTTGGGGCGCCCGACGAGCGCCACGAAACCGCTGCGCATGCCGCGACACTACGGCCACGCCTGCCAGACTCGTGGCGTGGCGGGCGCGTGGGGCATCGACTGGCGCAGATGGTTCGACCGCATGCAGCCGCAGACGCTCCAGATCTCGACCTGGCTGCTCTACTTCACCGCGTTCTTCGGCGCGGTCTCGCTCGTCGATGGTCGCGACTGGATCGGCTGGGTGCGCGACGTGCGCCCGGGCGGTCCCGTCGGGTGGGCGCTCGGCGCCGCGTTCGTGGGCACCCACGCCCTCGCCGGCATCCTCATGGCCAACGACCGCCGTCTCGGGTGGCGCATCGCCGTGGCGCTCGCGGTCGGCGTCTTCCCACTGCGATGGTGGGTGCTCGCCGGGACGGGGCTCGGCCAGTACCAACGCCTCTCGGGGGGCGGCACGCTCGGCCTGGTCTTCGACGCGGCGCTGTGCGCGCTCCTGCTCCACCCGCAGAGCCGCGCCCACCAGCGCGTCTGGTTCCGCTAGGCGTCGCCGACCCGCCCCGGCCCCGCGTCTGGCAGGATCTCCCCGTGCCACCGACGATCATCGACGGCAAGGCCGGGCTCCTCGCGCGCGTCGGGTCGCACCTCGGCTGGTCCGACTGGGTGACGATCACGCAGGGGATGGTCGACACGTTCGCGGACGCGACCGGCGACCACCAGTGGATCCACGTCGACGTCGAGCGCGCCAAGGCCGGGCCGTTCGGCGGGCCGATCGCGCACGGCTACCTCACGCTGTCGCTCGGACCGATGCTCCTGCCGCAGGTCTACACCGTCACCGGCGCGGTGATGGGGGTCAACTACGGGGCCAACCGCGTGCGCTTCCCCTCGCCGGTGCCGGTCGGGTCGCGCCTGCGCGTGGGGGCCAAGCTGCTCGCGGTGGAGGAGGTCGCGGGCGGCGTGCAGACCACGATCGAGGCGACCTTCGAGTGCGAGGGTGCCGCCAAGCCCTCGTGCGTGGCGGAGCTCGTCTTCCGCACGTACTTCGGCGGCTAGCGGTACTCCCGCATGATCTCGGCGAGGTGCTCCATCGTCTCGGTCTCGGGGTAGTCGGCGCACCACGGGACGAAGCCGCTGCACCCCATCTCCACGTAGCGGGCGATCTTGGACCGCACCTCCGCCGGCGTGCCGACGAGGTGCTGCGAGCGCCACTTGTCGAGGTCGTGGCCCCAGAGGCTCCGCGAGCCCGCCCGCTCCATCTCGGCCGCCGTCCCGCGGATGAAGACGTCGGGCGACCACGTGAGGCGGATCTCCGAGGGATCGCGCCCGACCGCCTCGCAGTGTCCGCGGAGGATCTCCTTCTTGCGCAGGAAGTCCTCGGGCGTGCCGCCGAAGTTGGCGAAGTCCGCGTGGCGCGCGACGACCCGCAGCGTGAGCTGCTCGCCCCCGCCGCCGATCCAGATGGGCGGGCGCGGCCGCTGCACCGGCTTGGGGTCGCAGTTGCCGCGGTGCAGCGTGTAGTGCGCCCCCGCGTAGGTCGTCTCGGCCTGCGTCCACATCGAGGTCACGATCTCCACGCACTCGCGCAGCATCGCGATGCGGACCTTCGGTACGGGGAACTCGTAGCCGTAGCCGCGGCACTCGTTCTCGTACCAGCCGGCACCGATCCCCCAGTCGAGCCGACCGCCCGACATCACGTCGATGGTCGAGGTGATCTTCGCGAGCAGGGCGGGCTCGCGGTACATGTTGCACCCCACCATCTGCCCGAGGCGGATCCGCGTCGTGCGCTGGCTGATGGCGGCCATGGTCGTCCAGCACTCGAAGACGGCCTCGTGCGCGGGCTTGGGGACGTTGTGGAAGTGGTCGTACACCCAGATGGAGTCGAAGCCGAGCCGCTCGGCGTGCTGCGCGATCTCGACCGCACGCGCCCACTTCTCCTGATCGTCGCGGATGCCCGCCAGCTCCATCTTCCAGCCCTGCGGCATGAAGACGCCGAAGATCACGTGCGGGGAGGTCGTCATGGCTGGCTCCTTCGTCGGTCGGTCGGTCGGTCGGTCGGGTCCGCGCGCGTCAGATCGGCAGGTCGCCCGTCGCGGCGCGCGTGCTGCCGTGATCCTTCCAGGCGGCGATCGTGCGCTGCGCGATGCGCATCTGGTGGATCTCGTCGGCCCCGTCGGCGAAGCGGCTCCACCGTGCCTGCTGCAGCATCGCCGCGAGCGGCGTGTCGGTCGAGTAGCCGAGCGCCCCGTGCACCTGGATCGCGCGGTCGACGATCCGCCACAGGCTGTTCGCCACGAAGTGCTTGGCCATCGACACCTCCGAGGTGAACGGGAGGCCGCGCTCGATCCGGTACGCCGCGTGGAGGACCATCAGCTTGCACTGGTACAGCTCCATGGCCGAGTCCGCGATGAGCCACTGGATCCCCTGCTTCTCGGCGAGGAGCGATCCGTGCGAGTACCGGTCCAGCGAGCGGCCCACCATCATGTCGAGCGCGGTCTCCGCCTGACCGATCCAGCGCATGCAGTGCGCGAGGCGCGCCGGCCCCAGGCGGTACTGGCCCAGCTGGTGCCCCTGCCCCCGGCCGCCCAGCATGTTGGCCGCGGGCACGCGCACGTCGCGGAGCAGCAGCTCGCAGTGGTTGTGGCTCCCCGACATCGTCTCGATGTCGCGCACGATCTCGAGGCCCTCGGCCGGCAGGTCGACGATGAAGCAGGTGTTCGCGGCCTGCGGCACCTCGGGCGCCTCCTCCGTGCGGGCGATCACGAGGGCGAAGGCCGCGCCGCGGGCGCCGCTGATGAACCACTTGTGGCCGTTCAGCACCCACTCGTCGCCGTCGCGGTAGGCCCGGGTGCGGATGAGCGTCGGGTCGCTGCCCGCCACCTCGGGCTCCGTCATCGCGAAGCAGCTGCGCACCGTGCCCTCGCACGACGGGCGCAGGTAGCGCTCGTGCTGCTCGGGGGTCCCCCAGTGCAGGAGCGTGTGCTGGTTGCCCTCGTCGGGGGCCTGCGCATTGAGCACGTACGGACCGATCGGGACCTTGGCCGCCTCCGCGGACACGGCGGCCATCGCGGTCGGCCCGAGCCCCATCCCTCCCCACTCGACCGGCATGTGGGGCAGCCACAGCCGCCACTCCTCGCGGGCGCGGGCGCGTAGCCGGACGATGGTGCGCACGACCTCGCGGCGGTCGTCGCCGTCGGTCGCCTCCCACGCGGGGCGGATCTCCGCATCGACGAACTCGCGGACGCGCAGGCGCACCGCGTCGATCTCGGGCGGGAAGGTGAAATCGATCATCGCGGCACGGCAATCATGCCAGCCGCACCCCGTCGTAGCCTGATCGCCGTGGCGACGGGAGACGGCGGCCGCAGCGGTGCGGAGCGGCTCGCCGACCTGCCGCGGGGCGCGGCCAAGGTCGCGGCGGTCCGCGACATGTTCGACGCGATCGCGCCGCGCTACGACGCGATCAACCGCCTGATGACCTTCCGGCTGGACGTGCGGTGGCGACGCCGCGCGGTGCGCGAGCTCGGCCTGCGTCCCGGTGCCACCGTGCTCGACCTCGCGAGCGGCACCGGCGACCTCTGCACCGAGCTGGCGCGCGCCGGGCTGCGCCCCGTGTCGGTCGACATGTCGATGGGGATGCTGCGGCACGACACGAGCGGGGCGCCGCGTGCACAAGCCGACGTGCTGCGCCTGCCCGTCGGCGACGCATCGGCCGACGGGGTCACCTGCGGCTTCGCGCTGCGCAACCTCGAATCGCTCCCCCCGTTCTTCGCCGAGCTCGCGCGCGTGGTGCGCCCCGGCGGCCGCATCGCGCTGCTCGACGTGGGCGTCCCCCGCCTCGCGGTCGTGCGGATCGCGCACGCCGTCTGGTTCGGCCGGGCCGTACCCCTCATCGGCCGCCTGCTCTCCGACGGCGCCGCCTACCGCTACCTCCCGCGCAGCGTGGCCTACCTGCCCGAGCCGACCGCGCTGGTCGCGATGGCGCGCACCGCCGGCTTCGCCGACGCGCGGCACCTGCGGCTCTCGGGCGGGCTCACGCAGCTCCTGGTGGCGACGCGGTGAGGGCGGTCACCCGCCCCCTCGCCGCGGTCACCGACGCGACGCCCGCGCTCGAGGACGTCGCGCGCGGCGACGGCGCGCTCTTCGTGCGCGAGGGGGTGGGCGTCGCCGGGCGGGGCATCGCCGCGCGCGTCCCCGCCGCCTCCGCGACGGCCTGGCTCGCGGCGCTGCGCCACGACGACGGCATCGGCCACGCGGTGGCGGGGCCCGTCGCCATCGGGGCGTTGCCCTTCGCCGACCCCGCGTCGGGCACCCTCGCAGTGCCCGCCTGCGTCGTCGGCACCGCACCGGACGGCACGCGCTGGATCACCGCGATCGGCGAGGACCCCGACCTCGAGCGGCTCGCCGCGGAGGCCGTCGCGCCGGCCGACGCCGCGACGGGCGATGCGCTCGACGCGCGGTACTCGGTCGCGCCCGGCACCCCCGTGGCCGACTACCTCGCCGCCGTCGCCGCGGCCCGCGACGAGGTGCGTGCGGGGCGACTCGCCAAGGTCGTGGTCGCCCGCGACGTCGTCGTGCGCGCGAGCGCGGCCATCGACGTCCATGCGGTCCTCCGGCGGCTGCGCGCCGCCTTCGCCACGAGCCACCGCTACAGCGTCGACGGCCTCGTCGGCGCCTCCCCCGAGCTGCTCGTCTCGGTCTTCGGCCGCGACGTGGCGAGCCACCCCCTCGCCGGCACGGCGCCGCGCACCGGCGACCCGGACACCGACGCGCGCCTCGCCCGCGAGCTCGTCGCGAGCACCAAGGACCAGATCGAGCACCGCGTCGTCATCGAGATGGTCCACGACACGCTCCTGCCGTGGTGCTCGTACCTCGATTGGGAGCCCGAGCCCAGCATCGTGACGGTGGCCAACGTGCAGCACCTCGGCACCCGCGTCGCCGGCGTGCTCTCCGATCCGCCCGCGCCGGTCGTCGACCTCGCGATCGCCCTCTGCCCCACCCCTGCGCTCGGCGGCAGCCCGCGGGAGGCGGCGCTGCGCCTCATCGCCCGGCTCGAGTCGCGTCCGCGCGGGCGCTACGGCGGTGCCGTCGGCTGGGTGGACGGCCGCGGTCAGGGCGCGTTCGCGGTCACGATCCGCTGCGCCGAGCTCTCCGACGACCGCCGCGAGGCGCGCCTCTTCGCCGGCGGTGGGATCGTCGCGGACTCCGATCCGCACGCGGAGCTCGCCGAGACGCGAGCCAAGTTCCAGGCGATGCTCGCCGCGATCGTCCGGCCCTAGCCGCCCGACGGGCGCGCCCGATCCCCGGCGGCGGCGCGCACGGCCGCCGCGATCTCGCGATGGATCTCGTCGTGTCGCGCCACGTTGGCCACGCGGTCGGTCGCCACGTGCACGACGGACGGCCCGGGTGCCGCGAGCGCCTCGCGCAGCGCCCGCGTCGTCGAGGCCGTGCGCACGGGGAGCCCGTGGGCGCGCGCGAGGCCGGGGAGGTCCGTCGCGTGCGGCGTGCCGAAGAGCCGCTCGAACCGTGCGCGGGGCAGCTCGCGTGCCTGGGGAAGGAACTCGAAGATCCCGCCCCCGCCGTTGTCGATCACGACGATCCGCACGTCGGCGCCGCGCGCGGCGAGGTCCCACATGCCGTTCGCGTCGTGCACGAAGGCGAGGTCACCGGTGACGAGCACGACGGGCCGATCCGCACCGAGCGCCACGCCGACGGCCGTGCTCGTCACACCGTCGATGCCGTTGACGCCGCGGTTCGCGTGGACGCTCGCGCCCCGCCGCGGAGCCCCGTACCACTCGACGTCGCGCACCGGCATCGAGCTCGACGCGACGAGCCAGCCCCCCTCGGGCACGGCCGCGAGTGCCGCCCGCGCCGCGCCCGGCTCCGAGAGCGACGTCTCGTCGTCGAGCATCCGGGCGAGCACCCCGCGCGCCGCCGCCTCGGCGGCCCGCCACCCGTCCACCCACTCGTCGGCCGCCGGCACCGTGCGCAGCCGCACGAGGCCGGCGATCCCGCGCAGCGCGGCAGCCACGTCCCCCGCGAGGTGCAGGGTCGCGCGTCGGTCCGGGTCGACGAGCACCGGCGTCGCCGTGAGGACGACCTGGGGCGCCTCGGTCGCCGCGAGCCACTGCCCCACCACCTTCGACACGGGGGGCGTGCCGATGCGCAGCACCGCCCGCGGCCGCAGCCGCTCCGCGAGCTCCGCGTCGCGCACGAGCGCGTCCGACGCACCGACGACCCACGGCTCGTCGGTGCGCATGCCGCCCCGGGGGTCGGCGAGCACGGGCCAGCCGAGCGCCCGGGCCACGTCGCCGAGGGCGGACGCCGTCGCGTCGTCCCGCGCCACGCCCGCGCCCGCGACGATCACGCCGCGCGCACCCGCGAGCAGCGCCGCCGCGCGCCGCAGGTCCCGCGCGGTCGCGACCGGCCGCGGTGCGGCGGCGGGTGCGCCGCCGCGGGGCGGGAGGTCACCCGCGGTGCCGACGAGGGGCTCGCGATACGGGAGGTTGACCTGCACCGGCCCCGGGGTCGCGCCGTGCGCCGCCTCCCACGCCGACCCCGCGAGCCCCCGCCAAGTGCCGCGACCCGCCGCGTCGGCGACGCCCGCCGACAGCCACGCGCGGGCGAAGGTGCCGTAGAGGGCGCGCTGGTCGATGGTCTGCGGCGCGCCGACGCCCTGGAGCTCGGGGGGCCGGTCCGCCGTGCACACGATCATCGGCACCGCTGCGTGGCTCGCCTCGACGACCGCGGGGAGGTACTCGGCCGCCGCCGTGCCCGAGGTGCAGGCGAGGATCGCGGCGCCGCCGGTCGCGACCGCGGTGCCGAGCGCGACGAACGCCGCGCTGCGCTCGTCGTGCACCACGTGCAGGCGCAGCGCGCCGCGGTCCGCGGCGTCGGCGAGCGCGAGGGCGATCGGCGTCGACCGCGACCCGGGGGACAGGACGGCGTGGCGCGCGCCGCGGGCGATCCACTCGTCGACGAGCGTCGCCGACATCGTCACCGCGACGTCGCCCGGCGCCCCACCCACGGGCCCCATCGTCGCACCCCTAGCGTGGGCGCGCATGGCCCTGGACCGCCGGGTGACGCACGTCGTGCTGCTGCACGGCTTCACCCAGACACCGTCGGCGTGGGACGACGTGCGGGCCGACCTCGAGGCGCGCGGGGTGCGGTGCGTCGCGCCGTGGCTCCCGGGCCACGGTCCCGGCGCGACGGACCCCGGTACGTGGGACGACGCGCTCGACGCGCTCGACGATGCCGTCGCGCGCGAGGTGCCCGCCGCGAGGGGGTCGGACGTCGCGTGCGCGTGGGTGGGCTACAGCATGGGCGCGCGACTCGCGCTCGGTCTCGCGCTCCGACGGCCGGCGCGGGTGGCGTCGCTCGCGCTCCTCTCCGGCACCGCCGGCATCGAGGGCGGGGCGGCCCGCGCCGCGCGGTGCGCCGAGGACGAGGCGCTCGCCGCGCGCATCGCCGCGATCGGGGTGTCCGCATTCGTCGACGAGTGGCTCGCACGGCCGATGTTCGCCGGCCTCGACGCCGCGGACGCGCGGGCCTCCGACCGCCGGGCCGCCCACGGCGCGACGGGTCTCGCCGCCGCGCTGCGCCGTCTCGGCGCCGGCGCACAGCCCGACCTCTGGCCCCGTCTCGGCGAGCTCGGCGTCCCCACGCTCGTCGTCGCCGGTGCGCGGGACGACAAGTTCGTCGCGATCGCGCGCCGCATGGCCGCGGCCGTGCCCTCGGCGCGCCTCGAGGTGCTCGACGGGCTCGGCCACGCCGTCGCCGTGGAGGCGCCCCGCCTCGTCGCCGCGCTCGTCGCCGACCACGTCGGGCGCTGACTCAGCCGAGCGCGATCCCCGCCGCGAGGAGCAGTCCGCCCACGAGGTGCACCCGCGCGGTGGCCCCGAGGGCGTCGACGAGCCGCGGGCCGCTCGCGCCGCCCAGGACGGTGCGCACCGGGCCGACCGCGAGCGGGAGCGCGAGCAGTCCGAGCAGCGCGGTCGGCACGATCGTCCCGACGACGGCGACCCCTGCGAAGCCGGCGAGCAGCAGGGCGACGTACCACCCGCGCGCGCCCCGGTCACCGAGGCGCACCGCGAGCGTCCGCTTGCCCGCCGCCTCGTCGGTCGCACGATCCCGCGCGTTGTTGACCGCGAGCAGTGCGCACGCCCATGCGCCGACCGCGGTGCCGCCCCACCACGCCGCGGCGCCGCGCACGTCACCCACGGCGTACGACGTGCCGACCGTCGCGACGAGGCCGAAGAACGCGAACACGAACGCCTCCCCGAGCCCCACGTACCCGTAGGGGCGCGGCCCACCCGTGTAGGTCCAGGCCGCCGCGACCGCCACCACGCCGACCGCGACGAGCCACCAGCTCGTGAGCGCGCTGAGCACCGCGCCGCACGCGACGCCGACCCCGAGCGCGAGGATCGCCGCGCGGCGCACCGCGGCGGGCGACGCGAGCCCCGAGCCGACGAGCCGCACGGGACCGACGCGCGCCGCGTCGGTGCCCCGCACCCCGTCGGCGTGGTCGTTGGCGTAGTTGACGCCCACCTGCAGTGCGAGGCTCACGCCGAGCGCGAGCGCCGCGCGGCCCCACGCCGCGGCATCCGCGCCCCCGTGCGCCGCCGCGGGATCGCCCTCGCGCCACGCCGCCGCCACGCCGACGGCGACCGGCACGATCGCCGCCGGGAGCGTGCGCGGACGCGCACCGGCGATCCACGTCGCGGGCGTCGTCACGCTGCGACCGTAGTCGCGCCGTAGCGTGGCGCGAGTGCCCCGACTCCTCGCGGTCGACCTGCCCAACGGCGGGGCGCTGCGCGACGCCGTCGCGCGCGCATGGGATGCGGGCGACGCCGTGCTCGTCCTCGACCAGCGGCTCCCGCACGCGGAGCGACGGCGCACCGCGCTCGGCGCCCGCTCCGCCGCCGTGGTCGGTCCCGACGGCGAGCAGCCCCTCGCCGACGCGCGGCCGGTCGAGCCGGGCGACGCCGTCGTCGTCGCGACCAGCGGCACGGGCGGCACGCCCCGGCTCGTCGTGCATTCCCGCGCGGGACTGGACGCCGCCGTGGCGGCGTCGTCGGCCGTCGTGCCGAGCGGGCCGAGCGACCACTGGTACGGCTGCCTCCCGTGCAGTCACATCGGCGGGCTCAACGTGCTGCTGCGAGCCCGCGCCGCGGGAGCGCGCCTCACCCTCGTGCCGCGCGCGGAGCCCGCATCGATCGACGCCGCCGGGCACGGGGGCGCGACGCACGTGTCGCTCGTGCCCGTCCTCGCCGCGCGGGTCGACACGACGCGATGGCGCGTCGTCCTCGTCGGCGGCGCGGCCGCCGCGGGCGACCTGCCGGGGCGGGTGGTGCGCACGTACGGCCTCACCGAGTCGTGCGGGGGCGTCGTCTACGACGGGGTGCCGCTGCCGGGCGTCGACGTGCGGCTGCGCGACGGCGAGATCCTGCTCCGCGGCGCCATGGTCGCGACGCGCCTGCGCGACGGGAGCCCGGTGCGCGACGCCGAGGGCTGGCTCGCGACGGGCGACCTCGGGGAGTGGCGCGGCGACCGCCTGCACGTCCTCGGTCGGCGCGACGACCTCATCGTGACGGGCGGCAACAACGTGTGGCCCGACGCGGTGGAGCGCGCGCTCGCCGACCATCCCGACGTCGCCGACATCGCCGTGCGCGGCATGCCCGACCCCGAGTGGGGCGCCGTCGTGACCGCGTGGGTGGTGCCGGCGCCGGGCGCCGCCCCGACGCTCGCCGCGCTGCGCGCGCACGCCGAGCGCACGCTGCCCTCCTACGCCGTGCCGCGGCGCCTCGAGATCGCGGTCGCGATCCCGCGCACGGCGCTCGGCAAGCCCCGGCGCGCCGAGCTCGGCGCGCCCGGCGCGGGCGACGGGGTCGCACGGTGACGCGACTCCCCCGCTCCTACGCGCGGCTCTTCGCCGCGAGCACGGTGTCCAACCTCGGTGACGGGATCACGGCGTCGGCCGGCCCGCTCCTCGCGCTCTCCCTCACGCGCGACGCGCGCCTCATCGCGCTCGTGACCTTCGCCGCGACGCTGCCGTGGCTCGTGCTCTCGCTGCCCGCCGGCGTCTGGCTCGACCGCTGGGACCGGCGCGCGGCGATGGTGCGCGCCAACCTCGGTCGGTGCGCGGTCTTCGCCGTCATCGCACTCGCCACCTGGACCGGGACGCTCGGCATGCCGCTCCTCCTCGCGTGCTCGCTCGCCATCGGCGCCTGCGAGGTCGTCGTCGACATGGCGGCGCAGGCCTTCCTTCCCTCCGTCGTGCCGCCCGAGCTGCTCGAGCGCGCCAACGGCCGCCTCTACGCCGTCGAGATCGTGACCAATTCCTTCCTCGGCCTCCCGCTCGGCGCATGGCTCTTCGCCGCCGTCGCGGCCGCGCCCTTCGGGGTCAATGCGCTCGCGCTGCTCGCGTCAGCCGCGTTGCTCGCCGGCGTGCGCACGATCGCGGCACCCGCCGTCGAGCGCGGCACCGTCGCGCCGGCCGACGCCGAGGCGACGCCCGCGCCGGCTCCCGGCCGCTTCCGCCGCGAGCTCCGCGAGGGGCTCGGGTGGCTGCGCCGGCACCGGCTGCTGCGCACGCTCGCGCTGATGCTCGGCGTGGCCAACATGTGCCACACGTTCGGTGCCTCGGTGTTCGTCAAGTACGCGTCGGAGGAGCTCGGGCTCGGCCCGCGCGGATTCGGGCTGCTGCTCTCGGCCATGGCGCTCGGATCGGTCGCGGGCGGCCTGCTCGGCGAGCGCGTCGCCCGCCGACTCGGCGCGGGCCCCGCGATCGTCGCCGCCTACGCGATCTTCGCCGCCGCCGACGCCGTGCCGGGCCTCCTCCCGCGGGTCGCGGCGGTCGCCGCGTCGGGAGTCGTCATGTCGGTGGCGGGCACGGTGTGGAACGTCGTCACGGTGAGCCTCCGCCAGCGGCTCATCCCGCCCGAGCTCTTCGGTCGGGTCAACTCGGTGTACCGCTTCCTCGGCACCGGCACGATGGCCCTCGGCGCGGTGCTCGGCGGCCTCGTCGCCCACCGCTTCGGCCTGCGCGCCACGTACCTCGTCTCGGCGGCCACGATCTCGGTGGCGCTCGCGGCGGGCGCGCGCACGCTGCTGCGGGACGCCGGCGTCGGCGCCACCGCCTGACTACATCGCGCCGGAGCGCACCCCCGCGCCGCCGTCGATCACGTAGGTCTCGCCGGTGATCCACGAGGCGCGCTCGGAGCAGAGGAACGTCACGAGGTTGGCCACGTCCTGCGGCTCGCCGATCCGCCGGGTCGGCAGCGACGCCGCGAGCGCGTCGCCCACGTTGTCGACGAGCACGCGGGCGAAGTCGGTGCGCACCAGGCCCGGTGCGATCCCCACCACGCGGGTCGGGCCGAGCTCCCCCGCGAGTTGGCGCGTGAGGTGGATGAGGCCGGCCTTCGTCACGTTGTAGACGCCGAGCCCGTACTCGGCGCGCAGCCCCCCGACCGACGCGATGTTGACGATCACCCCGGGGTGGTCCTTCATCCACGCGTCCCACGCCGCCTTGGCCCAGAAGAGCGGGCCGCGCAGGTTGACCTGGAACGTCTTGTCGTAGCGGCCCTCGTCCACCTCGAGCGTCGGTCCGAAGTACGGGTTGGTCGCCGCGTTGTTCACGAGCACGTCGAGGGCGCCGAAGCGTTCGATCGTCGCGCGGACGCAGTCGACCGCCGCCGCGGGGTCCCCGGCGTTCGCCGCGTGGATCGCCGTCTCGCCGTCGATCTCGCGCGCGGCCGCGGCGAGCGCGTCCTCCTTGCGGGAGGTGAGCATCACGCGGGCACCGGCGGCCGCGAAGGTCGTCGCGATCGCCTTGCCGATGCCGCGCGATGCGCCCGTGACGAGGGCGACCTTGCCGCGCAGCGAGACGTCCACGCGCGCGACCCTACGCGGACCGGCGCACGCGGACCAACTGGATGCGCCGCCCGTCCATCTGCTCGACGACGAATCGCCACCCGTCCCGCACGACGGCCTCGCCGGTCTCGGGCACGTGCCCGAGCTCGCCGAAGACGAGCCCCCCGACCGTGTCGTGGGTCGGCTCCGCGACCTCGCCGCCGAGCGGCGCGAGCGCCTCGTTGAGCCGGTCGATCGACGTCGATCCGGTCACCAGCAGGCCCCCGTCGACCACGCGCACGGACGTGTCGTCCTCGTCGTGCTCGTCGACGATCTCCCCCACCAGCTCCTCGAGGCAGTCCTCGAGCGTCACGAGGCCGCAGATGGTGCCGTACTCGTCGGCGACGAGCGCGAGGTGGAACTTCTCCCCCTGCATCCGGCGCATGAGGTCCGACACGAGGCTCGTCTCGGGCACCACCTCGACGTCGCGCAGGTGCGCCCGCACCGAGTCCCCGCCCCGGGCCGTGCGCTCCAGCGCGATGAGGTCCTTGGTGTACACCATCCCCACGAGGTCGTCGCGCTCGTCGTCGTCGGCGCGCATCACGGGCAGACGGCTCACGCGGTGCTGCACCGCCACGTCGAGCGCGCGAGTCACGTCGAGGTCGTCCTCGATCACGACCATGTCGGGCCGCGGCACCATGATCTCGCGCACGACCGTGTCGCCGAACTCGATGACCGACTCGATGAGCTCGCGCTCCTCGTGCTCGATGACGCTGTCCTTGGCCGCCGCCTCGACGAGGCCGAGGAACTCCTGCTCGTTGAGGAACGGCCCCTCCGCGAGGCCCTTGCCGCGGACGATCGCGTTGGTGAGGCGGATCAGGCCGTTGGACGCGAGTCGCAGCGGCCAGAAGCCGACCAGGGCGTGGACGACCCGCGCGGTGAGGGCGGCCCCCCGCACGGGGTTCAGCACCGCGTAGGTCTTGGGCACGGCCTCGGCGAGGACGAAGAAGACGATCACGTTGGCGGCCACGCCGATCGCGACGCCGGCGGCGCCGAAGAGCCGCCCGGCCACGACGCCGGTGAGCGTCGCCTGCACCGTCTGGAGGATGTTCACCGTGAGCAGCAGGGGGTTGACCCAGCGGGTCGGCTCCGCGGCGAGCCGCAGCATCCACGTCGCCGAGCGGTGGCCGTCCGCGACGAGCGCCTCCGCCTTCTGCTTGGTGATCCGCGAGAGGCTCATCTCCGCGAGCGCGAGCACCGTGAGCACGCCGAGGATCGCGAGCACCGCGGCGACGAGCCACCAGTCGACGGCGGTCACGGCTCCCTCGGCACGTGGCGGAAGTCGGCGGGCGCGGGCCCGCGCCAGTGGTGCGCCTCGAGCAACGCGCGCTCGCGGGCGTGCATGCGCGCCGCGCGGTCCGACGCGTCGTGGTCGTGGCCGAGCACGTGGAGCACGCCGTGCACGACGAGGAGCGCGATCTCGTCGTCGACGGAGCCGGCGTGCTCGGGGGCCTGGGCCCGCGCGACGGACGGGCACACGACCACGTCGCCGAGCAGGAGCGGGTGGTCCGTCTCGTCGGGTCGCGACGGCTGGGGCGTGCGGGAGTGCGTCGCGGGTCCCGGCGTGCGCGTCGTGTCGACGACGTCCATGGGGAACGCGAGCACGTCCGTCGGGCCGTCGTGGCCCATGTGCGCCGCGTTGAGCTCCGCCATCGCGCGCTCGCCGACGAACGTCAGCCCGAGCTGGGCGTCGCCCCGCACGCCCTCCTCGGCGAGCACCGCGAGCGCGAGCGCCCGCCACCGCGCGAGGTCGAGGGCGACGTCGCCCTGCTCGTCCACGCAGTGCACCTCCACGTCGTGCGGGTCGCCGTCGCCGCCCACGCGTCGGGGTCGGGAGCGGGTCGGCCGGGGGTCAGGCACGCGCGGCCGGCGCGTCGCCCGACCCGGCGCGCTCGTATGCCGCGACGATCTCGGCGACGATGCGGTGGCGCACGACGTCCCGACCGTCGAGGTGCACGAAGGCGAGACCCTCGATCCCGGCGAGGGTGCGCTCGATGCCCGCGAGGCCGCTGCGGCCGCCGGGCACGTCCGCCTGCGTCGGGTCGCCCGTCACGACGGCGCGCGAGCCGAAGCCGATGCGGGTGAGGAACATCTTCATCTGCTCGGGTGTCGTGTTCTGCGCCTCGTCGAGGATGACGAAGCTCTGGTTGAGCGTGCGCCCGCGCATGAAGGCGAGCGGCGCCACCTCGAGCACCCCCCGCTCGGACAGGCGCTGCGCGCCGTCCGGGCCGAGCATGTCGTGGAGCGCGTCGTAGAGCGGACGCAGGTACGGGTCGATCTTGGCCATGAGGTCCCCGGGGAGGAAGCCGAGCCGCTCCCCCGCCTCCACGGCGGGACGGGTGAGGATGATCCGCTGCACCGACTTCTCCTGGAGCGCGCGCACGGCCATCGCGACGGCGAGCCAACTCTTGCCGGTGCCCGCCGGCCCGAGGCCGAACGTCACCACGTGGTCGCGGATCGCGTCCACGTAGCGCTTCTGGCCCGCGGTCTTGGGTCGCACGGGGCGCCCGGCGTGGCTGCGCAGGACGTCGCCGGTCAGCACCGCGCTCGGTCGCTCGTTGGCGCGCACCATGTCGATGCTGCGCCCGACCACCACGAGATCCACGTGCTCGCCGCGCTGCAGCAACCCCGCCAGCTCCTCGACGAGCCGCCCCACGACGGGGGCGTCGGGGCCCGAGAGCGACACCTCGTTGCCGCGCACGCGGACCGACGTGTCGGGGAACGACCGCTCGATGAGCCGCAGGTGCTCGTCGCGCTCGCCGAGCAGGCCGCCCATCAGGTGGCTCCCGGGGACGACCACGGTCACCGAGGCGACGGAGACGCTCATTGGCGCCCCCGAGGCTACCGCCGTGCCGGGACCCGCGTCTCCGTGGTGTGGTCGCGCGCCGCGCGGGTGAAGTCGAGTGCGTAGTAGCGCTGCGTCGTGAGCGGCAACAGGTCGACCGTCCCGACGAGTCGCGCCAGCCGCAGCAGCAGCTCGGCGGCGCGCCCGGCGCCCTCGGTCGCCCCGGGCTCGTGCGTCTCGGGCACGTCGAAGACGAGCAGCGCGCCCTCCTTGGCCTCCACCGCGAGCGCCTGCTGCGCGAGCAGGAGGTTCGCGCCGTGCGGGTCCGCGTCCGGGTCCACGACGACCCACACGATGTAGTGCACCTGCCCGGCGCGGTGGCGCTCCGGGTAGTGGCGCGCGAAGTACTCCTCGCTGAGCCAGCGCGTGGTCCGCACGTTGGTCGACACGAGCGTCATCGCCACGGGCATCCGGTCGTCCCACGCGACCCACGCGCGGTTGGACGGCTCGAGCAGCTGCGCGTCGAACTCCTCGCGCTCCAGCATCTCGTGCGTCGGCGACTCGGCCGCGACGGGCGCGTAGGCACGCCGGTACAACGTCCACAGCGCGTCGCGCAGGGCGCGGTCCGCGACCTGCGAGTGTCGCGTCACGTACATGTGGCGTGCATGGGGTCGGCTCCTCGTGGACGCGCGCATCGCGCGCGAGCCTCCGCCCGCGACGATGGTACCCCTCGTCGCCGCGCCGACGCGGCACCCGTCCCTAACCTTGTCCCTCGTGGCCTCGGCACCCGCGACGATGGCGCGCGCGGCGTGGGCCACGGCAGCGGCGGGCGCCGCGGTGGTCGTCGTGCACCTCGTCCTCGCACCGGCCGACGGCCACGGCTGGGCCTACCCGCTGGCGATCGCCCAGCTCGTCGTGGCGCTCGCGCTCGGCGCCGCGATCCACCGACCGGGGCCGCGCGTGGTGGCGCCGCTCGCGCTGCTCGTCGCCTGCCTCGCGGTCGGCCAGGTGCTCGACGAGCGCTCCGACGGCGACGCGACGGGCGGCGCGGCGCTCGCGGCGGCGATCGCGTTCCTCGCCGTGCAGGTCGTGCTCGTCGGCGGACTCGTCGCGACGATCCGCCGCCGGCTCGGGCGCGACCCCGGCGACGTGCTCGCCGACGCCGCCATCGTCGCGCTCGGCGCGTGGTGCGTCATCTGGATCGCACTGCTCGAGCCGCGCGAGCGCGTGGGCGCCGCCGACGTGGCCGTCGTCGCCGTCGCGGGCGCCACGCTCGCGGGCAGCGCGGTCGTCGTCTTCGTCCTCGCCTGGCTCCTCCTCTCCGACGCGCGCCAGAGCGCGGCTGCCGGCCTCGTCGCGGGCGCGATCGGCGCATCCATCCTCGGCGACCTCGCGTACGCCGCGGCCGACGCCGGGCGCCTCGACGTCGCCCCGCACCTCGCGTACGCACCGTCGGTGCTCTCGCTGTTCCTCGCGTCCGCCGCGGTGCTCCATCCGTCCGCGGCGTCGCTCGCCTCTCCCGCGCCGGGGCGCACCCGCACCCCGCTGCGCGCACGCGTGCTGCTCACGACCGCGGCCCTCGTCGTGCCCGTCGTCGTCCTCACGCTCGCGAGCCCCGCCGGCACGGCCGACCGCGTCGTGCGCGCGACGTCGATCGCGGTGCTCGCCGCGGTCGTGATGCTGCGGGTGGGGGCCGCCCTGCGCGCCAACGCCGAGCTCCAGCGGCGCCTCGTCGCGTCCGCGCAGACGGACGCGCTCACGGGGCTGTCCAACCGGCTGCTCATGCTCGAGCACGTCGCGGGAGCGCTCGCGCGCGCCCACGAGGACGGCCGCAAGCCGGCCGTCCTCTTCATCGACGTCGACCGCTTCAAGAACATCAACGACAGCCTCGGCCACCAGGTCGGCGACGACGTGCTCATGGCGGTCGCGCAGCGCCTGCGCGTCGCGCTCCCGGCGCGCTGCATCGTGGGGCGCATCTCCGGCGACGAGTTCGTCGTGCTCGACGCGGAGGCCCGCGAGGTGAGCGACGCGATGCTGGTCGCGGACCACGTCCTCGAGGCGTTCCGCGAGCCGCTCCCCCTGCGCCAGGGGGACGTCTTCGTCTCCACCAGCGTCGGCGTCGCGATCCACCAGCCGGGCGTCTCCACCACCGCGGAGGACCTCCTGCGCCACGCGGACACGGCGATGTACCGCGCCAAGGAGGCGGGGCGCAACTGCGTGGCCGTCTTCGACGAGTCCATGCTGCGCAGCGTCACCCACCGCCTCGAGCTCGAGACCGCGCTCTACCGGGCCCTGGAGCGGCGCGAGCTGCGCCTCGTGCACCAGCCGATCGTCGACGTGCGACTCGGCGACGTGGTGGGCTTCGAGGCGCTCATGCGCTGGCAACGCGAGGACGGCCGCCCGGTGTCGCCCGCCGAGTTCATCCCCATCGCCGAGGAGACGGGCACGATCCTGCCGATCGGCGCATGGGCGCTGCTCGAGGCGCTCACGCACCTCGGCGAGTGGATCGCCCAGGGCGCGTGCCAGCGCGGCGCGACCATGTCGGTCAACGTCTCTCCCCGACAGCTCCACGACCCCAACTTCGTGGCGGTGGTCAACGAGGCGCTGCTGCGCGCGCGCATCCCCGCCGACCAGCTCTGGATCGAGATCACCGAGGGCGTGATGATCAGCCAGCCCGCCCAGGCGCTCACCACGCTGCGGCGCCTCGCCGATCTCGGCGTCCGCATCGCGATCGACGACTTCGGCACCGGGTACTCCTCGCTCGCATTCCTCCAGAAGTTCCCGATCCACTGCCTCAAGATCGACCGCACCTTCGTCGCCGGCATCCTCGAGGATGCGAACGCCGGCAGCATCGTGCAGACCATCGTCGCGATGGCGGGCTCGCTGTCGCTCGACGTCGTCGCCGAGGGCGTGGAGAGCGTGCAGCAACTGCACGCGCTCGCCGACCTCGGCTGCGCGAAGGCGCAGGGCTACCTCATCAGCCATCCCGTCGCACCGGAGCGCATGCCGCAGGCGCTCGCCTCGCTCGACGAGATCGGCAAGTGGCCTAGGCTCAGGCCGCTATGACGACGTCCGGCGGCGCGCGGGCCGCCAAGGATCCGGCGCTCGAGTCGGCCGAGCTGCGCGTGCGTCGCGCGGGCGAGTGGCTCCGCCTCGAGGACGGGCTCATCGAGACGATCATCGCGCCTCGGCGCGTGCTCGAGGTCTCGATCCCCTTCCGCCGCGACGACGGCTCGCGCGACCACCTCGTCGGATGGCGCGTGCACCACAACACGACGCGCGGCCCCGCCAAGGGCGGTATCCGCTACCACCCGGGGGTCAACCGCGACGAGGTCGTGGCACTCGCCATCGCGATGTCGCTGAAGACCGCGCTGATGAACCTGCCGCTCGGCGGGGCCAAGGGCGGCATCGCGATCGACCCGAAGCGCCACACCGAGCGCGAGCTCGAGCGCATCACCCGTCGCTACGTGTCCGAGATCATCCCCTTCCTCGGTCCGGACAAGGACGTCCCGGCCCCCGACGTCGGCACCAACGCCCAGGTGATGGCGTGGGTGATGGACCAGTACTCGACGAGCGTCGGCCACGTGGTGCAGGGCGTCGTCACCGGCAAGCCGATCGAGCTCGGTGGCTCGCTCGGCCGCGAGTCCGCCACCGGGCGCGGCGTCGTCGAGGCCGCCGAGCTGGCGGGCCGCGAGATCGGCCTCGACCTGCGGGGGGCGCGCATCTCGATCCAGGGCTACGGCCAGGTGGGTGCGTGGGCGGCGCGGCTCGCGAGCGCGCGCGGCGCCCGCATCGTGGCGGTCGCCGACGTCGGCGGCGCCATCCATCGCGAGTCGGGCATCGACGTGGCCGCCCTCGATGCCGCCATGCGCGCGGGCGCCCGCAGCGTCGTGGAGACCGACCAGGGCGACATCGTCGCCAAGGGCGCCGACGGCTCGCCCGCGCTCTTCGCCCTGCCGGCCGACATCGTCATGCCCTGCGCCCTCGGCGATGCGGTCGACGCGCGCGTCGCGGCGACGATGGATGCGCGGCTCGTCGTCGAGGGTGCCAACGGCCCGCTCACCCCGGACGCCGACGAGGTGCTCGCCGACAAGGGCGTCGTCGTCGTGCCCGACGTCTACGCCAACGCGGGCGGCGTCACCTGCTCCTACCTCGAGCAGTGCCAAAACTTCGCCCACCTCTCCTGGGACGAGGACGAGGTCAACAGGACGGTGGTCGACCTCATGCGCGGCGCGTTCCGCCGCCTCCACGGCTTCGCCACCGAGCACGCGATCCCGTACCGCATGGCGGCGCAGGTGCTCGGCATGAAGACCATCGCCGACGCGCACCGACTCCGCGGCCTGCACCCGTGACGGGCGGGGCGCCGGCCCCGCCCGCGACGCCCCCGCCTAGCGTCCCGCCAGCGCCGCCACGATCGCGTCGATCGCCTCCGGGTTCGCGAGTGCCTCGCGGTTGCGCACCGGCCGGCCGTTGACCGCGTCGGCGACGGCGAGCTCCACCAACTTGTTGCTGCGGGTGCGCGGCAGGTCGTCCACGGCGAGCACCACGGCCGGCACGTGCCGCGGGGTGCAGGCGGTGCGGATGCGCGCGCGCACGTCGGCGACGAGCGCCTCGTCGAGCGCGCGACCCGGCGCGAGCCGCAACGCGAGCACGATCCGCACGTCGTCGCCGACGCGTTGGCCGAAGACGAGGCTCTCCAGCACGTCGGGGTGGCCCTCCACGGCGCGGTAGATCTCCGCGGTGCCGATGCGCACGCCGCCCGGGTTGAGCGTCGTGTCGCTGCGCCCGTGGATCACCATGCCGCCCGACGCCGTCCACGAGGCGAAGTCGCCGTGCGCCCACGCCCCGGGGAAGCGCGCGTAGTACGCCGCGAGGTACCGCGGCCCCGGGCTCGTCGGCGAGGGCATCCCGTCGCCGCCGTCCCCCCAGAAGCCGAGCGGCATCGACGGGAACGGCCCGCGACACACGAGCTCGCCCGCGCGGTCCGGCTCTCCCGCGAGCGACCGACCGCGGTCGTCCCACGCGTCCACGTCCATCCCGAGCATCGGTCCCTGGATCTCGCCCGCGCGCACCTCCGCCGTCGGATCCCCGCCGACGAAGCAGCCGCAGAGGTCGGTGCCACCCGAGATCGAGGCGAGGTGCACGTCGGCCTTCACGCGCTCGTACACCCAGGCGAAGCCCTCGGGCGACAGCGGCGAGCCGGTGCTGCACACGGTGCGCAGCGCCCCGAGCCCCGCGGCGCCGCCGGAGGCGCCCGCGCCGGCCTTGCGTGCGCCATCCACCCACTTGGCCGACACGCCGAGCAGCGAGAGTCGCTCCGCGGCCGCCAGCTCGAGCAGCCGACCCGCGCCCGGGTGCATGGGCGAGCCGTCGTAGAGCACGACGGTCGCGCCGCGCGCGAGCATCGACACGAGCCAGTTCCACATCATCCATCCGGTGGTGGTGAAGTACGCGACCCGGTCGCCGGGACGCACGTCGCAGTGCAGCGCCTGCTCCTTCGCGTGCTGCAGCAGCACGCCGCCGGCGCGGTGCACGATGCACTTGGGCACGCCCGTCGTGCCCGACGAGTAGAGGACGTACCACGGGTGATCGAAGGCGAGGCGCCGCGGCGCCGCGGGCTCGCCCGCAGCCACGAGCGCCTCGTAGTCGTGGCGCGGGACGCCCGCGCCCGCGCCCGGCATGACGCCGCCCGCCGCGCGGGCCCCCGGCCCCGGCACGACGACGGTGGCGACGAGCCCCGGGAGTCCCGCCTCGATCTCCGCGAGCCGCGCGGTGCAGTCCCAGGACTTGCCGGCGTACTCGTAGTCCGTCGCGGCGAGGAGCACCCGCGGCCCGATCTGGCCGAAGCGGTCGAGCACGCCGCTCGCGCCGAAGTCCGGGGAGCACGACGACCACACCGCGCCGAGCGACGCCGCGGCGAGCATCGCCTCGACCGCCTCGGGGCCGTTGGGCAGCCATCCCGCGACGCGGTCCCCCTCGCGCACCCCGAGCGACGCGAGCGCCCCCGCGAGGCGCGCCGTGCGCGCGCGCAGCTCGTCCCACGTGCGCGCGACGCGCCGGCCCGCCTCGTCCACGGCGACGAGCGCCTCGGCGCCACCGTCGCGCCAGCGAGGGTCCCCTGGCGGCGCGCCGATGCCGAGCAGGTTCTCCACCACGCTGAGCCGGGCGTCGGGGAAGTACCGGGTGGCCGCCATCGCCCGCGCGGGGTCGGGGTCCCCGCCGCGCACCATCGCGCGATCCCCGCGCTCCCCCAGCAGCCCGCACGCGTCCCAGATCGCGGCCCAGAACTCCTCGGGCCGCTCGATCGACCATCGCAGGAGCGCGGCGCGGTCGCGCCCGGCCGCGAAGCGGTGCATCGCGGTGGCGACGACGCGCTCGCGCGACGGCCGCCAGAGCACTTCGCCGCGCGCGGTCACCCGACCTAACCTAACGAGCGTGAATTGGGACGTCTTCATCACGTGCGCGGTGACCGGAGCGGGCGACACGGTCGGCAAGAGCGACAAGGTGCCCGTGACGCCACGGCAGATCGCCGAGTCCGCGATCGACGCCGCGCGCGCGGGCGCCGCCATCGTGCACGTGCACGTGCGCGACCCCCGCACGGGCAGGGGCTCGCGCGACACCGAGCTCTACGCCGAGGTCGTCGACCGCATCCGGTCGTCCGACGTCGACGTGGTGATCAACCTCACGGCCGGCATGGGCGGCGACCTCGTGCTCGGCGGGGACGAGAAGCCCCTGCCGCTCGACGAGGTCGGCACCGACATGGCGGGCGCCACCGAGCGACTCGACCACGTGCGCCGCCTGCGCCCCGAGATCTGCACCCTCGACATGGGGTCCATGAACTTCGCGTCGGGCGGCGACTACGTGATGGTCAACACCCCGTCGGTGCTGCGCTCCATGGCCCGCCAGGTGCAGGCCCTCGGCGTGCGGCCCGAGCTCGAGGTCTTCGACACGGGCCACCTCGTGCTCGTGAAGGAGATGCAGGCCGAGGGGCTGTTCGACGACCCGCTCATGGTCCAGCTCTGCATGGGCATCGCCTACGGCGCGCCCGACGATCCGGGCACCTTCATGGCGATGGTGCAGCAACTGCCGCCCGGCACCGTCTTCAGCGCGTTCTCGATCGGTCGCATGCAGCTGCCATTCGTCGCGATGGCCGCGCTCGCGGGCGGCAACGTGCGCGTCGGCCTCGAGGACAACCTCTACCTCGGCAAGGGGCGGCTCGCGACCAACGCCGAGCTCGTGGCGCGCGCCGCCGAGCTCCTCCGCGGCATGAACGTCAACGTCCTCGGCCCGGCCGCGGTCCGCGACAAGCTCCGCCTCACCTCGCCCGCGTGACGCGGGCGCAGCGACGGGTTCGGTCCACGTGACGCGCACCGTCGGCCTGCTCGGCGGCGGCGTCATCGGCGGCGGATGGGCCGCGCGCTTCGCACTCAACGGCGCCGACGTGCGCCTCTTCGACGTCGACCCCGAGGCACCCCGCAAGGTGGCCGAGGTGATGGCCAACGCGCGCCGCGCGTACGAGCGGCTCACCATCGCCCCGCTGCCACCCGAGGGCCGCATCCACTTCGTCGCCACCCCCGAGGAGGCCGTGGAGGGCGTCGAGTTCGTCCAGGAGAGCGCGCCGGAGCGCCTGGAGCTCAAGCGCGACCTCCTCGCCCGCGCCAGCCGCGCCGCGGGCCCCGACGTCGTCTTCGGCTCGAGCACGTCCGGGCTCCTCCCGACGGAGATCCAGCGCGACATGGTCCGCCCCGAGCGCTTCGTCGTCGGCCACCCGTTCAACCCCGTCTACCTGCTGCCCCTCGTCGAGATCTGCGGCGGCGCCCGCACCGCTCCCGCGACCGTGGCGCGCGCCCGCGAGGTCTACGCCGGCGTCGGCATGCGCCCGCTCGTGCTCGACAAGGAGATCGACGGCTTCGTCGCCGACCGCCTGATGGAGGCGCTGTGGCGCGAGGCCCTCTGGCTCGTGCACGACGGTGTCGCCACCGCGGAGCAGATCGACGACGCGATCCGATTCGGCGCTGGGCTGCGGTGGTCGTTCATGGGCACGTTCCTCGTGTACCGCATCGCGGGCGGCGAGGCCGGCATGCGGCACTTCATGGCGCAGTTCGGCCCGGCGCTGAAGTGGCCGTGGACCAAGCTCATGGACGTCCCCGAGCTCACCGACGAGCTCCTCGACACGATCGTCGGGCAGTCCGACGCCCAGGCCCGCGGACGCTCGATCCGCGAGCTCGAGGCCCTGCGCGACGACTGCCTCGTCGCCGTGATGCAGGGGCTGCGCAGCGTCGGCTTCGGCGCGGGCGAGACGCTCGCCGAGTACGAGCGCATCCTCTTCTCCGGCGCGACGACCCCGCCGGTCGACCCGTCGCGGCCGATCGAGGTCGGGGTGCGGCGCGTCCCCGCCGACTGGGCCGACTACAACGGCCACATGAACGACAGCCGCTACATGCAGCTCTCCAGCGAGGCGCTCGACGACTTCTTCCGCCAGGTCGGGATGTCCTCCGAGTACCTCGCGAGCGGCCGCTCCTTCTACACCGTCGAGAGCCACGTGCGGTATCTCGGCGAGTCCCGCGTCGGCGACGAGATCGCCGTCACGGCCCAGGTCGTGTCGCTCGACGCCAAGCGCGTGCACCTCCACTCCGTCCTCACGCGGCGGTCCCGCGGGGACGGCGACGCCGGCGGCGTCGTCGCGACGGCGGAGCACCTCTACCTGCACGTCGACACGCGCGCGAAGAAGTCGTCGCCGATCGGCGACGAGATCCTCGCCCGATTGCGGCCGATCGCGGAGGCGCACGCCCGCCTGCCGCGACCCGACGGCGTCGGGCGCCACGTCGGCCAGCCGCGCGACTAGCCCGTGGACGGCTTCGACCGCGACGCGGGGGTGATGCGCGACGTCGCGCCGTGGCGCCCGGGCGAGGTGCCGCCCGCGCCGATCGATCTCTGGCGCTCACCGGTGCTCCCCCAGTGGGTGGACTACAACGACCACATGACGGAGGCCGCGTACCTCACCGCCTTCGGCTGGGGCTCCGACGTCATGTTCCGCTACGTGGGCATCGACGAGGCGTACCGCGCCTCCGGGCGCTCGCTCTACACCGTCGAGACCCACATCGTCTACGAACGCGAGGCCGCGCTCGGCGAGCCGTTGCGGGTCACGACCCGGGTGCTCGACCTCGACGCCAAGCGGGTGCACATCTGGCACGAGATGTACCGCGACGGCGACGACACGCGCCTCAGCGTCGCGGAGCAGATGCTCGTGCACGTCGACGCCCGGGCGGGCCGCTCCGCCCCGATGGCGGACGGGGTCCTCGCCGCCTTCACGGCCCTCCACGAGCGGCACCGGGTCCTGCCCGCACCCGCCGAGGTGGGCAGGACGATGCGGATCGTGCACCGTCCGCGAGACTGAGGCCATGGACTTCGCCCTCAGCCCCGAGCACGAGATGGTCGTCGAGACGACGCGCCAGTTCACCGCGCGCGAGCTCGTCCCCCACGAGGAGATGGTGGAGCGCGAGGGGCGGGTGCCGCCCGAGCTCGTCGAGCAGATCAAGCGCCGGAGCATCGAGGCCGGCATCTACGCGTGCAACATGCCCGCCGAGCACGGCGGCGGCGGCCTCGACTCGTTCGGCACGACGCTCGTCGACCGCGAGTTCGGCGTCACCTCGTACGCCCTGCAGTACATCGTCGCGCGCCCGAGCAACATCCTGCGGGCCTGCACCGGCGGCCAGGTCGAGGAGTACCTGGTCCCCACGATCCGCGGCGAGCGCGTCGAGTGCCTCGCGATGTCCGAGCCCGACGCCGGCTCCGACGTCCGCGGCATGAAGTGCACCGCCGTCAAGGACGGCGACGACTGGGTGATCAACGGCACCAAGCACTTCATCAGCCACGCGGACCTCGCCGACTACGTCATCCTCTTCGCCGCGAGCGGCGAGGAGCAGACCTCGAAGGGACCCAAGAAACGGATCACGGGCTTCCTCGTGGACTTCGACACGCCGGGGTGCGAGCGCGTGGCGGGGTACCGCAGCGTGTCCAACCGCGGCTACCACAACCTGGTGATCAACTTCTCCGACTGCCGCGTCCCGGCCTCCAAGGTCCTCGGCGAGGAGCACCGCGGCTTCGACGCCGCCAACGAGTGGCTCGGCGCCACCCGCCTCCAGGTCGCCGCGGTCTGCGTCGGCCGCGCGCGCCGGGCCCTCGGCCTCGCGGTCGAGTGGGCCGCGAGCCGCCGGCAGTTCGGCCAGCAGATCGGCAAGTTCCAGGGCGTGTCGTTCAAGCTCGCCGACATGCAGACGCAGCTCGACGCGGCCGAGCTCCTCACGCTGCGCGCGGCGTGGAACGACGCGCGGGGTCGATCGAGCGACTCCGAGATCGCGATGGCCAAGGTCTTCGCGGCGGAGATGTGCCAGTTCGTCACCGACGAGGCCATCCAGATCTTCGGCGGCATGGGCCTCATGGACGAGCTGCCGCTCGAGCGCATGTGGCGCGACACCCGCGTCGACCGCATCTGGGACGGCACGAGCGAGATCCAGCGCCACATCATCTCCCGCGCGCTGCTCCGCCCGCACGGTGGCTGAGCCGGCCGTCCCGCGACCCGCGCGCGACGCCGCTCCGCGGCTCGCGCGGGTCCTCGCGCCGCGCTCCGTCGCACTCTTCGGCACCGCCCCCGTCGAGGCCGTCATCCGCCAGTGCCGCCGGCTCGGGTACGCGGGCGAGCTGTGGCCCGTGCACCCGACGCGCGGGGACATCGCGGGCGTCCGCTGCGTGCGCTCGGTCGACGATCTCCCGGGCGTCCCCGACGCCGCCTTCGTCGCGGTCAACCGCAGGGCGACCGTCGAGGTCGTCGGCGCGCTCGCGCGACGCGGCGCCGGCGGCGCGGTCTGCTACGCCTCGGGCTTCGCCGAGTCGGGCGCCGAGGGTGCGGCGCTGCAGGCCCGCCTCGTCGATGCCGCGGGCGACATGCCGCTGCTCGGGCCCAACTGCTACGGCACGATCAACGCGCTCGATGGCGTCGCCCTCTGGCCGGACGAGCACGGCTGCACGCCCGTGGCGCGGGGCGTCGCGATCGTCAGCCAGAGCGGCAACGTGGGGCTCAACCTCACGCTCCAGCAGCGCGGGCTCCCACTCGCCTACATGGTGACGGTGGGCAATCAGGCGGTCGCCGGCGTCGAGGAATGCCTCGAGGCGTTCGTCGCCGACCCGCGCGTCGGTGCCATCGGGCTCTTCATCGAGGCGATCGTCGATCCCGTGCGCTTCGCCCGCCTCGCGGCGGCCGCCGCGGCGCGCGGCACGCGCATCGTCGCCCTCCAGACGGGCAAGTCCGAGGCGGGTGCGGCCATCGCGGCGTCGCACACGGCGTCGCTCGCCGGGCGGCGCGCGGCCTACGAGGCGCTCTTCGCCCGGTGCGGCGTGGCGACGGTGGCGACGCCGGCCGAGCTCGTCGAGGCGCTGAAGGTGCTGCACCACGGCGGACCGCTCGCCGGCCCCCGCCTCGTGTCGCTCTCCTGCTCCGGCGGCGAGGCGTCCCTCGTGGCCGACCTCGCGGAGACGGGGGCCCTGCGCTTCGAGCCCTTCCCCGAGGCGCAGCGCGCCCGCATCGCCGGCACGCTCACCGAGCTCGTCACGATCGGCAACCCATTCGACTACCACACGTTCATGTGGGGCGATCGCGCCGCCATGGGCCGCACCTTCGGTGAGGTGATGGACGGCCCGCACGACGCGACGATGCTCGTGCTCGACGCGCCGCCGCTGCCCGACCAGGACGCGTCGTCGTGGGAGGTCGCCGCGCACGCGCTCGCCGACGCGGCGCGCCGCACCGGCCGACGCGCCGCGGTGGTCGCGACCCTGCCCGAGTGCCTGACGCCCGGCATCCGCGCCGCCGCGGACGCCGCCGGCATCGTCGCGCTGCAGGGGCTCCGCGAGTCGCTGGTGGCGCTCGAGGCGGCCGCGTGGCTCGGCGCCCACGAGCCCGGCGCGCCGCCCGCCCCCGCCGCGGCGCCCGGCGCGGAACGCGTGCTCGACGAGGACGAGGGCAAGGCGCTCGTCGCCGCGTGGGGCGTGCCCGTGCCCGCGGGCGAGCGCTGCGCACGCGGCGACGTCGCGGCCGCCGCCGAGCGGACCGGCTGGCCCGTCACCCTCAAGGGCCTCGGCATCGCGCACAAGAGCGAGGCTGGTGCCGTACGGGTGGGCATCGCCGACCGCGCCGCGCTCTCCGCCGCCGTCGAGGCGATGCCGGCCTCGGTGCGCGAGTACCGCGTCGAGCGCACCGTCTCGGGCGCGGTGGCCGAGGTGCTCGTCTCCGTGCGCCGCGACGCCCCCGTCGGCTGGCTCGTCACGCTCGGCGCGGGCGGCGTCGAGACCGAGCTGCGACGCGACACGACCTCGCTGCTCGCGCCGGTCACCGACGCCGAGGTGGGGGCGGCGCTCGCTCGGCTGCGGATCGCGCCGCTGCTGCACGGCCACCGCGGGCGCAGCGCGGGGGCCGTGCCGGCCCTCGTCGCCCTCGTGGGGGACCTCGTCCGTGGTGCCGTCGCGGCCGGCGTCGTGGAGGTTGAATTGAACCCCGTGCTCGTGACCCCCGACGCCGCCGTCGCCGTCGACGCCCTCGTCACGGTCGAAGCCACCGCCCCGGTGACCGGCCGCGCATGAGCGTCACGACCCGGCGCGAGGGCGGCGTGCTCGAGGTCGTCCTCGACCGCCCCAAGGCCAACGCGATCGATGCCGCCACCAGCCGCGAGCTCGGAGGGATCTTCGCCGGCTTCATGGCCGACCCGGCGCTGCGCGTCGCGATCCTCACCGGCGCGGGGGACCGCTTCTTCTCCGCGGGATGGGACCTCGGCGCCGCCGCCGGCGGCGAGGCGTTCGAGTCCGACTACGGCCCCGGCGGCTTCGGGGGCTTCCCCGAGCTACCCGACCGGTCCAAGCCGATCATCGCCGCGGTCAACGGCATGGCGGTGGGCGGTGGCTTCGAGATCGCGATGGCCGCCGACTTCCTCGTCGCCGCCGACCACGCCGAGTTCTTCCTCCCCGAGGCGATGCGCGGCGTGATCGCCGACGCGGGCACCGTGCGCCTGCCGCGCCTGCTCCCCGCGCACCTCGCGCGCGAGATGCTGCTCACGGGCCGTCGCATGGACGCCCGGGAGGCGATGCGCTGGGGCATCGTCCAGGACGTGGTGCCGCGCGAGCGCCTCATGGGGGCCGCCCGCGCGCTCGCCGCGCGGCTCTGCGCCGCCGCACCGCTCAGCGTGGCGGCCGTGCTCGGCATCATGCGCGACACCGAGACCCTCGGCGTCGCCGACGCCATGGCGGCGATGCGCCGGCACGCCGCGTACCGCGCGTGCATCGACTCCGACGACGCCCAGGAGGGCCCGCGCGCCTTCGCCGAGAAGCGCGATCCCGTCTGGCGGGGCCGCTGACGCCGCCCGGCGTCCGCGGCTACGAGGCGAGCGACCTCCAGAGCGCGCCGAGCAGGCGCGTCGCCCGCCCGTCGTTGGTCTCGGGGCGGTACTCGCGCACGACGTACGAGAACCCGATGCCGTCCGACGGCCACGCGCCGTGCGTCGACCCTCCCGCACCCGTGTGGCCGAAGGCGTCGTGGCGCGGCCCGAGGAACGACGGGTTGGGGTTGATCTCGAACCCGAAGGCGAACCGCAGGAGCCTGCCCGTGAGCGGGTCGGTGCCGCACGACCGCTCCCGCAGCGCGGCCCGCAGCGTGTCGGCGCCGACCAGCCGCCGCGCGCCGGGCCGGCGGTCGACGAGCGCACCGTAGAGCCCCGCCATCGCGCGCGCCGTCGCCACGCCGTTGGCCCCCGGCACCTCGGCGTCGAGGTGGTCGGGGCGACCCATCACGAGGTACAGCCGCTCGTCGTAGACGCGCGCGAGCCGCGGGTCCGGCACCGCGCCGGGGGCGAAGGCGCTGAGCGCGTAGTCGGGCGCCCGCACCGTGCGCGCCACCCGCGCGATCGCGCCGGGCGGCGCGCCGACGTGCAGGTCGAGCCCGAGCGGCTCCGCGATCTCCTCGCGGACGAAGGTGCCGACCGTGCGTCCGTCGACGCGGCGCACGATCTCGCCCGCGATCCAGCCGAACGTCATGGCGTGGTACGACGGGCGCCGCAGGGGCACGAGGGGCGGCTCGGCGGCGAGCAGCGCCGCCATGCGACCCGGCGCGCGGACGTCGTCCCAGGTCCACTCCCGCGGCATCCCGGGCACGCCCGCGAGATGCGCCATCGCCTCGCCGATCGTGAGCGAACCCTTGCCGTGCTGCGCGAAGTCGGGCCACGCGAGCACGATCGGCGCATCGAGCGACCACCCGGCGCGCTCGAGCGCCATCATCGCCGCGATCGACGAGATCCCCTTGGTCCCCGAGGCGATCGCGGCGAGCGAGTCCTCGCCCCACGGCCGACCCGCGTCGTCGTGCGCGCCGCCCCGCAGGTCGAGCAGCACCTCGCCGTCGCGCACCACGCAGAACGAGGCGCCCCGCGCGGGGCCGCCGTCGGCACCGCGGGCATCGGGACCGTGGTACGCGGCGAAGGCCTCCTCGACGGGGCGCAGGTCGGGTACCCGGGTCCGGGTCCCGCCGGTCATGCCGCGGGCCTCAGGCGAGGGCGCGGACGATGCTCGGAGTGTCGGCGATGAGGCGGCGCGTGTAGTCCTCGCGCGGGGCGTCGATGACGCTCGCCGCGCTCCCCCGCTCGACGATGCGCCCCTCCGACATCACGACGACGGAGTCGGCGATGGAGCGCACCAGCGGCAGGTTGTGGGTCACGAAGAGCATCGACAGCCCGAGGTCGCGGCGCAGGCTCGCGAGCAGCTCGACGATCGCGGCCTGCACGACCACGTCGAGGGCGCTCGTGATCTCGTCGCACACGAGGACGTCGGGCCGGTGCGCGAGCGCGCGGGCGATCGCCACCCGCTGGCGCTCGCCACCGGAGAGCTGGTCGGGGTAGCGGTTGGCGTACGAGGCGGTGAGCGCGACGCGCTCGAGCGTCTCGGCGACGGTGCGGTCGGCCGTCGCGTCGTCGACCCCGGCCAGCACGAGCGGCCGACGGATCGTCGCCCCGACGGTGCGTCGGGGGTTGAGCGAGCCGTACGGGTTCTGGAAGACGTACTGGATGCCGAGGCGCTGCTGCAGCGCACGGGCGCGTGCGTCGCGCGCGAGCACGGCCCAGCCGAGGGTCACGGTGCCGACCCACTCCTTGTGCAGGCCGCCGATGCACCGCGACACCGTGGTCTTGCCCGAGCCCGACTCGCCGACGATCGCGAGGCACTCGCCGCGCGACACGTCGAACGACACGTCGTGCACCACCCTGACACCGGTGTACGAGGCCGAGAGACCCTCCACCCGGAGCGTGACGTTGCCCTCCTCGCGCGCGCTCGCGCCACCGAGCGGTGGACGCGACAGCGTCGCCGGGCGGGCGTGCACGCACCGCGCCTCGTGGCCCTCGGCCACGCGCACCGCGGCGGGGAAGGCGGCGCGGCAGGCGTCCGTCGCGAGGGTGCAGCGCGGGGCGAACGCGCAGCCCGCGGGCCGCCGTCCGGGCGCGGGTGCGCGACCGACCAGGCCGACGAGGCCCTCCCTGCCCGCGATGTCGGGGGCGGCCGCGACGAGGTGGCGCGTGTACGGGTGCGCGGGCGCGGCAAAGATCTCCCGCACCGTCCCGCGCTCGACGATCCGCCCGGCGTACATGACGGCCACGTCGTCGGCGAGGTCCGCGACGACGGCGAGATCGTGCGTGATGTAGAGGGCGGCGACGCCGTGGCGGCGGGTGAGGTCGCGGACCGTCGCGAGGACGTGCGCCTGCGTCGACACGTCGAGCCCGGTCGTCGGCTCGTCGAGCACGAGCACCGACGGGCGGCACGCGAAGGCCATGGCGAGCCCCACGCGCTGCTGCTGGCCGCCCGAGAGCTGGTGCGGGTAGCGCGCGAGGTACCCCGCGTCGCCGGGCAGGAGGACCTCCGCCATCATCTCGGCGAGGCGCGCCTCGCGCGCAGCGGAGGACCCGCCGAAGTCGTGGGCCTCGAGCACCTCGCGCAGCTGCACCCCGATGCGCAGCGCGGGGTTGAGCGCCGAGGCGGGGTCCTGCGGCACGTACGACACGCGCCCGCCGCGGAGCGAGCGCCGGCCCGCGTCGTCGAGGCCGAGGACGTCGATGCCGGCGCAGCGCACCGTCCCGCCGACGATCCGCACGCCGCGGCGCGCGTGCCCGAGCACGGCGAGGCCGACGGTCGTCTTGCCCGAGCCCGACTCCCCCACGAGGCCGAGCACGCGTCCCGCGGGGACGGCGAGCGACACCTCGTCCACGACGTCGTGGCCCGTCGCCTCCACGTCGACCCGCAGGCCCTCGATGACGAGGCCGCCCGCGACGCCGTCGCGCCGCCCCTCCGTCGACGTCGCGCTCATCGTGCGCTCAGTCCTGCGCCCGGCCGCGGTCGATGCCGGCCGCCGCGCGCGACAGCCCGTCGCCGATGAGGCCCGTGCCGATCGTGAGCAGCGCGATCGCGAGCGTCGGGAGCAGCGTGCCCCACGGCTGCTCCGCGAGCGACAGTCGGTTCTCCTGCACCATGAGGCCCCAGTTGGCCGCGTTGGGGTTGGGGGTGAAGCCGAGGAACGCGAGCGACGCGATGAGGCCGATCGCGTAGGTGAGCCGCAGGTTGGCCTCCACGAGCAGCGCCGCCGTCACGTTGGGCAGGATCTCAGCGACGACGATGCGCGGGCGCGACTCGCCGAGCGCGTCCGCGGCGAGCACGAAGTCGCGCTCGACCACCGAGATCGCGGCGCCGCGGATGATGCGCGCGGCCCGCGGGGTGGTCGAGAGCGCGACCGTGAGCACGATGAGCCACGAGCTCGGGCCGAACATCGCGATGACGACGAGCGAGAGCAGCACCTGCGGGAACGACAGGATGACGTCGAGGCTCCGCATGATGGCCTCGTCCGCCCGGCCGCGGCGGTACGCCGCGTACATCCCGAGCGAGGCGCCGAGCACGAGGCCGAGCGCCGTCGCGACCAGCGCGAGCAGGAGGATCTGCCGCCCGCCGTGGAGGAACCGCGACCACACGTCCTGGCCGAAGTAGTCGGTGCCGAGCAGCGTGCCCGGCACGTCGCGGGTGCTCGGCATGTCGACGAAGTCCGTCGGCCCGAAGGGCGCCACGTAGGGCCCGACGAGGGCGACGCCCGCGAGCAGCAGGGTGAGCACGATCCCCACGCGGGTGCGGCCCATCCGCAGGGCGGCGCGCCAGATGCTCGGACGGTGCTCGTCCATCGCGGCCGTCGTCACGGCCGGGGTCGCGGCGGCGCTCACCGGAGCCTCGTGCGCAGGCGCGGCGTGACGAGCACCGTCCCGAGGTCGGCGAGCAGGTTGGTCAGCACGTAGACCGCGGCGATGATGAGCGCGAGGAACTGGATGACGGGCAGGTCGCGCGCCACCACCGAGTCGGCGATCGCGCTGCCGATGCCGGGGAAGTTGAAGAGCCGCTCCACCACCACGACGCCGCCCGCGAGGTACGCGAGGTTGAGCGCGACGACCTGGAAGATCGGGCCCACGGCGTTGGGGAAGCCGTGGCGCCACAGCACGACCCGCTCGGGCATCCCCTTCAACCGCGCCATCTCGACGTAGTCGCTCTCCAGCACCTCGATCATCGAGGCGCGCATGACGCGCGCCACGTACGGGGCGACCGAGATGACGAGCGTCGCGACCGGCAGCACGAGGCCCGGCCAGTCGCTCCACGGCGGCGAGCCGACCTCGAGGTACGTCACGGCCGGCAGCCACTGCGCCACGTTGGTCGCGAGGAGCACCACGAGCAGCGTGCCGACGACGAACTCGGGCATCGCCGCGAGCACGAGCGACACGAGCGACGAGCCCGTGTCGAAGGCCCGATCGCGCCGCAGCGCCGCGTACGCGCCGATCGCGATCGACACGGGGATCGAGGCGACCGCGCCGAGCAGCAGCAGGAAGAGCGAGTTGCCGACGCGCGGGCCGATGTACTCCGAGACCCGCACCTGGGTCGCGTACGAGGTGCCGAAGTCCCCCGTCAGGATCCCGCCGAGCCAGCCGAGGTACTGCTCGTGGAGCGGGTCGTTGAGCCCGAACTGCTCGCGCAGCGCCTCGAGCGACTCCGGCGTCGCCTCACGTCCGAGGATCCGCTCCGCCGGGTCGGACGGGAACGCCTGGGTGACGAGGAAGATGAGGAGGGAGACGACCACCAGCGAGACGAGCCCGTAGAGGCTGCGCCTCGCGACGAACTTGACGATGGGCACGGGGCTCCCGCCCGCTGCGCGCGGACGGGAGCCCCGTGTCGTATCCCCTTCGGTCAGGCCAGCCAGAAGTTCTTGAACCCGTGACCGTAGTAGTCCAGGTTCAGCTGGGACGGGCGCTGCTCGACGCCGTTGAGCTTCTTGGTGAACGCATCCGCGAACACCTTGAAGTACGGGATGATGTAGGTGCCCTTCTCCCACTCTTCCTTCTGCATGCGGGCGACGATCGCCTTGCGCTTCGCGGGGTTGACCGTGCCCGAGGCCGTCTTGTGGTCGGCGCGGAACGTGCTGTTCGACGGCGGCCACTTGGTCTCGGGGTAGGTGTCCATCGACGCGATCGCCTGCGCCAGGTAGGCGCGGGGCGACCAGTAGGTCGTGAAGAACGCCGTGTTCATGTACTGGCCGTTGGTGTCCCAGTAGGTGCCGTCGACGACCTTGGCGTTGATCTTGACCACGCCGCCGGTCTTGTCGGCCATCGCCGCCATGGCGTTGACCATCTCCGGCAGGCCGCCGGTGTCGTTGGGCGCCCAGAGGTCGACCACGAGCGGCTTGGCCTTCGAGTAGCCCGACTTGGCCAGCAGCTTCAGCGCGGCGGGGATGTCCTGCTCGCGCTGCGGGAAGTTGTTGGCGTTGTAGAACTCGTCGATGCGACCGTAGAGGTCGTTGGCGACCTGACCGCGACCGCTCAGTACCTGCTGGATCATCTGCTTGCGGTTGACCAGCAGACGCATCGCCGCACGGACGTTGGGGTCGTTCATCGGCGGGATGTCGAGGCGCATGCACATCGCGTCCCAGGCGCCCGCCGAGCTCTCGATCACGCTGAGGTTCTTGTTCTTCTTCAGCGTCGCGAACTGGGCGAGCGGGATGTCGACGGCGGCGTCGATCTGCTTGGCGAGCAGCGCGTTCACCAGCGCGGTCTTGTCCGAGAAGGTGATGATGCGGACCTCGTCGAGGTACGCCTTGTCGGCCTCCCAGTGGTTGGCGTAGCGCTTGTGGACCGACTCGCGGCCGGGCGTGAAGCTCACGAGCTTGTACGCGCCGGTGCCGATGCGGTCGGCGTCCGTGCGCAGCACGAAGCCGTCGGGCACGATGCCGTGGGTGTACACGGCGAGGGCCGAGCGGAACTCCACGTTCGGGGCCTTGAGGTCGAAGCGGACGGTGTACTTGTCCACCTTGGTCACGCCCGACGGGTCGACGAACGTGCGCAGCGGCTTGCCCACCGACACGATCGACGGGTTCAGCAGGCGACGGTACGAGTAGACCACGTCGTCCGCGGTCATCTCCTTGCCGTTGTGGAACTCGACGCCCTTGCGGAGGCGCACCGTGTACTGGCTGGCGCCCTTGTTGGACACCTCGGTGGCGAGGCCGTAGTCCGACGTGGTGGCGAAGTTCTCGTCGAACGTCAGGAGGGTCTCCCACGTCGAGAGCGTGCGCGCCTGGTCGGCCTTGGCCACGATGTACTGCGGATCCATGATGTCGGCGGCGCTGCCGGTGATGCCGATGCGCAGCGAGCCGCCCTTCTTCGGTGCGGACGGTGCCGCGGCCCCGGCCGTGCCGGCGCCGAGTCCACCCGCGATCCCGAGCCCGAGCGCGGTGGCGCCGGCACCCTTGATCACGTCGCGGCGCGAGACGCCGCTCGTCTGCATGTCCTGACCGTGAACGTCGTCCACGCTGGTTACCCCCTTCGCGGACCGCATCCGGCGACCCGCCAACTTGTGACGACCATAACAGGCGTCGCGATAACGCGACTCATCGGCGCGCCCGCTGGGACGCGCCCGGGAAGGGGGTCGGGACGACGCGGGCTGGGCGGTCCCCGTCGGGGGCATGCACCACGAGCGCGGTCCCCTCGTCCCAGGCCCCGCGGGCGACCATCCCGAGGCCCACGTTGTGCCCGAGTCGGGGGGACCAGGTCGTCGACGTGGCGTGGCCGGCCGGGCGCCCCGCCGCCGTGACGGGCCAGGGGTCGCGCTGGTGCGGCACCCGCCCGCCCTCGATCCGCAGGCCCACGACGCGGCGGTCGATGCCGCGCGCGGCGCGCGCGCGGAGTGCCTCGAGCCCGATCGCCTGCACGGGGGCCCCGAGGTCGCAGTAGCGCTCCATGCCCGCCTCGAGCGGCGTGTCCTCGCGCGTCACGTCGGTGCCGTAGGTGAGGAGGCCCGCCTCGATGCGCTCGATGAGGTTGGGGCACCCGGGCCCCACCTCGAGGTCCCCGCCGGCGGCCATGAGCGCGTCCCACAGCGCTCGGCCGACCTCGGCGTCGTCGACGTACACCTCGAAGCCGCCCTGCGCGCTCCACCCGCTGCGGGACACGAGCATGCGCCGCCCGCCGAAGGCGAGGGGGACGAAGCGAAAGTAGGCGATCGCGCGCACCTCCTCGCCGAACACCCGCGCCACGAGCTCCTCGGCGCGGGGACCCTGCACCGCGAGGGGCCACACGTCCGGCTCTCGCACCGCGACGTCCATGCCCGCGCCACGCGCGAGGCCCTCCGCCCAGAGGGCGATGTCGAGGTCCGAGATCGAGAACCACCAGCGGTCCTCCGCGACGCGCAGCACCACGGGGTCGTTGAGCAGCCGACCGTCGTGGTCGACGATCGGTGCGAGCCCGCTGCGCCCGACGCCGAATGCCCGCAGGTCGCGCACGGTGAGCAACTGCGCGAGGCGCCCGGCGTCGGGGCCCTCGAGCTCGACCTGCCGCTGGCACGCGACGTCCCACACCTGCACGGCGCGGCGCAGGTGGTGGTAGTCCTCCTCGAGCCCGCGGAAGACCGACGGCAGCAGCATGTGGTTGTACGTCGTGTACGTGCGCAGTCCCGCGGCCTCCACGCGCTCGGTCCACGGGGTGGAGCGCGTGCGGCGCGTGACCGCGAGGAGCGGTGCGCTCACTCCCCCGACCACGCGATCGCGCAGATCTCGGCGCTGCGTCCCTCGAAGTTCCACACGCGGCCGAAGGCGCGCACGCGGCCCTGCTCGGCGCGCGCGACCGTGACCTCGGGCCCCATCCAGTACTCGGTGTTCACCACCATGACCTCCTCGCCCGGCCGCTTGCCCGAGATCGGTGCCACCGCCCCCTGGATGAGCTTGCCCACCGAGAGCCGGCGGGTCGCCCCGTCGGTGGTGAACGCCACGGGCGCGCGCTCCGCGCCGAGGTACGACCCGACCAGGACCTTGAACAGCCCGGTCGTGCCGCGCGCCCGACCGCTCATCACGCGCTCGAGCGCCGCGAACTGCGGCTCGGTCGCCCGCTCGTCGATCCAGAGCGCGAGCGTCCAGTTGCCTCGCTCCATCTTGCCCGGGATGTCGAGGAGCATCGCGACGTTGAGCCCGGAGACGTCGACGCCGTCGATCTCGCCGCGGTCGATGCGCACGCCCGACCATGCCTGGCAGTAACCCTCGGTCGGCGGGTGCATGCCGAGCGAGACGACGCACGGACAGAAGACCGTGCAGCTGCAGTTGAGGATCAGTTCCCCGTCGATCGACCATGCCATTGGTGGTGCTCCCCTCGTGTTCGTGATCGTGCCGTCTGCGCGCCTCAGGCCAGCCGCAGCGCCGCGGCCGCGACCAGCGCCACGCCCACGGGCGCGGCGAGCCGCCGGCCGACGGCCGGCGCCTTCTCCAGCACCATGAGCGCGGTCATCGCCGCCATCGACGCCGCGCTCCAGGCGCCGCCGACGAAGGCGAGCGACATGAGCGCCCAGCAGCACCCCACGCACGTCGCCCCGTGGCGCGCACCCATCGCGGCGCCGCCGCGGAGCCCCTCGCGCCAGTGCGCGAGGAGGAAGGTCATCGGGCGGAGGCACTCGGTGAGGCAGCGCTCCTTGAGGCGCGTGAACTGGTAGAGGCCCGCCGCCACGAGCACCGCGGCGGCGCCCCACCGCGCGACGTCCGCCTCCGCGGCGTCGGGGAGCGCGCCGGCGACGCCGAGCGCGAGCGCGCGCTGCGCCGCGAACGCCGCCGCCGACCACGCGAGCCAGGTGGCGAGATAGCCGCCGAGGAAACCCCACCACGTCGCGGCGCGCGCACGGCCCGCCACCTCGTGCAGCGCGCGCAGCATCGGCACCGCGGTCGGCGCCATCATCGCGCACGTCATGAGCGCCCACATCGCGAGACCGAGCCCGGCGCCCGCGTGCGCGACGCCGTGCGCGGCGGCGCCGCCCGCGTGCGCGGCGTGCGACGCACCCCCCGCGCCCGAGATCGCGTCGAGCGGTCCCGCGCCCGGCGGCATCGCGGCGAGCATCGCCCACCACGCGGCGCCGACGAGCACGGCGTACGGCACCCACGTCGCGAGGCCGCCGGCCCGTACCGCGCGGCGCGCGGCGGGCGTGGCCGCGCCGACCTCAGCCGCGCGGGTCGACAAGGACGCGCCCCCGCATCTCGCCGCGCAGGATCCGGTCGAGCTCGCCCGGGAGCGCGTCGAGCCCCACGGTGCGGGTCTCGAGCGTCGGGAGCCACGTCGGGCGCAGGGGTCCCGCGATCCGGGCCCACGTCGCGCGGCGCGCCTCGATCGGGGTCTGCACGCTGTCGATGCCGAGCAGGTTGACCCCGCGGAGGATGAACGGCAGCACCGTCGTGGCGAGGCCCGCGCCGCCCGTCAGGCCGCTCGCGGCGACCGACGCGCCGTAGCGGCAGGTGCGCAGCGCGTACGCGAGCGTCGCGCCGCCGACGCAGTCCACCACGCCGGCCCAGGTCTCGCGCTCGAGTGGCTTGGGCGACTCGGCCGACGTCTCCGCGCGGTCCACGACGCGGCTCGCGCCGAGGGCCCGCAGCCACTCGTGCGAGTCCGCCTTGCCGGTGCTCGCGACCACCTCGTGGCCGAGCCGCGCGAGCATGCCGACGGCCATGCTGCCGACGCCGCCGGTCGCGCCCGTGACGAGCACCGGGCCGTCGCCCGCGCGCAGCCCCGCGCCGGTGAGCGCGTCCACCGAGAGCGCCGCCGTGTAGCCGGCCGTGCCGACGAGCATCGCGGTGCGCGCGTCGAGCCCGGCGGGCATCGGCACGATCCAAGCCGCGGGCACGACGGCGTGGGTCGCGTAGCCGCCGTGGTGCGCGACGCCGAGGTCGTAGCCGTGCACGATCACCACATCGCCGACCGACACCCCCGGCGAGCGCGACTCCTCCACGACGCCGGCGAGGTCGACGCCGGGCACGAGCGGGTCGATGCGCGCCACGCGGCCCTTCTCGCTCGCGGCGAGCCCGTCCTTGTAGTTGATGCCCGACCACTGCACGCGGACGCGGACCTCGCCGTCGGCGGGAGCCGCGGGTTCCCACGCCGCGACGCGGCGGCCCCACGCGTCGCCCTCCGCGCCGACCTTGCCGACGAGTAGCGCACGCGGAGACTCAGCCACGGGACGTCCTCCGGGGCCCGCGGCGGGCCCGACCCGCGCGACCGACGCGACCCCGCAGTTCGGCCACCGCGCGGGCGCCGGTCCGCACCCCGCGCGCGTCGGCGAGCCACACGGCGGTGTGCGCCTCCACCAGCCGCTGGAGCGTGCCGGCGGGGTCCTCGATCTCCCGCAGGTGCACGAGGTCGTAGCCGCAGGCGTTGACCACCGCGCTCGCGCCGGCGCGCGCGGAGGCGTGCGCCGCGACGCGCAGCCAGCGGTCCTCGAAGTCGGCGATGGTGTCGGCGTTGCCGAAGCGCGCCATGAGCGCGCCGGTGTCGGCGAACACCATGCCGAGCCGGCGACCCTGCAGCGACGGGCGGGCGCGGCGCAGGCGGTTGCGCAGCGCGGCCTCCACGCGCTCGGGCACGTAGGTCGGCTCGCGCAGCGTGCGCAGGCTCATGCGCCGCATGCCGGCCGAGCGGTCGCGGCCGTCGTCGCCGAACCAGATCCACTCGTCCACCGCGGCGCCCCACTCGCGGCGGAGCCGCTCGAGGGCCCGCACGCCGTCGGTCCCGTCGGTGACCACGAGCACGTGGTCCCCGTGCCCGCCGATCACCGCCGAGTACGTCTCCACGGGGTCGAGACCGAGTGCCTCGACGACGCGGGTGAAGACGTCGACCGATGGCATCGGGATCGCGCGGTCGGGCTCGCGCAGGGCGCGCTCGAGGCCGACGAGGTAGGGCTGCGAGATGCCGGCGCGCGACGCCACGTCGCGCATCGACCACCCGCACTCCCGGCGCCGCGCGACGACGATGCGCGCGAACTCGCGGGCGGAGTACGCGGACGGCATGCGATCACCGTAGTTATCACGCTCGCCGCGGCGCAAGACGGCGCGCCGCGGGTACCGTGACCGCCGATGGGGGCGGCGTGAGCGGACGGCTCGCGGGCATGCGCGTGCTCGTGACGGGCGGCGGCGCCGGGATCGGCAGGGCGATCGCCGACGAGATGGCGGCCGAGGGCGCGCGGGTCATGGTCGCCGACCTCGACGCGGCCACGTCGCCCGACGTCGTGGCCGACTGCGCCGACACCGCCGACGTGGACCGCGCGTTCGACGCGGTGCGCGCGCGGCTCGGGGGTCTCGACGTCCTGGTCAACAACATGGGTGTCAAGGGACCGACCGGCGCGCTCGAGGACATGGACCCCGACGCCTACGACGAGTGCGTGAGGATCAACCTCGGGAGTGCGTTCCGCTGCGCGCGGCGCGCCACGCCGATGCTGCGCGAGCGGCCCGGCTCGATGATCAACATCTCGTCCACGGTCGGCCAGATGGGTTACCCGTACCGCTCCCCCTACGCGGCGGCCAAGTGGGGCGTGATCGGCCTCACCAAGACCTGGGCCATGGAGCTCGGTCCGTCGGGCGTGCGGGTCAACGCGATCTGTCCCGGGTCCGTCGACGGCCCGCGCATGGACCGCGTGATCGCCGACGAGTCGGCGTCCCGCGGCGTGTCGCAGGCGGCGCTCCGCGAGACGTACGCGCGCCAGACGTCGATGCGCACCTTCGTCCAGGCGGTCGACATCGCGCGCTCCGCCGTGTACCTCGCCTCCGACGACGCGCGCTACGTGAGCGGCCAGGTGCTGTTCGTCGACGGCCACACCGAGACGTCGCGCAGCACGGACTGACCCGCGACGCCCCGCCCGAGCCGCCCCCACCACCCGTGACCGCGTCGCTCCTCTACTACCGATTCCCCGACGTCGACTGGGCCTACCGGGACCTCTGGCGGGCGACGCGCCGTCGCGCGCCGTGGCTCCCCGAGTCGCTCGCGCTCGACGGCGATCCCGACGCGCGCTGCCGCGAGCCGGGCCTCGTGCTCGCGCAGACCTGCGGCTGGCCGCTCGCGACCGACTACCGCGAGTCGGTGCGCGTCGTCGGCTCGTTCGTGCCCGCGATCCCCGAGGCGGCTGGCGCGTCGTACCACGCGCTCGTCGTCGCGCGCCGGCCGACCCCGCTGCGCGACCTGCGCGGCTCGCGCGCGGCCGTCAACGCGTTCCACAGCCTCTCGGGCTGGGTGAGCCTCCTCTGGGCGGTGCACGGCCCCGGCGCGGCGTGGGAGGGCCCCGTGCGCGAGAGCGGCTCGCACCGCGAGAGCGTGCGCCTCGTGGCCGACGGCGCGGCGGACGTCGCGTGCATCGACGCCGTCACGTGGCGCCACCTGCTGCGCTGCGAGCCGGACGCGACGAGCCGCCTCACGATCGTGGGCCACGGGCCGCGGGTCCCGACGCTGCCCCTCGTGACGCGCCGCGACGTGCCGGCGCGCGACCTCGCGGAGCTGCGCCGGGCGCTCACCGAGGCCGCGGTCGATCCGTCCATCGCCGCGGCGAGGGAGGCGCTCTTCATCGCCGGCTTCGTCGCCCGCGAGTACGAGGACTACCTGCCCGTGCGCGACGTCGCGCCGAGCGACGCGCGCACCCTCGGGCTGCGCGCCCCGTGACCTCGATCGGCGCGGGCGACGCCTACCGGGCGAGCCTCACGAGCAGATACGAGTCATTCGACCAGGCCACGTCGAGGGATTCCAATGTCGCGAAGCGTGGCGAGTTCCGCAAGACGACGTAATCCACGCCGAGGTCCCGCAAGGTCCGCATGGCGTCGGCAGTGTCTCCCTCCAATGCCTGTCGCATCGCGCGGCGAGCACGGTCGAGGTCTTCGAATCGCACGTCCAATGGCGCATCGGCATAGACGGCCAGGGGATGAACCGTCCTGATCAAGAGCCGTCGTGGTACGCGCGCAACAAGCACGGTGGGGTCGGTGGATGAGCTCCAGGAGCGAGCGGGGATGCACTCCGGGTCGCCATAACCGGCTCCCCAGGGATCCTCTGGACACGTGGATGCGAGTTCCGGGATCGCGATGAGGTCGGAGTCGCGGGTCAAGCTGGCAAGCGATGCGACAAGCGCCCCCTCATCGGCCTTCAGCCGCGTCGCGTCTAGTTTTTCCGGATACTCGCGCTCCCACCGCGCGTACGCTCGCGGTCGCTCTCGGACGAACTCTGCGGCGAAGGTCGCACTAGAAAACGCGGTGGTCGCGATCAGCGTGAATGCGATCAACGGACGGCGAAGCCCCAGGGTGCGCCGTCGCACCAGCGCGACAACCAGGCCACCCAACGCAGCGACGAGCACCAGATACTGCGGCCAATCGCGTCGGCGAATCTCCTCCATCGATGCGCCGGGTGGATGCGGAAGGAGCGGCCAGACTCGGGAGACGACGAGACCGATCAAGATGGCGAGCAGTGGGCCTCGCCACCCAGAGAACTCCGCCTCATCGACCGAGTTGGAGATCGACGCCGCGAGCCACGGGGCGAGGGCGAGGAGGATCGCGTACCCAAAGTAGATCTGGTTGCCGAGGAACAGCGTCAGTACGCAGAGGCCGACGACTCCCGCCAGTACGACTCCCGTGGCCACGACGGCCGACCCGCCATCGCGTGAGCGCCTCCACTGCGCGATGACAGCGAGGACCACGGGCAGGAGTGCCGCATTGATCCACACGACCGCCATCACCCCCAGATCCCAACGGGTGAACTGCAGTTTTTCGGCCTGCGTCTGCCAGAGAAATGAGAAGCGACCCAATGACACTCGCCAGTACTTCGGTAGTTCCGTATCCAAGTAGAGATGCCACGCCACCCACGCAGACAGTGCTGCAACCACGGGCGCAACCACGAGTGCCGCTCGATGTCGCCGTGCGACGGCGGAGAAGAGAGCCCCAAGGCCGACGGCAGCTACGGCGACGAGTCCGAATGCGCTCTTCGCCGCGAGAGTGAAGACCGCGAGGAGACCGCCGAGCAGCAGGATCCGGACGGATCGGGTCTGGACACCGCGAACGACGAGCGCGACCGTTCCGAGGAGCCACACGGATCCCATGACTGCATTGAGCGACTCGAGACGAAACAGGATCAGACTGTTTCCGTACCAGAGGTTGACGGTCGAATACGTTGCGACGCCAAGCAGACCGACCGCGAGATAGCGGCCGCCACCCAGCTCGCGCGCGAGAGTGCCGCACAGTCCGAGGAAGACCACGCCGAAGAGGACGGGGGCGACGCGGGTCGTCACGATGAACGCGTCGTCGCCGACTACTCGCTGGAGCCATCCCGTCCACGCGTAGGCATACCAGTGATACGAGAACCCGTACCCATCGAGACCGACCCCACGCGAGCCGAAGCGCGCAACGTGATGTGACCAGTTCTCGTAGAGGTAGTAGTCCGGGATGTGCTCAAGCCACCACAGCCTTGGCCGCCGAAGGACCTCGACGACCGTGACGGCGGCGGTCGACGCGCCGAGCAGCGCGGCGACACCACGAGGAGGCGCAAGGCGGCCCGCCGGCATCGTGCTCGCGATGGTCACGAGCAGGAAGAGTCCCGGGATCAGTGACCAGTACCACTCGATCCCGAGCGCAACGCACGTCAACGCCACTGCGACCGTCACGTCACGTGGACGACCGGCGAGCAAGAGACGTCCACGACGGCGCAGGCCGGCGACGAGGATCG
>JBEBCD010000035.1:0-13130 GCA_041158045.1 Actinomycetota bacterium | reverse complement strand
CGAGCGACGGCGCGATGCGCCCGGTGAAGAAGGTGTTCACCCCCGTCGGCATCACCTTCAAGGGCGGCGGCTTCTACAAGACGGACTCCAAGTCGGGATCGAGCGCGTCGGGATCGAGCGCCTCGGGCTCGTCGAGCACGTCCGGGTCGGGCGACTCGTCGTCCTCCGGATCGAGCTCGTCCGGCTCGAGCTCGTCCGGCTCCGGCTCGTCCGGTCAGGCCACCACGAGCAGCACGAGCAGCGCGAGCCCCAGCCGGTAGGCCACGAACGGCGCGAACGACCGCGCCGACGCCACCCGCACGAGCAGCCGCATCGCCCACCAGCCGGCCACGGCGGACGACGCGATCCCCACGACGAGCGCGCCGCCCAGCCCGTCGGGCAGGCCCGCGCGCGCGATCTCGACCACGCCCCACGCGCCCGCCGCCGCGGTGATCGGCACGCCGACGACGAACGCGGTGCGCGCGGCCGCCTCCCGCGACATGCCGCGCGCCAGCGCGGCCGTCATCGTGATGCCCGAGCGCGACGTCCCCGGGTTGAGCGCGAGCACCTGCGCGAGCCCGACCGCGACGGCGTCCGCGGCGCCGAAGGTCGTCGCGTCGCGACCCGCGCCGCGCCGGGCGGCGCGCCGGTCGGCCCACCACAGGACGAGGCCGAAGCCCGCGAGCGACGCCGCGACGAGCGCCGGCCCGCCGAGCTCGCGCGAGATCCAGTCGCCGCCGACGAGCCCCGCCGCGCCCGCCGGCACCGCGGTCGCGAGCGTCCACCACGCGCGGCGGCCGTCGGGCGACGCCGGCCGGGCGACGCCGGCCGCGACGAGCGTCGCGAGCTCTCGGCGCAGGTAGACCACCGCGCCGACGAGCGTGCCGAGGTGCAGCGCGGCATCGAAGGCCCGCGCGATCGACTCGTCGTCGAGCACGCGCCAGTCGAGGAGCCGGGGCACGAGCACGAGGTGGCCCGACGACGACACCGGCAGGTACTCGGTGAGGCCCTGCACGACGCCGAGCACCAGCGCCTGCAGGAGCGACACGGCTCCGCCTAGACGCCGCTCAGCGTCACGTCGTGGATGACGAGCGAGAGCCCCGCGGCGCGCATCGGCAGCCAGTCGACGTCGCAGCCCACCTCCGCGACGTCGAGCAGCATGCGCTGGAGCGTCGAGGCGATGGTGAACTCGCGGATCGGCGCGCCCAGCGCGCCGCCCGCGATCACGAGGCCCGAGGCGCCCGTGGAGAAGTCGCCGGACACCGGGTTGACGCCGCTGTGGAGCCCCGAGACGTCCTGCACGAGCACGCCGTCGCCGACGCTCGCGACGAGCTCGGCCTGGGTGCGCGTCCCGGGCCGCACCTGCATCGCGAGGCACCCGGTCCCCGGCCCGCCGGCGTAGCCGCCGCGGGTCGCGTTGCCCGTGCTGCGGGTGGCGAGGCGGCGCGCGCTGTAGCTCGAGTGCACGTACATGCGCAGCACGCCGTCCTCGATGAGCACGTTGCGTCGTGCGGCGAGGCCCTCGCCGTCGATGTCGGTCTTGGTGTAGGCGCGCGGGTTGGTCGGGTCGTCGACGAGCGTGAGGCACGGCGCCGCGACGCGGTCGCCGAGGCGGTCGCGGAAGATCGAGCGGCCCTTCGCCACCTGCTCGCCGCTCAGCGCGCTCGAGAGCACGCTCACGAATTGCGACGTCACGTACGGGTCGAGCACCACGGTGGTCCGGCGGCTCACGGGCTTGGTCGCCCCGAGCAGGCGGGTCGCCCGCTCCGCCCCCTCGCGCGCCGCGCGGTCGAGGTCGAAGTCCCGCGGCGAGTCGCCGACGGAGAATCCGAAGCCGGTCTGCGTCTCGTCGCCGTCGTCGGCGAGGGTCACGACCGACACGAAGCACGAGTTGCCGCGCCCGCTCTCGCGGATGCCGGTCGTCGTCGCCACCGCCGTCTCGCCCCAGCCGTCGTCGTAGTTGGTCTCCTCGGTGCGCACGCGCGGGTCGGCGGCGAGGGTGCGGCGCTCGAGGTCCTTGGCCAGGTCGATCTTGGAGTCCGTCGGCCACGCCGCGAGCTCGTCGTCCCAGAACTTCTGCGCGACCTGCGCGACGCCGTCGGGCTCGGCGAGGCCCGCCCACTCGTCGACGGTGCCGAACTCGACGTTGTCCCGCGCGTCGCCGAGCACCTCGGCCACCGCCGCCTCGTCCAGCGTGCCGGCGTACGCGAAGCCCGTGCGCCCGTCGCGGATCACGCGGATCCCGACGCCCTCGCTCTGCGCGGAGACGAAGTGCTCGACCTCGCCCTCGTAGACGCGGACCGACGTCTCGCCGCCGCGCGACACGTAGGCCTCGATCTGCTCACCGGCCCGGGCCCGGGCCACGATCCGGTCGGCGATGGCCTGGAGGTCGGGGACCTCCACGCTCACGCGGCGGTGCCCCCGATGGTGAGCGCGCGCACGCGCAGGGTCGGCTGGCCGTCGCCGACGGGCACGCCCTGGCCGTCCTTGCCGCACGTGCCGGGGTTGCCCATCGCGAAGTCGTCGCCGAGCACGTCGATGTCGCGCAGGACCTGCGGCCCGTTGCCGATGAGGTTGCCCTCGCGGAGCGGCTCGGTGATGCGGCCGCCCTCGATGAGGTACGCCTCGGTCATGCCGAAGACGAAGTCGCCGCTCGCGGTGTCGACCTGTCCGCCGCCGAGCTTGGCCACGTAGACGCCGCGCTCGGTGTCCCGCACGATGTCGTCGGGCGCGGTGGTGCCGGCGAGGACGAAGGTGTTGGTCATCCGCACCATGGGGAGATGCTGATAGCCCTGGCGGCGGCCGTTGCCGCTCTGGGGGCGGCCCTCCTTGCGCGCGCGCAGGTAGTCCCACATGTAGTCGGTGAGCACCCCGTCGCGGATGAGCACGTTGCGCTGCGACGGGTGGCCCTCGTCGTCCACGCCGATCGCACCCCACTCGGTCGACATCGTCCCGTCGTCCACGAGCGTCACGAGCGGCGACGCGACGGCCTCGCCGACCTTGCCGCGGTAGACGCTCGCGCCCTTGCCGACGAGGTCGGCCTCGAGGCCGTGCCCGCACGCCTCGTGGAACAGCACGCCCCCCGAGCCGCACTTGATGACGACGGGCATCGATCCCGACGGCGCCGGACGGGCCGAGAGCTTGGTCACCGCCTGATCGGCGGCGCGGCGCGCGAGCGCCTCGACGTCCTCGTCCTCGAAGAGCTCGAAGCCGATCGTGCGGCCGATCGAGTCGTAGCCCGTCTGCATCCCGCCGTCGCCGCTCGCGACGACGCTCACGCGCAGCAGCGTGCGCACCTGCTCGTCGGCGGCGAGGATGCCGTCCGAGTTGGCCACCAGGATCCGCTTGCGCGAGTCGCCGTAGCCCGCCGACACCTGCACGATCGCGCCGTGCACGGCGCGGGCCGCGGCGTCGACGCGCCGGAGGAGCTCCACCTTGCGCGCCTTGCCGATCTCGTCGGGCATGAGTCGCACCGCGTTGACGGGGTGCCGGCGCACCGGTCCGAGCGCGACGGTCACGACGCCGCCCCCGCCGCGCGAGGCCGCCGCGGCGGCCGCCTCCGCGGCCGTCGCGAGCCCGCGCTCGGAGAGGTCGCTCGTGTGGGCGAAGCCGGTGGTGTCGCCCGCGACCACGCGGATTCCCGCGCCGCGGTCGCGGCCGCTCGTCACCTGCTCGACGCGACCGTCGTCGAGCCCGGCCGACGTGCTGCGCTTGTCCTCCACGTAGATCTCGGCGAATTCGGCGCCCGTCGCGCGCCCCCGTGCCAGCACGCGCTCCAGCACGTCGTGCGCGACGAGCGCGTCGGCACTCGCGGGCGTCGTCGGCACGCGGTCAGCCTATTGAGCGCGCGCGGGCGCCCGTAGAGTCGTGCCGTGAGGGGTTGGCGCAAGGAGGCGCTGATCGTCGCTGCGTTCTACGCGGCGTACTCGCTCGTGCGCAACCGCTTCGGCTCCGCGCTCGTCGCCGGCACCGAGGTCCCGACCCGCGCGTTCGCCAACGCGATGGGGGTGATCCGCGTCGAGCGCTGGCTCGGGTCGTACCACGAGGAGACGCTGCAGGAGCTGGTGCTCCCCCACCTCTGGCTGGTGCGGGCCGCCAACGTCTGGTACGGCACCACGCACTTCCTCGTGACGCTCGGGGCGTTCGTCGCGCTGTACCTGCGGCGCCGCGACGTGTTCGCCCTCTGGCGCAACGTGCTCGCCGCCGTCACGGCGATCGCCCTCGTCGGCTTCATGCTCCTGCCCGTGATGCCGCCGCGGCTCCTCGACGCGCCGTGCCCCCCGGCCGACTGGGGCGGCGCGTGCATCGCCTCCGACCTGCGCACCGGCGACGGCGCGGAGTCCTTCGGCTTCGTCGACACGATCCGCACCTACGGCGGGCCCTGGGCGTTCGACCGCGGTGCGGGGGCGAAGCTGTCCAACCAGTTCGCCGCGATGCCCTCGCTCCACGTCGGGTGGGCGCTGTGGTGCGTGATGGCATGGTGGCCCTTCGTGCGGCGGCGCGCGGCCCGCGCGGCGCTCGTGGCGTACCCGATCGTCACGAGCCTCGTCATCGTCGTGACCGCCAACCACTTCTGGCTCGATGCGCTCGGTGGCGCCGTCGCGTACGCGATCGCGCTGCCGATCGGCGTGCGCGTGCACGCGTGGCGCTCCGCCCGCGCCGCGGCGCGCGCCGAGCGCGCGCCGGGGCGCGCATCGACCCTCCGCGGGTAGCGTGTGCCCCCGATGTCGCTGAGGGACGTCCGCCAGCCGAGCGACCTGCGCGCGCTCGACGAGGCCCAGCTCGCCGCGCTGGCGCAGGAGATCCGCGACTTCCTCGTCGAGAGCGTGGCGCAGAACGGCGGCCACCTCGGGTCCAACCTCGGGGCCGTCGAGCTCACGCTCGCGCTCCACCGCGCCTTCGAGTCGCCGCTGGACGCGATCCTGTGGGACACCGGCCACCAGGCGTACGTCCACAAGATCGTGACGGGCCGCCAGGGCGGCTTCGCCCGGCTGCGGCGCGCCGACGGACTCTCCGGCTACCCGAGCCGCGAGGAGAGCGCGCACGACGTGATCGAGAACAGCCACGCGAGCACGGTGCTGAGCTACGCGTACGGTCTCGCGGTTGCGCGCGACGCCGGCGTGGACCGCTCGCACCGCCACATCGTCGCCGTGCTCGGCGACGGCTCGATGACGGGAGGCATGGCCTACGAGGCGCTCAACAACCTGGGGCACTCCGGTCGCCGCGTGATCATCGTGCTCAACGACAACGGTCGCTCGTACGCGCCGACGGTGTCCAACCTCTCGCGGCGCTTCACCGACCTGCGGCTCAACCCGACGTACACGCGCCGGCTACGCAAGATCCGCCGCTTCCTCCACGACCTGCCCGTGGTGGGGCACTCGGCGGAGCGCGGCTTCGAGGCGTTCAAGGCGGGGGTGCGCGAGTTCCTCCAGCCGCCCGCGTTCTTCGAGGCGCTCGGCGTGCGCTACGTCGGCCCGATCGACGGCCACGACGTCGCGGCGATGGAGCACGTGTTCCGCGCCGCGGCCGACGGCGTCGACGACGGGCCACTCGTGATCCACGTCCTCACGCAGAAGGGCCGCGGCTACAGCCCCGCCGAGGACGACGACGAGAAGCACCTCCACGACGCCCCCGTCTTCGACCCCGCCGCCGGACCGCCGAAGAGCGTGCCGACCGGCTACACGCAGGCCTTCGCCGACGCGGTGATCAAGGTCGCGGAGTCCGACTCGCGCGTGCGCGCGATCACGGCGGCGATGCCCGGCCCGACGGGGCTGCTGCCGTTCCAGGCGCGGTTCCCCGAGCGCTTCCTCGACGTCGGCATCGCCGAGCAGCACGCGGTCACCGCGGCCGCCGGCATGGCGATGGGCGGCCTGCGGCCGATCGTCGCGCTCTATTCGACGTTCCTCAACCGCGCGTGGGACCAGGTCGTCTACGACGTCGCGCTGCACCGCCTGCCCGTGATCTTCTGTCTCGACCGCGCCGGCATCACCGGCGACGACGGCCCGAGCCACCACGGCGTGTACGACCTCGCCCTGCTCGCCAAGGTGCCGGGGATGCGCGTGCTCGCGCCGTCGAGCGCCCAGGACCTGCAGCAGATGCTCATCGACGCGATGTCGCTCGTGGACGACGGGCCGATCGCGATCCGCTACCCCAAGGGCCTCGCGCGCAACGTCGAGGAGCGCGAGGTCGGCACCGGACTCGCGGCCAAGTGCCTGCGCGCGGCCGCCGACCAGCGCCTGTGCATCCTCGCGGTGGGCAAGATGGTCGCCGCGGCCGAACTGGCGCTCGCGGACCTGCGTGCGGCGGGCCTCGACGCGACGCTCTGGGACGTGCGCAGCTGCGTGCCCGCCGACCCGGCGATGATCGCGGACGCCGCGCGCCACTGCTGCGTGCTCACGCTCGAGGACGGCATCCGCGACGGCGGCGTCGGCGCGCTGCTCGCGGACGCGGTCGCGGCCACCGCCCGCGCCGCGGGGACGCCCGTGCCGCGGATCGAGACGCGCGGCATCCCGACGCGGTTCATCCCGCACGCCAAGCCCGATGCGATCCTCGCCCAGCTCGGCCTCGACGCCGCGGGCATCGTCGCGACGGCGCGCGAGCTGACGCGGCCGGCGTGAGCCCCGCGGCCGGCGTGGGGGCCGCGCTCGATCCGTCCCCCGACGACGACCTCGCGCTCGCGATCGCCGCGGTCGACGCGGCGGACGCGGTCAGCCTCCCGGGCTACGCCGCGCGCGCCTTCCGCGTCGAGCGCAAGGCGGACGCGAGCGAGGTCACCGAGGTCGACCGCGCGACCGAGACGGCGATCGTCGACGTGCTGCGCGCCGCCCGGCCGGACGACGCGGTGTGGGGCGAGGAGCACGGCGAGACGGGCCCCGCGGGCGCGCGACGGCGCTGGATCATCGACCCGATCGACGGCACGTCCAACTTCGTGCGCGGCGTCCCCGTGTGGGCCTCGCTCGTCGCGCTCGTCGTGGACGACGCGCCGGTCGTCGGGGTCGTCTCGGCGCCGGCGATGGGCTCGCGGTGGTGGGCGCGACGCGGCGCCGGCGCGTGGCGCACCTCGGTCGCGGTGCCCGCGGCGACGCGCCTGTGGGCGAGCGGCGTCGACGCGCTCGCCGCGGCGTCGGTGTCGGTGACGTTCTCCCCGGGGTGGGACCGCGCGGGCGCGACGCCGCGGCTCGTCGAGCTGGTGCGGACGGCGGCGCGGGCGCGGGGCGTCGGCGACTTCTGGCAGCACATGCTCGTGGCGGAGGGCGCGATGGACCTCGCGGTCGACGCGTGGGGCCTGCAGCCCTACGACGTGGCGGCGCTGGTGCCGATCCTCGAGGAGGCGGGCGCGGCGTGGTCCGACCACGCGGGCGCCCGTTCCTGGCGCGGACCGACGCTGCTCTCGTGGGCCCCGTCGCTCCCCCCGATCACCCCGCTCGCCTAGCGTCGCTCGTCGGTGAAGCGCGCACTCATCATCGGGGGCGGTTTCGCCGGGTGTGCCGCGGCACACCAGCTCGAGTTACTCGGCGGCTGGGACGTCACGCTCGTCGAGCGCGCGCCGTACCTCGGTGCGGGCGTGCGGACGCAGTGGTTCGGCGGGCATCCCTATACGTTCGGGCCGCGGCACTTCCTCACTCAGTACGAGGAGACGTTCGCCTATCTCGACCCGATCGTGCCGATCCGTCGCTGCCCGGAGCACGAGTTCCTCACGTACGTCGAGCGCGACAACGCGTTCTACGCCTTCCCGATCAACATGACCGACGTCCGGCGCATGCCCGACTTCCCCGAGATCGAGCGCGAGATGGAGGAACGGCGCCGCGAGGAGTTCCGCGGTGCACGTGAGGCCCGCAACATCGAGGAGTACTGGATCGGCTCTGTCGGGCGACGGCTCTACGACAAGTTCATCGACCAGTACTCCAGGAAGATGTGGCTCGTCGACGACAACCGCGAGATCGACACCTTCGGATGGTCACCCAAGGGGGTGGCACTGAAGGACGGGCCCCGGGCCGCGTGGGACACGGCGATCTCCGGATATCCGTATGCACCTGACGGCTACGACCACTACTTCGGCTTCGCCACCAAGGCCGCGACGGTGCTGCTCTCGACGAGCATCGAGCGATTCGACATCCCCGCCAAGACCGTGGTGCTTGCGGGCGAGACGCGCTCGTACGACGTCATCGTCAATACGATCGCACCCGACGAGCTCTTCGGCGAGTGCTACGGGCCGCTGCCATTCCTCGGTCGCGATTTCCACAAGATCGTCTTTCCGACCGAGCACGTCTTCCCGGAGCACGTCTACTTCCTCTACTACGCCAACGATGAGGCGTTCACACGGCTCGTCGAGTACAAGAAGTTCACCCGGCACGAATCACCGACGACCCTCGTGGGCATGGAGATCCCGACCCACGGCAACGGCAAGCACTACCCGATGCCCTTCACCTCGGAGCAGCGCCGCGCGGAGCAGTACTTTGGCGATATGCCCACGGGCGTCTTCAGCATCGGCCGCGCCGGCAGCTACCTCTACGGCATCGACATCGACGACTGCATCCGTCAGGCACTGATCATGGCGGAGCAGATCCGGGCTGGCTCCCAGGACCACCCCGTCCCCGGCGACAACTACCGCTTCCCCGAACTCGCCCGGGGCTGAGCGTGGCTGACGAGTGGGAGTACCGCGAGCCGTACTTCCTGCCCGCGACGGCGGATCGGTTTCTCGGCCACGGGGAGACATGGGTCGAGAACAACCAGAGATTTCGGCAGTCCCAGAAGTTCCAATTCTTCCGAAATGTGATCGACTATCTGATCGACAACGACTTGAAGGGCTCGTACTTCGAGTTCGGTGTGCATCGCGCCCGTACGTTCACGATGGCTATGTCGCTCGATAGGTTCTACGCCGATCGCAAGGGCCCGACGGGCGGAGCGCTCGCACCGCACGCCGCGGGCGGATACTTCGACGAATACGTCGCCTTCGACTCATTCGAGGGTTTCCCCGACGAGACTGCGGTCCACGAGCACCCGATCTACAAGTCGGGCCATGTGAAGACCAACGAGGTCGAGTTCCTGGAACTGCTCCGTCGTTACGGACAGAGCACGGACCGCGTCCGCCTCGTCAAGGGATTCTACGACCGAAGTCTCACCGAGTCACTTGCGGCGGAGTTCCGCTCCCGCCGCAGCGTCGCGTCGTTCGTGACCGTCGACTGCAACTTGTACGAGTCCTACCGTGACGTTCTGACTTGGTGCGACGAGTTCATTCAACCCGGAACGATCATCTATCTCGACGACTTCAACACCCACCGGGCCCAGGATGACCGCGGACCCCGCCGTGCGTGGACCGAATACATCGACCGGGCTCGTTGGACGTTCGATCGATTCCTGGACGTTGGGTGGTGCGGTCGGTCCTACGTCGCCCAGCGTCGATCATGATCGCTCCATAGCCTGAGACGGATGCCGATGACCTCGTTCCTCTCCCGAGATGAGGAGGCGCTCTCGCGGCGCTTCCTCGAGGAAGGGTACGTCATCGCACCATGCGAGGATGCTCAGGCGCTCCAGGGGTTGGTGGACGCGCTGCTGGAGGAGACGAACGCGTGGATGACGAGCCGCGGGTCGGGCAGGTCTCTCACGGACCTCGCGGCGTCCCACGAGCATGTCGCAACTGCCGACCTCAACGACCTGCGTCTCCATCTCTTCGCAACGTTGAACTCCGATGACGGGCTGCGACGGCGCTACTTTGATCTTGCCGCGACCTTGCTGACGACACTCGTGGGGAACGAGCTCGCGATGCAGACGAAGGTAAACCTCTCGATCCAGCAACCCGACGACCCCACCTCCATCCTCGACATCCACTCGGATGTCTGGACGGGTGACTCGCCATTCCAAGTCGTCCTCTGGACTCCACTCACCGATGCTGCAGATTCGAACGCGATGTTCTTCCTTCCACCTCGTCAGAGCCACGAAGCCTTTCGTCGGGTGCGCCGGGGTGAGCTTCCTTCGATGGAGGCCATTCGAGCGGCCTACGCGGCCCACATCGCTCCCGTGAACATCGAGACGGGACGGATTCTCGTCTTCAACTCGAATTGCCTGCATGGAAACCAGCTCAATACCACCACCACGAGTCGCTGGTCCCTCAATTGTCGCTTCGTGAGCCTGCTCGCGCCGGCAACCAACCCCGAGCGACGGCTCGGCTCCTTCTACACGCCGATCTCCGCTCGTGCCGCCACCCGCGCCGGGCTCGAGGCCCTGCGAATGCTGGAGGAAGAGTCGTGACGTCGCCAGTAGGCGGCCGCCACGGCGTGAAGGCGTACACCACCCCTCGGTCGTTCGGCGGATTTCAGATCCCCATCGCACTCCAGAGCGCGGCGATTCGTCGTTACTGCGACGAGTGCGACCTGGTCTTTCACCATCACTCGAGCGAGAACCTAGCCGCACACTCGTTCGCAGTGCTTGCGTCAATCACCGACTCCGCGGAGCACCTTGCGGGTATCGCCATGTGCAGCGTCCAGATGCTCCCGGAGTCGCTGCCGCTACGGGAGCACCTGCTTCGCCGTGCCACCGACGCTGGGTGTCCGGTGCACTTCGTCTTTGAGCGACTCGTCGTCAGCAACCACTCCGATCTCTCGGCTGTCACCGAGCTTCTCGAGCTCGTTGCGCTCACTCGGGCCACTTCAGTACGTGCAGCAGAACTTCAGAGGCTCGCGGCCGTCCTGGCCTCATCTTGAGGGTCCTCGTCACCGGAGCGTCGTCGCCGCTCGGCGAGGCCGTCTGTAGGAGCCTCCGGAGGCGTCGTGCACACGTCACCGGCACGGTCAGGCGTGCACGGGCCGGCTGGTCGTCGCCCGACGTGGACGATGTACTGAGCCTCGACCTCGAGGACCGCGAGAACTTCGGCGCGATACGCGGAGGGTTCGACGCCGTGATCCACGTCGCGGCAGCCAGCGAAGGAACGCCAGAGGAGCTGATGTCATCAAGTGGTCTCGGGACGTGGCGACTTCTCGATCGTGCCGAGCGTGTCGGCCTTCGCCGTGTCGTCCACGTCTCGTCGATGGCCGTCTACGGCCGGATCACGACACCGACGGTCTCGGCGCACACTCCCGTGTCGCATTCCATCGCGTACGGAGCGGCGAAGTGGGCTGCCGAGTGCTACCTCGCCGAGCGACAAGAGGTGATGCGGTCGGTCAGCGTACGGTCGCCCGCCATCGCGGGGGCTCGAACGCATCGCCACTTCCTCGCTCGGACCTTGAGGGCCATGCAGCTCCATGAACCCGTCATTCGAGTTGCCAACCCGGACTTCATGTTCAACAACATCGTGCACGAGGACACCCTCGCGGACTTCCTCGTACACCTCGCCGACCACACGCCGACGTCGTACACGGCGGTGCCGGTCGGTTCGACCGAACCGATGAGCCTCCGATCCATCGTCGCGATCCTCGCGTCGACGGTCGGCTATCGCGGACGGATCGAGTGGGTGAGCGCGACGAGTCAGCCGTTCGCCATCGACTCATCGGATGCGGTTGCCCTGGGCTTCCAACCCCTCACGACTCGCGAGACCGTCGATCGCTGGATGGCGGACGTCAGCCGCACGCGCTAGGCGCCATCGCGCCGCATGGGCGGCGGGTCAGCGGGTGAGGAGGTAGGCGGCGATCGCCGCGAGGACGAGCGCGACCGGCGCGACGCGCTTGAGGATCGGCAACGCGAGGGTGAGACCGGACGAGCCGAGCAGGTTGATCGGCGCCGCGGCGGGCGTCGCCACGGCCGCGGGCGACTGAGCCACGCCCGCCGCCGACTGCCCCTCCGACCCGGCCACGGGTGCGCTCCCCGCACCCGCCAGGACCGTCGACTCGAGGTTGGTCACGAACTGTGCCAGCAGCTTCTCGCTCACGTCGGCGAGCGCGCCGCGCCCGAACTGCGCCATCTTGCCCGTGATCGTGAGGTCGGTGCGCACGCTGCACCGCGTCGTCGCCGCGTCGACCGCCTCGAGCTGCGCCGTGATCGTCGCGGACGCGTTGCCCTTGCCGCCCGAGTCGCGCCCCTCGCCGCGCAGCACCGCGCGCCGCCCCGCGTCGTCGCGCTCGACGAACGTCGCCTGCCCGCCGAACTTCGCGACGATCGGCCCGACCTTCACCGTCACGTGACCCTTGTAGACGTCGCCCTCGACGCCGCTCAGCGTCGCACCGGGCAGGCACGGCGCGATCCGCGGCAGGTCCGTGAGCGTCGCCCACGCGACGTCGATCGGCGCGCGCACGACGAACGAGTTGACGATCTCCATGGCGCACGACGCTAGCCCCGTGTCCCCGCCGGCCCGCGCCCGCGCCACGGGTAGGGTCGCCGCGTGCCGCTCGCGCCGCGCGACCTGTGGGATCTCGACCCCGCGACGACGTACGTCAACCACGGATCGTTCGGCGCCATCCCCCGCGCCGTCACCGCAGCGCAGCTCGCGATCCGCGAGCGCTGCGAAGCCAATCCCAACCGCTTCTTCCGCTCCGAGCTCCCGGATCTCCTGGCCGATGCGCGCGCCGCCTGCGCGGCGCGCGTCGGCGCGGCGGCGGACCGATTCGCCTTCGTCCCCAACGCCTCCCAGGGCGTCATCGCCGCGACCGCGGCCCTGCTCCCCGCCCGCGACGCCACCATCGCGACGGCATCGGCCAACTACGGCGGCGTGGTGCTCGGGTTGCGCGAGCTCGCGCGGCGTCGCGGCGCGACGCTGCGCGCATTCCCCACCCCCTCGCCCGAGCGGGCGACCCCCGCGGGCTGGATCGACGCGGTGCTGGACGGCGCGCGCGGGGCCGACGTGCTCGTCGTCGACCAGATCGTCGCGACCACGGCGCAGCACAACCCGGTGGGGCGACTGATCCCCGAGCTGGGCCGGGCCGCGCCGGGGTGCCGCATCGTCGTCGACGCCGCCCACGTCGTCGGCCACCTCGAGCCGGCCGTCCCGCGCGGCGTCGACGCCTGGGTGAGCAACCACCACAAGTGGGCGTGCGCGCCGCGGGCCTCGGCCGCCCTCGTGTGCGACACCGACGAGGCGGCGGCCGCGATGGCGCCGATGGCGGGGAGCTGGGACGCGGAGCGGGCGTTCCCGCACAACTTCGACGCGCAGGGCACCGACGACGTCTCGTCGTACCTCGCGACGCCGGCGGGGTGGGAGTTCCTCGACCGCTGGCCCCGCGAGG
>JBEBCD010000034.1:0-6343 GCA_041158045.1 Actinomycetota bacterium | reverse complement strand
AGATCCCGCGGCAGCAGGACCCGAGCGGCGAGCCACTTGACCGCGCCCGAGGTGGCGTTGCGCCACCGCGCATGCGGCGCACCGCCCGGCGGCCGTCCGTAGACGAGCGACGCTCGTTCCCTCGCCGCCGCCTCCAGCAGCCGCGGGATGTCCGCGGGTCGGTGCTGGCCGTCCTCGTCCATGGTCACGATCCAGTCGCCGCGCGTCGACGACATGCCCGCCAGGGTGGCCGCGTGCTGGCCGTAGTTGCGCGACAGCCAGACGGGCACCACCCAGTCGTGCCGCTCCGCGAGCCGTCGCATGACGTCGGGGGAGCCGTCGCCGCCGCAGTCGTGGACCAGCACGACCTCCTCGAGCGTCGCGAGGGCGCGCGGGTCGGCATCGAGGTCGCGGCGCAGCGCGTCGAGTTCGCCGACCACCGCGTCCAGGGTCTGCGCACCTCGATACACCGGGATCACGACGGAGACCGTCGGCGCGGTGACGCTCACCCCGCCACTGTACCGCTGCTCGCTCGTGCGCGAGTGGGAGAATGACGGCGTGCGCGGCGTGCGACGATCCATCACCCCGACGCTCGGTCCGATCGTCGCGACCGTCGCCGCGCTCGCCGCGGCGCAGTGGATCTCCGACGTCGCGCCGATCGACGCGGTCCGCATCGCCGTCGTGGTCGCGATGCAGTGGTGGTCCGGGATCGTCGTGCTCCGTGCGGCGTGGCCGACGGCGTCACTGACGTCGCTCGAGCGCGGCTCGCTCGGAGCGGTGACCGGCATGTCGCTGGCGCTCGTCGCCGATCAGGTTGTGCTCGGGACGGTGGGCGCAGGGTGGGGGTGGGTGGTCCCCGTCGGCGTCGCGTTGGCGATCCGCATTCGCCGCGACGACGCGGTCGATCGGCCCGTGTTGCGCGACGGCCTCTGGATCCTGGTCGCGACGGCGCTGATGCTCGGCGCCGGATGGTACTGGCCGATGCCGGTCGCGATCTGTGGCGCAGCGTGGCTGCTCACCACCGAGCCCGGGGTCGCCGCGCGCATCGGTCGCCGCGCGGCCCGCGTCGTTCGGATCGCCGCGATCGTCGGCGCCGCCCCGGCCCTCGGATGGGGCCTCGCGACGCGTCCCACGACGTGGTGGATCGAGGACAGCGACTACGGCTTCTTCGAGGCGATCGGCCGCGCCTTCGCACACGACGGCATCGCGGCCAACCCGATCGCCGCGGGCTATCCGATCCGCTACCACTGGCTCGTGTACGGATGGTTCGGGCTCTTGGAGCGCGTCACCGGCGCGCCCAACTGGGTCGTCATGAGTCGATCGGGGTTGCTCCTCGGGACGATCGTCGTCGTCGCGGTGCTCCTCGCGCTGCTGCGTCGGCTCGTCGCCTCGCAATCCGCGGCCGTTGTCGCGCTCCTGGGGATCGCCGTCTTCGACACCTTCACGGCGTGGGGGTCGGGCTTCCGGCTCGGACTCGTGTCGGCGGCGAGCCAGATGGTCGGATTCGCATGGCTCTTCGCCCTCGGGCTCCTGCTCGTCCTGCGCACGCGCACGGGACTCGGGACCTGGCCGCTCACCGGACTCCTCATGGCGTGCGCGACCGGGGCGAAGATCTCGCACGGCGTCGTCGCGGGGGCGGGACTCGGGATCGCGGCGGTCGCGGGTGCGGTCCGCGAGCGCCGGTTCGCCTCCCGGTTGGCGCCGGACGCGTGCGCCGCCGCCGCTGGATTCCTCGTGGCGTTCGTCGTCGTCCACCTCGGTGCGGGCAATCTCCGTCTGGCGACGATGCGCTTCCCGCTGAGCCTCCAGGGCGAGCTCGTGGACTACCCGGGTCGCCCGACCCATCTCGCCGGGATCGTGATGCTGACGGGATTGGTCGGGCTCGCGGCCCTCGCTCCCGCGGCGACGGTCCTCGCGCGGCGCGGGACCGCGGACCCCTACGCCTGGTACGCGCTCGGGGCGATCGTCGCGGGACTCGTCGTCTCCGTCGTCACCGAGTCGGTCTTCGGATCGCAGTTGTACTTCGCGCACTCCGCGGCCGCGGTGGCCCTACCGCTCGTCGCGGCACGGATCGCCGAGCACCCCGGGCCTCCCTGGCCGGGGCGTGTGGTGATGTCGCTCGTCGCGGGCGCGGGCATCGTCGCCGCGGTGGCGACCCGCGCCATCCCCAGCCTCGACTCGGGCTCAGGGACGGCGATCCTGCTGCGACTCGCGCGCGGGGCGACGTGGATCGTCCCGCTCGGCGTCGTGCTCGTCCTCGCGGCGGTCGGTGCGGTACGGCGCGGCGCGGTGGTGCGCACGCTCCTCGCCGGACTCGCGATCGCGGGCGTCGCGACGGGGCTCGTCAACTGGTTCGAGTCGGTGCGGACGAGGTACCCCGCCGTCCTCGAGGTCGATCCGCCCAGCCGCATCGGCGCGCCGGACCTGCGGGACGCGACCGCGTGGATCCGCAGCGAGACGCCCGGCGATGCGGTGATCGCCTCCAACGACGGCAACTTCCTCCCCGCCACCCTCTCGCGTCGCTCCGCGCTCCTCCTGCGCGAGGACCTGGCTGCGCGCCACACGCGGCCATCGCCGGAGCGCGACGCCGAGTTCGAGGAGCGCAAGCTCCTGCAGCGCGACTTCGCCGCCGCGCCCACCGAGGCGCTCCGCGAGCGCCTCGTCGCGAAGGGCGTCGGGTGGTTCCTCGTGCGCCTCGAGCCAGGCGCGGAGTGGACGTCCGACGTCGGGACCGTCCGCTACCGCAACGCGACCTACGTCGTCGTCGACCTCACCGACCGTCCGGCCGGCTCGTGAGCCAGGCGCCGAGGATCACGACGCCCATCCCCGCGATCGACAGCGCCTGGATGCGCTCGTCGTTGAACGCGACGCCGAGCACCGTGCCCACGACGGGCGTGAAGTAGGTCGGCACCATCGCCCGCACCGGCCCCGTGCGCCGCAGCAGCGAACCGAACAGCACGAACGCCATCCCCGACCCGAGCGCGCCGAGCGCGGCGAGCGACCCCAGCATCGGCCACGTCCAGCGCACCTCGCCGACCGCGGCCAGCCCCGTCGGCGCCGACCACACCGCCGCGATCGTCAGCACTCGCGCGAGCACCACGATCGGCGGGTACGCGTCCAGCAGGGGTCGCGCGATGTTGAGCCCGATCGCGTAGCACAGGATCGCGCCGACGAGCATCGCGATCCCGGGCGCGTCCGCCGAGGTCCCCTCGATCACCGACGGCAGCGCGACGAGCACGATGCCCGCGAAGCCCACGAGCACGGCCACCACGCGCGACGCGCTCGGCGCCTGCCGCAGCCACACGGCGGTCACCGCCGCGACGACCACGGGCAGCGCGCCGTTCATCATCCCCGCGATCGACGACGCGACGGTGCGCTCCGCGAGCGGGAAGAGCCAGAAGGGCAGGGCCATCCACACCAGCCCGAGTACGACCATCCGCGGCCAATGCGCGCGCGCCATGCGCGCGCGGGACGCCGGCAGCAGCCACAGCGCCGCCGCACCGCAGCACGCCCGCCCGAACGGCACGAACAGCGTCGGCGCATCGCGGATGATCACGTCGATGAAGAGGAACGACGCGCCCCACGTGAGCGCCATGGCGGCGGCGATCGCCCACTCGGCGAATCCGAATCCTCGGTTGGTGTCGGCCTGCGTCGCGTCCATGGCGGCTCGCTAGTCTCGCCGATGCGGGCGGCGCACGCCGTCGCGCGGAGGTGGGCAGCCATGGCGTCGACACCCGGCGGATCCGGCGGCATCGACGCGCTCGCGGTCGAGGCCCGCCGCTTCCCGCCCCCCGCGGCCTTCGTGCGCGAGGCCCTCGTCCGCGACGCGTCCCTCCACGAGGAGGGCCGCCGCGATCCCGTCGCCTATTGGGCGCGCCACGCCCGCGAGCTCCTCGACTGGTCGACGCCCTTCACCCGCACGCTCGAGTGGGAGGCGCCGTTCGCCCGGTGGTTCTCCGACGGTCGGCTCAACGCGTCGTACAACTGCGTCGATCGCCACGTCCTCGCCGGTCGCGGCGACCGGGTCGCCATCCACTGGGAGGGCGAGCCGGGCGACGTGCGCACCGTGACCTACGCCGAGCTCCACGCGGACGTCCAGCGCTTCGCCAACGTGCTGCTGCGCCTCGGCGTGCGCAAGGGCGACCGCGTCAACGTCTACCTGCCGATGATCCCCGAGGCGGTCGTCGCGATGCTCGCGTGCGCCCGCATCGGCGCGGCCCACAGCGTCGTCTTCGGCGGCTTCTCGGCCCAGGCCCTCGCCGACCGCATCAACGACGCGCGGGCCAAAGTCCTCGTCACCGCGGACGGCGGCTGGCGACGCGGGGAGGTGTTCCCCCTCAAGCCCCAGGCGGACGTCGCGGTCGAGTCGACGCCGACCATCGAGCACGTGGTCGTCGTGCGCCGCGGCGGCAACCCCGTCGAGATGACGCCCGGCCGCGACGTCTGGTGGCACGAGGCGATGGCCGATGCGCCCGCCGAGTGCCCCGCGGAGCCCATGGAGGCCGAGCACCTGCTCTTCCTGCTCTACACGTCGGGCACGACCGGCAAGCCCAAGGGCATCATGCACACGACGGGCGGCTACCTCACGCACGTCGCGACCACGTTTCGCTACGTCTTCGACCACCACCCCGACCGCGACGTCTACTGGTGCACCGCCGACGTCGGCTGGGTGACGGGGCACAGCTACATCGTCTACGGGCCGCTCGCCAACGGCGCCACGCAGGTGATCTACGAGGGCGTGCCCAACCACCCCGGCAACGACCGCCTCTGGTCGCTCGTGGCGAAGTACGGCGTGACGATCTTCTACACGGCGCCGACCGCGATCCGTACCTTCATGAAGTGGGGCACGCAGGAGCCGGCCAAGCACGACCTCTCGTCGCTGCGGCTCATCGGCAGCGTCGGTGAGCCGATCAACCCCGAGGCGTGGATCTGGTACCACGAGCACATCGGCGGGGGGCGCTGCCCCGTGGTCGACACGTGGTGGCAGACCGAGACCGGCGGGATCATGATCAGCCCACTCCCCGGCGCGACGGTGACGAAGCCCGGCAGCGCCACCCACCCCGTGCCCGGCGTCGGCGCCGAGGTCGTCGACGAGTCCGGCACCCCCGTCACGCGCGGCGGCGGCTACCTCACGCTCACCACGCCGTGGCCCGGGATGCTCCGAGGCGTGTGGGGCGACGAGCAGCGCTACCGCGACACGTACTGGAGCCGATTCCCGGGTCGCTACTTCGCCGGCGACGGTGCGAAGCTCGACGACGACGGCTACCTCTGGTTGCTCGGCCGCGTCGACGACGTCATGAACGTGTCGGGCCACCGCATCTCCACCACCGAGGTCGAGTCCGCGCTCGTGTCGCACCCCGCGGTCGCCGAGGCCGCGGTGGTCGGGGCCAACGACGCGACCACGGGCCAGGCGATCATCGCCTACGTGACGCTGCGCGGCGGCCAGCGCGTGGGGGAGGCCGACCTGCGCGCCCACGTCGCCACCGAGATCGGTGCGATCGCGAAGCCCAAGACGATCTACTTCACCCCCGACCTCCCGAAGACACGCAGCGGCAAGATCATGCGCCGCCTGCTGCGCGACGTCGCGGAGGGCCGCAACCTCGGCGACACCACCACGCTCGCCGACGCCTCGGTGGTCGACGAGCTCCAGCGCCGCGCCCACGAGACGCCCGCGGAGGACTAGCGCCGCCGCCGCGCGGGCGACCCGGTCTCCGCCGACCGCCGTCACGCGACGAGCGGTGGGTCAGTCGCGGAAGTTGACGAACTGCAGCGGGATGTCGAGGCCCGCCGCCCGCAGCATCGCGATCGCGGCCTGTAGGTCGTCGCGCTTCTTGCCCGATACGCGCACGCGCCCGTCCTGGGCCTGGCTCGACACGCCCTTCGGGCCCTTGTCCTTCACGAGCTTGTTGATCTCGCGGGCCTTGTCGCCCGACACGCCGACCTTCACGGTCACGACCTGGCGCACGGCCTCGCCGGAGGCCTGCTCGACCTTGCCCCAGTCGAGCGACTTGAGCGAGATCTGGCGCTTCACGAGGCGTTCCTCGAGCAGGACCTTGAGGGCGCGCAGGCGGTCCTCGCTCGCGGTGCGCAGCGTGAGGACGAGGTCCTGTTGCTCGATCGAGGAGTTCGTGCCCTTGAAGTCGTAGCGGTTGGCCAGCTCGCGCGAGGCCTGGTCGACGGCGTTGCGCAACTCCTGCCGATCCACCTCGGACACCACGTCGAACGACGGCACGCGTGACACGGTACCGAATCCGCTATCGTCATCGTCTCGGGGTCGGTACCCAAGCGGCCAAAGGGAGCAGACTGTAAATCTGCCGGCGTATGTCTACGAAGGTTCGAATCCTTCCCGGCCCACCATCGTGAG
>JBEBCD010000033.1:0-10404 GCA_041158045.1 Actinomycetota bacterium | reverse complement strand
CACTCCGACGTAGAACACGTACACGGTGTCGCCGTTGGCGGCCGGTTCGCCGGTGCCGTCGACGAGATCGGTGATCACGAGTTCGGTGGGGATCTCGCTCGGAATCTCGACGGTGGGTTCGTCGGCCTCCAGCGGATCCTCGGGGGCGATCGTGTCGAGGGTCATCTCGCCGGTGGGTTCGGTGGCGGCAACCGTGCCCGACTCGTCCGACTCGCCTCCGCAGGAAATCAGGAGGAGCGAAGCCAACGTGGCGGCGACGAGGCGAGACGGACGGAGGCTGCGGTGGCGATGCATCGGAGCGACAGTACAGGCGCGACCGGTCACCGGCGCGACGCCAACCAACCCGCCTCGCGGCGTCCCAGTTCGGTGCTGGGCTCGCGACCGGCGAACGGCCAGAGTTCCTCGGCGATGCGCCGGTAGTTGCCGGTGGCACCCAGCTCGCCCAGGATCGCGTAGAGACCGAGGTTGATGCGCTGAATGAACACGAACGCCTTCGGAACCGTGGCGTACTGCGCGATCGGACTCGATCGATCGAAGGTGTGGCGCACGATGCCGCTCGCGTACTGCGAGGTCCAGGTGATCTCGCGGTCGGCGCGCACCGGTTCGTAGAAGCGTCCGAAGTACGTGCCGACGTCGGCCGTCGACACCGGTGCGTCGGGCTGCAGCATGCCGGCCGATTCCAGAACGCCACGGAACGTCTCGACGTCGTTCTCGTACGCGGCCGACTTCACCATGGCGATGAAGGTGGTCATCTCGTCGTCGGTGAAGTGCTTCACGAGTCCGTAGTCGAGGAAGGTGACTGTTCCGTCGTCGTGGAACACGTAGTTGCCCGGATGCGGATCGCCGTTGAACTTGTGCATTCCGTAGAGGCTCCGGAACACGAACCGGAACAGCACCTCGGCGACGGCGTCCTTGTGGCTCTGGTCGGAGGCGAGCAGTTCGGTCCACGAGCGACCCACCACGAGTTCCGAGGTCAACACGCGCGAACTGCTGAACGCGTCGATCACGTCGGGCACCCGGATGAACGGATGCCCGCGGTAGTGGTCGGCGAACAGGCGTTGGTTGGCGGCCTCGCGCGAGTAGTCGAGTTCCTCGCGGATGCGGCTCTTCACCTCGGCCACCATCTCGGACGGATCGAGCCCGCTGAAGCCCTGCTGCAGCAACAGTCCGAGCAGATCGGCGTTGCGCAGGTCGGCATCGATCGCGTCGTCGACACCGGGGTACTGAACCTTCACGGCCACGGCTCGTTCGGTGCCGGTGGCCGGGTCGACCACCACCGCACGGTGCACCTGACCGATGGATGCCGCGGCGATGGGCTCGGGATCCCACTCCAGGAACAGACGATCGGGGGCGGCGCCGAGTTCGCGTTCGATGCACTCGGCGGCGAGGTCGGCCGACATCGGGGGAGCGTTCGACTGCAGTTGGGCGAGTGCGGCGCGCAGGGGCGCCGGCAGGCCCTCGTCGAGATAACTCGCCATCTGGCCGAGTTTCATGAGGGCGCCCTTCATGTCGCCCAGCCGTTCGGCCACCTGGCCGGCGGTCTTCAGTTCGGTCTCGTGGTCGATCTGCACGCGACGTTCGGCCGAGGCGAAGAGTTTGCGCGCCGATGCCGAGGCGTAGGTGGCTCCGACCTTGGCTCCGAGTGTCACGAGGCCGGCGTTGCGCGCCGCCATCGTGGCGCGGGCGATCGGCGAGGTTCCGCCGTCGGGCCGTCGCCGCATCACGCGCCAGGTCACCAAACCGGTGGCGGCCACGAAGATCGCGAGCGCGACGCGTCGGATCCTCACGACGGCACCGCGTCCACGTTCGTGCTCGTCGTCGAATCGTCGGCGGTTCGGCGACGGATCGAGGCCACCGACGACACGATGAGTTCGGCCATGCGGTGGTTGTGGGCCACGATCGCGTCGTGCTCGGCGTCGATGCGGTGCGCCTCGGCGCCGGGGATGGCCGAGTAGAGCTCGATCTGGCGCCGCACCGGGATCACCGGATCTCGCAAGGTGACGACGTGCGACGTGGGCACGTCGATCTCGGGCAACCATTCGAGAGCCGAGAACGAACCGATGGCGTGGCCCGCCTCGAGCACCATGCGCCAGTCGTGCAACTCCACCTGACTGATGGCCCACGGGCCCCATTTGGTGGCCTTGCGTTGCAGGTACGTGCGCTCGGTGAGCCAGCCGCGCGCCGGGCGCGGCATGACGCGCGCGGCGGCGCCGAGCCCGGTGAGCCCGAGAAACGCCATGCGCTCGGCTCGACTGTGCCGGAACGAACCGGCGGTCGCGCACAGCACCAGTCCGTCGACGGCCGGACGATGGCGGCGCCACATCAGGAGCGCGATGGGCCCACCCATCGAGTAGCCGACCGGAATCGCGCTCTTCACGCCCAGTTCGTTCAGGAGGCACGCCGCGTCGTCGGCGCAGTCGGCCAGACGGAAGGGGCGTCGTGTGCGTATGCCCTGGCCGTGCCCGCGGTGGTCGAGAGCGATCACGCGGAAGTGCCGGCCGAGTTCCTCGTAGACGCCGAACCAGTTGAGGTCGGCGGTGGCGGTCCAGCCGTGCAGCAGCAACACGGTCGGCGCGTCGCCGCCCGGGCCGGGCATCTCGCGAACGAACGTCCTGCCGCGGCCCGGCAACTCGATCGAGCGACCGGGGGGCAGCGGAGGGTGTCCGAGAAGATCGCTCACGTGGTCATTTTCCGGATCCGACGGCTCGATGCGTGATCGGGCAGCCGACGTGGGTCACATCAGGGCAGTTCGACGCTGATCACGACCACCGAGAGTTCGTTGCCGCGCGGGGTCGTGTAGGAGCAGGTGTCGTTGGCGCGCTTGCCGACGATCGCCTTGCCCAGTTCGGACTCGGGCGTCATCGTGGCCGCTCCCTCGTACTTCTCCTCGTGCGATCCGAGGTAGAAGGTCTCGGGTTCGTCGCCTTCGATCGAGAGGGTGACCAACTTGCCCGGACCCACCACGTCGCCGTCGTCGGATTCGACGATCTCGTGGTTCTCGAGGATCGACTCGAGGTGCCGGATGCGCCCCTCCATGTGGCCCTGCTCGTCCTTGGCCGCGTGGTAGTCGCCGTTCTCGGAGAGGTCGCCCATCTCGCGGGCGCGCTCGATCTTCTGGGCCACTTCGATGCGCCCGCGGGTGGTGAGGTCGTGATGTTCGGCTTGCAGCCGCTCGAGGGCGGCTTTGGTGAGATGGTGAACCTTGCCCATGGCGCCACAGGGTAACGGTGGGTGCGTCGGGTCGTGATGGCGGGCCGGGACGTGGAGCAGCGAGGTCGGGGGCTTACCATGACGGTCGATTCGGCCGGCTTCCGACCGGCGTCGGTCGAGAAGGACGATCCATGAGCACATCGAAAACCCACCGCATCGCCGTGATCGGCGGCGACGGAATCGGCCCCGAGGTCATCGCCGAGGCTCTGAAGGCCGTGCGCGCCTCGGGGGTCTCGATCGAGACGGCCGACTTCGACCTGGGCGGTGCTCGTTACCTGCGCGACGGCGAGGTGCTGTCGGACGCGACCCTCGATCAGTTGCGCGGATTCGATGCGATCCTGCTCGGCGCGGTGGGAACCCCCGCCGTTCCGCCCGGGGTCATCGAGCGCGGGTTGCTGCTGAAGATGCGCTTCGAACTCGACCTGTACGTGAACCAGCGACCCTTCGCGGGCACCGCCCCCGGACATTCGACGGCCCACGACTTTGTGGTGATCCGCGAGAACACCGAGGGTCCCTACGTCGGCGAGGGAGGCGTGTTGCGCCGCGGCACACCGAACGAAGTCGCCACGCAGGGGAGCGTGAACACGCGGATGGGTGTCGAACGTTGCGTTCGCTACGCGTTCGAACTGGCCTCCCGGCGCGAGCGCAAGCACGTCACCCTGGTGCACAAAACCAACGTGCTCACGTTCGCGGGCGATCTGTGGCAGCGCACCTTCGATCTGGTGGCCGCCGAGTATCCCGCGGTGTCGACCGCCTACAACCACGTCGACGCGGCCTGCATCTACTTCGTCCAGGATCCGCATCGCTACGACGTGATCGTCACCGACAATCTCTTCGGCGACATCCTCACCGATCTCGGTGGCGCCGTCTCGGGAGGCATCGGACTCGCGTCGTCGGCCAATCTCAACCCGGCCCGCACCGGTCCGAGCATGTTCGAGCCCGTGCACGGCTCGGCACCCGACATCGTCGGCACCGGAAAGGCCAACCCGACCGCCGCGGTGCTGTCGGCGGCGTTGATGCTCGACTTCCTCGGAGAATCGTCGGCCGCCGATCGTCTGCGTGCGGCGTGCGCCGAACCCGCGTCGGGCTCGACCTCCGACATCGGAAACGCCATCGCCGCTCGCGTGGCCGGCAAGTAGCCTGCCCAACACCGCAGCACAGGAGACGCCATGCCCACCCTTGTCCCCACACCCAAGATCTGGATGAACGGCCGATTGGTCGACTGGGATCAGGCGCAGGTGCACGTGCTCACCCACACCCTGCACTACGGCACGGGAGTGTTCGAGGGCATTCGCGCCTACGAGACCTCGGCCGGCACGGCGATCTTCCGTCTCACCGAGCACATCGAGCGCTTGTTCCGTTCGGCGCACATTCTCGGCATGGAGATCCCGTACACCGTCGACGAGATCATCCAGGCCTGCAAGGACACCGTCGCGTCCACCGGCCTCCCGTCGTGCTACGTGCGTCCGCTCGCGTACTACGGCTACGGGGAGATGGGCCTCAACACCTTGCCGTGCAAGGTCGACGTCGCGATCGCCTGTTGGCCGTGGGGCGCCTATCTCGGCGACGATGCGCTCACCAAGGGCGTTCGCATGAAGATCTCGTCGTGGACGCGCCACGACCACAACATCATGCCGCCGGCCGCCAAGACGGTGGGCAACTACGTCAACTCGTCGCTCGCGAAGGTCGAGGCGCTCCGCGCCGGCTACGACGAGGCGATCATGCTGTCGCCGAGCGGACTCGTCGCCGAGTGCACGGGGGAGAACATCTTCTGCGTGCGCAACGGCGTGATCCTCACGCCGCCCACGTCGGCCGGCGCGCTCGAGGGCATCACCCAGTCGAGCGTCTCCCGCATCGCGCGCGACCTCGGCCACGAGCTGCGGGTGGACAACATCGCGCGCTCGGACCTGTACGTCGCCGACGAGATCTTCGTGTGCGGCACCGCCGCCGAGGTCGGCTCGGTGCGCTCGGTGGACGACCGTGCGGTGCCCTGCCCGGGGCCGATCACGCGCGCCGTCGCCGCGACGTACGCCCGCGCGGTGCGCGGGCTCGAGCCTCGCTACGAGGACTGGTGTGAGTACGTCGGCTGACGCGCGGGGCGGCGCCGGCGCGGCCGGCGCGCTGCGGGGACGGTCGGTCGAGGTCTTCGACACGACGCTGCGCGACGGCATGCAGGTCGAGGGCGTCTCGGCGAGCGTGCAGGACAAGCTGAGGATCGCGGAGCAGCTCGACCTGCTCGGCGTGCACTTCATCGAGGGCGGCTGGCCGGGTGCGAACCCGAAGGACGACGAGTTCTTCGCGCGGGCGCGCACGGACCTGCGGCTCGGGACGTCGCGGCTCGTGGCGTTCGGCTCCACGCGGCGCCCCGCGGGTCGCGTGGACGAGGACCCGACGCTGGCCCGGCTGCTCGCCGCCGGCACCGAGCACGTGTGCATCGTGGCCAAGAGCTGGGACCGGCACGTGACGCAGGCCCTCCAGACGACCCTCGACGAGGGCGTCGCGATGGTGACCGACTCGGTGCGCCACCTCGCGGGCGAGGGGCGGCGCGTGCTCGTGGACCTCGAGCACTTCTTCGACGGGTGGCGGCACCACCGCGAGTTCGCCATGCGCGTGGTGGAGGCGGCGGTGATGTCGGGTGCGACGCACGTCGTGCTCTGCGACACCAACGGCGGCTCGCTACCCGACGAGGTCGGCGAGATCGTCGCGGACGTGCGCACCCACGTGGGCGACGACGCGACGATCGGCATCCATTGCCACGACGACACCGGCTGCGCGGTGGCCAACTCGATGGCGGCGGTGCGCGCGGGCGCCCGGCACGTGCAGGGCACGCTCAACGGCCTCGGCGAGCGCACCGGCAACACCAACCTCACGACGGTGATCCCCAACCTCGAGCTGAAGCTCGGCATGCGCTGCCTCCCCGAGGGGCGCCTCGAGCGGCTCACCGCCGTCAGCCACCACGTCGCCGAGGTGCTCAACCGGCCGATGAACCCGCAGGCGCCGTACGTCGGGACGTCGGCCTTCGCGCACAAGGCGGGACTGCACGTATCGGCGATCGCCCGCGCCAAGGACGCCTACGAGCACGTCGCGCCGGAGGCCGTGGGCAACGGCACGCGGTTCCTCGTCTCGGAGATGGCGGGCCGCGCCACGATCGCGATGAAGGCCGAGGAGCTCGGCCTCGAGATGGACGGGCCCGCGGTGCACCAGGTGCTCGACGACCTCAAGCGGCTCGAGCACGAGGGCTACCACTTCGAGGCCGCGGACGCGTCGCTCGAGCTGCTCATGCGGCGTGCGGCGGGCTGGGAGCAGTCGTGGTTCCGCGTCGAGTCGATGCGCGTCATCACCGACGAGGCGGAGTCGGGCCAGTTCACCACCGAGGCGACGGTCAAGGTGTGGGTCGGCGACGCGCGCCACGTGCACGTCGCCGAGGGCAACGGTCCGGTCAACGCCATCGACCGCGCGCTGCGCGAGGCCCTGCGCGGGCCGTACCCGGCGCTCGAGCGCGTGCACCTCGTGGACTACAAGGTGCGCATCCTCGACTCGGCGTCGGCGACGGGCGCCGTGACGCGCGTGCTCATCGACGCGACCGACGGGGACCGCACCTGGACCACGATCGGCGTCTCGGCCAACATCATCGAGGCGTCCTGGCGGGCGCTCGAGGAGTCGATCGTCTTCGGGCTGCTGCACGCCTGAGCGCGGCCGTCGCCGGCCGCGCTGCCTAGGCTTCGTGCCCGTGGCGGCGCCGAAGCACACCCCGGTCGATCCCGTCGACCGCCCCCGCGCCTACCGCTCGCCCGACCACGTCCCGGGCGCCTGGCGCGAGGCGCGACCCGCGTCGCTCGAGGGTCCCCAGCCGCGCGGGAGCCGGCTCGGCCACCAGGGGCCCGACCAGGGATTCGCGCTCGCGCTGGCGGAGCGCCTGCGCCCACGGATCGTGCCGCAGTCGGGCGAGGACGTCGACGACGCGATCGCGGGCTGCGTCGCCATCGCGATGCGCCGCGCGTCGCGGTACGGCCGCGCGCCGGTGATCCACGACCTGCTCGTGGCGTTCGGGATCTGGGGCTGGTTCCTCGTCGTGCCGCCGGCCGACCTCGTGGCGCGTCGCCGCGCGGCCTTCGCGGGGCTGTCGCACGCGACGATCTCCTACGAGCGCGTCCGCGCCCTCGCCGACGCCGTGCCCGACACCACGATGATGATGACGCCCGCGCAGGTGGACGCGGGGATGCCGGGGAGCTGGGCGGCGCTCACCGGGAGCTGAGTCCGGCGCCGTCGGCCCGCGACGCGTCGCGGGCCGGCGTCAGTCGTCGGCGGCGTGCGCCTCGAGGTCCGCGAGGCTGCAGAACTCGAGGGTGAGCGCGTGCGTGGCGCGCAGCCGCACCCGCGGCGCGCGACCCGCCTCGAAGGCCTGCTGCCAGCGCGACGCGCACAGGCACCACTGGTCGCCGGCCTTCAGCCCGGCGAAGCCGTACTGCGGCATCGGCGTCGAGAGGTCGTTGCCCACGCTGCGCGAGTACGCGAGGAACTCGTCGGTCATGACCGCGCACACCGTGTGGACGCCCGTGTCGTCGCCGCCGGTCTCGCAGCAGCCCGTGCGGTAGAAGCCGGTGCGCGGGTCGTACGAGCACGGCTCGAGCGGCTCGCCGTAGACGTTGGTCTGCGTGCCCCCGGCCATCGCGTGCCCGGACGTCAGGAGACGGTGATGCCGACCGCGCGGCCGATCGTCCAGGTGACGGCGACCGCGAGGAGCATGATGGCCACCTGTCGCAGCGCGGTGCGCGCGACGTTGCGCTCGGCCTGGCGCCCGATGACGGCTCCGGCCGCGAGCGCGGCGACGACCGCGAGGCCGATGGAGCCGGCGCTCGCGGCGGAGCCCGTGGCCCACGTCCAGGGGAGCAGCGGCACGAGGGCGCCCGCGAGGAACGCGACGAGCGAGACGATGCCGATGCGCACCGGCTCGGGCAGCTGCGACGGGTCGAGGCCGAACTCCTCGCGCGCGTGCACCATCACGGCGCGCTCGGGATCGCGCATCACCTCGGCCGCGGCGTCGGCGGCGCGCGCGGGGCTCATGCCGTGCGCGCGGTACATGGCGGCGAGCTCGCTCGTCTCCGCGCCGGCGTTGACCCGCAGCTCGCGCAGCTCGAGCGCCATCTCGCGGCGGACCAGGTCGTTCTGCGCGCTGATCGAGACCCACTCGCCGGCGGCCATGCTCACCGCACCCGCGACGGCCGCCGCGATGCCCGCGAGGCGCACGTAGGACGCGTCGACCCCGCCGGCGGCGAAGCCGATGATGAGCGACACGTTGGACACGAGGCCATCGCTGAAGCCGAAGACGCCGGCGCGCGCCGCGCCGCCCGCGAGCGCGCGGTGGCCGGGATGGTCGTCGCGCTCGGTCGCCACGCGCTCACGGTACCGCACGCGGCCGCGCGAGATCGCGCGTGGGTAGCCTGTCGCGAGATGTCCGCGACGCCGCGATATCGCTTCGCGCCGTCGCCCACCGGGTACTTCCACGTCGGCGGCGCGCGGACCGCGCTCTACAACTGGATCCTCGCGCTGCAGACGGGCGGGACGTTCGTGCTGCGCATCGAGGACACCGACGAGTCGCGCAACCATCCGCAGTGGACCGAGGGCATCCTCGACGCGCTCGAGTGGATCGGGATCTCGCGGACCGACCCGCACTTCGAGGGTCCGTACTTCCAGTCGGCCAACGCGGCGGCGCACGTCGGCGCCGCCGAGCGCCTGTACGCGGAGGGCCGCGCGTACTACTGCGACCTCACGACGGAGCAGATCCAGGAGCGCGCCAAGGCCTCGGGCCGCCCGGGCTACGACGGCCACTCGCGCGACCGCGGGCTCGGGCCGGGGCCGGGGCGCGTGCTGCGCTTCCGCGTGCCGGAGGGGACGACCGTCGTGCGCGACGAGGTGCGCGGCGACGTGGCGTTCGAGCACGCGACGATCGAGGACTTCGTGCTGCTGCGGGGCAACGGCTCGCCGGTCTTCCTGCTCGCCAACGTCGTGGACGACGTGGCGCAGCGCATCTCGCACGTCGTGCGCGCCGAGGAGCACCTGCCCAATGCGCCGAAGCAGCAGATGCTGTGGGAGGCGCTCGGCGAGCGGCCGCCGTCGTGGGCGCACGTGCCGGTGCTCGTCAACGAGGCGCGCAAGAAGCTCTCGAAGCGACGTGACAAGGTCGCGATGGAGCAGTACCGCGAGGAGGGGATCGTCGCCCCCGCGATGGTCAACTACCTCATGACGCTCGGCTGGGCACCGGGCGGGGACACCGAGATCGTGCCGTTCGCGCGGATCGTCGAGGAGTTCCGCCTCGGGTCGGTCAACCACTCGTCGGCGTTCTTCGACGTGACGAAGCTCGGGGCGTTCAACGCCGAGTACCTGCGGGCCATGTCGACCGACGAGTTCGTCGCCGCGTGCGGACCGTGGCTCGCGCCGCCGCGCGCGACGTGGGACCCCGCCCGCTTCGACGCCGCGACGTTTCGCGCCATGGCGCCGCTGGTCCAGACGCGCGTGCAGTCGCTCGGCGAGGTACCGGCGATGGTGGGCTTCATGTTCGCCGACGCACCGGAGCTGGACGAGGCGTCGGTGACGAAGACGTTCGGCGCGCCCTGGGCCGCGGCGCTCCTCGGCGAGCTGCGCGGCACGCTCGCGTCGTGCGAGTGGCGCGCGGACGCGCTGAAGGGCGAGGTCGAGCGCGCGGGCGAGCGCCACGGACAGAAGCTCGGCAAGGCGCAGGCGCCGCTGCGCGTCGCGGTGACGGGGCGCACGGTGGGACCGCCGCTGTTCGAGACGCTCGAGCTGCTCGGGCGCGAGGCGGTGCTGCGGCGCGTCGACGCGCTGTGGGACCGCGTGGCGCGCGCCTGAGTCGGCGCCCCGCGCCCGCTCGCGCGTCGGGTCCCGCCGCTAAACTCGGGGCGTCACTCTGGGGAGTGGTGTAACTGGCAACACAGCAGATTCTGGTTCTGTTATTCAGGGTTCGATTCCTTGCTCCCCAACCAGCGGCGGCGGATCTGGCGCGCGGCGACCGACCGATAGCCTGACGGGGCTACTGGGCCCCATCGTCTAGTGGCCTAGGACACCACCCTCTCAAGGTGGCGGCACGGGTTCGAATCCCGTTGGGGCTGCCAATCAGCGCGCCGGTCGGGTGCCCGCCATGTCCGCGGCGAGATCCGCGAGGTCCGCGATGCGGGC
>JBEBCD010000032.1:0-9838 GCA_041158045.1 Actinomycetota bacterium | reverse complement strand
CGGCCAGCCGCGACCCACCGCCGCCGCTGCCCTCTTGGACCAGGAGGATCAACACGCCGAAGACCAGGGTCGCCACCGCGGCCCACCGGAACCACCACAGCGCCCGGGAGGCGAGCTTGTCGACGGCCTGGTTGCGGGCCCCGGCGTCGAGCTCGGCGAAGGCCGGCACCTGCACGAAGTTGAAGTAGTAGAGCAGGCCGATCCACATGATGCCGGCGAGGATGTGGAGCCACCGCATGCCCCAGTCGCCGAGAGCAGCCCTGCTGAAGAAACCGTTGTAATCCGCGAGCACTTTCCGTACCCCCTCCTTGTGAAACTGACGCCGCGAACGTAGCACCCTCGTCGAAGCCGGCGTAGAACCATCGCCCTCGCCCGACTCCGGCGCCGCACACACCCCGAGCACCCCGACCTCGCCCAGCCCCTGTCCCGAGGAACTTAAGTTCGGTGGGGAGGGGTAGGGTGCGGGGTCGTCATGGCGCACGAATTCATCTACACCTGCTACAAGCTCGCCCGGTTCTACCCACCCGACCGGACGGTGCTCGAGAACATCTCGCTGTCGTTCTACCCGGGTGCCAAGATCGGCGTGCTCGGCAGCAACGGCGCAGGCAAGAGCAGCCTGTTGCGCATCATGGCCGGCCTCGACGACGGCTACAGCGGCGAGGCCCGCCTCACCCCCGGCTTCACCGTGGGCCACCTCGCCCAGGAGCCCCAACTCGACCCGGCGAAGGACGTGAGGGGCAACGTGATGGACGGCGTGGCCGCCGTGCAGGGCCTGATCGACCGCTACAACGAGGTGATGGGCATGTGGGCCGACCCCGATGCCGATTACGAGAAGGTGGGCGCGCTGCAGGCCGAACTCGAGGACAAGATCGCCGCCGCCGACGCCTGGAGCCTCGAGCGCAACGTGGAGATCGCGATGGACGCGCTGCGGTGCCCGCCCGACGACGCCGACGTGACCACGCTCTCCGGCGGCGAGCGCCGCCGCGTGGCGCTGTGCCGCCTGCTACTCAGCCGTCCCGACCTGCTGCTGCTCGACGAACCCACCAACCACCTCGACGCCGAGAGCGTGCAGTGGCTCGAGCGGTTCCTGCAGGACTACGCCGGCACCGTGGTGGCCATCACCCACGACCGCTACTTCCTCGACAACGTGGCGAAATGGATCCTCGAGCTCGACCGCGGCCGCGGCATCCCCTTCGAGGGCAACTACACGGGCTGGCTGGAGCAAAAGCAGGAGCGCCTCGGCCGCGAGGAGAAGGCCAACGAGGCCCGGCGGCGCACGCTGCAGCGCGAGCTCGAGTGGGTGCGCATGGCGCCCAAGGCGCGCCAGTCCAAGGGCAAGGCGCGCCTCGCCGCGTACGAGAAGCTCCACGCCGAGGCGCAGGCCGCGGAGCGCGGCGACGCGAAGCTCGAGATCACGATCCCGCCCGGCCCGCGGCTCGGCGACGTCGTCATCGAGGTCGAGGGTCTGCGCAAGGGCTACGGCGACCGCCTCCTCATCGACGACCTCTCGTTCCGACTCCCACCGGCGGGCATCGTCGGCATCATCGGCCCCAACGGCGCGGGCAAGACCACGCTGTTCCGCATGCTCACGGGCCAGGAGGCGCCCGACGCGGGCACGATCACCGTCGGCGACACCGTCACCCTCAGCTACGTCGACCAGAGCCGCGACTCGCTCGACGACGACGCGTCCGTCTACGAGGAGATCACGGGCGGCCAGGACGAGCTCAAGGTCGGCGGCCGCGAGATCCACGGACGCGCGTACGTCGCGAGCTTCAACTTCAAGGGCAGCGACCAGCAGAAGCGGGTGGGCGACCTCTCGGGCGGCGAGCGCAACCGCGTGCACCTCGCGAAGCTCCTCAAGAGTGGCGGCAACGTGCTCCTGCTCGACGAGCCGACCAACGACCTCGACGTCGACACGCTGCGCGCGCTCGAGACGGCGCTCGACGGCTTCCCCGGGTGCGCCGTGGTGATCAGCCACGACCGCTGGTTCCTCGACCGCATCGCGACGCACGTGCTGGCCTTCGAGGGCGACAGCACGGTGCGATGGTTCGAGGGCAACTTCACCGACTACGAGGCGTGGCGCCGCAAGGAGCTGGGAGTCGCCGCGGACCAGCCGACGCGCATCAAGTACAAGAAGTTCGGGCGCTGACCGTGGCCGCCACCCGCATCCGCGCCGGCGCGATCGCCGTGGTGGTGGCCTCGATCGCGGGCATGATCGCCGCGTCGATCGCCGGCAACAACGTGGGTCTCGTGACGACGATCGGCGTCGTCGGCGCGATCGCCGCGCTGGTGCTGCTGGTGGTCGCCGCCGTCGCGCCCGCGCGCCCCCTCGAGGTCTTCGAGGACGCCGACGCGGAGCGCCTCGAGCGGGCCGTGGCATCGCTCGTGGCGCACGGTGCCGACGAACGCGCGGTGCGGGAGCTCGTGCGCGACGCGACCCGCCTCGGCGCCCGCGCCACGCGGTGATCGGGCCGCGCGCGAGCGACGCCGAGGTCGCGGCGCACGTCGCGCGCGCGACGGGCGAGCGCCTCGTGCGCGTGCGGGAGGCCCTCGCGATCGAGGGCGCCTCGCCCCGGGACGTCAAGGACGAGGGTGACGCCGCCGCACAGATGGCGATCGCCGACGTGCTGCGCACGCTGCGACCGGCGGACGCGGTGCTCTCGGAGGAGGCGCTCGACGACCCCGCGCGGCTCACCGCCGAGCGCGTCTGGATCGTGGACCCGCTCGACGGCACGCAGGAATACGCCGAGCGCGGACGATCCGACTGGGCTGTGCACGTCGCGCTCTGGGAGCGTGCCGCGGGTCCCGAGGGTGCGGTCACCGCGGCGGCGGTCGCACTGCCGGCGCTCGGCCTCGTGCTCGGCACGGACCCGGCGCCGCCCGCCCCCGCGCGACGCGAGGGCACGCCGCGCGTCGTCGTGTCGCGCACGCGCGCGCCCCGCGAGGCCGCCGCGGTCGCGCGTGCGATCGGCGGCGAGCTCGTCACCCTCGGGTCCGCGGGCGCCAAGACGATGGCCGTCGTGCTCGGCCACGTCGACGCCTACGTGCACTCGGGCGGCCAGCACCAGTGGGACTCGGCGGCACCCGTCGCGGTCGCGCTCGCCGCGGGCCTGCACGCGAGTCGCCTCGACGGCTCCCCGCTCGTGTACAACCGCGCGGAGACCTGGCTCCCCGACCTGGTCGTGTGCCGGCCGGAGCTCGCGGCGCCCGCCCTCGCCGCACTGCGCGGCGCGTAGACCGACGACACGCCGCTCGGCTCGCCGACCGCGGGCCGCGACCGACAGACTCGGGGCTCCCGTGAGCTTCCTCGACGTCGACCCCTCCACGGCGCACTGGCGCACCGCGGCTCCCGAGCTGCGCAGGGCCGCGCGTCGCGAGGTCCCCGTCCTCACGCGGCCGTCGCGCATCCCGCCGCTGCGCCGCCTGCTCGTCGTGGTGTGGACCTTCGTGCGCGCACTCGTGCCCTGGTGGTGGCGGCGCCGGCGCGGCCGGTACGCGACCCGCTCGGCGTCCATCGCCGACCTGTCGCTGCGCATGCGCCTCGCGATCGAGCACCTCGGGCCGACCTACATCAAGCTCGCGCAGATCATCTCGAGCGGCGAGGGACTCTTCCCCACCGAGCTCGTCACCGAGTTCAAGCGCTGTCGCGACCAGGTGCCCGCCGAGGACTTCGCGACGGTGCGGCGCGTGCTCGAGGAGGACCTCGGCGGCCCGCTCGAGGAGACCTTCGACCGCGTCTCGCCGTCGCCGCTCGCCGCCGCCTCGATCGCCCAGGTCCACGCCGCTCGCCTCGCCAGCGGCGAGGAGGTGGTGGTCAAGGTCCAGCGGCCGGTCGTGGGCGAGCTCGTGCGCCGCGACCTGCGCGTCATGGCGTGGCTCGCACCGCACCTCGTCGGGCGCATCAGGGTCTCGGCGCTCGCCAACCCTCCGGCGCTCGTCGAGCTCTTCGCCGAGACGATCGTCGAGGAGCTCGACTTCCGCATGGAGGCCGACAACATGGTCGAGATCGCGGGCATCCTGCGCGAGCTCGGCCAGGAGGGCTACGTCGTCCCCCGCCCCCACCACGAGCTCGTCACTCGCCGCGTGCTCGTCATGGAGCGGCTCGAGGGCTTCAAGTTCGACGACGCGGCCGGCATGCGCGAGGCGGGCATCGACACCGTCGCCGTCGTGCGCACCGGCATGGTCGCCTTCATGGAGGGCGCCCTCGTGCACGGCGTCTTCCACGGCGACCTCCACGGCGGCAACCTCTTCGTCATGCGCGACGGGCGCACGGCGCTGCTCGACTTCGGCATCGTCGGTCGCCTCACCGGCGCGCGCCGCCTCGCCTTCCTGCGGCTCATGCTCTCGGCGACGACCAACGACGTGCGCGGCCAGGTCGCCGCACTGCGCGACCTCGGCGCGCTCCCGATGGACACCGACCTCGACGCCGTCATCGCCGACCTCGGACTCGGCCAGCCGGCGATCGACCCGACCACGCTCTCCGCGGAGGAGCTGGTCAAGGAGGTGCAGCGCGTCACCAAGGCCCTCCTCGGCTACGGCGCGCGCATGCCCAAGGAGCTCATGCTCTACGTGAAGAACCTCGTGTTCCTCGACGGCGCGATCGCGACGCTCGCGCCCGACCTCGACCTGCTGGGCGAGATCGCCCACATCTCCATGCTCTTCGCCCAGCGCCACGGGGAGCGCCTCGGCCGCGAGCTCGGCATCGACCACACCGCGGTGGAGATCAACCTCGACAGCGTCAAGGCCGGCTTCGGCGTCGAGGCCGACGTGGACCGCCTCACCTACCGCGAGCTGCGCGAGCGCCGGGAGCTGATCCAGCGGCGCATGCGCACGCGCGTGCGGGCCTGACGGCCGCCGCCCCGCCGCGACAGACTGACGCGGTGCGCCTGCTCGTCGCCCGCTGCACCGTCACCTACTCCGGTCGACTCGACGCCTCGCTCCCCGAGGCGGTGCGCCTCGTCATGATCAAGGGCGACGGCTGCGTCGCCATCCACGCCGACGGCGGCGCCTACAAGCCGCTCAACTGGATGAACGCGCCCAACGCGATCGCGGAGCACGACGACCGCATCGTGGTGACCAACCCGAGGGGCGAGACGCTCACGATCACCATCCTCGAGCGCCTCAGCGATGCGACCCACGACCTCGGCGAGGACCCGGGCCTCGTGAAGGACGGCGTGGAGGCCCACCTCCAGGTGCTCCTCGCCGCGCTCCCCGGAGAGATCGAGGAGGGCCTCGTCCTCGTGCGCCGCGAGTGGCCGACCGCGGTCGGGCCGGTCGACCTGCTCTGCCGCGACGCCGGCGGGCGCACCGTCGCCGTCGAGGTCAAGCGTCGCGGCGAGATCGACGGCGTGGAGCAGCTCGCCCGTTACGTCGAGTGCCTGCGCGCCGACACGTCGCTCGGGGACGTGCGCGGCATCTTCGTCGCCCAGTCGATCAAGCCCCAGGCGCGCGTGCTCGCCGAGTCGCGCGGCTTCGCCTGGCGCGAGGTGGACTACGACGCGCTGCGGGGCCTGCGCCCCGACGACCTCACGCTCTTCTAGTCGGCGCCCGCCTGCGGCTGCGGCCAGCTCCCGGGCCGCCCGTCCATCCCCGAGTTCTTCCGCGCGCCGGCGAGCAGCTGCTCGACCACCGGCCCGAGCGCGGTCGGGTCCGCCACGGGGTCGTGCGACGGGCCGCGCACCCAGCCCTCGGCGATCGCGAGCGTGCGCCCGCTCGCCTCGAACACGCGGCCGGTCACGCCCTTGGACTCCGCCGAGGCGAGCCACGTCACGATCGGCGCGATCCACCGCGGTGACTGGATCTCCCGCTCCTCGTCGGTCGGCGGCGTGGGCTGCAGGTTCTCCGTCATCCGGGTGAGCGCCACGGGGGCGACGGCGTTGACCGTCACGCCGTAGCGCGCGAGCTCGAGCGCGGTGATCACGGTGAACGCCGCGATGCCGGCCTTGGCCGCGCCGTAGTTGGACTGGCCGATGTTGCCGTAGATGCCCGACACCGAGGTCGTGTTGATGATGCGGCCGTCGACGGGCTGGCCCGCCTTTGAGCGGTCGCGCCAGTACGCGGCGGCGAAGTGCGCGGGGGCGAAGGTCCCCTTGAGGTGCACGGTGATGACCGCGTCCCACTCCGCCTCCGTCATGTTGGCCATCATGCGGTCGCGCAGGATGCCCGCGTTGTTGACGACCGCGTGGAGGTCGCCGAACGTCTCGACGGCCGCGCGCACGAGGCGATCCGCGCCGGCGAAGGTCGAGATGTCGTCGCCGTTGGCGATCGCGCGGCCGCCCGCGGCCTCGATCTCCGCGACCACCTGCTGCGCCGGGCTCGCGTCGCCGCCCGAGCCGTCGACGCCCGCACCGAGGTCGTTGACCACGACGTGCGCACCGTGACGCGCGAGGCTCAGCGCGTGCTCGCGTCCGATGCCGCGCCCCGATCCCGTGACGATCACCACGCGTCCCTCGCACAACTTCGCCATCACCGTCTCCCTTCCGTGTGCGGGGCAATCTAGCCTTCCCGCTCGTGACGGCCGCCCTCGACGCCGACGTCGTGGTCGTCGGCGCGGGACCGGCGGGCGTCGCCGCCGCGCTCACGCTCGTCGCGTCGGGTCGCGACGTGGTGCTGCTCGACAAGGCCGCCTTCCCCCGCGACAAGTGCTGCGGCGATGGCCTCACCACCGGTGCGCTTCGGCTCCTCGACGAGCTCGGCCTCGACCCCGCGTCGGTGCCGCGCTGGCGCGTCACCCACGACGTGCGGCTGCGGTCGCCGTCCGGGCGCGAGGTGCGCCTCGACCTGCCCTCGGGGCGGGGGCAGTACGCCGCCGTCGCGCCGCGCGCCGACCTGGACGCCGCGCTGGTGGCGCACGCGCGGGCCCGTGGGGTGCGCGTGCGCGAGCGGACCGGCTTCGCCCGCCTCGTGCGCAACGACCGGCACGTCGAGATCGAGACCGACGCGGGCGAGCGCGTCGCGGCGCACTGGCTCGTCGCCGCCGACGGCATGTGGTCGCCGGTGCGCAAGGCCGCGGGCGTCGCCGACCAGGGCTACCTCGGCGAGTGGCACGCGTTCCGCCAGTACGTGCGGGGCGTCACCGGCCCCGCGCGCGACCGCCTCATCGTCTGGTTCGAGCGCGACCTGTTGCCGGGCTACGCCTGGTCGTTCCCGCTCCCCGACGGGAGGGCCAACGTCGGCTTCGGCATCCTGCGCGGCGGCCGCCACGGCGTCCAGGAGATGCCGCGCCTCTGGTCCGAACTGCTCGCCCGACCGCACGTGCGCGAGGCGCTCGGCCCGGGTGCCGAGCTGGAGGACCGCCACACCGCGTGGCCCATCCCCGCCCGCGTCACCTCGTCCGCGCTCGCGGAGGGGCGCATCCTCTTCGTCGGCGACGCCGCTCGCACGGCCGACACGCTCACGGGCGAGGGCATCGGTCAGGCCCTCCTCTCGGGCATGCTCGCGGGTGGCGCGATCGTGCGGCGCGGCGCGCGCGACGACGCCCACGCCGTGCGCACGGCCTACGAGCGGGCGATGCGCCGCGAGTTCTTCGCCGACCACCGCATGTCCGAGCTCCTGGGCCGCGTCCTGCGCAGCGAGCGCGCGGCGCGCGGCGCCCTCCGCATCGCCGGCCTCACGGCGTGGACGCGGCGCAACTTCGTGCGCTGGATGTTCGAGGACGAGCCGCGCGCCGCGGCGTTCACGCCGAGGCGCTGGCACCGCGGGTTCCTCCGACGGCAGGGGGCCTGGGCCCAGGGGTAGCGTGGCGCGCCGTGCGCACCGCGATCACCGACCTGTTCGAGATCGAGCACCCGGTGATGCTCGCGGGCATGGGCGGCGTGTCGTACCACCGGCTCGTCGCCGCCGTCAGCGAGGCGGGCGGCATCGGCACCTTCGGTGCCTCCACGATGCGCGAGGGCGAGCTCGCCCGCGAGATCGCCGACCTGCGCCGGCTCACGGCGCGTCCCTTCGGCGTCGACCTGCTCACCGCGCTCCCGGAACACATGGAGGCCGGCGTCCGCGACGTCGTCGCCGGCGGCGCGCGGATCTTCGTCGCGGGCCTCGGCGTGCCCCGCGAGGTGATCGACCACCTCCACCGCCACGGCGTCCTCGTCGGCTCGATGTGCGGCAAGGTCCGCCACGCCGTCGCCGCGGTGGCGAGCGGGTGCGACTTCGTCGTCGCGCAGGGCACGGAGGCCGGCGGCCACACCGGCACCGTCGCCACGATGGCCCTCGTCCCCCAGGTCGTCGACGCGGTCGGCGACCGCGTGCCGGTCGTCGCCGCGGGTGGGATCGTCGACGGCCGCGGGCTCGCGGCCGCGCTCGCGCTGGGCGCGGCCGGCGTGTGGGTCGGCACGCGCTTCATCGCGACGCCCGAGGCACGCGCGGTCGACGGCTACAAGGACGCACTGCTCGCGTCCGCCGAGGACGGCACCGTCGTCACGCGCGCCTACACGGGCAAGACGTGCCGCACGATCCGCAACGACTGGACGACGCACCACGAGCGCCACCCCGGCGAGATCCGTCCGTTCCCCGAGCAGGTCCTCGTCTCGACGGCGGCGGGGGTCAACCACCTCGGCTGGCCCGACGGCACGCCCGCAGACCCCGCGCGCGAGTTCTACCCCGCGGGCCAGGGCGTCGGCGCCATCGACGAGCTCGTACCGGCGGGCGAGCTCGTCGCGCGCTTCGTCCGCGAGGCCGAGGACGCGCTCGCGGCCCTCGGCGCGCCGGTGCGGCGCTGAGGTCGCGACGATGCTGCGCGTCCTGCGGGACAACCGCGACCTGCGCCTGCTCTTCGTGGCGCAGAACCTCTCGTTCCTCGGCGACTGGTTCACCTTCGTCGCCCTCGCCGGCCTCGTGCAGGACGTGACGGAGTCCAAGCTCCTCGTCTCGCTCCTCCTCGTCGCGTTCTCCCTCCCGTCGTTCCTCGCGTCGCCGATCGGCGGACCCGCGGCCGACCGCTACGACCGTCGCCGGCTCCTCGTCTGGATCTCGCTCGCGCAGGCCGTCGCGGCCGCGTGCCTGCTCCTTGCCGGTGAGTCGCGCATCTGGATCGCGTTCGTCGCGCAGGCCGTCATCGCGGCGCTCGCCGCGGGCGTCCGGCCCGCCGTGGAGGCGGCGTTGCCCAACGTCGCCCGCGACCCCGACGAGCTCCGCCGGGCCAATGCACTCTTCGGTTCCTCGTGGGGCGTCATGCTCGCCGTCGGGGCCGGCGCGGGCGGCCTCTTCGCGGAGGCATTCGGCCGCGACGCGGCGTTCCTCGCCGACGTCGTCACCTTCCTCGTCGCGGCGGGCCTCATCGCGATGGTCCGCACGCCGATGCAGCGCGAGCGCACGGGCGCCCGCCCCCGCATGCGACCCATGGCCGACATGCACGAGGCCCTCCACCTCGCGCGCACCGACCGCACGATCCTCGCGCTGATGTCGTCCAAGATGACGTTCGCGATCGGCGCCGGCGTGGTGAGCCAGCTCGCCGTCTTCGCGGCGGACTCGTTCTCGAGCGGCGACGCCGGCCGCGGCTTCATCCTCGGCGCGCGCGGCATCGGCTCGGGGCTCGGGCCGATCCTCGCGACGCGGCTCGCCAAGGGCGACCTGCGCCGCATCGTGCTCATCTGCGGCCTCGCGGGCCTCGGCTTCGCCGCCGGCTACCTCGGCGCCGCCGCCGCGCCGACGCTGCTCGTCGCGTGCGCCTGCGTGATGGTCGCGCACCTCGGCGGCGGCGCCCAGTGGACCCTGTCCACCTACGGCCTGCAGCTGCGCGCGCCCGACGAGATGCGGGGGCGCGTGCTGGCGGGCGACTTCGCCCTCATCACGCTGTCGCTCGCGGTGTCGAGCGTCGCGGCGGGCCTCGTGTCGGAGGCCG
>JBEBCD010000031.1:0-12948 GCA_041158045.1 Actinomycetota bacterium | reverse complement strand
CTCGCGTGCTTCGAGGGCGTCGAGAAGAAGAAGGTCGAGCACGTCTACGAGTACCTCTGCGTGCTGCGCCACCTCGGGCGCGTCGAGGAGGACGCCGCGATCGCCCTCCTGCGGATCTACGCGGACCTCTCGCAGTACAACAACCGCATCGGCCGCGAGGTCAACCTGCGCTGGCGCGACGACTCGGGCCTGCGCAACAGCCCGGGGGCGCTCGACTACGTCCGCCGCCTCCGCCGCCGCGACGGCGACCACATCGCCGCCGAGATCCGCGACCGCAACCTCGCGCTCAACGTCGCCACGCACGAGCTCCTCCCCGTGGCCGGCCTGCTGCACCGCGCCTACGGCGACCGGCTGCGGCTCGTCGAGGTGGTGCGCCACCCGGTGCACCTCTACGCCAACGTGCGCGACTACCTCGCCACGTTCGAGCGCGACCGGGAGTTCACGATCTCGGTGGACCACGGGGGGACCAAGGTGCCGTGGTACGCGGCGGGGTGGGCCGGCGAGTTCGCCGCGGCGCCGGTGCCCGATCGCGCGCTGCTGTCGATCGCGCGGTGGCAGGCGGACGCCCTCGCCGTCGTCGATGCGTCACCGGCCGGGTTCCCGCTGCTCGTCGTCGCCTTCGAGTCGCTCGTGCGCGAGCCCCGCACGGAGATCGAACGGCTCCGGACGTTCCTCGGGCGCGCGACGACCCGCCACCTCGAGCGCGAGCTGCGACGCCAGCGGCTCCCCCGCACCGAGATCGCCGCGGGTCGCGCCACGTCGTCGTACAGCTTCACGGGCCGCGCGGGAGCGGGCGACGAGGCGGTGTACCGCGAGACGATGGCGACGATCGAACGCGAGTGCGGTGCCGCGGCCCGCGCCGAGTTCGCGCGCGCGGTCGCCGAGTACGACCGGCGCTGGCCGGGCCCGCTCGCCGCGTTCGCCCCGCGCTGAGCGCCGGCCGGACGCGCGCGCCGGCGGTAGCGTGACGGGACGGGGCATCGACACGTGCGCGTAGTGATCTCGACGTCGAGCTTCGGCGCGGACAACTTCGTCGGCCGCGACGCGCTCGGCCGCGCGGGGATCCCGATTGTCGACAACCCGCACCGCGCCCGCCTCGACGAGGACCAGATCGCCGCCCTGCTCGGCACGGACGCCGTCGGCCTGGTGGCCGGGCTCGAGCCCCTCACCCGCCGCGTGCTCGAGGGTGCGACGGGCCTGCGCGTGATCGCCCGGGTCGGCACCGGCACCGACAGCGTCGACCTCGCCGCGGCCGCAGACCGCGGCATCCGCGTGCTCACCACGCCCGACGCGCCGACGCAGGCGGTCGCCGAGCTCACGCTCGCGCACGTGCTCGGCCTGCTGCGCCACGTCGCCGCCGCCGACCGCGACGTGCGCGCCGGCACGTGGTGCGGGCGCATGGGCGGCCTGCTCCAGGGACGCCTCGTGGGCATCGTCGGACTCGGCCGGATCGGCCGGCGAGTGGCGGAGCTGGTCGGGGCGTTCGGCGCGCGCGTCGTCGGCCACGACCCACTCGGCGCCCCGCCCGGGATCGAGTCGGCCTCGCTCGACGAGGTCTGCGCGCGCGCCGACGTGCTGACCCTCCACGTGCCCTATGCGCCGGAGCGCCGGCACATGATCGATGCGCGACGGATCGGCTCGATGCGCCCCGGCGCGCTCCTCGTGAACTGCGCGCGCGGTGGTCTCGTGGACGAGGAGGCGCTGCGGGTCGCCCTCGTCGAGGGCCGACTCGCCGGTGCCGCGCTCGACTGCTTCGAGGTCGAGCCGTACGCGGGCCCGCTCGCCGGGCTGGAACAGGTGCAGATGACCGCCCACATGGGCTCGTACGCGCGCGAGACGCGGGACGCGATGGAGCGCGAGGCGAGCGGCGCGCTCGTGGCGGCCCTCCGCGAGATCGGCGTCGTCTCGTGAGCCCCGGCGCCCCGCGCGCGGCGCACGCCACCGCGCCCCGCGTCATCGCGATCGTCCCGGCGCGGCTCGCGAGCACCCGCTACCCCCGCAAGCCCCTGGTGCGGATCCTCGGCAAGTCGATGCTCCAGCACGTGGCCGAGCGCGTCGGCGCGAGCGCGTCGATCCACGACGTGATCGTGGCGACCTGCGACGCGGAGATCGTCTCGCACGTGGAGGGCTTCGGCGGCACCGCCGTGATGACGAGCGACCGCCACCAGCGCGCCTCCGACCGATGCGCGGAGGCCCTCGAGGTCCACGAGCGGACGACCGGCCGCCGCTGGGACGTCGTCGTCATGGTGCAGGGCGACGAGCCCATGACCGACCCGCGGATGCTCGACCAGGTGGTCGCGCCGTTCGGCGCCCCCGACGCGCCGAGCGTGGTCAACCTGTGGGTCGACGTCCAGCCGGGGGAGTTCGACAACCGCAACTGCGTGAAGGTCGTGACCAACCTCGCGGGGGACGCGCTCTACATGTCGCGCGCCCCGATCCCCGTGTCGATGGACGGCGTCGAGCGCCCGATGGGCAAGCAGCTCGGCCTCATCGCGTTCACCGCCGACGCGCTGCGGCGCTTCGCCATCCTGGCGCCGACGCCGCTCGAGGAGTGCGAGTCGGTGGACATGATGCGGTTCATCGAGCACGGCGTGCGCGTCGCGATGGTGCGCACGCCGTATCGCACGCACGCGATCGACGTCCCCGAGGACGTGGCCGTCGTCGAGCGGCTCATGTCCGCCGCGGGGTCGTGAGGTGCCCGACGCCGACGCCGGGCGCCCCCGACCGGCCGCCGAGACGGTACGTCGCCTGATCCTCTGGGACTCCCGCGAGGACGTCCCCGCGGGACCGGACGCCGACGTCCTGCTGTGGGAGGCCTTCGCCCCCACCGGTGATCCGCGCGTCGCCTCGCTGAGCGAGATCGTCGAGCACGACGCCGCGACGCTGCGGCCCCGCCTGCTCGCCCTCCTCGCCGCGATCGGCCGCCACCGCGTCGGCGGTCGCACCATCGACGAGCGCCTCGCGCTGCGCGACGGCCTCAGCGCGTGGCGCATGACGCACGTGCACTCCCGCCCGTACACCGCGCGCGGCCGGATGCACCACGTCGCGCGGCTCATGGCGCTCGAGTCGCGCATCGCCGCGTCGCGGCCCGCGCGACTCGACGTGCGCACCGCCGACCGCGGCCTCGCGCGCGCATGCGTCGCCATCGCACGGCACCACGGCGTCCCCGTCGCGCGGAGCCGGCCGCCGCGCGCGCTGCGCGGCGCGGGGCTCGGCGGCACGTCGCGTCGGCGGCTCAAGGCCGCGACGCCGGGGCTGCTCCTCGCCGCGCTCGCCGTGCGCGACCACCTCCGGGCGGCCCGCGCGATCCACCGCCGCGGTGCCGCGGCCGACGCACCGGGTGCGACGCGGGCCGGGACGGACGTGACCGTCGTCGACTACTGGTTCCGCTTCGGCACGGGCGGCGGCGACGCCTTCGCGTCGCAGTACTGGACGGCGCTCGTCGGCGCGCTCCGCGACCGCCCGGGCCGCACGGGCTGGCTGCACCTCCTCGTCGACGACCGCACACCCGCCGCGCTGCGCGCGGTCCGGACCCGGCTCGACGCGATGCGCCGCGCCGAGCGGCGCGAGGACCACGCGGTGCTCGACGGCCTCGGCGGGTGGGGCACGCTGCGCGGTGCGCTCGTCGACTACGCGCGCCTGCGCACGCGGGCCGTGCGCGTCTCGCGGGCCCGCGCGGCCTTCGTCATCCCGGGCACCCGCGCGACGCTCTGGCCGCTGCTCGCCGCCGACTGGCGCCACAGCCTGCGCGGCGCCGAGGCGATGCAGGCCTGCCTCCGCCTGCGCGCGCTCGAGCGCGCGATCGGCGCGCTGCCGCGCCAGCGCCTCGGGCTCTACCTCATGGAGAACCAGCCGTGGGAGATGGCATTGGTCCACGCGTGGCGGCGCGCCGGTCACGGTCGGCTGGTCGGCGTCGCGCACTCCACCGTGCGGTGGTGGGACCTGCGCTTCCTCGCCGATGCGAGCGAGTACGCGCCGGGTCCGCGGGCGATGCCCCGCCCCGACCTCGTCGCGGTCAACGGCACGCTCGCGCGCACCGCGCTCGAGCGCGCGGGCTACCCACGCCGCGAGCTCGCGGACGTCGAGGCGCTCATGTACCTGTCGGCGCGCACCGCCGGCGCGACGCCGCGGGCCGCGGGCAGACCGCTCCGGCTGCTCGTCACGACCGACTTCATGCCCGAGGCGACGGCGCGCCAGATCGCGCTGCTCGCCGACGCGCTCGTGCGGGGTGGCACGCCGGTCGAGGTGACGGTGAAGCCCCACTGGCGCCAGCACCTGCCCCCCCTGCCGCCCGGCGCGCGCGTCGTGGACGGCGGGCGCGACCTCGCCGACCTGCTCGGCGACGCCGACGTGCTCTACGCCTCGACGATCACCTCCGCGTCGCTCGACGCGGTCCTCGCCGGCCTCGACGTCGTGCAGTGCCTGGACCCGGGGTCGTTCGACCTCGGTCCGCTGCGCGGCGATCCCCGCGTCACGACCGTGCGGTCGGGTGCCGAGCTCGCGGCCGTGCTCGCGCGACTCGCGGACGCCGCCCGCAGCCGCGCGGGGACGACCGACGGCGCGGCCTCGCTGCTGCACCTCGACCCCGCGATCCCGCGGTGGCGCGCGCTCGTGGCGGGGCACGTGGCGTGATCCTCCGGGTCCGGCCGGATGCGGCGGCCGCCGCGCGCGCGGCGGCCGCGTTGCTCGTCGACGTCGTCACGGGGCTCGAGGGACCGGTGCACGTCGCGCTGTCGGCGGGACGCGGCGTCGCCGCCATGCTCGCGGCACTCCCCGCCGAGTCGGCGTCGCGCGGCGCGGACGCCGCGCGCGGATGGTCGCGCGTGACGTGGATCGTCGCCGACGAGCGCGACGTGCCCGTCGGCGACGCGCGACGCAACGACGTCGCGATCGCGCGCGGCCTCGACGCGATCGACGCGACGATCGCACGCGACGGTCGCATGGTGCGCATGGCGCCCGAGACGGGTGCCACGCGGGCCGTGCGGGCGCTCACGGATAGGCTCGCGAGCATCTCGACGCTCGATCTCGCGATGCTCGGGCTCGGCGACGACGGCCACGTCGCGAGCCTCTTCCCCGGGCACCCCGCCCTCGCCGCCGACGGCGTCGCGATCCACCTCGCCGACGCGCCCGCAGACCCGCCCGGACGCATGACGCTCACCCTCGGCGTGCTCGGCGGCGCGTCGCGCCGCGTGGTGGTGACGGCGGGCGCCGGCAAGCGCGACGCCATCGGCGCGCTCGCGCGGGGTGCCGACCTGCCGGTGACGCGGTGGCGGCCGACCGACGTGATCCTCGACGAGGCCGCGCTCCCGGACGGGATCGACCCGCGGCTCGTGCGGCGCGGGGGCTGAGGCGGCGATGCGCACGGTGGTGCTCTGCGGCGGATTCGGCACGCGGATCCGCGACGTCGCCGACGACGTGCCCAAGCCGATGGTCCGTATCGGCGACGCGCCGATCCTCGAGCACCTACTGGCCTCGTACGCGCGACGGGGCCACGACGAGTTCGTCCTCTGCCTCGGGTACAAGGGCGACGCGATCGTCGCGCACTTCGCCGGCCGCGCCGGCCGCACGACCGGCGGGGACGGCACCTGGACCCACGAGGGCGAGATCGCGGGGCGCGCGTGCCGCGTCGTCATGGTCGACACCGGCCTCGGGGCGCTCACCGGGGCGCGGATCCGCCGGGTGCGCGACCACGTCGGCGACGCGACGTTCATGCTCACCTACGGCGACGGGCTGAGCGACGTGGACCTCGACGCGCTGGTCGCCCACCACCGCGCCAGGGGCAAGGCGCTGACGGTGACGGGCGTGCGACCGCCCAGCCGGTTCGGCGAGCTGCAGGTCGACGACGGCGGCAACGTGACGGGCTTCAACGAGAAGTCGCAGACGTCCGGTGGGCGGATCTCCGGCGGGTTCTTCGTCTGCGAGCCGCGGGTCTTCGAGTACCTCGACGACCGCGAGGACCTGATGTGGGAGAAGGAGCCCATCCAGGCGATCGTGAAGGACCACGAGATGACGATGTACGGCCACGACGGGTTCTGGCAGTGCATGGACACCTTCCGCGAGTGGCAGCTCCTCAACGAGCTGTGGGCGGCCGGCGACGCGCCGTGGGCCCGCTGAGCGACGCGACGCCCGACGTGACGGCGGACCCGATGCCCGGCGCGCTGGCGCGGATGCGCGGGCGGCGCGTGCTCGTGACCGGCCACACGGGCTTCAAGGGCTCGTGGCTCGCCCTCATGCTGCACGACGCCGGCGCGCGGGTGCAGGGCTTCGCGCTCCCACCCGAGCACGACGAGGACCACTTCTCGCTGCTCGGCCTCGCCGGGCTCATCGACCACGCGGAGGGCGACGTGCGCGACGCCGACCACGTCGCGCGGGTCGTGGCCGCCGCGCGGCCCGAGATCGTCTTCCACCTCGCGGCGCAGGCGCTCGTGCGCCGCGGCTACGCCGACCCGCGCGGCACCTTCGCCACCAACGTGCTCGGCACCGCGCACGTGCTCGACGCCGTGCGCGCCGTCGACTCGGTGCGCAGCGTCGTCGTCGTGACGTCCGACAAGTGCTACGAGAACGTGGAGACCCCGCGGGGCTACCGGGAAACCGACGCGCTCGGCGGCAAGGACCCGTACAGCGCGTCGAAGGCGGCCGCCGAGATGGTGGCCGCGGCATGGTCGCGCTCCTACTTCGCCCCGGGCTCGGGGGTCGCGCTGGCGACCGTGCGGGCGGGCAACGTGGTCGGCGGCGGCGACTGGTGCGAGGATCGTCTCGTGCCCGACGCGATCCGCTCGCTGCGCCGTGGCGAGCCGCTCGTGCTGCGCCATCCGCGCGCGACCCGACCCTGGCAGCACGTGCTCGAGCCGCTCGCCGGCTACCTCGCCGTCGCCGACGCGCTCGAGACGCGCCGGCACGAGGTGGCCGAGGCGTGGAACTTCGGGCCCGACGAGCGCGAGGCGCACACCGTGATGGACGTGGCTCGCGATGCGGTGCGGATCTGGGGCGAGGGCGAGGTGCGCGTCGGCGACGCCGCGGGCGACATGCCCGAGGCGACGCTCCTGCACCTCAACTGCGACAAGGCGCGTGGACGGCTCGGGTGGGCGCCGCGCTGGGACTTCGGCCGCACGATGCAGGAGACGGTGTCGTGGTACCGCCGCGTGCACGACGGCGAGCACGCCATCGACGTGACGCGCGCGCAGGTGGCCGCATACGCGGCGGGCGTCGGGACGCCGGGGCTGGTCGGGGCATGATCCACGGCGTCGTCGTCACCCCGCTCATGCAGCTCGCGGACGAGCGCGGGAAGATCATGCACATGCTGAAGCGGACCGACGACGTGTTCCGCGAGTTCGGCGAGATCTACTTCTCCTGCGTGCATCCCGACGTGGTGAAGGGCTGGCACATCCACGACCGGATGACGCTCAACTACGCGGTGCCTCTCGGGCGCATCAAGTTCGTGCTCTACGACGACCGCCCGGAGAGCCCGACGCGCGGCGAGGTCCAGGAGATGTTCCTCGGCGAGGAGCACTACCAGCTCGTGACGGTGCCGCCGCGCGTGTGGAACGGCTTCAAGGGAGTGGGGACGCAGACGGCGATCGTGGCCAACTGCGCGTCGATCCCGCACGACCCCGACGAGATCCACCGCCTCGACCCCGAGGACCCGAGCATCCCGTACGACTGGCGGATCCGCCACCGATGACCGCCACGGTCCTCCTCACCGGGGGATGCGGCACGCTCGGCGGCCGGCTCGCCGAGCTCCTCGTGCGCCGCGACGACGTGCGCGTCGTCCTCGGCACCCGTGGCGCGGCCGCCGCCGGCGACGGCGCGGGCCCCGCGTGGGCGCCGGTGGCGCGCGTGCGACGCACCGACTGGTCGAGCGAGGCATCGCTCGCCCCCGCGCTCGACGGCGTGACGCACGTCGTGCACCTCGCGGCGATGAACGACGCCGACTGCGCCGCCGACCCCGCCGCGGCCGAGGAGGTCAACGTCCGGCACACCGAGCGCCTGCTCCGCGCTGCGCGCACGGCCGGGGTGGCGCGACTCGTGTACGCCTCGACGATCCAGGTCTACGGCCCGGCGCTCCCCGACCATCTCGACGAGGACGCCCCCACCCGGCCCGCCAACGCCTATGCCGCGACGCACCTGCGCGCCGAGGAGCTCGTCGCCGCGGCCGGCGGCGTGCGGCTGCGGCTCGCCAACGGCTTCGGCGCGCCGACGTCCCCCGACGCGCGGATCTGGCAGATCGTGGTGAACGACCTCTGCCGCGGCGCGGCGACGCGCGGCGAGATGCGGCTCGCCTCGAGCGGTCGCCAGTACCGCAACTTCGTGCCCTTCGCCGACGTCGTCGCGGCGCTCGGCTGGGCGGCCCTCGCGCCGGACGCCGCCGTGTCCGAGGGCCTCTTCCACGTCGGCGGCGATCGGACGATGACGCTGCTCGAGATGGCGGAGCGGATCGCGGCGCGGTGCGAGGCCGTGCTCGGCGCGCGTCCCCGGCTCTCGCGCGCGGAGGACGACCCGCGCGCGGGGCACGCGCCGTTCACCTACGACTCGTCGCGCATCCGACGCGCGGGGGCGCCGCTCGCGGGCGACGTCGACGGCGAGCTCGACCGGCTGCTGCGCGCGTGCCGCGCCTGGTTCGGAGCCGGCGCGTGAGCACCGTGGGCGGCGAGCGGGCGGGCGCGGCGTCCGCGCCGGGGCGGGCGGCGCCCCGCGTCTCGGTCGTCGTGCCGACGTACAACCACGCGGCGGTCCTCGGGCGCGCGCTCGCGTCGGTCGTCGCCCAGACGACGGGCGACTGGGAGGCGATCGTCGTCAACAACCACTCCACCGACGACACCGAGGCGGTCGTCGCGCGCATCGGCGACCCCCGCATCTCGCTCGTGCGCTACGCCAACCACGGCGTCATCGCGGCGTCGCGCAACGAGGGGATCCGTCACGCCCGCGGGGAGTACGTGGCGTTCCTCGACTCCGACGACGAGTGGATGCCCGACAAGCTCGCCGCGTGCCTCGCCCTCATGGCGGACGGTGTCGGCCTCGTGGGCCACGGCGAGCTGTGGCGCGACGCGGCCGGGCGCGACCGCCCGATGACGTACGGCCCCGCCACGCGCACCACCTACGACGCGCTGCTCTACCGGGGCAACTGCATCTCGACCTCGGCGGTCGTCGTGCGCGCCGCCGCGCTGCGCGAGGTCGGCGGCTTCGACGAGGACCCCGCGATCGTGACGACCGAGGACTACGACCTGTGGCTGCGCCTCGCCCGCGCCGGCGTCGGCATGGCGTTCACGCCGCGGATGCTCGGCGTCTTCCACCGGCACCCGGGCAGCGCGAGCAGCGCCGCCGACCGGCACCTGCGGGCCGAGCTCGCGGTGCTCGCGCGGCATTTCGCCTCGCCGCCGGCGGGCGCGGCGTCCGTCGACGCGGCCACGCGCATGCGCCGCCGCCACCGGATCGCGCGGGCCCACTACGGCGCGGGGCGCCAGCTGCGGCGCGAGCCGGCGGCGGCGCTGCGCGCATTCGCCCGTGCGGTCGCGATCTCGCCGCTCACGTGGCGCGCGTACCCCGCGGCGGCGATCGCCGTCGGCGACGCGGCGCGCCGCCTCGTGCGCCCGGGAGCGGGCTCGTGATCGAGCGACGCTGGTACGCGCTCGCGCGCCACGCGATGGTGGACGCGCTGCGGCTCGTGCGCCCGGGCGGCGGCGGGACGGTGCTGCTCCCGACGTTCGTCTGTCGCGACGTGGTCGGCGCGGTGCGCGCGGCGGGGATGCGCGAGGCGTGGTACGAGGTGACCGCCGACCTCGTGCCGTCGGCGCTCCCGGACGCGCGCCACGACGTCGTCGTCGCGGTCGACTACTTCGGCATCGCCCAGGACCTCGCGCCGTTCGCCGCGTGGGCCGCGGTGCACGGCGCGGTCGTGCTCGAGGACAACGCCCACGGCTGGCTCTCGCGCGATCCGTCGGGCGCCGTGCTCGGCGAGCGCACCGCGATCGGCGTGACGAGCGTGCGCAAGACGATCCCGAGCCCCGACGGCGCGCTCCTCGCGGTCGCCGACGCGGCCCTCGCGCGCGGCCTGGCCGCCCCGCTCGCGCCCCGCACGGGGGCGCCGCCGACGGGGTGGCGCGTGCGGCGGGCGGCGGGCGCGGCGCAGCGGGCGACGCGGCTCCCCGTCTTCGACGCGATGCAGGGTGCCGCGCGCCTCGCACGGCGCCTGCGCACCGGATCGGCGCTGCCCGTGACGGGCGACGAGGCCGAGCGCGGCGTGCCCGGGCCCGCGGCCGCGCACGCGCGCAGCCTCGCGATGGCGGCCGCGGTCGACTCCGTCGCCGAGAGCCGGCGCCGCCGCGAGCGGTGGCAGGTCGCCGCGCGGGAGTGCGCGCGACTGGGGCTGCGACCGGTGTACCCCGCGCTGCCGCCCGGCGCGGTGCCCTACGGCTATCCCGTGCGCGCGGACGAGGGACGCCTCGGCGCGCTGCGGCGGGCGGCGCGCGCGAGCGGGGCGACGCTCATGCGCTGGCCCGACCTGCCGGCCGCGGTCCGCGCGAGCGCGCCCGCCCACCACCGCGACGTCTGGCTCCTCAACTTCACGACGTGGGTCGGGCAGTGACCGCGGGCTGGGCGCCGTGGCGCGGCGACGACGCCGCGTGGGACCGGATCGTCGAGACCTCGGATGCGCCGTCGCTGCAGCAGACGGGCGGCTGGGCCGCGCACCGCGCGGACGCCGGGTGGGAGACGGTGCGCCTCGCGACGCGCGACGGCGCGGCGCACGCGCAGGCGCTCGTGCGGCGCGGCCCCGCGGGCTCGGTCGTGGCGTGGGTGCCGGGCGGGCCCGTCGGTGCACTCCCGGCGGTGCGCGCCGACGGCGACGCGGGACTCGTCTCCGCGGTGCGCGAGGCGACGGGTGCCCGCCTCGCCTACGTGCGGATCAACGCGCTGCGCGAGGCGCGCCCCGAGGACGGGGCGACGCTGGCGGCGGGCGGCTGGGCGCACCTCGCGCACGGACTCTCGAGCGGGACCACGATGTGGCTCGACCTGCGCCTCGGTGCCGCGGCGCTCCGCGAGGGGCTCTCGACCAACTGGGCGCACAACCTGCGCCGCGGCGAGGCGCGCAACGCCGGGGCGGGCCCCTGGGACGGCGTGACCGCGGGCGAGATCGCGGCGCTGCACCGCGAAGTCGCGACGACCAAGGGGATCGCACTCGGCGCCGACGTGCCCGACGAGGCGACGATCGCCTCCCTGCTCGCGCGCCTCGGCGGGCGCGTCGTGGTGCACCGCTGCGTCGCGGCCGACGGCACGACGCTCGCGATGCGCGCCGCCGCGATCGTCGGCGGGCTCGCCGTCGACCTCCTCGCCGCGACGAGCGCGGCGGGGCGCAAGACGTACGCCGCGTACGCCGCGTGCTGGTCGCTCGTCGAGGAGTGCGCGCGCCGCGGCGCGACGCGCTACGACCTCGCGGGCGTCGACGCGGTGCACAACAAGGGCGTCTACGACTTCAAGCGCGGCACCGGTGCGCGCGAGGTGCGCTACCTCGGCGAATGGGACGCGGCCCGTCCGGCCCCGGTGCGCGCGGTCGCGCGTAGGATGATCCGACGCCAACGTCCCTCCTGAAGTACCGCGCCGCGCAGGCGCGCAGCACCGCGGCGCGCCTCCGGCGCGGCGACGCCGGACCCGCGTCGGCGATGCGCGTGCTCATGTACCACGAGGTCGGCGCCGCGCCCGGCGGGCGGTCGATCTACGCGATGGACCGCGGCCGCTTCGCCGCGCACGCCGAGTGGCTCGCGGCGCGGGTCGCCGACGGCTGGGCCGCGCGCCGCGCGGAGGACGAGGTCGCGGCGGGGCTGGCGATCACCTTCGACGACGGCTACGCCGACGCACTGGAGATCGCCGCGCCGCTGCTCGCGGCGCGGCGGCTCCCCTTCACCGTCTTCGTCACGCGCGGGCACGTCGAGTCGGGGGATCGCCGATACCTCTCGCCCGCGGGGCTGCGCGAGCTCGCCGCAGCGGGGGCGACGATCGGGAGCCACGGCCGCCGGCACGTGCCACTCACGTCGTGCACGGACGGCGAGCTGGACGACGAGCTGCGCGGGTCGCGGGAGTGGCTCGAGGCGGCGCTCGGCCGCGCGGTCACGACGATGAGCTACCCGCACGGCGCGGTCGACGCCCGGGTGCGCGGCGCCGCGGCGCGCGCGGGGTACGCGGTCGCGTACACGAGCCGGTTCGGCCCGGTGCCGGCCGGCGGTGACGACCTCGCGCGGCCGCGGGTCGACGTGTGGGCGCGCGACGGCGTCGGGACGCTCGGGGCCAAGCTCGCGGGCCACTGGGACTGGATGGCGGCGCGCACGTGAGCGGCGACGGTGGCGGCGTGAGCGTCGTGGTGCCGACGCACGACGACGCGGCGACGATCCGGCGCGCGCTCGACGCGGCGCTCGGACAGACGCTCGCGCCGCGCGAGGTGATCGTCGTCGACGACGCGAGCGGCGACGAGGGACCCGCGCTCGTCGCGCGGATGGCGGCCGAGGACCCGCGCGTGCGCCTCGAGCGCCTGGGGAGCAACCTCGGGCCCGCCACCGCGCGCAACCTCGGGTGGCACCTCGCCGGCGGCGAGTGGGTGGCGTTCCTCGACGCCGACGACTGGTGGCACCCGCGCAAGCTCGAGCTGCAGGTCGCCGCGATGCGGCGCCACCCGGAGTGGCCCCTCTCGGGTCACCGCTGGGTGGCCGCGCCGGGCGCGGGGTTCGCCGCGCGGGAGGTCGAGGTCGCGGGCGAGCGGCCACTCGGGCTGCGGAGCCTCGCGATCCGCAACCGCCTCAGCACGCCGACGGTGATGGTGCGGCGCGCCGTCCCCGAGCGCTTCGACGCGCGACGGATGCACGCCGAGGACTGGGATCTCTGGCTGCGCATCGTCGCGGCGCACGGGCCCGCGGGCTGGCTCGACGCGACGCTCACCGCGCTCGACAAGCCGGCGGTGTCCGC
>JBEBCD010000030.1:0-3925 GCA_041158045.1 Actinomycetota bacterium | reverse complement strand
CGGGCTTCCACACCGTGATCGCCCACATCGAGGCGGGCGGGGCGGCCTCGAGGGCGCTGCACGCGGCGTGCGGCTTCGAGCTGGTGGGCGTGCAGCGCGAGGTGGCGCGCAAGTTCGGGCGTTGGGTCGACATGGCGATCATGCAGCGCATGCTCCGCCCCTGACCCCTACGCCCTCGTGTGCGCGAGCAGCGCCGCGACCTCCCGCCGGACCCGGTCGCGTCCCTCGGGGCCGAGGGTGAAGTCCTGCGCGTCGTCGGCGCGGCCGCCCTCCACGCGCCGATGGGGTACGCCGAGGGAGTGCGCGAGGGTGAGGAAGTGCGTCTGGCGGGCGTCCGAGTTGGACACCTCAACCACGCCGTCGCCAAGGGTGAAGAACACCTGCGCGAGGCCCGCTCCGAAGACGCTCACCAGCACGCGGGCGCGCGCCGCGAGCGCCATCTGCGCCGCGACCGGCAGCGTCTCCATCCGCACGACCGTCGCGCCGAACGTCTCGCGCAACATGCCTTCCAGCTCGGCTTCGTCCCGCAGCCGACGGTGGGTCGCCCCCGCACGCGAGGTGTAGAGCACGTCGACCTGCGGGCCGGTCGCGTCTACCCCGTCGAGGTTGACGCTGCGCACCCAGCGAGCGACCTCGGGATGCAGGAGGCCGCTCCCCGGGAGGTACTCGGTCGCCGTCGCGATCGCGAGTCGCTCGACGCGCACACGCGCCGCCCGTGCGAGCGGCGCCAGCCTGACCCACGGGTACCGTCGTTCGAGCGCGCCGAGCGTGTGGCGCTCGAACGGCGTCGGGTCCTCCGGGTGCAGGACCGTCACCGTGTCGCGGCCGTCGTGACCACTCAGCCACCACGCGCGGGACACGACGTCCCGGTGCCAGTGGTAGATGTTGGTGCTGCCCACCCACCAGTTGAGGTTGAGGTGGAGGCCGGGGAGACGGGCGGTCGCCGCCCCACCGAGCCGACCGCGGTTGACCGCCGTGTGCATGTGGGTGAGCATCGAGTCGCGGACGAGCCGTGCGCGGGCGTCGAAGACGCGGCCGTCGCCCGCGACGAGGGCATCGGGGAGGACGTGGAGCCGGTAGGCGGGATGGCGCACCGTGCGGTCCGGGGGCAGCGGGGTGACCGCGATCCGCAGTGGGGCGTGGTCGATCTCCTCGCGCAGCGCGTCGACGCCCGCGGCGGCGAGGTCGACCTCGACGGACGGCAGCAGCGTCTCACCCGGTGCGATGTCGCCGACGCGCACGACGCCGAAGATGCGCAGGCTGAGCGCGCGAATCGCGCGGGTCGGCCCGTCACCCAGGGGCAGACGGCCGTACGCGCGCAGCGCGAACGACCAGAGCCGACCCACCCGGCTCACGGGCGGACGAGGCGCGCGAGGGCCGCGAAGTCGTAGGCGGCGACCGCCCGCCGGGCCGCCTCGCCGACTCGGCGGAGATCGGAGTCCGACGGGAAGGCGTCGAGGCGCCCGACGTCGAAGATCGTCTCCCCGTGGCGCATCCACGGGGGCGAGTCGGCGTCGAGATTGGTCACCACGGCGCAGCCGTGCGCGAGGGCGCCCATCACGCTCGTGTTGTTCTCTCGCACCCCACCCGAGAAGAACGCGACGACGGCCGAACTCGCGCGGAGGCGACGCGACACCTCGGGATCGGCGAGGAACCCGAGGAAGCGAACGCGACCGCCGAACGCCGCGGTGATCTCACCCGCGACCGAGAAGAACTCCTCGTCGAAGTCGGTCCCCTGGTGGAGCGCCGTCGAGATCTCCAAGACCGCCGGACGCCCGGTCGCCCGCACGAGCGCCGCGATGCGGCGGTAGCCGTCGGCACTGACCTTGTGCGCCATGCCGAAGGTCAGCAACGTGACCTCCGCGTCGCCGACGTCGGGGAGCGGCGCGAGCCCGGGAGCGAAGGCCGCGACGACGTCGGGGCGGCGCGCCGCCATGCGGCGCGCGAGCACCGCGTTGGCCCCGATCACGCGCGCCGCACCGGCGACGATCGCCTCCTCGAGCGGCGTGTCGTCGAGATCGTGGAGCAGGAGCGAGTAACTCCCCCGATGCTCGTCGCATCGACGTCCCAGCTCGCGGGCGTCCGGCGGCCGCATCTCCGAGAGCTTGATCGAGAGGAGGGGATGGGAGCGGCCATCGGCCCAGGCGTCGGCGAGCGGCACCATCGGGATCCCGAGAGCGGCGGCGAGCGACGCGTTGAAGCGGGCGACTCCGCACGTGTACGGATTGAGGTGGTACGACGCGACGACGTCGTCGGGACGCGGGCTCACCGGTGCCGCCCGAGGATCGCGGTCGACGAGTTGAGCACCGTGTCGAGGTAGGCGATCCGGGTGCCGTGGCGTTCGCACGTCTCGCGCTCGTCCGCGGGGACCCCGCCGCGGTGCTGCCAGTCGCTGCCCTTCGCGTACACCGCGGGTCGCAGACGATCCAGCACCTCGCGGGTCGAGACGGTCGAGAGGTGGACGTAGGAGATGTCGCGCATGGCGTCCAGCACGGCGCCGCGCTGCGACTGGGTGAGGAGGACGGGATGCTTGCGCGCCGTCCACTCGTCGGGACACACGTTGCAGAGGACCGGATGACCGAGCGCGCGGGCGGCCGCAAAGTAGGCCACGTGACCCTCGTGGATCGGATCGAAGCTCCCGTCGACCATGGTCACCGCGCCACGGAGCGACTCGAGCCCACGGAGGTCGACGATCACGCGGACCCGCCCGCGTGGTGGCGCACGAACGCCGCGAGCGCCTCGTCCCAGCCCTTCGTCGACACGTCGAGACGACGGTAGGGCGAGCCGCCGAGGGCGGCAAGGTGGTCCTCGACGAGCATGTGCGCCGGCTTCTGCGCCTTTGCACCGTCGGCGAGCACCATCGTCGGCACGCCGAGCAGCGGTCCGAGGTAGCTGATGCCACCGTACGACGACACGAAGCATGCGGCGCCCGCCACCACGAGGGACTGCAGCCCGAGGTTGAGCCGCAGGGGGGCGCCCGCGAGCGGCCGCGAGATCCCGCTCCCCGTGGCCGTGCGATCCGCGTGTCCGTCGACGCGGACGCCGATGTCGAGCGCCACGACCGCCACCGAGGAGGAGAGCGACGCGACGAGCGTGCCGACGCGCTCTAGCGCCTCGTCCCGCGACATGAGGCCGCCGCCGTAGACCTTCACGCATGCGTAGCGGTCGGGCAACGTGCGGGCGATCGGCGCCCAGGCCGCAGCCAGGTCGCGATCGGCGAGGAGCTCGTCGCGACGGAGGGCCCGGTAGACCATGCGTTCGCGGAGTGCGTCGAGGCCCTCGTCGCCACCGCGGAAGGGTGCGATCTCGAGCTGCATCTCCTTCGGATGGACGATCCGTCGCCGCGGGATGCCGAGGCCGCGCACGAATTCCCGCTCCACCCGCCGGGTCCCGATCGGGTACGTGTCGTCCTGGAGGGTGCGGTACCCGCCCGCATCGACGCGATCGAAGATCTCCCGATAGGCCACTCCGGGGCCGTACCAGGAGCCGACGCCACCGCGGGAGATCACGCCGACCCGCGCCGGATCGAGGCCGATGCGCCGTGCGAAGCCGCGAACGAACGGGGCCCAGTAGGTGAGCTCGTAGCCGACCTCGCCGAAGAACGGCCCGAACCACAGCGTCCCGCCGCGTGCGGCACGGCGACGCCAGGTGCGCTCGCGGCGGGCCCGTCCGGCGCGCCGCAGGGCGCGTCGCCAGCGCGACTCGCGGACGAACGGTGCGATGACGAACGCCTCGAGGGCGTACGCGGGCGAGGACCACCCGGTCAACGTCTCCTCGATGCCGCGGGCGAGGCTGCGGAGGAACCTCACGATGGTGGGCCGGGAAGGATTCGAACCTTCGTAGACATACGCCGGCAGATTTACAGTCTGCTCCCTTTGGCCGCTTGGGTACCGACCCCGAGACGATGACGATAGCGGATTCGGTA
>JBEBCD010000029.1:0-56556 GCA_041158045.1 Actinomycetota bacterium | reverse complement strand
CGCACCGGGTCGGGGCCCACCGGATTGACCTGCAGCACCGTCACGCCGGCCTCCTTGTAGGCGGCGACCCGCTCCTTCACCCAGCCGCGCGAGCCGACGAGGTTGGACTTGCGCAGCCACTCGATCGGCACCTTTTCGGCGGCCTCCTTCTTCTTGCCGTCGAGGTACAGGTCCTGGATCTGGGCGGCCTCGGCCTCGAAGCCGTAGTCGCGGCAGATGTCGTTGTAGAAGTTCTTGCCGCGCGCACCCATCCCGCCCACGTACAGCGCGTAGCTCGACCGGGCGAACCCGAGGACCTCGTCCTGCGTGTCGCCGACGAGCGTCTCGTCGATGCCGAGCATGCCGCCGGCCATGATCTCGAGCGGCGCGAGCGACGCGTCGCGCGTCGCGAGCCCCTTGCGCAGCGACGCGCCCCACACCGCGTCGAACCCCTCCGGCATGTAGAAGATCGGCATCCACCCGTCGGCCACCTCGGCGGTCGCCGTCACGCTGAGGCCCTTCACGCTCGCCCACCAGATCGGGATGCGTGGACGCACCGGGTGGTTGATGAGCTTCAGCGCCTTGCCGAGGCCCGCGCCCCGGCCGGCGGGCAGCGGCACCTGCACCGTCTGTCCGGCGTACTCGAGCGGCCGCTCCCGCGTCCACACCTCGCGACACACCTCGATGTACTCGCGGATGCGCTGCATCGGCTTCTCGTACGGCACGCCGTGGAAGCCCTCGACGACCTGCGGCCCCGACGCGCCGAGCCCGAGCACGAATCTCCCGTTGCTCACGTAGTCGCAGCCGGCGGCGGTCATCGCGACGAGCGCGGGCGTGCGGCTGTAGACGTTGATGATCCCGGTGCCGATCTCGACGCGCGAGGTGACGGCGGCGAGGTAGCCGATCTGTGAGATCGCGTCGTAGCTGTACGCCTCGGCGACCCACACCATGTCGAGCCCGACCTTCTCGAGCGCGACCACCTGCTGCGCGGACTTTGGGAAGTCCCCGACGTAGTTGATCATCATCGACAACTTCACGTCGATCCCCCCTCTCGCGCGTCGGCCCGGGGGCCTAGTTCACGCGTCGTTCGCGCCCGCGCCAGAACGGCTCGCGGAGGTCCTTCTTCAGGATCTTGCCGCTCGGGTTGCGGGGAAGGGCGTCGACCCAGTCGACGCTCTTGGGCGTCTTGAAGCCGGCGAGGCGCTCGCGCGCGAACGCGATGATCTCCGCCTCGGTCACCCCGACGGGCGCGCCGGACGGGTCCTTCTTGCGCACGACCATCGCCTTGGGCACCTCGCCCCACTTCTCGTCGGGCACGCCGATGACGGCGACGTCCGCGATCGCGGGGTGCGACATGAGCGCGTTCTCGACCTCGGCCGGGTACACGTTCTCGCCGCCCGAGACGATCATGTCCTTCACGCGGTCGAAGATGTAGATGAACCCGTCGGCGTCCTTGTAACCGGCGTCGCCGGAGCGGAACCATCCGCCCGCGAGGATGACGTCCTTGGTCTCCTTCGGCATGTTCCAGTAGCCCTTCATCACCTGCTTGGAACGGATCCAGATCTCGCCGACCTCGCCGGCCGCGACGTCCTTCTTGGTGTCCGAGTCGACGATGCGCACCTCGTTGCCGGGTGCGGGGCGGCCGCACGAGCGCAGGCGCACCTTGCGGGGCCCCTCGAGCTCGTGCTCGTCCGGGTGGAGCAGCGTCACGACGCCGGTCGTCTCCGTGAGGCCGTAGATCTGCATGAACGCGCACTTGAACGCCTTCAGCGACGCGGCCAGCACCTCCTCCGAGATCGGCGACGCGCCGTAGGCGATGAGCTTGAGGCTCGAGAGGTCGGTCGTCTGGATCGCCGGCACCATGAGCGCGAACTGCAGCAGGACCGGGACCATGAAGGCGTGCGTGATGCGGTGCTGCGCGATGAGCCCGAGCATCGCCGAGGGGTCGACGTCGCGCTGGATGATCGACGTCGCGCCGAAGAACTGCCCGGCCGTGGCCCATCCGCTCCCGCCGATGTGGAACAGCGGCATCGCGACGAGGTTGACCGAGCTGCCGTCGATGCGGAAGATCTCCCCCGCCTTGCCGAGGAAGGCGAAGAAGTTGTCGTTGGTGAGCATGACGCCCTTGGGTCGACCGGTCGTGCCGCTCGAGTAGAGCTGGAACGCCACGTCCCCGCCCTTGCTCGCCACCGCCGGATCGTCGGCGGGCTGTCCCGCGACCCACGACTCGTAGTCGCGGTGAGTCGGGTGGCCGCCGATGACGATGATCGTCTTGGCGGTCGTGAGCTGTCCCACGATCGCGTCGAGGATGGGGACGAACTCCTGGCCGACGACGAGCACCTTGGCCTGCGCGTCGTTGACGATGTAGAGCACCTCCGGCGCCGCGAGGCGCCAGTTGACGTCGCAGCTCACCGCGTTGAGCAGTGCGCAGCCGTAGAAGACCTCGAAGTGCGCGATCGAGTTCTTGTCGAGGAAGGCGACTCGGTCCTGCGGACCGACGCCGGCGCGCCGCAGCCCCTGCGCCACCTGGGACGCGCGACGGTGCAGCTCGGACCACGTCTGGGTGCGCTCGCCCTGGACGAGGGCGACGCGGGACGGCCGCTGCTGCGCCCACGTGCGCACGATGCCGCCGACGGTGGTGATGCCCCCGGCGCCGCGGCGCGCGGTCGTCGCGCGGCGCTTCGCGGGGCGACGCTTCACGGCGCGCTTCTTCGTCGCGCGGCGCTTCGAGGGGCGACGCTTCACGGCGCGCTTCTTGGTCGCGCGGCGCTTCGCCCCGCGCCGCTTCGTCACCTTCCGTGACGCCTTCGACTTCTTCGCCTTCGATGCCTTCTTCGTGGTGCGTGCACGTCGCTTCGCCATGGCGCGAGGGTAGTTGCGGCGCATCGACGACGGCAAGCCGTTCGCGCCGGTGCGGCGCGAACGCGGCGCGGCCGCGGCGCGGGCACGACGCGGTATCGTCGCGGCGCCGCGACTCGTCGGCCGCACCATGACCCCCCTCGCCACGCGCATCGTCCACGGCACCGACGGCGTCGCGATCCGCGTGTACCACGAGGCGACCGCGTCGGCGCTGCCCGTCCTCTGGTCGCACGCCACCGGGTTCCACGGGCGCGTCTTCGACGCCGCGATCGAGGCGCTCGCGGCGATCGCCGCGGGTCGGTGCGCCTCGACGACCTTCGACTACCGCGGGCACGGCGACACGCCCGCCCCCGCGGGCTGGGACGTCGACTGGGACGGCTACGGCGACGACGCGACGAGCGTCGCCCGCGACGTCGCGGAGCGCGCGGGCGCACCCGTGGTCGGCGTCGGCCACAGCATGGGGGGTGCCGGCCTCGTGATGGCGGCGCTGCGCGACCCGTCGCGCTTCGCCGCGCTCGTCGTCTGCGAGCCGATCGTCTTCCCGCCCGACGTGCGCGCCGCACCCCGCGGGGACAACCCGCTGTCGGCCGGCGCGCGCCGCCGTCGCCGCGACTTCCCCTCGGCGGAGGAGGCGATCGCCAACTACTCGCGCAAGCCCCCGCTGGACGTGCTCGACCCGCGCGTGCTCGCCGACTACGTCGCGCACGGGTTCGCGGCCGCGAGCCCGCCCACCTCCGCCCCGCGGTCCGCGACCCCGACCGCCGACGGCCCCGTCCCCGTCGTCCTCAAGTGCGACCCCGAGGTCGAGGCCCGCACCTACGAGATGGGGGCGCGCCACGCGACGTGGGAGGCGCTCGAGCGCCTCGCGGTGCCGACGTGGGTCGTCTCGGGCGCGGTCGCGCCGATGGGGCCGTCGGCGTTCGCGCGGCGCATCGCCGAGCGCATCCCCGGCGCGACGTACGTGGAGTGGCCGGATCTCGGGCACTTCGCGCCGCTGCAGGACCCCGCGCGCATCGCCCGCCTCGTCGCGGACGTCGCGCTCGGCCATGCCGCACCCGGCGGCACCCCGCCCCACGGCGCCGCACCCCGCACCTAGGTTCTCTCCGATGTCCGTCGAGCCCCGCACCTACCGCGTCCCCACGCGCCTCTCGCCCTCCCGCATCGGCGACTGGCGCAAGTGCCCGCTCGCCTACCGCCTCAAGCACCTCGACGGCCTCGGCAAGCACGAGCCGCCGCAGGTCCACCTCGTGAAGGGCAACTTCGTGCACTCCGTGCTCGAGCTGCTCCTCGCGCACCCCCGCGAGGAGCGCACCACCGACCGCGCGCGCGAGGCCTTCGACGCCGCGAAGGCGCGCTACGAGTCGTCCGCCCGCTTCCGCGCGCTCGCGCTCGATGCCGTCGCGACCGAGGCCTTCTGGCGCCACTCGCGCGACCTCGTCAACGGCTACTACCGCATCGAGAACCCGCGCGTCCCCGACGTGCTCGGGCTCGAGCTCTCGCTCGAGACGTCGCTCGGGCCGTTCGTCCTGCACGGCATCATCGACCGCCTCGAGCGCGCGCCCGACGGCGCCCTCGTCGTGAGCGACTACAAGACGGGCAAGCCGCCGGCCCCCGGCTACGGCGCCGAGCGCATGGGCAACATGCACCTCTACGCCACCCTCTGCCGGCGCGAGCGCGGCGAGCTCCCCGCGCGGCTGCGCCTCTACTACCTCGAGTCGAGCGAGATCGTCGAGGCCCAGGTCACCCCCGAGACCGACGCCCGCACCGAGGCCGACGCCCTCGCCGTCCACGCGGGCCTCGCGAGCGCGTGCGCGTCCGGCGAGTTCCCCGCGACGACCTCGCGGCTGTGCGGCTTCTGCTTCTTCAAGCCCTGGTGCCCCGAGTTCGGCGGCGACCCCGAGGCCGCGCTCACCGAGATCCCCCTGCGCTACCCGGTCGTCCCGCGAGACTGAGGCGCGTGAGCGCCCCCGACGAGCCGACCGGGGCCGTGCCGCCCGGCGAGCCGACCGGCACCCCTGCCTGGCACCAGCGCCTCGATGCGCGCGTCGACGCCGCGCTCGAGCCGCTGCGCCGCTGGCGCCCGACCGTCTGGCTCTTCTCCGTCGCGAGCCTGCTCGGCGACTTCGGCATGCTCTGGCACATCGTCGGCGTCGGCCGCGCCATCGCCGACCCGGCGCGCTGGACGCAGGCGCTCACGCTGTCCGCGCTCATGGGCGTCGAGAGCCTGACGGTCAACCAGGGCATCAAGCCGTTCTTCAAGCGTCGCCGCCCCACCGAGCGCGGCGACTCCCGCTTCCGCATGCGCAAGCCACGCACCTCCAGCTTCCCGAGCGGCCACGCGTCGTCGGCCTTCTTCGCGTCGATCGTGCTCGCGGGCTGGACGACCGCGCCCGCCACCGCGCTGTGGTTCGCCTTCGCCGTCGTCATCGCCGCGAGCCGCGTCGCGACGCGCATCCACCACTTCAGCGACGTCGCAGCCGGCGCGCTCGTCGGCGCGGCGATGGGCGGCATCGCGCTCCTCGGGCTCTCGTTCTTCGGCTGAGGGGCGCGGCGCACGCGCCGCGCGGCCCGCGCCCGTCGACCCCGCGCCGGGGCCGGGCGACTACTTCGCGGCCGGGCTCGTCGAGAGCAGCGAACGCACGTCGAGCAGCAGGTCGGCGACCTCGCCCGTCGAGACGAGCTCGCGCTGCAGCATGTCGGTGAGCGCCTTGTCGATCACCGCGAGGGCCTCGTGGATCACGATCTTGTCGGTGATGTCGGGCTCGTCGTGGAGGTCGAGGTCGGTGGCGGTCGTGTCGCTCATCGCCCCCGACGATAGCCCCGCGGTCCCGCGCGGACGCGACGCTCCCTCGTTCGTGCCCGACTTCACGAGCGGCGCTCGACCGTAGGCTCGGCCCGTGGAGATGCGCGGCGCCTCCGTGGTCGTCACGGGCGCGGCGCGGGGCATCGGGCTCGCGCTCGCGCGGCGCTTCCACCGCGACGGCGCGCGCGTCGTGCTCGCCGACCGCCTCGCCGACGAGGTCGCGCGCGAGGCCGCCGCCCTCGACGCCGTGCGCCCGGGCTCCGCCTTCGCCGTCGTGGCCGACCTCTCGACCGAGTCGGGCAACGCCGACCTCGTCGATGCCGCGCGCGAGCGCCTCGGCGTCATCGACCTCTTCTTCGCCAACGCCGGGGTCGCCCTCGGCACCGACCTCGAGACCACGGAGGGCGACTGGGACGCGGCCTTCGCGATCAACGTCCACGCGCACCGCTGGGCCGCCGCCCGCCTCGTGCCCGACTGGCTCGCCGCCGGCCGTGGCTACTTCGCCTCCACCGCCTCGGCCGCGGGCCTCATGTCGATGATCGGCTCGGCGCCGTACGCGGTGACGAAGCACGCGGCCGTCGCCTTCGCCGAGTGGCTCTCGATCACGTACCACGCGCGCGGGATCCGCGTCTCGTGCCTCTGCCCGCAGGGCGTCGACACGGAGATGCTCCGCGGCGACGCGTCCGCGCCCCACGGCGGGTCGGGCGCCGTGTCCGCCTCGGGCGCCGACGTCGTGCGCGCCGCGGGCCGGGTCCTGTCCCCCGAGGAGGTCGCCGACCGCGCGGCCGAGGCGATCGCGCAGGAGCGGTTCCTCGTCCTCCCGCACCCCGAGCTCGCCGACTACATGCGCATCAAGGCCGGCGAGCACGAGCGCTGGCTCGCGGGCATGCGCGGGCTGCAGGCCCGCATCCTCGGCTACTAGCCGGGGCGCCCCGGCTGCGCGTCCGCGTAGCGCGGCAGCAGCGTCGCCAGCTCGCGCCACTCGTCGAGCGGCATCCGCGCATCCGCGCGCAACACCTGGACGCACACGTGCGACGCCCCCGCGGCGAAGTGCGCGTCGATCCGCGCCGCGATCGTCGCGAGGTCCCCCCACGCGACGATCGCGTCCACCATGGCGTCGCTCGGCGCGCGGTCGGGGCCGGCGATGTCCTCGTCGCGCCATCCGAGGCGGCGGAGGTTGTTGGCGTAGTTCGGCAGCCGGTTGTAGGTGAGCATGAATTGGCGCGCGATCCCCCGTGCCACGACGGGATCCGTCTCGAGGACCACGGCCTGCTCGGGGGCGAGCAGCGCGTCGGGTCCGAGCACGCGGCGCGCCTCCGCCGTGTGCTCCACGGGCACGAAGTACGGGTGCGCCCCCAGCCCCCGCGCCGCCGACAGCGCGAGCATCCGCGGCCCGAGCGCGGCGAGCACGCGGCGCGGCGCGACCGTCGGCTCCGCCGCCAGGTAGAGCGACGCGTCCATCGCGTCGAGGTAGTCGACCATCGCCGAGTACGGCTTGGCGTACGTGCCGCGGTGCACCTTCTCCGTGAGGTGCTGGTGGCTCGTCCCGATCCCGAGGAGGAACCGTTCGCCGAAGCGCTCGGTCAGCGTCCGCCACCCCGCGGCCATCGTCGCCGCGCTGCGCGCCTGCATCGACGCGATGCCCGTCGCCATCGTGAGCCGCTCCGTCGCCGACAGCAGCAGCGCGCACGAAGCAAATGGCTCGCGCCCCACCGCCTCCGGCACCCACACGCTGCCGAAGCCCATCTCCTCGAGCGCCGCGACGCCGCGCTGCGCCTCGCGCATCGGCTGGGCGTCGAGCGCCCAGGTCCAGATCCCGAGCCGGCCGAGGCCGTGGTGCGACGGTCGCCCGCCCGTCGTCGCGCCCATGGTCACCGCGCCGCGCGCCGCACGATGCGTGCGGCGGTCGCGAGCACGCGCTCGGCCTCGTACATCGCGGCGAGCAGATCGTCGCCGGCGTCCTCGTCGCCCTCGCGCGCGGCGTGCGCGGCGCGGCGCGTCGCGAGGTCGCGCACGCGTGCGAGCTCGCGGTCGACGGCGTCCGCGATGGCGGCGAGCTCGGCGACGGTGGAGGCGTCGCTCATCGCCGCGCCCGCTTCCGCGGCAGCGTCGACGACGGGCACAGGTCCTCGAGCCGGCAGTCCCCGCACCGCGGCGCGCGCGCGTCGCAGACGCGACGGCCGTGCAGGATCAGCCGGAGGCTGAATCCGCCCCACTCCGCGGGCGGCAGCATCGCGCCGAGCTCGTGCTCTACCTTGACGGGGTCCTCCTCCGTGGTGAGCCCGAGCCGCCGCGAGAGGCGCCCGACGTGGGTGTCCACGGGGAGGCCCGGCAGGTCCCACACGACGCTGCGCACGACGTTGGCGGTCTTGCGGCCCACGCCGGGCAGGGTGACGAGCTCCTCGAGCTCCCTCGGCACCTCGCCGCCGTAGCGCTCCATCACGCCGCGCGCCATCCCGATGAGGTTGCGCGCCTTGGTGGCGAAGAATCCGGTCGACCGCACCAGCGACTCCACGTGCCGCACGTCGGCGGCGGCGAGCGACGGCGCATCGGGATACGCGGCAAAGAGCGCGGGCGTCACCATGTTGACCCGCGCGTCGGTGCACTGGGCGGAGAGGATCGTGGCGGCGAGCAACTGGAATGCGTCCGCGTGCGTGAGCTCGCAGACGGCCTCGGGGTGGTCGCGCTTCAGGCGTCGCAGCACCGTCCGCGCCCGCGTCGCGCGCGTCGCGACCGCGCGGGGTGCCCGTGCGGCGCGCGTCGATCGTCCCCGCGCCGTCGCCACGCCGCGACACCGTACATTCCGCCGCCACCGTTAGCCTGACCGCGTGCCGCACCCGGCCGTGCTGCGACGGCTGTCGGAGGCGCAGATCGCCGAGGTCGTCGCGCTCGCCGCGCGCGTCGAGGCCGCGACCGGCCACCGCCCGCTCAACGACCACCTGTGGACCGACCTGCGCCGCGGCGGGCTCCACGGCTTCGCGGCCTGCGAGATCCGCGGCGACGCGGCGACGGGCGACGCGGCGACGGGCGGCGCGGCGACGGGCGACCCCGCCGTCGGGCGGCTCCGCGCGTACGCCCAGGTCTCCCGCGTCGGCGGCGCGTGGAACCTGGATCTCCTCGTCGATCCGGCGGCGGCGGGCGGCGCCGGTCCCGACGCGCGCGCCACCGCGGCGGCCGCCACGATCCCCGCGCTGCTCGACGTCGTCGGCCGTGACGGCGGCGGCGACGTCCACTGGTGGGTCCCCGCACCCGACGCCGCGGCGGCGGCCATCGCCGACGCGCACGGCATGCGGCGCACCCGCGCCATCACGCAGTACCGCGTCGCGCTCCCGCTGCCGGCCGAGGTCGCGCACGCCGCGGGTCGCGTCGCGACCCGCGCATTCTCCCGCGGCGTCGACGACGAGACGTGGCTCCGGGTCAACAACCTCGCGTTCGTCGGGCACCCCGAGGAGGGCGACTGGACGCGCGCGTCGCTCGACGCGCGTCTCGACGCGGCGTGGAGCGTGACGTTGGACATCCTCGTCCACGACGCCGCGACGGCCGCATCCGATGCGCCCTCCCTCGACGCGTTCTGCTGGGTGAAGATGCACCTCGACGCGACGCCGCCGATGGGCGAGATCTACAAGATCGCCGTCGACCCCGCCCGCCAGGGCACCGGGCTCGGTCGCGCGATGGTGGTCGCCGGCCTCGCGCACATGCGGACTCGAGGGGCGTCGGTCGCGATGCTCTACGTCGACGACGCCAACGCGCCGGCGGTCGCGCTCTACCGCTCGCTCGGCTTCGCGCCGCACCACTCGGAGCACGCCTACACCGCGCACGTCTGAGCCGCGTAGCCTGCGACCCGTGCCCGACGCGACCACCGCCCCGCTGCCGCGCTGGTCGGTCGCGGACGTGCACGAGTCGTTCGCGGCACGGTCGTTCCTCGACGCGCTGGAGCGCTCGGGGGCCGACGTCGGGCGCCTCGAGGCACTCTTCGACGAGTCCGACGTCCGCGCGACGGCGGCCCGCACCCCGACGACGCGCGACGGCGAGGTCGCCGACGCGGTCATCCGCGCCTTCAACGCCTGCGCCAAGGACCTCGAGGTGCTCGCCGCGTACGTCTACGCCACCGTCTCCACCGACAGCCGCGACGAGCGTGCGCAGAGCCTGCTCAGCGAGCTCGAGGTGCTCGAGAGCCGCACCACGCCGCTGCTCGCCCGCCTCGCGGACTGGGTCGCCTCGCTCGACGCCGACGCGCTCGCCGCGGTGAGCCACGAGGCCCGCGAGCACGTCGGGCCGCTGCGCCGCCTGCAGGCGCGCGCCGAGCACCAGATGTCGGAGGCCGAGGAGGGCCTGCACGCCGAGCTCTCCGTCACCGGCTCCTCCGCGTGGTCGCGCCTCCACGCCGACGTCACCTCGCAGCTCACCACCGCCGTCGCGCTGCCCGACGGCGAGCGCACCCTGCCGATGCCGGCGGTGCGCGGCCTCGCGACCCACGCCGATCCGCGCGTGCGCCGCGCCGCCTACGACGCGGAGATGGATGCGTGGCCGCGCGTCGCCACCGCCTGCGCCGCCGCGATGAACGCGATCAAGGGCGAGGCCAACGCGATCAACCGCCGCCGCCGTTGGGACTCCCCCCTCGACGCCTCGCTCTACGCCAACAGCGTGAGCCGCCGCACCTTCGACGCGATGCAGGCGGCCGTCCACGCCTCCCTCCCCGACTTCCGCGCCTGGATGCGGACCAAGGCCCGCCTCCACGGCGACGCCGCCGGCCTCCCGTGGTGGAACCTCTTCGCCCCGCTCCCGACCTCGAGCGGCGCGATCTCTTGGGACGAGGGGGTCGCCATCGTCCGGGACGCCTTCGCCGAGTACTCCGACTCGCTCGCGCGCCTCGTCGACCGGTCGCTCGCCGAGCGGTGGATCGATGCGGAGCCGCGCGAGGGCAAGGTCGGCGGGGCGTTCTGCATGTCGTTCGTCGACGACCGCTCGCTCGTGCTGCTGAACTGGAGCGGCAGCGTCGACTCCGCCCAGACGACGGCCCACGAGCTCGGCCACGCGTACCACAACACCCAGCTCGCCCACCGCACGCCGCTCCAACGCCGCCTGCCGATGGCGCTCGCCGAGACCGCGAGCATCTTCTGCGAGACCCTCGTCGTCGAGGCCGGCCTCTCGCGCCTCGAGGGCGACGAGCGCCTCGCCATGCTCGATGTCGACCTCATCGGCGCGGCGCAGGTCGTGGTCGACATCCACAGCCGCTTCCTCTTCGAGACCGAGGTCTTCGCCCGCCGCCAGCGCCGCACCCTCGGCGTCGGCGAGCTGCACGACATGATGCGCGAGGCCCAGGCCGCGGCCTACGGGGACGGCCTCGACCAGTCGACGGCGCACCCGTACATGTGGGTGCTCAAGCCGCACTACTACGGCTCGCACTTCTACAACTGGCCGTACACGTACGGCCTCCTCTTCGGTCTCGGGCTCTTCGCGCAATACCGGCGCGACCCCGAGCGATTCCGCGGCGGCTACGACACCGTGCTGTCGCGCGCGGGCATGGACTCGGCCGAGGAGCTCGGCGCGTCGTTCGGTCTCGACGTCACGGACGAGACGTTCTGGACGGCGAGCCTCGACGTGTTGCGCGCCCGCATGGCCGACTACTCCCGCCTCAGCGGGGCGGGGTGATGATGAGACCCTGACCCGTCGCGAGGGTCAGGATCGAGACGCCAAGTTCGTCCGCGAGCCGATTCATCGCCTCGTACTGGGGCTCCGAGTTGACGTGCGCATAGTCGTCGAGCAGCACGGGTGCTCCAGGGATGAGGCGAGGCCAGAGCGCTCGCAACGACTCGACCTCCGCGGAGGGCGTGTTGAGGTCGATGTGGAGGAAGCCCACGCGACCGACGTCGACCGTCGTGAGCGACGCCGGGAGCAGCCCCGGCACGAGCTCGACGCGATCCCAGCGCGCGAAGGTCGCCCGCGTCGTCGCCGCGCTCTCGGCATAGACGGGGCTCGTACCGAGCGCCCCATCCTGGAGGCCGGTCTCGTCGTCGATCACCGAGCTCTCGAACGTGTCGAATAGGAAGGCACGAGTCTCGCGCCGGTCCCAGTCGTCGATCGCCGTCAGTACCGCGGCAAACGTCATGCCGCGACCGGTCCCGAGCTCGACGAAGTTGCCGCCCAGTCCGAGGCCGACGTCCGCACACCACAGGGCCTGGTGGAGCCGAAAGTGCATCCCCGCATTCCAGTGATCCCGCCGCGCCGCGGTCATCGCCGCGTCGTAGGCGGCGGCGAATCGCGGTGAGTCCATGAACGAGGTGTTGTGCCGGGTCGCGACGTTGACCGTGGCGTACCGCCAGATCTTCACCGTGTCCCAGCCGCTGATGCCGGCGAGCTCCCGGCGGCTGCCGAGCGCGTGTCGGACGATGAGACGCATCCCCGCGAGCCGACGACGCCAGCCGCCGCTCGCCGGCACCTCGTCGGTCCGCGACCGCATCGAGAGCGACAGATCGACCGCCGTGAGCTTTGCGTAGCGTGCTATGGCCGCGATGCTAGGTCACGCAGATGACGCCTGCGTCACCGCGAGAAGAATCCATTTCGGGAGCTCCGAGCAACGAGCGCGAGTCCAACCGACTCGAGTTGTGCGACGATCTGCCCAACGATCTGCTCTTCGTGCTTTAGCTCGACGCAGGCGCCGGCGACCTGGCGAAGTGACGTCAACGCTCCGTGAAGGACCATCAGTTCGATGCCGTCGACATCAATCTTGATGTGGGTAGGCGCCGGAAGCCCGAGCGTCGAGACTGCGTCGTCGATCGAGATTCCAGCAAGGCGAAAACGCGACAAGGCAGCGGGAGTCGGCTTTCCGCGGAATGTCTCCGTCGTTCCAAAGCCATGGTGCGCGGACCCAAACTCGTGACTCGACAGGTTCATCTCAGCCACACCCGAGATCTCACCGAGGGCGGTGGGCAGAAGGGTCACGCGGTCGCCACATCGGTTCTTCGCGACGTTGAGCGCGAGGAGGAGCAGATTCTGGGGCGCCGGCTCGACGGCGACGACGCGGAGGCCACGCGCCGCTGCATACATGGAGAAGACGCCGACGTTGGCCCCGACGTCCCACAGTACCGCACTCCCGTCACAGGGAATCTCGTCGATCCATCTCCGAGTCTCGGGCTCCTGATCTGCGAGTCTGCGCATCCCTCGACGAAGCCGCCGGGTCGGAGCAACCATCCGCAATGTCTCGCCACGGACCTCGACCTCCACGACATGTTCGAACCGCCGGGACCGTCGCCGATCGGGAATCTCGAGGACACGCCCGACCCGCCGTCTGAGTGCCCTGACGAGTCCGCGAACGCGCACGCTGACGCACGCTAGATGTCCCGACAGCCCACCGCGATCCAGGTGGGACTGTCAGACTCGTGAGATGCAGCGCTACGGCATCGGGCGCGAGGAGCTCGCCCGCCTCCTCGCCGACGCCGGCGAGCCCGCATACCGGGCCCGCCAGGTGTGGGAGGGCCTCCACGCCGGCCTGCTCGCCCCCGCCGAGATGACGACCCTCCCGGTCGCCCTGCGCGAGCGCCTCGAGGCGGCGCTCCCCACCGCGCTGTCCCTCGTGACCGAGTCGGTGAGCGACCGCGGCGGCACGGTGAAGTCGCTCTGGGGCCTCGCGCCCGGCGACGCGGGGAGCCCCGGCGCGTCCCCCGCCGACGGCCCGCGCATCGAGTCGGTCCTCATGCACTACGCCGAACGCAGCACGGTCTGCGTCAGCACGCAGGCGGGCTGCGCGATGGCGTGCGGATTCTGCGCGACGGGGCAGGCCGGCTTCACGCGTCACCTCGGCCCGGGCGAGATCATCGAGCAGGTCGTGCGCGCCGCGCGCCGCAGCCGCGACGACGGCCGCCGACTCGCCAACGTCGTCTTCATGGGCATGGGCGAGCCGCTCGCCAACGAGGCCAACGTCTGGGCCGCCGTCGAGCGCCTCCACGCCGACCTCGGCCTCTCCGCTCGCCACCTCACCGTCTCGACCGTCGGCATCGTCCCCGGCATCCGCACGCTCGCCGAGCGCCCGCTCCCCGTCACGCTCGCGGTGAGCCTGCACGCGGCGCGCGACGAGCTGCGCGACGAGCTCGTCCCGATCAACCGCCGCTACCCCATCGAGGAGCTCATGGCGGCCTGCCGCGACTACCTCGCCGCGCGCGGACGACGGCTCTCCTTCGAGTGGGCGATGATCGACGGGGTCAACGACACGGACCGCGACGCCCGCGAGCTGGCGCGACTCGCCCGCTCGCTGCGCCCCTCCGCGCACGTCAACCTCATCCCGCTCAACCCCACGCCCGGCTGGCCGACCCGCGGCACGCCGCGCGAGCGCGTGCGCGCCTTCGCCGAGCGCCTCGTCGCCCTCGGCGTCAACGCCACCGTGCGCCGCAATCGCGGCACCGACATCGACGCCGCCTGCGGCCAGCTCGCCGCGGGCCGCCCCGTCGTCGTCGCGTCGCCTCAGCCCGTGAGCGTCGCCGCCAGTCGCTCGCGCCCGCGCTCGATCTCGTCGCGCAGCGCGCGCTCGAGCAGCCCCGTCCCGAGCGACCCCGCGTAGCGCAGCCGCACGGTCAGCACGCAGCCCGACGAGGGCGGATGCGCGCCGGCCGCGTCCGCGTCCGGCGCGACCCGCGCGTCCATCACCCACGCGGCGTGGCGACGGCCGTCCTGCTCGACGCGCTCGTAGCGCACGGACCGCCCTTCCTCGACGGCGGTGCGGACCATGCGCAGGCGCTTGGATCGGGCGAGCGGCCCGATGCGGCCGCGCAGCTCCACGCGCCACGCGGGGCGACCGGCGTCCTCGCCGTCCGACTCGACGCGGTGCACGATGCCGAGCCACGTCGGGTAGGTGGCGAGGTCGGCGATGGCGCGCCAGACGCGCGCCGGGGTCGCGTCGAGACGCACCTCCTCCGTGACGTCCACGGGTCCGGTGCTAGATGCGGGGCAGGCCGCGCAGGTCGCCGGCGGGCACGAGCGTCGGCGACCACGGGATCGCGCGCGTCTCGGCGAGCGTCTCGTACACGGCGTCGAAGAGGCTCGGCCCGCGCTCGGTGCGTCGCCGGCGCCGCACGCCGCGCGACGGCGTCGCGTCGACCGGCCGGTCGTCGGCCGGCGCGGCGAAGAGTCGCGGCACCGGCTCGCGCCGGTCCTCGAGCGACCAGCCCTTGGGCACGACGAGGGCGTCGGCGTGGCGGGCGCAGAGCAGGTTGACCAGCGTGCCGTCGGCGGGCGGGGACGACTCGAGCCAGACGATCCGCCGGGCCGGGTTCATCCCCCACATGACCGCGGCGTCGCCCCGGCACGCGGGACGCTCGCAACGGCGTGGCACGTCACGACATTAGTGGGCGATGCGGGCCTCGATCCCACGACTTCCACGATGTGAACGTGGCGCTCTTCCGACTGAGCTAATCGCCCTTGGTGAGCACGCAGCCTACTGCTCGGACGAGGGCTCGATGCAGGCCGTACCCATGCCCTGGCGGTCGCGGACCGCGAGCGTGTCCGACGGGCACGTCATGTCGAAGCCGACGAGCACCCGCACCACCGCCTCGTGCGGCCCCGCACAGTCCACCTCGTACGCGGCCCCGAGCTCGTCGATGTCCACGCACGACCCCGCCGTGATGAGCGAGTCGGGTCCCGGCGGCGGCGTCGTCACGCCGAGCGCGTGCAGCGCGAGCACCGCCACCGCACCGACCGCCGCGATCGTCGCGACCGCCCTCCAGGGGAATCGCGCCGGCCCGCGCGGGCGCGGCGCCGGCCGCGCCGCCGGACCCCCCGCACCGCCCGCCGGTGCCTCCGCCGCGGCGGGCGTCCCCGCGTCGTAGGCCGCGCGCCGACGCGCGTCGCCGAGCACGTGCCACGCCTCCGTCACCGCCGCGATCTCCGCCGAGCTGGACGCGCTCCCGCCCGCCTGGGCCCCCGCGTCGGGGTGCAGGGCCCGCATCCGCCGCCGGTACGCGGCGCGCACCTCGCCCCGCGACGCGCGCGGCGTCACGCCGAGCACGTCGTAGTGGCTCCGCGCCGCCGTCACCTCAGTAGCCTGCCGCGCGGCTCACCGGCCCGACGAGCGCGTCGCCGCGGATCCAGCGGGCGACGTTGTCCGCCACCCTCGCCGCGAGCAGCGGCGGCGTCATCTCGTCGCTCACCGCGGTGTGCGGCGTGATCACGCAGTTGGGGAGCGACCAGAGCGGGTGCCCCGCCGGCAGCGGCTCCGGCTCGGTCACGTCGAGACCCGCCCCGCCGATCGTGCCGTCGCGCAGCGCGGCGACGAGGTCGTCGGTGACGACCTGGCGGCCGCGGCCGACGTTGACGAGCCAGGCGTGCGGCCGCATCATCGCGAGCTCGCGCCGACCGATCATGCCGTCGGTGTCGGGCGTGAGCGGGAGCGCGAGCACGACGCCGTCGGCCCCGACGAGCGCCTCGCGGTACCGCGAGGCCGGCAGCACCCGGGCCGCGCCCTCGAACGGCGCGTCGCTGCGCCGCACGACCGTGATCTCGCATCGCCAGGGCGCGAGCAGCGCGACGAGCGAGCGCGCGATGCCGCCCCCGCCGAGCACGGACACCCGCGCCCCGAGCAGGCTGCGACCCGCGGTCGGACCCCACGCGGTCGCCGCTCCGTACGCCACCACGCCGCGCAGCCCCGCGAGCAGCATCGCGAGCGCGAGCTCGGCGACGACGTCGGCGTACGCGCCCTTGGCGCTCGTCCAGGTGCGTGCGTCGTCGAGCAGGTGGACGAAGGGCTCGACGCCCGCGTTGGGCAGCTGTACCCACGCGAGTCCGGGGTGCTCACGCAGCACCGCCTCGAGGCCCGACGCGTCGTCGGGGTCCCACCAGACGAGCGCCGTCGCGTCGCCGTACGCCACGGGCTCGCCGCCGCCCCGCACGATCGCGTCGCGGAGCCACGCGGGGGCGCCGGCGGGGCCGACGGCGACGCGACGGCGCGCGCTCACGCCACCCCCGCCCGGACCCGGGCGCTCAGGAGCCCGCGAGCGTCGCGGCGATCTGGCTCGCGGAGTCGCCGCTGCGGCGCAGCACGCGCGCGACGAACCAGAGCGCGGCCAGCGTGATGACGAAGAGCATCACGGCGCCCACGCCCCAGAACGGCTTGATCGTGCTCTTCGTCGCGCCGAGCAGCGCGACGGGGAACGTGGTGGACCCGGCCTCGCTGATGAGCGTCGAGATCACCGCGTTGTCGAGGCACAGGGCGAACGACAGCAGCCCACCCGCGATGAGCGCCGGCGCGATGAGCGGGAGCGTGATCTGGCGGAACGCCCGCCCGGGCGGCGCCCCGAGGTCCGCGGCGGCCTCCTCGAGCGACTCGTCGAGGCCCGAGAGGCGCGCCCGCACGATGAGCGTCACCACCGCGCTCGCGTAGAGCGACTGGCCGACCCACAGCTTGTTCATGCCGCCGTTGAACGGCCCCCAACCGTTGGTGAAGACGTAGCCGACGACCGGTATCTGCGACAGGCGGGGAAACCAGGTGGCGAGTGCGATCGCGTCCATGATCTCGGGCGTCACGAGGATGAGGAAGACGACGAGCATGAAGGGCTTCGTCCACACGCCTGGTCGGCGGGCGAGGGCCACGCCGGCCGTGCCGCCGAGCACCACGGCGAGGATCGTGGCGCCGGTGGCGGCCATGAACGAGTTGCGGATCGCGTCGCCGACGCTCGCGAAGTCGAACACGGTGCGAAACCACTCGGTGAGCGCCCCGTTGACGACGACCGCGAGCACGAAGCCGACGATGCCGAGCCAGCCGAGGGCCCGCGCGGGCACCTGCGTGCGGCGCACGAGCACCCGCCGCACCAGCAGCGCCGCCGCGACGATGAGCACGCCGCGCACCGCGAGCGCGGCCATCCCGGGCCCGTCGAAGAGCTCGCCCCACCACTTGGTGCTCACGCGGCCCGACCAGATGGTGAAGGACGTCGTCGCGTTGAAGGAGTGGAGGATGACGAGCAGGATCGGCACGAAGAGGAAGAGCAGCACGAGCACCGTCCAGCCCGCGAGCCACGGCACCAGTCGGTCGCCGCGGGGCCCGACGGTCTCGGGGGCCGGGCGGTCGCGGCGCGCCGCGGCCTCGCGCACGCCCCGCGCGGCGATCGCGCGTCGCACCCGCTCGTTGATCGGCGTCGCGAGCCGCGCGATGCGCGGCACGACCCACACGGCGGCGGCGCCGACGACCAGCGAGAGCAGCACCGCGGCGATCATCAGCACGGCCATCGCCGACCCGAGCGGCCAGTTCTGCGCCCCGCTGAACTGCGAGGCGATCATCGCCCCGATCATGTTGCCCTTCGCGCCGCCCAGCACGACGGCCACCACGTAGTCGCCACACATCGGGATGAAGGTGAGGAGCACGCCGGCCGCGATGCCCGGCCCCGCGAGGGGCACCGTCACGCCGAAGAAGGTGGCGATCCGTCCCGCGCCGAGGTCCTTGCTCGCCTCCCGCATCCGCACGTCGATCCGGTCGAGCGCCACGAACAGCGGCAGGATCATGAACCCGAGGTAGTTGTAGACGATCGCGATCTGCACGGCGGTCGGCGTGGCGAGGATCTGGATGCCGTCCTCGCCCACGAGGCCGAGGTCCACGAGCCACTTCGACAGCGTCCCGTTGGGCGCGAGCGGGATGCGCCACGCCACGGTCCGGATGAGGAAGCTCGTGAAGCTCGGCACCACGACTGCCGCGAGGATCACGGCCCGCCACCGCTCCGAGGCCTTGAACGCCGCGTAGTACGCGACCGGCAGGCCGATGGCGACGCACAGCGCCGTCGCGAGGACGGCGATGCGCAGCGTGCCGCGGAAGGTGACGAAGAACGTCTCGTCGAAGACCGACGAATAGCTCGCCCAGGACGGGGCCGAGAAGTCGACCGGGATCAGCCGGCTCGAGTCCTTGACCCCGAACGAGTACGCGACGACGAACGCGATCGGCAGCGCGAAGAACGCCGCATACCAGACGATCGACGGGAGCGCGAGGAGATACCTCGGCCCCCGCCGCATGGGGTCAGGCCCCTGCCTTGGCCTTCATCTTGTTGAAGATGTCGATCAGGCGGTCGAGCGTCGGGGTGATGACCTGCGTCTCCATCGTCGCGACCTGCTCGTCGCCGAAGAAGATCATGTCGCCGCGCTCGAGGTCGGGCGCGAGCTGCTCGATGAGCGACGGCATGTCCTTCATCCCGGTGTGGTACCCGTGGTACTGGAGGTCCTTGATGGAGATCTCCGGGACGAGGTCCCAGTTGATCCACGCGTGCGCAGCCTCGGGGTTGGGTGCACCGGCCGGGATGCAGTAGTTGTCCATCCACAACTCGGTCGCGGGCGCACCGATCACCCACTTCCAGTCGTCCGGGTTGCCGCCGGCGTCCGCGATGCGGGTGTACGCCTGGCGCGCATCGCCGTTCCACGCCATGCCGATCGAGTACGCACCCTCGGCGAAGGCCGTGCTCGGGTACGAGTCGAACGCCTTCACGTGTTGGGCGAACTCGTCGACGAGGAACTTCTCGCACGCGTCCAGCGCCGCCGGGTCCTCCGTGTTCCAGCTGTAGCCGTTGGCCCAGAACCACGCGCCGCACATGTTGGGCGCCGTGTCGATCATCGAGCAGTTGCCGCTCCCCTCGCCCATGCAGGCGTCGAGGAAGTCCTGCCACGTGGCGAGCTCCTTGGAGAACTTGGTGGAGTCGTAGAAGTAGCCGGTCGTGCCCCAGTTCTTGCACACCGAGTACTCGTTGCTCGGGTCCCACGCCTGGCCGAGGTAGTTGGCGTCGACGTTGGACATGTTGGGGATCAGGGACTTGTCGAACTTCTGGAGCAGGCCCTTCTCGATCATCTGCGGGATGTAGGGACCGGTCGGCACGACGATGTCGAAGCCGCTGGCGCCGCCGCTGGTGGCGAGCTTGGTGATGAGGTCCTCGTTGCTCGCGTAGTAGTCGACCTTCATCGACACGCCGAGCTCCGACTCCGCGAGCGCGCCCACGAGCTCGGGGTCGTTGTAGTCGCCCCAGGTGTACATCGCGAGGCTGCCGGTCGCGCCGTTGACGACGCGGCTGTAGTCGCCGCTCGCCTCGCCCGACGCACCGCCGTCGCTCGACTCCTCGCCACCGCCGCCGCACGCCGCCGCGACGACCACGAGGCCCGCGGTCGCGGTGCCGGCGCGCAGGAAGGCGCGGCGGCTGAGGTGCTCGCGGAACGAGTGCGGCGCGAGGATCCTGAGTTGCTTCGTGGTGCGTGCCATGTGCGGTGCCGTCCCCCTTGGTCGGTATCCGTGTCGGTGGTGAGCGCGACCCTAGTCGGTGAGCACCACGTCGGCCTGTCGGGCCGAGAACAGGTAGACGTCGTCCGCCGACCAGGTGCACCAGACGTCGTCGCCGACGGCGAAGCGCGTGGGGTTGGTCCGCGGGACCAGCACCAGCACGTCCCGGTCCCCCGCCGTCACGACGTACTGGAGCACGTCGCCGAAGTGCGACACGCCCGCCACCCGGGCCCGGACCGCGTTGGTCGACTGGGCGGGTGCCGCGGCGGCGAGCGCGATGCACTCGGGGCGCACCGCGGCGAGCGCCGGCTGGCCGGTCGGCACCTGCTCCTCGGGGCGGGTGGCGACGAAGACCGTGCCGTCGTCGGCGCGCGAGCCGTCGGCCGTGGCCGTGCCCTGCCAGAAGTTGTTGCGCCCGATGAAGCCGGCGACGAAGGCGGTGGTCGGGTGCTCGTAGACCGTCTCGGGGTCGCCGAGCTGCTCGATGTGACCGTCGAGCATGATCGCGATGCGATCCGACATCGACATCGCCTCCTCCTGGTCGTGCGTCACGAAGACGAAGGTGATGCCGAGCCTGCCCTGCAGGAGCTTGAGCTCGATCTGCATCTCCTCGCGCAGCTTGCGGTCGAGCGCACCGAGCGGCTCGTCGAGGAGCAGGATGCTCGGCCTGTTGACCAGCGCGCGGGCCACGGCGACGCGCTGCTGCTGGCCGCCCGACATCTGCCGCGGGCGGCGGTCGGCGAGCTTGCTCATCTGCACCATGTCGAGCGCCTCGGCGACGCGGGTGCGGATCTCGTCGCGCGGCACGCCCTTCTGGCGGAGGCCGTACGCGACGTTCTCCGCGACGGTCATGTGCGGGAAGAGCGCGTAGTGCTGGAAGACGGTGTTGACGTCGCGCTTGTGCGGCGGCACGCCCTGCACGTACTCCCCCGAGATGCGGATGAAGCCCGAGTCGGGCTGCTCGAAGCCGGCGAGCATCCGCAGCGTCGTCGTCTTGCCGCAGCCCGACGGCCCGAGCAGCGAGAGGAACTCGCCGGGCCGCACCTCGAGGTTGATCGCGTCGACGGCCACCACGTCGCCGTAGCGCTTGGTCACGTCGACCAGCTCGACCGCGCCGCGCTCGCCGCTCACCGCGCCCCCGTCACCCCGTGGTCCCGCCGCGCCCCGCGCACCGCTAGCTGTTGAGGTTGGCCATCACGTGCTTGATGCGCGTGTAGTCCTCGAAGCCGTACATCGACAGGTACTTGCCGTAGCCCGACTTCTTGAAGCCGCCGTGCGGCATCTCGGCCACCATCGGGATGTGGGTGTTGACCCACACGCAGCCGAAGTCGAGGCCCTTGACCATGCGCATCGCGCGGCCGAAGTCTTTGGTCCACACCGAGGAGGCGAGCGCGTACTCCACGCCGTTGCCCCAGCGCAGCGCCTCGGCCTCGTCGGAGAACTTCTGCACCGTGATGACCGGCCCGAAGATCTCGTGCTGGATCATCTCGTCGTCCTGCTTGAGGTCCGCCACGACCGTCGGCTCGAAGAAGTAGCCCTTCCCGCCCACGGCGTTGCCGCCCGCCACGACCTTGGCGTGCTTCGGCGCGCGCTCGACCATCCCCGCCACGCGGGCGAGCTGGTTCGAGTTGTTGAGCGCCCCGTAGGCGACGTCCTCGGTGGGCATGCCGGTGCGGGTCCCCCGCGCCTTCTCCGCGAGGGCCTCGACGAAGTCGCCGTACACGCGCGGTCCCGCGATGACGCGCGTCGCCGCCGTGCAGTCCTGGCCCGCGTTGAAGTAGCCGGTCATCGAGATGTGCGCCGCCGCGGCCTCGAGGTCCGCGTCGTCGAAGACGATGACGGGGGCCTTGCCGCCCAGCTCGAGGTGCACGCGCTTCAGCGTCTTGGCCGCCGCCTCGGCGACCTCCATGCCCGCGCGCACCGAGCCCGTCACCGACACGAGGGCCGGCGTCTGGTGCGCCACCATCGCGCGGCCCGTGTCGCGGTCGCCGCACACGACGTTGACCACGCCCGGCGGGAGGTGTTCGGCGAGCAGCTTGGCGAGCAGCTCGGTCGTCGCGGGGGTCGTGTCCGAGGGCTTCAGCACCACGGTGTTGCCCGCCGCGATCGCGGGGGCGAACTTCCAGACCGCCATCATGAGCGGGTAGTTCCACGGCGCGACCTGCGCGCACACGCCGATGGGCTCGCGACGGACGTACGAGGTGAAGCCGGGCAGGTACTCGGCGGCGGCCTTGCCCTCGAGCACGCGCGCCGCGCTGGCGTAGAAGCGGATCTGGTCGACGGTCGGGGGGATCTCCTCGCTGCGCATGAGCGCGACGGGCTTGCCCGTGTTCTCCACCTCGGCGGCGATGAACTCGTCCTGGCGCTGCTCGATCGCGTCCGCGATGCGGAAGAGCGCGAGCGAGCGCTGCGACGGCGTCGTCTGGCCCCACGTCTCGAACGCCTTCGCGGCCGCGCGCATCGCGTCGTCGACATCCGCGGCGCCCGACAGCGCGGCCTTCGCGTACGTGGCGCCGGTCGCCGGGTTGACCACGTCGAGGGTGCGGCCGTCCTTCGCGGGGACGGACGTGCCGTTGATGAAGTTGTTGATCGTGCGCATGTCCTCAGTATTCCACGCGATCCCGCCGCTGCCCTAATGTGCGGGGACGTGAGCGGACCCGCGATCCGCACGCTCGGCGTGCCGCGGGAGACCAAGGTGCTCGAGGGTCGCGTCGCCCTCACCCCCGACGGCGTGCGCGAGCTGGTGCGCGCCGGCGTCGCCGTCCACGTCGAGCGCGGCGCGGGCGAGGGCGCGTCGATCCCCGACGCCGACTTCGCGGCCGCCGGGGCGCGCATCGTGCCCACGGCCGCCGACGCGTGGGCCCAGGCGATGGTGGTGAAGGTCAAGGAGCCGATGGAGGCCGAGTTCGCGCACCTGCGCGACGACCTCGTGCTCTTCACCTACCTCCACCTCGCGGCGTATCCGCGCGTCGCCGAGGCGCTGCTGCGCGCGCGCACGACGGCGATCGCCTACGAGACCGTCCAGCTGGCCGACGGCTCGCTCCCGCTGCTCGCGCCGATGAGCGAGATCGCGGGCCGCATCGCCGCGCAGGCGGGCGCGCACTGGCTGCAGCGCCCGTACGGCGGCCGCGGCGTGCTCATGGGCGGCGCCCCGGGCGTGCGCCCCGCCCGCGTCGTGGTGCTCGGCGGCGGCAACGTGGGGTGGAACGCGGCGCGCGTCGCCGCCGGCATGGGCGCCGAGGTGACCGTCATGGACCGCAACCTCGCGCGCCTCCGCTGGCTCGACGAGGTCGCCGTCGGCCGCGTCACGACCCTCGCGTCCAACCACGGGTCGGTCGAGCGGGCCGTCGCCGAGGCGGACCTCCTCGTCGGCGCCGTGCTCGTCGCGGGTGCCCGCGCGCCCGTCGTGGTCGACGAGGCGATGGTGCGCACGATGCGCCGCGGCGCCGTCGTCTGCGACGTCGCCATCGACCAGGGCGGCTGCATCGCGACCGTCCGCGAGACGACGCACGCCGAGCCGACGTACGAGATGCACGGCGTCGTGCACTACGCGGTGGGCAACATGCCGGGCGCCGTACCGCACACCAGCACCTACGCGCTCACCAACGCGACGCTCCCCTACCTCTCGACGATCGCGGTCAAGGGGGTCCGCGGCGCCGCCGCGGACCCGGCCGTGCGACACGGCATCAACGTCATGGGCGGCGAGTACGCCAACGCCACGGTCGCCGCGGCGCTGGGCGGCCGCGCGGTCGACCCGCTCGCCTGATCGCCCCGACCCGCGCCGCGCGCGGTCAGTCGCAGCAGCTGTCGCGCCACCCGCACGCGCGGCACTTGAAGTGCGCGTGCTCCGGGTACAGCGCCGAGCCGCAATGCGGGCACTCGGCGAAGATCGCGTGTCGCGTGCGGCATGCGTCCGCGGGCGGCCGATCGGCCCGCGGTAGCGTCGCCGAGCCCCCGCCATGACCGACGCGATCCCCGACTCCCACCGCCCGGGCAGCATCCGCGCGGCGCTGGCCGTGCGCGACTTCCGCCTCGTATGGACGGGCTCCTTCGCGTCCAACGTCGGCACCTGGATGCAGAACGTGGTGCTCCCCGTCTACGTCTACGCCCGCACGGGGCGCGCCTCGGTGGTCGCGCTGCTCATCCTGGCGCAGCTCGGTCCGATCCTGTTCCTCGCGGTGCCGGGCGGCGTGCTCGCCGACCGCACCGAACGCAAGCGCTACCTGATCTGGATGCAGATGGCCCAACTTACGTGTTCGGCCCTGCTCGCCGTGGGAGCCGCGGTCGACGCGCCGATCGCCGCGCTCTTCGTCGCCCAGCTCGGCATCGGCGTCGGCAACGCGCTCAACATCTCGGCCTGGTCCGCCACCCTCACGTCGCTCGTGCCCCGCGAGGCCCTCGGCGGCGCCGTCTCGCTCAACTCCTTCGTGATCAACGGCTCCCGCGTCGTCGGCCCGATCATCGTCGCGATCCTCTCCGCCTGGGGCGTCACGACCTCGCAGTTCTTCGCGATCAACGCCCTCACCTATCTCTTCGTCGTCGCCGCACTCACCGCGGTGCACGTCCCCGAGATGGCGAGGGACGCCACCCCGGGCTGGCGGCGCTTCACCTTCGCCTTCCGCGTGGCCCGCGAGCGCCCCGTCGTGGCGCGCCTCGTGCTCAGCCTCGCCTCGTTCTCCCTCCTCTCGCTGCCGTACGTCGGGCTCTTCCCCGCGGTCGCGCAACTCAACTACGGGATCGCCGCCGACGGCGCCGCCTACCGCTGGCTCTACGCGGTGTGGGGCCTCGGCGCGTGCCTCGGCGGGCTCGCCGTCGCCACGGTGTTCGGACGCCGCGATGCGCGCGTCCTCATCCGCGGTGGGTTCGCCGGCTTCGCCGTGAGCATGCTCGCGTTCGCCGCCGCGCGCACGCCGGGCCCGGCGTTCGTCGCGGCCTTCGTGCTCGGCGCCTGCTACTTCCTCACCACGACGGCGATGCAGACGGTGCTCGTCGGGCGCCTCGAGCTCGAGATCCGCGCGCGGGTGATGGCCCTCTGGTTCATGTCGTTCGGCGGCACGGTCCCGATCGGCAACCTCGTGTTCGGCCCGCTCGTCGACCGCTGGGGTGCGCGCTGGCTGCTCGTGATGGGCGCGATCTGGGCCGCGGTGCTCGTCGCGTGGTGCGACGTCGCGCGGCTCGACCGGGCCGCGGAGCGCGCCGCCGCCTAGGCGTCCGCGAGCCCGCGCGTCACCGCGTCGAGGCCGGCGGCGCGCGACGCCTTGACCACCGCCGCCTCGCCGTCGCCGAGCGCGGCCACCAACGCGGCGGCGTCCGCGACCCCCACGGGCGTCGTCCCGTAGCGCGGCGTCGCGACGGCGACGAGCTCGATGCCGAGCGAGCGCGCGAGGTCGGCGACGCCGCGGTGCGCACCGTCGGGGTCGTCCACCTCCGCCATCTCGCCGAGCACCGCCACGCGCCGGCGCGCGGGCAGGCTCGCGAGCGTCTCGAGCGCCGCCTGCATCGACTCGGGGTTGGCGTTGTACGTGTCGTCGAGCACGACGGCACCCGCGGCCGTGCGCCGGCGCTGCATCCGCATCGGCGACATCGGCGCGGTCGCGAGCGCGGCCGCCGCGGCGGCGACGTCGACGCCGAGCAGCCCGGCCGCGGCGATCGCGGCCCCGGCGTTGTGCGCGACGTGGCGGCCGGGCAGCGGCATCGTCGCCGCCGCGGCGCCCCACGGCGTCGCCCACTCCGCGCGCCACGCCCCGCCCTCGCCCGGCTCGCAGCGCGTCATGCGCACGTCGGCGTCGGCGGCCTCGCCCCACGTCAGGGTCGTCGCACGGGTGCGCCCACGCAGCGCCGCGACGCGGGGGTCGTCGGCGTTGAGGATCGCGTGGCCGTCGGCGGGCAGCGCCTCGACGAGCTCGCCCTTCGCGCGGGCCACGCCCTCGATGCCGCCGACGCGGGCCGAGTGCGCCGAGCCGATGCGCGTCACGATGCCGACGCGCGGGGCGCCGACCGCGCAGAGCCGCGCGATCTCGCCGAGCCCGCGCATCCCCATCTCGAGCACGAGCGCCTCGGCGTCGTCGGGCGCCTCGAGGATCGTCGTGGGCAGCCCCTGGTCGTTGTTGAAGCTGCGACGGCTCGCGTGCACCCGCAGGCCGGCGCCGAGCGCGGCGGCCACGAGGTCCTTGGTGCCCGTCTTGCCCACCGAGCCCGTGATGCCGACGACGCGGCCGCGCAGCGGTGCCTCGAGCCGGGTCCTCGCCCACCGGCCGAGGGCGAGCAGGGCGGCGAGCGTGTCGGGCACGCGGATCGCGGTACGGCCGACCGGCTCGCGCGCGGTGAGGTAGGCGCCCGCGCCGCGCGCGAGGGCGTCGGCGACGAAGTCATGCCCGTCGCGCCCGCTGGATCCGCCGTCGTCGCCGACGGCCACGATCGGCACGAAGAGCTGTCCCGGTCGCAACGTGCGGGAGTCGAAGGTCGCGCCGTCGAGGTGGGCGTTCTGTCCGACGAGCTCGCCGTCCACCGCGCGCGCGACGTCAGCCGCCATCATGCGCATGACCCGAGGGATGCTAACGCGGTCGAATCGGCGCCGATACGGTGAACGTCCGATGACGACGGGCACGCGACGCACGCACGTCGTCGTGATCTTCGGCGGCGAGTCCGCGGAGCACGACGTGAGTTGCGTCACCGCGGCGCACGTGCTGCGCGCCCTCGATCCCGCGCGCTACGAGGTGACGGCGGTCGGCATCACGCGCGGCGGCGAGTGGGTCCTCGCCCGCGACGCCATGCGGGCGCTCGAGTCCGGCCCCGCCGCGATCCCCGCGCGCCTCGAGGCGGCCGGCGACACGACGCACCTCGCCACGGTCGTCGCGCCGCGCGGCGACGACGCGCCGGTCGTGGCGATGCCGCTGCTCCACGGCCCGATGGGCGAGGACGGCACCGTGCAGGGCCTGCTCGAGCTCGCCCACGTGCCGTACGTCGGCGCGGGCGTGCTCGGCAGCGCCATCGCGATGGACAAGGCGATCACCAAGGCGCTGCTCGGCCGCCACGGCCTCCCGCAGCCCGAGCACCGGGTCGTGCGCGACCTCCCGGGCGCCGACGACGCGGTGCGCGACGCGGTGCGCGAGCTCGGGGTGCCCGTCTTCGTGAAGCCGGCCAACATGGGCTCGTCCGTCGGCGTGGAGAAGGCGCGGACGCCCGAGGAGGCCATCGCGGCGGCACGCCGCGCATTCGCCTGGGACGAGTGGGTGCTCGTCGAGGAGGCCGTCGCCGGGCGCGAGATCGAGGTCGCCGTGCTGGGCAACGAGTCGCCGCGCGCCTCCGTGCCCGGCGAGATCGTGCCGAGCCGCGAGTTCTACGACTACGAGGACAAGTACGTGGTCGACGGCGCGCGGCTCCTGGTGCCGGCACCACTCGACGCGGGCCTCGCCGACGAGGTGCGCCGCCTCGCGATCGAGGTGTTTCGCGCGGTGCGTGCCGACGGCATGGCCCGCGTCGACTTCTTCCTCGAGGAGGGCGGCCGCGGCTTCCTCGTCAACGAGATCAACACGATCCCCGGCTTCACCCCGATCTCGATGTACCCCAAGCTCTGGCAGGCCAGCGGCCTGACCTACGCGGGGCTCGTCGACGAGCTCATCGCGCTCGCGCTCGCGCGCCACGCGCGCCGCCGCCGCACCACGACCCGCTAGTCGACCCCCCGCACTCGACCGACGAAGAAGACGCTCTGCCCGAAGGGCATGGGGCATCGCCGATCGAGCCAGGCTGCGAGTGGCACCATCGCGCGATCCCACGCGCGGAGCATCAGCCCTGCCCGCGGACGACCGCCGAGGATTCGCATGCCAACGAGCCAGCCGAAGAAGCCCGGCGCATTGATGTACCGGCATGCTTCGACGCGGAGCCCCGTTGCCTCAGCCAAGGCCGTCATGTCTGAGCGGCGATATCGCCGAACGTGGCCGAGCTCGCGATCGAAACGGCTCATGAGGACCGGGAAGGCCGGTACCACGAGCACGATGCACCCGCCCGGTCGGACACATCGCGCCCATCTCGCCAGTGCGAGCTCATCATCTTCGATGTGTTCGAGGACATTGAGCGCCACGACCGCCGAATGCGATCCAAGCCCCTCGACTGCAGCGAGGGAGCCGACGACAGTGATCCGGCGCTCGCCAGCGAAGCGCCGCGCGAGTGCCACTTGGCGGACCGGCGAAGCCTCCATCAGAGTGAGCGAGGAGGTTCCCATCCGGAGCCACTCGTCCGCATAGTCACCCGAGCCGGCACCCATCTCGGCGGGCTGCTCGCCGAGATGGGGAAGGGCCAGAGCGCAGAGCCACCGTCGATACCGCACCGCCTCCGCGAGGTCTTCCAAGACCTCGCTCTGTAGAGCGTGGGGATCTACCACTGCGGAGGCTGGCGCCGCGGCGTGCCGCGGGTCAGCTGCCCGCGGGCGGGATGTTGATCTTGAGGCCCGGGTAGAGGAAGACGGAGTCGGCGTTGGTCCAGTTGTTGGCCGTGAGCATCGCGCCGAGCGACACGCAGAACTTGGTCATGATCGAGAACACCGAGTCGCCCTGGGCGACCTCGTAGGTACCGGCCGGGCGGTTGCCGCAGCCCGGCTTGCCGACCGGCGACGCCGTCACGGTCTGCTGCACGTTGGTCGACACGACCTGGGCGCTCGGCGGGATCCGCAGCTTGGACCCCGGGTACGGGAACTGCGAGACGTCCACGAGGCCGTTCCAGGCGAGCAGCTCGGTCACGGTGATGCCGAAGATGTTGGCCACCGCGATCGGCGAGTCGCCGCGCTGCACGACGTACTCCTGCTCGACGCCCACCGCACCCGGCGGCAGCGTCGTGGTCGTGCTCGGGATCGTCGTCTGTGCCGGCGGGATGGTGGCGAAGTCGGTGGGCCCGATCGGCACGACGGTCGTCGCGGAGCCGCTCACGTCCACGCCGCACGCCGCGAGGGTCAAGGGCGCGGCCGCGCACGCGGCGATCGCCGCGCGGCGCAGTCGCGCGCGCGCCGCCCCGAGCGTCGTCGACATGCGCCAAGGATAGGTCGCGTCGGGCGGGCGATCGCGCCGCGCGCGCGTCAGACGAAGCGCGGTGCGCGTCGCTCGAAGTTGGCCGTGACGGCCTCGACCTGGTGCGGCGCGCCGATGAGGCCCGCGATGAGCCGTCGCTCCTCGGCGAAGTGCGCGGCGGCGCCCTCGTTGGACAGCCGGTTGATCAGCGCCTTCGCGGCGCGCACCGCGCTCGGGCTCCGCGCGGCGATCTCGCGCGCCATCTCCTCCGCCGCCGCGACGGGATCGTCGGCGAGGCGGGTGACGAGACCGAGCGCGTGCGCCTCGTCGCCGCGCACGATGCGCGCGGTCCACACGAGATCCTTGGCGACGTCGTCGCGCACGAGGCGCGACAGCATCAGCGTCCCCGTCATGTCGGGCACGAGACCCCAGTGCACCTCGCGCATCGACATCTGCACCTCGGGATGCGCCACCCGCAGGTCGGCACCGAGCGCCAGCTGCATGCCGCCACCGAGCGCATGGCCCTGGAGCGCGGCGACGACGGGGACGGGGACCTCCTGCCAGACCCAGCAGATCTGCTGCGCGAGGTGGGTGATGCCCCCCTCGGTGAGCGTGCCGATCGTCGCGGCGGCGCCGTCGCCCGGCGCGGCGCCGGACGCGCCACCCGCCATCTCCGCGAAGCTCCCGAAGTCGAGCCCGGCGCAGAACGACGCGCCCTCCCCCGACAGCACGACGACGCGCACCTCGTGCATGGCGGCGACCCGGGCGCCCGCCTCGGCGATGGCGCGGAACATCGCGCCGTCCAGCGCGTTGCGCTTGTCCGGCCGCGAGAGGCGCACCCGGGCGATGCCGTCGGTCACCGACACGACCACGCGATCGCCGATGCGCGTCTCGTTCATCTCGCGGCCGCTCCTCGGTTCACGATCGACCATGGTGGCACGGCAGAATGATCCCCATGCAACTGGGCCTCTCCGCCGATCAAGTCCTCACCACCACCCGCAGCGTGCGCAAGCGCCTCGACTTCGAACGGCCGGTCGAGCGCCGCGTCGTCGAGGAGTGCCTCGAGATCGCGCTGCAGGCCCCGACGGGGTCCAACTCGCAGGGCTGGCACTTCGTCATCGTCGAGGACGCCGCCAAGAAGAAGCTCATCGCCGACGTCTACAAGGCCAACTTCGCGCAGTACGCGAGCATGCCGGGCCGCAAGTTCGAGGAGGGCGACGTCCGCGGCGAGCGCATGCCGCTCGTGCGCGACTCCGCGTGGTACCTCGCGGAGCACTTCCACCGCGCGCCGCTCCTCATGATCCCGTGCATCGATGGCCGCCTCGACGGCCTGCCGTCGTTCGCCGCCGCGAGCATCTGGGGATCGCTGCTGCCCGCGGTGTGGAGCTTCATGCTCGCGCTGCGCGAGCGCGGCATGGGCTCGGCGTGGACGACCATCCACCTCATGAACGAGGGCGAGCGCACCGTCGCCGACGCGCTCGGCATCCCGTTCGACAAGGTCACGCAGGGCGGGCTCTTCCCGATCGCCCACACCGTGGGCACGGACTTCAAGCCCGCGAAGCGCCTCGGCCTCGACAAGGTGATGCACTGGGACCGGTGGTGACGCACCGGTGAAGGACGTCTACGCGCGACTCCCCGCGGCGGTCGCGCTCGGCCGCGAGCGGCTCGGCGGTCCGCTGACGCTCGCGGAGAAGATCCTCGTCAACCACCTGGTCGACCCGCGCGCGCAGGCGATGGAGCGCGGCCGCAGCTACGCCGACTTCCGCCCCGACCGCGTGGCGATGCAGGACGCGACGGCACAGATGGCGCTCCTGCAGTTCATGACCGCGGGTCTCGACACCACCTCCGTGCCGACCACGGTGCACTGCGACCACCTCATCCTCGCCAAGGTCGGCGCGCGCATCGACCTCGGGGTCGCGATCGACGCCAACAAGGAGGTCTACGACTTCCTCCGTTCCGTCTCGGCCAAGTACGGGATCGGCTTCTGGGGCCCCGGCAGCGGCATCATCCACCAGGTCGTCCTCGAGCACTACGCGTTCCCCGGCGGGATGATGATCGGCACCGACAGCCACACGCCCAACGCGGGCGGTCTCGGCATGGTCGCGATCGGCGTCGGGGGCGCGGACGCCGTGGACGTGATGACGGGCTTCCCGTTCAACGTCCGGTGGCCCAAGGTCATCGGCGTGCGCCTCACGGGCGAGCTCTCCGGCTGGTCGAGCCCCAAGGACGTGATCCTCGAGGTCGCGCGCGTCCTCACGGTGGAGGGTGGCACGGGCGCGATCGTCGAGTACTTCGGCCCGGGCGCGGACACCATCTCGGCCACCGGCAAGGCGACGATCTGCAACATGGGCGCCGAGATCGGTGCCACGTGCAGCGTCTTCGGCTACGACGACCACATGGCGGCCTACCTGCGGGCCACGGGCCGCGCCGACGTCGCCGACGCGGCCGACGCGGTGCGCCCGCACCTGCGGCCGGACGACGGCGCGCGCTACGACCGCGTCGTGGACGTCGACCTGTCCGCGCTGCGCCCGCTCATCAACGGCCCGCACTCCCCCGACCGCGCCCATCGCGCCGGCGCGGAGGTCGGCGCGGCCGCCCGCGAGCACTCCTGGCCCCTCGAGATCTCCTCGGCCCTCATCGGCTCGTGCACCAACTCGAGCTACGAGGACCTCACCCGTGTCGCCTCCATCGCACGCCAGGCCGCGCGCCACGGCCTGCGCGCCCGCACCGAGCTGCTCGTCACGCCGGGCTCGGAGCAGATCCGCGCGACCATCGAGCGCGACGGCCTGCTCGCGGACCTCGAGGCGATCGGCGCCACCGTGCTGGCCAACGCCTGCGGACCCTGCATCGGCCAGTGGGAGCGACCGGCCGACGTCGCGGGCCGCCCCAACACGATCGTCAACTCGTTCAACCGCAACTTCCCGAAGCGCAACGACGGGTCGGCGCACACGCTGAGCTTCGTCACCAGCCCCGACACCGTGCTCGCCCTCGCACTCGCGGGACGCCTCGACTTCGACCCGACGACCGACACGATCGAGGCCCCCGACGGCACCCGCGTGCGCCTCGATGCACCGGCGGGCGAGGTGCTGCCGGCCCGTGGCTACGACCCGGGCGTCGACACCTTCACCCCACCGCCGGCCGACCGCTCGGGCATCGACGTCGTCGTGCGCGCGGGCAGCGACCGCCTGCAGCTGCTCGCCCCGTTCCCCTCGTGGGACGGCGCCGACTACGCGGACCTCCCGGTGCTCATGAAGGCGCGGGGCAAGTGCACCACGGACCACATCTCCGCGGCGGGCAAGTGGCTCACGTATCGCGGCCACCTGGAGAACATCTCGGGCAACCTCTTCCTCGGCGTCGTCAACGCCTTCACCGGCGCCACCGGCGAGGGCTGGGACGCCACCGACGGCGCGACGCGCCCCTTCCCCGAGATCGCGAGGCGCTACGGCACCGCGGGCATCCGCTGGTGCGCGATCGGCGACCAGAACTACGGCGAGGGCTCGTCGCGCGAGCACGCGGCGATGGAGCCGCGCTTCCGTGGCGGCGTCGTGATCTTCGCGCGCTCCTTCGCCCGGATCCACGAGACCAACCTGAAGAAGCAGGGCCTCGTCCCGCTCACGTTCTCGGACCCCGCCACGTACGACCTCATCGAGGAACGCGACCGCATCGGCGTCCTCGGCCTGCCGCCGGTGCCCGACCAGCCCGTGCGCTGCCGGATCACCAAGCCCGACGGCCGCACGATCGACTTCACGGCGACGCACACGTTCAGCCCGGAGCACGTCGAGTGGTTCCGCGCCGGCAGCGCGCTCAACATCGTGCGCGCCCGCGTCGGCGCGGGTCGCTGACCGACGCCGGGCCGTGAGCGCCGCCGACGTCGACCTCCAGCACGGCGTCCGCGGCGCGGCCGCCGCCGCGGTGCGCACGCTGCCCGGCATCGGCCGGCGCGTGGTCTGGATCGACGTGGACGAGGGCGTCCACCGCGGCGCGCTGTCCGCCGACGCCTCGGGCGTCATCGCCGACGCCGCTGCGATGGCCCGCGACAAGGGCCTGCCGCTCGTGATGACGATGGGCTCCTCCGGCGCCGACATCGTCGAGGGCGTCGCGGCGCTCCACGGCTGGGGCCGCGCGGCCAAGCAGATCGCCTCGTGCTCCGGCGTCGTGCCGATCGTCGCCGCCGTCACGGGCCCCGCCGTCTCGGGCCCCGCACTCCTCATCGGCCTCTGCGACGTCGTGATCATGACCGAGGAGGCCTTCGCATTCGTGAGCGGGCCCACGATGGTCGCCGAGTTCACCGGCGTCCAGGTGTCCAACGCCGAGCTGGGCGGCGCCGACGCCCACGCCCGCCAGAGCGGCGTCGCGCAGATCGTGGTCCCCGACCGCGACGCGGCGGTGGCCGAGATCGAGCACGTGCTGGCGTTCCTGCCCGACAGCGTCAACGAGTTGCCCCCCACGATCCCCACCTCCGACCCGACCGACCGCCGCCTCGACGGCGTCGCAGCGGTCATCCCCGCCTCGTCGACCGGCAGCTACGACGTGCGCGACGTCGCGCGCGAGCTGCTCGACGACGGCTACCTGCTGGAGCTGCGCGACCGCTGGGCGCCCAACGTCGTCACCGCCCTCGGCAGCATCGGCGGACGGGTGGTCGGCATCGTGGCCAACCAGCCGCTCGCGCTCGCGGGCACGCTCGACATCCCCGGGTCGCAGAAGGCCGCCCGGTTCGTGTCGTTCTGCGACGCATTCAACGTGCCGCTCGTGACCCTCGTCGACACCCCGGGCTTCTACCCCGGCAAGGACCTCGAGTGGCGCGGCATGATCCGCCACGGCGCGCAGCTCGTCTTCGCCTACGGGCGCGCGACCGTGCCGCGGGTCTGCGTCATCCTGCGCAAGAGCTACGGCGGCGCCTACATCGTCATGGACTCCAAGCGCATGGGCAACGACGTCTGCCTCGCATGGCCCACCGCGGAGCTCGCCGTGATGGGCGCGGGCCAGGCCTCGGCCATCCTCATGCGCCGCGCCGACGACGACGCCCGCGCGGAGTACGAGCGCGACTACGCCGAGCGCCTGCTCAACCCCTACGTCGCGGCGGAGCGCGGCTACGTGGACGCGGTCGTCGATCCGGCGGAGACGCGGGCCGAGGTGAGCGCCGCGCTGGAGATGCTCCTCGAGAAGCGCGAGAAGCTCGTGCACCGCAAGCACGACAACACGCCGCTCTGATCGGTAGCGTGACGGCGATGGCCGACACGATCACCATCGTCGACGACCGCACGGGCAAGAAGATCACGGTCCCCGTCGTCGACGGCACGATCCCGTCGAGCGCCCTGCGCGACCTGGACCCCAACCTGCGGGTCTACGACCCGGCCTTCCTCTCCACCGCGGCCTGCCGCTCGGCCATCACCTTCGTCGACGGCGACGCGGGCGTGCTGCGCTACCGCGGCTACCCCATCGAGCAACTGGCGGAGCACTCCACCTTCCTCGAGGTCGCGTACCTGCTGCTCCACGGCGAGCTGCCGACTGCGGCACAGCTCGAGACCTGGGGCTTCGAGGTCACGCACCACACGATGATCCACGAGAACATGCGCAAGCGCTTCGTCGACGGCTTCCACTACGACGCCCACCCGATGGGCATGTTCATCTCGTCGGTGGCCGCACTCGGCACCTTCTACCCCGAGTCCAACCGCATCTTCGACGCCGCCACGCTGGACAAGCAGGTGCTCCGCCTGATCGCCAAGGTCCCGACCCTGGCGGCCATGTGCTACCGCTTCTCCTCCGGCCTGCCCTTCGTCTCGCCCAACAACGGCCTGGGCTTCGGCGCCAACTTCCTCAACATGATGTTCAAGATCGGCGACGACTACCGGGTCGACCCGACGCTCGCCCGCGCGATGGAGGTGCTCTTCATCCTCCACGCCGACCACGAGCAGAACTGCGGGACCACCGCGCTGCGCACCGTCGCCTCGGCCAACGCCGACCCGTACTCGGCGGTCGCCGCCGGCGCCGCCGCCCTCTACGGCCCGCTCCACGGCGGCGCCAACGAGGCGGTCGTGCGCATGCTCGCCGAGATCGGCGACGTGTCGCAGGTCGACGCCTTCATCGCCTCGGTCAAGGCGGGCAAGGGCCGTCTCATGGGCTTCGGACACCGCATCTACAAGAACTACGACCCCCGCGCCACGCTCATCAAGCGCACGGCCGAGGACGTCTTCAAGGTCACGGGCAAGAACCCCCTGCTCGACGTGGCGCTCAAGCTGGAGGAGGTCGCGCTGCGCGACGAATACTTCGTCTCCCGCAGGCTCTACCCCAACGTCGACTTCTACTCGGGCCTCATCTACCAGGCCCTGCGTTTCCCCATCGAGATGTTCACCGTGCTCTTCGCGATCCCCCGCACCGCGGGCTGGCTCGCGCACTACCGCGAGCTGCTGGGCGACGACGCCCAGAAGATCAGCCGCCCGCGGCAGTGGTACGTCGGCGCCGACGCGCGCGACTACGTGCCGCTCAGCGCACGTCGATGACGATCTTGCCCACGTTGGCGTTGGCCTCCATGCGCCGGTGCGCGTCGGCCATCTCGTCCAGGCGGTAGCGGCGGTCGATCACGGGCCGCAGGGCCCCCGACTCGAGGAGCGGCACCACCTCGGCCTCGAAGCGTCGTGAGATCGCGATCTTCTCCTCGAGGGGCCGCGGGCGCAGCACGGTCCCGACGATGCGGCCGCGCGCGCGCATGAGCGCGCCGAGCGGCACGGATGCGTCCGGCCCCCGCATCACGCCGACCTGCACGATGGTCCCGCGCGGGGCGAGGCACGCCACGTTGCGCGCCGCGTAGTCGCCGCCCACCACGTCGAGCACGACGTCGGCGCCGGCGCCGCCGGTCTCCCGCCGCACGACCTCGACGAAGTCCTCAGCCCGGTGGTCCACGGCGGCGTGCGCGCCGAGCGCGGTGCAGGCCGCGCGCTTGTCCGCCGAGCAGGTGACGATGACCCGCGCCCCGACGGCGCGGCAGATCTGGATCGCGGCCGTGCCCACGCCCGAGCCGCCCGCGTGCACGAGCGCCCACCGCCCGCTCGCGAGCCCGCCCTGCACGACGAGCGCGTCCCAGGCGGTGACGAACACCTCGGGGATGGCGCCCGCATCGCCGAGGGCGATGCCGCGCGGCACGCGCACGGCCTGGCGCTCGTGGACGCAGAGCATCTCGGCGTACGCGCCGCCGCTCACGATGCCCATCACCTCGTCGCCGGGCCGCCACGCACGCACGCGGTCGCCGCACGACTCGACCGTGCCGGCGAACTCGAGCCCCGGGATCTCGTGGGGACCAGGGAACGGGTCGGGGTACAGGCCCATCCGCTGCAGGACGTCCGCACGGTTGATCGCCGTCGCGCGCACCGCGACGCGGATCTCGTCGGGCCCCGGCGTCGGCGCCGGCACCTCGCGCACGGCGAGCACCTCGGGGCCGCCGTGCGCCGCGAGCACCACCGCGCGCATGGCGGCGGCGGACACGTCGTCGGCCGTCAGGCCATCGCGGCGGCGAGGCGCCGCTCGACCGCCTCGAGGAAGCCGGTGGTGGTGAGCCACGGCTGATCGGGCGAGATCAGCACGGCGAGATCCTTGGTCATCTCGCCGCCCTCGACGGCCTCGACGCACACGCGCTCGAGCCGCTCGGCGAACTCGACGACGTCCGGCGTGCCGTCGAGGCGCCCGCGGTGCGCGAGACCGCGCGTCCAGGCGTAGATGCTCGCGATCGAGTTGGTCGACGTCTCGAGGCCCTTCTGGTGGTCCCGGTAGTGGCGCGTGACGGTGCCGTGCGCGGCCTCGCTCTCGATGACCGCGCCGTCGGGGGTCGTGAGGACCGAGGTCATGAGCCCCAGCGAGCCGTAGCCCTGGGCGACGACGTCGCTCTGGACGTCTCCGTCGTAGTTCTTGCAGGCCCAGACGTAGGCGCCCTCCCAGCGGAGCATGCAGGCGACCATGTCGTCGATGAGGCGGTGCTCGTAGGTGAGCCCCCGCCGCTCGAACTCGGCGCGGAACTCGGCGTCGAAGACCTCCTGGAAGAGGTCCTTGAAGCGCCCGTCGTAGGCCTTGAGGATCGTGTTCTTGGTGCTGAGGTACACCGGGTAGTGGCGCTGCAGCCCGTAGTTGAACGACGCGCGGGCGAAGCTGCGGATCGACTCGTCGTAGTTGTACATCGCCATCACGACGCCCGACGCGGGGAACGTGGCGACCTCCATCTCCACCGGCTCCCCGCCGCCCTCGGGCACGTAGCGCAGCGTCACGGTGCCCGGGCCGGGGACCTTCCAGTCCGTCGCGCGGTACTGGTCGCCATGGGCGTGGCGCCCGATGACGATCGGCTTGGTCCAGTGGGGCACGAGCTTCGGCACGTTCCTGCAGATGATCGGCTCGCGGAAGACGACGCCGTCGAGGATGTTGCGGATCGTGCCGTTGGGCGACTTCCACATCTTCTTGAGGCCGAACTCCTTGACGCGCGCCTCGTCGGGCGTGATCGTCGCGCACTTGACGCCCACGCCGTGGCGCAGCATCGCCTTGGCGGCGTCGACCGTCACCCGGTCCTCGGTGGCGTCGCGGTGCTGGATCGAGAGGTCGTAGTACTCGAGCGTCACGTCGAGGTACGGGAGGATCAGCCGGTCCTTGATGTACTTCCAGATGATCCGCGTCATCTCGTCGCCGTCGAGCTCGACGACCGGCGTGCGGACCTTGATCTTCGTCGCCATGATCGGTCGCCCACGATACCCGCGGGCGTCCGTACCTAGGCTCGTCGATCGTGGACTTCGCGTGGTCGTCCGAGCAGCTCGCGCTGCGCGACCGAGCGCGCGAGGTGGCCGCCGACGCGGTGCGACGCTACGGACGGGTGAACGACTCGTGGATGAACGGCTACGAGCCGGAGTTCTCCCGCGAGCTCGCGCGCCTCGGGTGGATCGGCATGACATGGCCGCGCGAGCACGGCGGCGGAGGGCGCCCCCCGATCGAGCGGCTCATCGTCGGCGAGGAGCTGATCGCGGCGGGCGCACCGCTCGCGGGCATGTGGTTCGCCGACCGCCAGATGGGCCCCGCCCTCATCGCCTACGGCACGCCCGCGCAACGCGAGCGGTTCCTCCCCGAGATCCTGTCGGGCGAGACCACGTGGTGCATCGGCATGAGCGAGCCGGGCGCGGGCAGCGACCTCGCCGGGCTCCAGACGACCGCCCGCCGCGACGGCGACCACTGGGTCATCACCGGGCAGAAGGTCTGGACGAGCTTCGGCGAGCTCGCCGACTACTGCTACCTCATCTGCCGCACCGCCACGGACGGCCCGGCCCACGCGGGGATCAGCGAGATCATCGTCCCGATGGACGCCCCCGGCATCACGGTGCGTCCGATCCGCGACATGACGACCAATGCCCACTTCTGCGAGGTCTTCTACGACGACGTGCGCGTGCCCGCGGACCACCTGGTCGGCGCCGAGGGCGCCGCCTTCACCCAGACGATGCGCCAGCTCGAGCACGAGCGGGGCGGCATCGACCGGCTGGTGTCCAACCGCGCGCTCTACCTCGCCGCCCTCGCGCGCGCCGACCGCGCCGACCTCGTCGTGCGCCAGGAGATCGCCGCCATCGAGGCCGGCTACGCGCTCGGCCGCCTGCTCGTGATCCGCGAGGTGCTGGGCCAGGCACCGCGCGGCTTCTCCGCGGCGACCAAGTGCTTCTGCACCGAGCACGAGCAGCGCGTCGCCGCGTTCGTCTCCCGCGTCCTCGGCCCCGAGGCGACCCTGTGGGACGCCACCGCGCGGGGACTCGCGTACGCTCCCGCGTACACGATCATGGGAGGGACGTCCAACGTGATGCGCAACATCCTCGGCGAGCGCGTCCTCGGACTCCCCCGGTGAGTGGCGACGCGCGCCCCGAGCGCGAGACGAGCCGGCAGCCCATCTCGCCGCGGCGCACGGCGCCGAGCGGCGTGCACCCCCTCGAGGCGTCGCGTCGCATCCTCGACGAGGGCGACCCGATGCTCTTCCCCAACCGCGTGACCAACGAGCTGAGCGAGCTCGCCGACGGGCTCGCGATCGTCGAGAGCTTCAGCCACGTGCTCGCCTGGCGCACCGCGGACGGCATCTCGTGCATCGACGCGTCCAACGTGCACACGGGCGCCGCCGTCGTCGGCGCACTGCGCGGCTGGAGCACCGACCCCGTGCGGCGCATCGTGTACACGCACGGCCACGCCGACCACGTCGGCGGCAGCTTCGCCTTCGCCGAGGATGCCGACCGTGCCGGCCGGCCGCGACCGACCGTCATCGGCCACGCCCGCGTGCGCGACCGGCTCGCCCGTTACCGCGCGACCAACGACTGGAACCTGCGGATCAACCAGCGGCAGTTCGGCGGCATCAAGGCGGACGCCAACCTCGGCATCGGCGGCGGCACCGAGCACTTCCTCCCGCCGGCCACGCTCGAGCCGGACACCGTCTACGAGGAGTCGCTGGCCGCGGACTTCGGCGGCGAGCGCGTCGAGCTGCGACACGCGCGCGGCGAGACCGACGACCACACGTGGATCTGGGTGCCGGGTCGCCGCTGGGCCTTCGTCGGCGACTTCGTGATCTGGAACTTCCCCAACGCCGGCAACCCGCAGAAGGTGCAGCGCTACCCGCTCGAGTGGGCGCGGGCCCTGCGCGACATGGCCGCCGAGGGTCCCGAGCTGCTCCTGCCCGCCCACGGCCTGCCGATCGAGGGTCGCGCCCGCATCGCGGGCGTGCTCGGCGACATCGCGCTCGCGCTCGAGACGCTCGTCGGCCAGGTCGTGACGATGATGAATGCCGACGCGACGCTCGACGAGATCATCCACTCGGTTCGCGTGCCCGACGAGGTGCTCGCCAAGCCCTACATGCGCCCGTACTACGACGAGCCGGAGTTCGTCGTGCGCAACGTCTGGCGCCTCTACGGCGGCTGGTGGGACGGTGCCGCCTCGCGCCTCAAGCCGGCACCCGACGCCGCCGTCGGCGCCGAGATCGCCGCGCTCGCGGGCGGTGCCGACGTGCTGGCCCGCCGCGCCTCCGCGCTCGCCGACGCGGGCGACCTGCGCCTCGCGTGCCACCTCGCCGACTGGGCCGCGTGGGCGGCGCCCGACGACCCGGCGGTGCACGGGGTGCGCGCCGACGTCTACCAGCGCCGTCGCGACGCCGAGCTGTCGCTCATGGCCAAGGGCATCTACAAGGCGGCGTCCCGCGAGTCGGAGGCGGCGGTGGCGCGCCTGCGCCCGTGACGGCCTCCCCCGCGCCCGGCGCCACGACCGGACGCCCCGCGCCCGGCGTGCGGATCCTCGACGGCGGCATGGGTCGCGAGCTCGCGCGCATCGGCGCGCCCTTCCGCCAGCCGGAGTGGTCCGCGCTCGCGCTGCTCGAGGGCCCCGAGTGGGTCGAGCGCGCGCACCGCAACTTCGTCGAGGCGGGCGCAGAGATCATCACGACCAACTCCTACGCCCTCGTCCCCTTCCACCTCGGCGAGGCGCGCTGGCGCGACGAGGCGCTGCGGCTCGCCGACCTCGCGGGTCGCATCGCGCGCCGCGTCGCCGACGACCCGGGCGACGCCCCCGCGCTCGCCGCGACGGCCGACGGGCCGGCCCCCGCGCGGCGCATCGTCGTCGCCGGCTCGCTCCCCCCGGCGTTCGGCTCGTATCGACCCGACCTCTTCGACGATGCGCAGGCCGACGAGCTCTACGCGCCGCTCGTGCGCGGGCTGCTGCCGTGGGTCGACGTGTGGCTCTGCGAGACGCTGAGCAGCATCGCCGAGGCCCGCGCCGCGATGCGCAGCATCGACATGACGGGCCGCGTCATGTGGGTCTCCTACACGCTCGACGACGCGCTCGACGGGGGCGACGCGCGCCTGCGCAGCGGCGAGTCGATCGAGGACGCCGTGCGGGCGGTGGCGCCCGCGACGGGGGCCGTGATGTTCAACTGCTCGCAGCCCGAAGTCATGGCGCGCGCGCTCGAGCAGGCCGCGGCCGCGCTCCCCGCGCCGGCCCAGCCCCCGCCGCGCATCGCGGCGCCCGATCCGCACCTCTTCGACGGCCTCGTCCCGCCGCCCGGCGCGCCAGGTCACCCCGTACTCGGCGTCTACGCCAACGCCTTCCCGCCGCAGCGCAAGGACGCCGCCGCCAACACCGACATCCTCCGCCTGCGCGACGACCTCACCCCCGCGCGGTACGCCGAGTTTGCCGAGGCATGGCGCGCGCGCGGCGCCGTGATCATCGGCGGCTGCTGCGGCGTCACGCCCGACCACGTCGCCGCGCTGCGCGCGGTCGCCGCGCGCTGAGCCCCCGCGGCGCCCGACCCGAGCCCCCGCCATGCGACTCGCCGACGCGCGACTCCTCAGCTTCGACTGCTACGGCACGCTCATCGACTGGGAGCTCGGCATCACGACGACGGCGGCGCGCCTCGCGGGCGCCCACGGCGTGCACCCCCGCGCGGAGGAGATCCTCGCGCTCTTCGCCTCTCACGAGACCCTGGTGCAGGACGCGCACCCGACGTGGTCGTACCCGACGATCCTCGCGGAGACGTGGCGGCGCATGGCGGCGAGCATGGGCCTGCCGTCCCCCGCGACGGCGGCCGAGCGCGGCGAGGCCGACGCGCGGGCGTTCGCCGCGTCGGTGCCGGAGTGGCCGGCGTTCGCCGACAGCCACGACGCGCTCGTCGACCTCGCGTCGCGCTGCCGCCTCGTGATCCTGTCCAACGTCGATCGTGCGTCCTTCGAGGGGTCGCGCGCGCGGCTCGACGTGCGCTTCGACGCCGTGATCACCGCGCAGGACGTCGGCTCGTACAAGCCCGACCCGGCCAACTTCCGCGCGCTGCTCGCCCGCGCCGCCGAGATGGGCGCGGGACGCGACGCGCACCTGCACGTCGCGCAGAGCCTGTACCACGACCACGTACCCGCCAAGGCCGCGGGGCTCGCGACGGTGCGGATCGACCGCTACGGCGCGACGCGGGCCGCGGCGGGCGGCGCCGTGGGCGCGGCCGGGGCGACGCCCGCCGCCGCGCCGGTCAATCCCGACTGGACGTACCCGTCGCTACGCGCCTTCGCGGACGCGCTGCTCGTCGACGACTAGCCGCACGCGGCCCGAGACGTGGGCCATCGAGTCGGCGACCACGGCGCGCCCCACCTCGCTCGCGTACGCGGCGTCGAAGTCGGCGCGGGAGTCGAACCACAGCTCGGTGATGCCGTCCGGCTCGCCGGGGGCGGGGTCCTGCACGACGTTGAAGGTCGCGGCCCGCAGGCCGGGCAGGCGCCGGGCGAGCGGTGCGTGCTCGCCGAGCCACCACGCCGCGAAGTCGTCGTGGGACATGTCCGCGCGCCGCGTGAGGAGGATCATCGCCTTCATGACGGCTTGCGCGTGCGGGCGAAGGGCCGTCCGCCGACGGCGAGCGCGACGCACACCAGGATCTCGTCGGGTCGCGGCGCGTCGGCGACCGCGACGTCGATCGCGTCCATCTCGTCGAACGACCAGATGTCGTCCTTGTGCGTGATCGGGATGGTGATCTGGGCGCCGGGTCCTGCGACCTTCTTGGTCGACGGGATGATGTCGTCGCCCTTCACCACGACCTTGCGCACCGGCGCGCCGAAGCGCGGGTGCAGCAGCGCCGCGGCGTGCTCGATCTCGCCGGCGGTGCCGACGATCGCGCCCTTGCCGTAGGCCGTCACCGCGTCGGCGGCCACGCCGAGCGCGGCGAGCGCCCGCTCCGCGAGACGACCCGAGATCTCGGCGCCGATCACCTCGAGTGGTCCCAGATCCGCCCCGTGGACGCCGGCGAAGGGATTGGCGATCACCGCGGCGCCGACGGCCTTGCGGACCGTTCGTGCCCCCGTCACCGGGGTGCCGCCCTCGGCCACCACGTCCTCGCACAGCGTCACCCACTTGCGCACCCGCGGGGTCGTGCGAGGGTCGCCGCTCACCGTCGCGACACTAGCGTCGTGCTCGTGCACTCGAGACCGGCGGGGATCCCGCTGCGTCATTTCGTCGCCGACTCGATCCGCTGGATGATCAATGCGGGCGAGCTCCTCCCCGGCGCGCGCATCCCCGAGGAGCAGATCGCCGCCGAGCTCGGAGTGTCGCGCAACCCGGTGCGCGAGGGCCTACGGATCCTCGAGGGCATCGGCCTCGTCGAGGTGACGCCGCAGAAGGGGGCGCGCGTCGCGAGCCTCGACGCCGCGAGGGCCGTCGAGCTGATCGAGATGCGCACCGTGCTCGAGTCGTACGCGTCCGAGCAGGCGGCGATCCACCGCACCGACGACGACGTCGCGCTCCTGCGGCGGATCTACGCGGCGGGCGCGGCGGCGGTCGCGGGCAACTGCCTCGCCGACGTGGCGGAGAACCACACGCGGCTGCACGACACGATCCACCGCGCGGCGGGCAACTCCTACCTCCCGTTCCTCATGACGCCGCTTGGCGTGCAGACCGAGCTCCTCCAGTCGCTCGGGCGCCGGGCGGTCGGCCAGATGGACTGGACCGAGCACCTGACGATCGTCGACGCGATCGAGGATCGGGACCCGGCCCTCGCGCGCAAGCTCGCGGAGCACCACCTGGTCAATCTGTTGTCCGCGTTTCGCGACCTCGCAGCCCGCGCAGCAGCCTCGCGCTGATCGCGAGGAGCAGCAGGGCGAAGAGCGCGTTGGCGACGCCGTCGGGCAGGCGCGCCGCCACGATCCCGCCCGCGGCGGCCGACGCGGTCCCCGCCGCGCCGACCACGACCGCCGCGGGCAGATCGACGTTGGCGGCGCGCCGATTGCGCCACGTACCGACGAGCGCCGTCGGCACGATGACGGCGAGCGAGGTGCCCTTGGCGAGCACGGGCGCGAGGCCGAAGGCCAGCGTCATGACGGGCACCATGATCACGCCGCCACCGATCCCGAGCAGCCCGGCGAGCACGCCGGCGACCAGGCCGACCCCCGCGAGCACCACCGCCCCCGCCGCCGAGACGCCCTCCGAGGTCGGCGCCGCACCGCCGAGCAGCATCCGCGCCGCCGACGCGACGAGCGCCACGGCGAACGCGACGGTGAGCGTGCGCGTGCGCACCCGCGCGAGCAGCCCGGCGCCCACCCACGCGCCGACGAGTGCGCCGACCGCGAGCGCGGCGGCGGCCGGCCAGTCCACGTGCCCGCCCCCGACGTACGTGGCGAGCCCCGCGACGGTCATCGGCACCATCGCGGCGAGCGACGTGCCGTGGGCGCGGCGCTGCTCCATCCGCGCGGCCCACCAGAGGCCCGGCACGATGAGGATGCCGCCGCCGACGCCGAAGAGCCCGGCGACGAAGCCCGCGGTGACGCCGACCGCGACGAGGGTCAGACGTGCAGGCGTGGCAGCACCCGGTCGAGCCAGCGCGGGATCCACCAGTTGCGCCGGCCGAGCAACTCCATCGTCGCGGGCACCAGCACCATGCGCACGATGGTCGCGTCGAGGAGCACGGCGACGGCGAGGCCGGTGCCGAAGAGCTTGATCACGCGGTCGTCCTCGAGCAGGAAGGCGCCGAACACCACGACCATGATGGCGGCGGCGGCGCTGATGACCCGGGCCGTCGCCGCGAGACCGTCGGCCACCGAGTTCTTCGCATCACCGGTGCGGTCGTACTCCTCCTTGATCCGCGACAGGAGGAACACCTCGTAGTCCATGCTGAGGCCGAAGACGATGGCGAAGAGCATCATCGGCACGAAGGGCTCGACCGGGGCGGGCTCGACGCCGAACGGGCCGCTCAGCCAGCCCCACTGGAAGATCGCGACGACCACGCCGTAGGCGGCGGAGATCGACAGCACGTTCATGAGCACGGCCTTGGCCGGCACGAGCAGCGAGCGGAAGACCATGAGCAGCAGCACGAACGACACTCCGAGCACCGCGGCGAAGAAGCCGACGGTCCGCCCCGCGAGGTACGAGGTGAAGTCGATGCTGCCCGGCACCGCGCCGGTCAGCCACGCCCGCACACCGGTGCCGCCGAGGGCCGGCGCGATCACGTCGGCGCGCAGGCGGTCGACGAGCTCCGAGGTCGCGGCGTCCTGCGGCGCGGTCGTCGGGATCACGCGCATCAGCCACGCGCCGTCGCGCACCGGCGAGGGGAAGGGCGGCGTCACCGCCGCGACACCCGGATCGGCGCCGATCGCCGACGCGAGGCCGCCGAGCGCGGTCTCGATCGCCGCGCCGTCCGCCGCGCTCGCGCCCTCGGACGCGGTCGCGACGACGAGCATCGGGCCGTTGAAGCCCGGGCCGAAGCCCTCGGCCACGATGTCGTACGCGCGGCGAGCGGGCGTGTCCTCGGGGTAGTTGCCCTCGTCGGCGAAGCCGAGCCGCAGGCCGAAGACCGGCGCCGTGAGCGCGACGAGCACGCCCGCGCCGACGAGCACGAACGTCCACGGTCGGCGCTGGATGAGGTGGCTCCAGCGGTACGAGAGCGTCTCGCGGATGGGCCGCGGACGACGCGTCGGCACCCGACGGCGCAGCGGCGCGACCGCGACGCTCGCGAGCAGCGTGGCGGCGGCGAGGACCGCACCGGCCGCGACGAGCGGCGCGTACTTCAGTCCCGCACCGAGCGCGGCGATCGCCACCCAGCCGGCGGTCAGGAGCCCGCGCCAGCGCGTGATCTCCATCTTGCCGTGCAGGAGCCCGATGAGCGCGGGCAACAGCGTGATCGACGCGGCGAGCGTGACGGCGACGGTGGCGGCGGCCGCGATGCCGAGCCCGCTCACGAAGCCGATGCCGATCACGAGCAGGCCGAGCAGCGAGCACACCACGGTGAGGCCGGCGAAGACGACGGCGCGGCCTGCGGTGTGGAGCGAGTCGGCGAGCGCGACCGCGGCGGGCAGTCCGCCCGAGGTGAGCTCGCGGTACCGGGTGACGATGAACAGCGCGTAGTCGATGCCGACGCCGAGACCGATCATGATCCCGACGAACGGCGCGAAGTCGGGGATGCCGACGCCGTTGGACAGCAACGAGACGAGCCCCAGCCCGCCCGTGCCGACGCCGGCGAGGGCCACGCCGATCGGCAGGCCCATCGAGAGCACCGAGCCGAAGGCGAGGATGAGGATGACGATCGCGAACGCGATGCCGATGAGCTCGGACTGCGGCGGCTCGAACTCGCTGAGCGCCGCGCCGCCGACCTCGAGGGTGGTGCCGGGCAGGTCGGGCAGCATCGCGGCGATCTCGGCGCCGATCTCGGCGGCGCGGGTCTGGTCGATCTCGGTCCCGAGCGTCACCTCGGCGAAGGCGATGGTGCCGTCGGGGGCCACCTGCGCGGCGCCGATCGGCCCGAAGGGGCTCACGACGCCGACGCCCTCGATCTCGTCCACTCGGGCGAAGAGCGCCTCGAGCGGCCCGCGCACCTCGGGCCGGTCCACGGGGCCGTCGCTCTTCACGACGATGCTGCCGCCGAAGGCGCCGCCCGCGCCGGGGAACGACTCGGACAGGATCTCGAGACCGCGCGCGCTCTCGGACGCGGGGATGGTGAACTCGGCGCTGAACGCCGAGCCGACGGCGCCGGCCGCCACGTTGGTCCCCGCGAGCACCGCGATCCACGCCGCGACGACCCACGCGCCGTGGGAGAAGCACCAGGTCGCGAGCCGTCGATACATCGGAGCGACCCTACGCGCCGCGCCGCGCACCGGGCGAGCTCAACGCGGACGGTCCCCCAGGATCGTCGCGCGGTGCATCACGCGACGGTGCGGCATGTAGTCCGCGCACGCGTAGTGCTGGGTCAGGCGGTTGTCCCAGAAGGCGAGGTCGTGGGTCTTCCACGCCCAGCGGACCGTGTACTCCGGTCGCGAGAGGTGCGCGAAGAGCATCTCGAGGATCGCGTCGCTCTCGCGGGCGGCGAGCTCGACGATCCGCGTGGTGAACGAGTGGTTGACGAAGATCCCCCTGCGCCCCGACACCGGGTGCGTCCGCACGACGGGGTGCACCACCGGAGGGTTGGTCCTGCGGGCGGCGGCGAGGCGCTCGCGGGCGGCGTCGCTCGAGCCGTATCGGTCGTCGGTGAAGGCCTTGGCCATGTCGTGTTCGGCGGTGAGGCCGTCGAGCATCGCACGCACCGGCGCGCTCAGCCCCTCGTACGCGGCGATGCAGCTGGCGAAGAGGGTGTCGCCGCCCCTCGGCGGCAGCACCCGGGCCGACAGCAGCGCGCCCATCGGCGGCGTCTCGATGAAGCTCACGTCGGAGTGCCAGGTGTCCGAGTCGGGCGGGTTGTCGGCGTGGGTGTCGAGGACGATGATCTCCTCGACCTCGCCGTCGTGCGGGTAGAAGGGGTGCACGTGCAGCGTGCCGAAGCGAGCGGCGACGTCGCGGTGCTGCGCAGGCGTGAGGGGCTGGTCCTCGAAGAACAGCACGTGATGGCGCACGAGCGCATCGGCGAGCGCGTCGCGGGTGGCGTCGTCGATCGGGGCGCACAGGTCGACGTCGCGCACCACCGCGCCGATCGCCGGCGACACCTGCTCCACGCGCATCGTCACGCCCCGCGGATCGGGCCCGGGTCGAGGCGGGTCTCGCGCACCTCGCCGCCGACGCGCTCGACGCGCCACGCGGCGGGCGCACGGGGCGTCGCACCCGCGGCGCCGGCGGCCGGCCCGCCCGGCGCGACGTCGGCGACCACCTCCACCGGCACCTCGTCCTCGTAGAGGATCCCCACGCGGTCGTCCGTCGCATACACGACGTCGAAGACGCCGTCGCGCACCAGCTGGTGCACCATCGGCCGGCGCCGCGGCTCGCCGTCGTAGTGCACACCGTTGCCGTACGGCAGCAGCCCGAGGCCGTCCGTGACGGCGCGCAGCTCGGGCCCGTAGGAGTCGGTGGGCCCGCCGAGGTGCCAGCAGATCGACCCCGCGCTCACGCCGCCGAGCACGACGCCCTCGTGGTATGCCTCGCGCAGCACGGCGTCGAGCCCGTGCAGGCGCCACACGGCGAGCAGGTTGGCCACCGAGCCGCCGCCGACCCACACGACGTCGGCGGCGAGCACGTGCTCCCGCACGGGCGCGTTGGGCTGCACGAAGAGCTGCAGGTGCGTCACGTCGCACCCGAGCGCGCCGAGCGCGCCGTACGCCCGCACGTAGCCGGCGGGGTCGTCGCCCGACGCGGTGTTGATGACGCACACGCGCGGCCGGTCGCGTCGCGCGAGCTCGAGCATCCGCCGGATCGTGCGGCCCACCATCGGGCCCGTCCAGCGCTCGGTCGGCAGCAGGCCGCCGCTCGTGGCCATGATGCGCCGCGTCGCCACCGCGCCGAGGGTAACGGGCACTGCGCCTATCGTGGCGGCGTGAGCGTCCCGTCCGGAGATCGCATCGTGTCGGTCTCGCGGCTCGTGCGCGCGCGGCCCGACCAGATCTTCGAGATCCTCGCCGATCCGCGGATGCACTGGCGGATCGACGGCTCGGGCACCGTGCGCGCCGACGTGCGCGGCCCGGGACGCCTCCACCTCGGCGCGCGCTTCAGCATGGCGATGCGCTGGGGCCTGCCGTACCGCACGAGCAACACGGTCATCGAGTTCGAGGAGGGGCGCCGCATCGCGTGGTGGCACTTCGCGCACAACGCCTGGCGATACGTGCTCGAGCCCCGCGACGGCGGCACGCTCGTCACCGAGCAGTTCGACTGGACGCGCTCGCGCTCGTCGCTGCTCCTGCGGCGCACCGACCTGCTGCGGCGCAACGAGGCCGCCATGCGCGCCACCCTCGATCGCATCGCCGGCCTCCTCGAGGTCTGACCGCCGCGCCCGCGGCGTCTAGCCTCGCCACGGTGCTGGCCGCGGACCTGCTGTCGACGAACCTCACGTCGCCGATCGTCCTCTCGTTCGCGCTCGGGCTCGTCGCGAGCCTGCTGCGCAGCGACCTGCGGTTCCCCGACTCGGTCACGTCGCTCCTCTCGACCTACCTGTTGTTCGCCATCGGGCTCAAGGGCGGGCGCGAGCTCGCGCACAGCACGCCCTCCGACATCGTGGCGCCCGCGCTCGCCGCGGTCGGCCTCGCGCTCGTCGCGTCCGTGGCCACCTACGCCGTCGGCAGGCGCGTGCTGCGGCTCGGGGCGCCGGACGCCGCCGCGCTCGCGGCGCATTACGGCAGCGTCTCGGCCGTGACGTTCACCGCGGCCGAGTCGTTCGCGACGACGGCGGGGACGCTGGCGGAGGGCTACTTCCCCGCGCTGGTGGCGCTCATGGAGTTCCCCGGCATCGTGCTCGCGCTGCTGCTCGTGGCGCGGTCGCGGGCCTCGGGCTCGCTCGCCCACTCGATGCGCGAGGTGGTGACGGGCAAGTCGGTCGTGCTGCTCGTCGGCGGCATCGCGGTCGGCCTCGTCACGACGGACGCGGGCTACGACCGGGTGGCGCCGCTCTTCGCCACGCTGTTCCCCGGGGTGCTCTGCCTCTTCCTCATCGACCTCGGCACGCTCGCGGGCCAGCACCTCGTGCGGCTGCGGCCATCGTCGGCGCGCGTCGCGGTCTACGCGATCGTCGCGCCGGTCGTGCTCGGCGCGCTCGGCGTGGTGGTCGGCCTCGGCGTCGGCCTGTCGGTCGGCGGTGCGGGGCTGCTCGGGGCGATGGCGGCGAGCGCGAGCTACATCGCGGCGCCGGCCGCGGTGCGCGTCGGGCTGCCGGGGGCCGACCTCGGGACGGCGCTGCTCGCGTCGCTCGGGATCACGTTCCCGTTCAACCTCGTGCTCGGTATCCCCCTCTACGCCGAGATCGCCGCGCGACTCGGCTGACGACGCGCCGCGCCGCCCCGCGCGGGCGGACCGCGGCGGGCGGTGCGAGCGGCCGGACTACGTGCGCTCGAAGCGCGACACGCGGTGCAGCCCCATCGCCGCCTCCTCGTGGAGCGCCTGCACGAGCCGCACCGGGTGGCGGAAGCGCGCGTCGAACTCCGCCTGCAGCCGCGCCTGGAACCCGGCCGACCCCACCGCCATCCACGACGCCATCGACTCCCAGACGAACACGATGGTGACGCGCCCTGGGCGCGAGTCGTCGACCCACACCTCCTTGGAGAGGAACGGCACGTGGTCGAATCCGGGCGCGCCCGCCTCCATCATCGTCCACACCTCGTGGTCGACGCGCAGGTACTCGTCGACGTGCGCGGGATCCATCTCGAACACGAGGACCTCGATCGGCAGGCGCTCGCCGCGCACGTAGCGGTACGCCGATGGCGCGACCGCGTGCGGCGCGTCGTCCGCGCCGGCGACGCCCCCGTCGTGCGCGCCGGGGGCGCTCATCGGTCGGTCCCGACGATGGCGCGGAACGTGAGGTTGATCCGCGGGTCGCGCACCCGGGCCTGCCGCGGCACCGCGTGCACCCACTGGCGCTGCGTCGAGCCCGACATCACGAGCACCGACCCCGACGGCAGCACGGTGCGCACGGTCTCGCGCGTGCGCCGGTGCCGCAGGTCGAAGCGCCGCTCGGCCCCGAGGCTCACCGACGCGATGATGGGCGACGGCCCGAGCTCGGGCTCGTCGTCGGCGTGCCAGCCCATGGTGTCGTCGCCGTCGCGGTAGAGGTTGGCCAGCACGGAGTTGAACGGCGCGTTCGCGCACCGCTCCGCCACGAGGCGCGCGCGCCGCAGCTCGTCCGTCCACGGCAGCGGGTCCAGCCGCGCACCGGAGTAGTGGTACCGGGCGCCCGGGTCGCCGTACCAGGCGCTGCGGCGCGGCTCGTCGACCCAGCGCCCGTAGACGAAGAGGCGCCGGGACTCCCACGCGAGCGACCGGTGCAGCGCATCGAGGAGCTCGTGGGCCTCGTCGGACGACCACACGCCCTCGTGGAGCACCGCGCTGCCGCCGTGCGGCAGGAGCTCGGTGGCGAGGGCGGACGTCACGCCACGAGTGTGGCAGGCGGCGGCGCGTGGTCCCGACACGCGCGTGGCGCGCCGCGGCGGCGGCGCCGTGGTGGAATGGTCCGATGCCCGACACGACCGAGTTCCAGATCCCGGTCATCGGGCGGCGCCAGCTGGCACTCGCGACGTGGGGCCTGTTCGTCGGGCTCACGCTGATCCTGCTCTCGGGCGGCATCTTCAGCACGCTGCTCGGCGTGCGCGCCGAGCTGCAGGGCGTGCCGACCCTCCTCACGGGCGGCATCACCGCCGCGTACTACGCGGGCTTCCTCGTCGGGTCGCGCTACGGCCTCGCCGCGCTCCGCCAGGTCGGCCACATCCGCGCGTACGCGGCCCTCGGCGCGCTGCTCGCCGCCGCGGTGACGCTGCTCGGCATCACCTCGTCGCCGGTCGCGTGGCTCCTGCTGCGCGCGGTCACGGGCGTGAGCTTCGCCGGGCTGTACGTCGTCGCCGAGTCGTGGCTCAACGGGCTGGCGGCCAACTCCTTCCGCGGTCGCCTCCTCGCCCTCTACGCCGCGCTCGTCGTCGGCGCGTACGGCGTCGGCGAGATCCTGGTGTTCAACTTCGACCCCCGCGCCGCCACGGGCTTCTCCATCGCGGCGGTCATCGCCGCCCTCGCCGTGCTCCCCGTCGCGGTCTCCGTCGAGGCGACCGCACCACCCGTCGAGCGCGACGAGCACATCGCGATGCGCGAGGTCGCGCGCCGAGTGCCGACGGGCGCGGTCGGCAGCATCCTCGTCGGCCTCTCGCACGGCGCGATGCTCGGCCTCACCGCCGTGTGGGCCACGCGCGGCGGGCTCAGCGTCGGGCGCACGGGCGTGATGCTCGCGGCCATCGGCTTCGGCGGCATGGCGCTCACGTGGCCCATCTCCGCGGCGTCCGACGACATCGACCGACGTGCGATCGGCGTGGTCACGTCGCTCGGCGCCGCGGGCGCCGCATTCCTCATGCTCTCCCTGGACGTGCGGAGCTGGTGGATGGTCCTGGCGATCGCGGTGGTCGGCGGGTTCAACTACCCGCTGTACTCGATCGTCGGCGCGTACACCAACGACTGGGTCGACGCCGAACACCTCGGCGCCGCGGCGTCGATGCTCGTGACGCTCTACGGCATCGGGGCGATGGTCGGGCCGCTCGTCGCCGCCGGCTTCATGGAGGTGATCGGCGACGACGGGTACCCGTGGGCGATCGTGGTGCTCAACGTGGTGATCGCGATCTTCTTCGCCTACCGCATCCGCGCGTGGCACGCGCCGCTGATGACCCGGCCGCTGGCGGAGGCGGGGGTGCCGGCGCGCGCGTTCTTCGTGCCCGCGACGATCGTGACGATGGGCGCGAGACGGCGGCGGGCTACTCCCCCGGCAGCATGAGCGGACCGGCGGTCTCGCCGCCGTCCACGACGAACTCCGCGCCCGTCGAGAAGCTCGACTCGTCGCTCGCGAGGTAGACGACGAGCCGCGCGACCTCGTCGGGCTGACCGACGCGCTGCATCGGCACGTGCCGCTGCGAGCGGTCGAATCCGTCGGTCATCGGGGTGGCGATGAGGCCGGGATGGATCGAGTTGCACCGCACGCCCGCGGCGCCGAGCTCGATGGCGACCGACTTGGTGAGGCCGCGCACGCCGAACTTGGCGGCGACGTAGCCGGGGAGGAGTCGGTAGCCCTTGAGGCCGGCGACGGACGAGATGTTGATGATGCTCGCGGGGGCCGAGGCCTTGAGGGCGTCGACGGAGGCGTGGATGCCGTTGAAGACCCCCGTGAGGTTGATCGCGATGATGCGGTCCCAGTCGGCGGGCGCGTAGGTGCCGATGGCACCGAAGTTGGCGATGCCGGCGTTGTTGACGAGGACGTGGAGGTGGCCGTGCTGCGCGAGCGTGGCGGCGACCGCCGCGTCCCACTGCGCGCGGTCGGTGACGTCGAGCGGCACGTAGGTGGCGGCGGGGCCGATGTCGCGCGCGGTCGCCTCGCCCTCGGCGTGGAGCACGTCGCCGAGCACGACGCGCGCGCCCTCCGCGGCGAGCGCGCGGGCGAAGGCGGCGCCCATGCCGCGCGCGGCGCCCGAGACGAGTGCGACCTTGCCGGCGAGCCGTGCGCCGCCACCCGCACCCGGCGTGCTCGCCGCGCCGCCAGCCGCCATGTGCGTCACGGTACCCTCGCCCACATGGCCCGCTCCCGTCGCCGCCCCGCACCCGCCGCCTCGCGGCGGGCCGCGACCCGCGGTGCCGCGGCCCGTCGCGCGGCCGCCCGCCGTCGCGCGGGCGACGCGGCGGAGATGTCGCGATTCCGTGACGGGGTGCGCACCCGCGCGTCGACGTACGCGGACCGCAAGCGGGAGGCGTCGCGGCGCGCCTGTCGCCGCCCCGCCCGCCGCGACGCGCGAGAGGAGAGCTGATGCGACTCGGACCCGGACTCACCTTCTCGTGGAAGCGCGCGCTCGGCGTCACCCGCATGAAGCGCCGCATCTCCCGCAGCACCGGCATCCCGCTCACCCGCCAGGGACGGCGCGCGAAGCTCGGGAAGTGGATGGGGATGCGGTGACCCTCCACGCGCAGACCGCCGCCGTCCTGGAGGCGCTGCGCGCGCTGGGCAATCCGCCGATCAGCGAGCTCACCCCCGCGCAGGCGCGCGCGCAGTACGCCGCGACGCGCATCGCGTCGACGATCGAGCTGGCGGAGATCCGCGATCTCGACGCGGACGGCGTGCCGTGCCGGCTGTATCGCCCGGGGACGGACGGCGCGGGCGGCGTGCTCGTGTACCTCCACGGCGGGGGCTGGGTGTTCGGCGACCTCGACTCGCACGACGACGTGTGCCGCAGGCTCGCCCGCGAGTCGGGGCACCTCGTCGTCGCCGTCGACTACCGACTCGCGCCCGAGCACCGCGCGCCCGCCGCGCTGGACGACGCGATCGCCGCGACGCGCTGGGTCCACCGCCACGCCGCCGCGCTCGGCGCCGATGCGTCGCGCATCGCGATCGGCGGGGACTCCGCGGGTGGCAACCTCGCGGCCCTCGTCTCCATCCACGCCGGCGTCCCGTTGCGCCACCAGATGCTCGTCTATCCCGTCACCGACCTGCGCTGCGGCTGGCCGAGCCACGTCGACAACGCCGAGGGCTACCTGCTGACCGCCGCCTCGATGCGGTGGTTCATCGGGCACTACGTCGGGGACGACCCGGCGGCGCGGCTCGATCCGCGCGTGTCACCGTTGCTCGCGTCGGACGACGAGCTGCGCCGCTCTCCCCCGACGCTCGTCATCACCGCGCACTACGACCCGCTGCGCGACGAGGGCGAGGCCTACGCCGACCGGCTGGCGCGCCTCGGCGTGCCCACCACGGCGGTGCGGTACATGGGGCAGATCCACGCGTTCTTCTCGATGGGCGAGCTGCTCGACGACGCGCGTTCCGCCATCGCCCTCGCTGCGTCGCACCTGCGTACGCACCTCGGCTAGGCCACCGCCCACCCCGGGTCCGGGGCGGGCGACCCGGGGAGTCCCCGGGTCAGTCGTCGTCGTGGTCGGGGCGTTCGCCGCGCTCGCCGTGCTCGCCCGACTCGGGGCGAGCGCCGCGGTCGCCGCGGGCCGACTCGTCGCCCGCCTTCACGTCGCTCCACACCGACGTCGCGCCGGAGTGGCCGGCGTCGAAGACGGTCCACGTCGACGCTCCCGCGCTCACCACGAGGGCGGCGGTCACGACGGGGCGCAGCCAGCGGGGGCCGGACCCGGCGGGGGCCGACTCGGCCGCGCGGCGGCGAGGCCGCGCGACCAGCGCCGTCGGAGATCGCCATCATGCCCACATCGGGCTCGAACGGCGTCGTCAGCCGAAGAGCGTGAGCGCGCCCGTCACGATCCCGATCGCGGTGGCCCACACGACTGCGCCACCGATGCGCTTCACGGCGCCATCGGGCCAGATCCTGCCGCTGCGCCCGAACAACTCGATCACACCGACGATCGTCGACGGAACGAGCATGACCACGAGCGTCCGTCGGACCTGCTCATCGCCCCCGTCCGGCCCGATGAGGCGAGACGACATATAAGCGCCGAGTACGAGCAAGAGGAAGAAGCGGAAGAGCCCACGTGGCAGCCACCGGTCGAGTGTCGCCGATTTCGGATACGAATCTTCCCAAAGCTTCATGACTGACGGCACCGCGAGGAGGGCCGCGGCGGCGATCGTGCCCACTCCCATGCCAAAGAAGGGCTCGGCAACGAAGAGAAAGACGGCCGCGCTGGTCGCGACGCCGATCGCCGCGCGCGGGCGTGACGGCGACACCAGCTTGGTGGGCTGCACGGCTGCGAAGCGCGCCGGATAGCCATGCGTGGCGAGATCCTCCAGCGCGAGACGGAGCGGGAGGACGAAGACGACGACCCAACGCAGTTGGACGACGGCCTCCGGTGAGACGAGCGTCAACCCCGAGAGGCCGTTGAGCGCCTTCGCCATGGACCCCGCCGCAAACGCGACGAAGACCGGTGGCATGACGTAGTCGCAGCATCGTTCGAAGACGTCGGCGAATCCCCCGCCGGTGCTGCGTCGAAGCGGCCTTATGACGTGTGCCAGCAGTGGCAACGAGCACCAGAGGACGCCCAGTCCGAGCAGGAGTCGCACGTCGTACCAGCCGTAGACGTCGTTGGCGACGAAGGCCTGGACGACGAACACGATCCACGCCACGGCTCCTGCGGCACCGTCGAGGAGGCCGAGCACGACCACGGCCAACAGCCATCCCCAGGTGGGAATTGGTACGTCCGACGCGCGGGTCGCCGACGCGACGGCGCCACACACCACTCCGCCGACCCACAGCGCGTAGCCCCGCGCTCCGAGGATGGCCCGGGCCCAGCTGCCGTCCACCGCCAGACGCGGCAGCACCGTCGACCACCTTCCGAGGGCGAGTGGCAGTTGTCGACTGATGGCATCCGTCCACCGGGTGGTCGCGGATCGCCACGTACGGCTCAGGTCCCCCCATCGTTCGTCCGAGTTCGCGCCGGCCCTGAGCTTCTTGGTGGCGATGTTGGCGACCTTGCCGCGCCCGCTACTCCTGCCGCTGGCAGCGACACGTGCGCCGGCGAGGCCCGTCGCGCCCGCGAGGGCAAGGAACGACGCGAGGGTGACCGTGAGCGTCGTCGTGGTCGCCGGATCGTCGTTGGGGTTGTAGACGGAGACTTGCACGGGCACGACTCGAGCACCAGGAGCGGCGATCGGCGCAGCGCGCGATACGGGGTCGACGGCGGCAGGCGCGAGGATCTCCACCGCCAGGTTGAGCGAGCGGAGTGCGCCGGTCGCGGCATACCCGTTGACCTGAGCGGTGTGGCCACCGATCGGTGAATCCCCGACCGGCAGGCGCGCGCTGAACGTGCCATCGGGACCGACCGCCACCACTCCGAGGCGGCGAGGTGTCGAGAACAGCCAAGCCACCGCTTCGGACCCCGGCCGAAATCCGGTGCCGGACACGGCGATGGAGCTGTCCTGCTCGACGATGATCGCGCCGGACTCGCTCACCCGCGTCAGTGTGCCCGACTCGTCGACCGCGCTCACCGCGAGCCGGAAGCCGTCCGGAGTGCTCATCTGGATGACCTGCTCGTTGACGGTGACGATGTCGACCTGTTGGGTCGGTCCCGCTTGGAAGATGATCGGAGCACCTGCGTCAGGCTGCGGAAGCTCGCTCCTGATGAACACGGGCAGCGAGAGATCCTGGACGTTTGACGACGTGGTGCTCAATACTTCGGCCACTTCGCCCGCGGACACCTCGCGAACCGGCGTGCTCGCCAGGCTCTGAGTCGACTGCGGAATCACGATCGTGCTCGGCGAGATCGGTGCGGTCGACGTCGAGTTCGGAATCGACGATGTGCTGGTGGAGCTCGTGCTCGACGAGGTGCTCGCGGACGTGGTCGTAGAGGGCCGGACGGTGGTGGTGGTG
>JBEBCD010000028.1:0-13323 GCA_041158045.1 Actinomycetota bacterium | reverse complement strand
GACCCGCCACCGCGCGCGCTCCGCCCCTCGCGGACCACGCCGCGAGCGCCACGAGGACGCCGGCCACCGCGATCGCGATCGCCAGCGTCCCCGTCGAGCCCGGCTCGAGGAGCCGCGCGTTCCACGGCGCGGGCATCGCCTGCGTGAGCACGTAGCGCGCGGTGCCAGGTGCGCGCGCGACGAGCCCCCCGAGATCCGGCCCCGCCACGCCGCGCGTCGCGGTCGCGCCGGCCTCGTAGATCGTCTTGAACGCGCGATGCTCCTCCGGGGTATCCGGGTGCCATAGTCCGAGGTACGCGGTCTGCGGCTCCTGCAGCAGATGGCACGCGGCCGAGAAGGCCGTCCCCGCGGCGAGTCCCGCGAGCGCGAGCCCGTCCGGAGACCGCCACCGGCGGCGCCGCACGAGTCGCCAGGCGAGTGGGACGGCGAGGACGGGGGCGATCGGGTTGGACGCCGCCACGAGCAATGCGCCGGCGCCCACCGCGCCGGCGCCCGTGCGGGTGCGTGGCTCGGCGCCGGCGGCGATCCACGTCGCGAGGGCGACCCACATCGGCCAGAACGAGTTCCACACGTTGCCCTGCATCGCCACGTCGGGGAGCGGCACGAGCGCGAGCGTCAGCCCCGCCACGGCGGCCCACGCCGGACCGAGCGTCGGCGCGAGTGCGCGAGCGACGACGAGCATGCAGACGATCCACGCCGCGCTGGCGGCGGCGAAGGTGACGACCGGCAGGTGCGGGAGCGGCCCGAGGGTCGCCACCTCGAGGATGAGTCGCGGGAGCAGCGTGCCGTACGCCTGGTCGTCGAGGTTGCGCCAGATCGCGCGGGTGATCGCACCGCCGACCGGGAGCGCCTCCTCCCAATGGAGCCGCCGCCAGCTCCCCCAGCCCCGACCGAGCAGGATCGCCGTCGCGACGACCGCGAGCGCGAGGGTCTGTGGGCGCGTCGGAGCGCCGCCCGCAGGGGCGTCCCCCGTCGCGGTCGTCGCCGTCAGGCGCGCCACTCGAGGACGGTGAACGCGCCAAGCCCCGCCGGGTCGGTGAGCGCCGTCGCCTCGCTCGCGCGACTGCGCATCCGCATCGCCGCCACGTCGGGACGCGCCGCCGCCGCGACCCACGCACGGCGCCCCTCCTCGACCAGCGCGTCGATGCCGAGACCCGCGAGCCACTGTGCCTGCGTCGAGATCGCGTCGGGCGGACGCACCGCCGCCAGCTGCGCGACGCTCACCTCGCACGTCACGTCCTGGCGACCCACGTCCCCAAGGTAGTGACCGCCCCGCGCATGGCCCGCGTAGGTGCGCAGCCACTCGCGCCACGGGCGCACCGCGAAGTCGTCGGTGCGGCGCGCGTAGTCGATGACGACGAGCGCGCCCGCGCGGAGGCGCGCACGGACGTCCGCGAGCCACGCCGCCGCCCGCTCCTGCACGGGGAATCGCGCGCCGTGCGGCGCGCCCGCCGGGAGCGCGGACGGGAGCGGATCGGCGGGGCGGAGCACCTCGACGAACCGGTCGCCGTCGCGCGCGACCCACGCCTCCTGCCACCCGCCGTCCATGACGAAGAGCCGGAACGGCAGGTTGTCGAGCAGCTCGTTGGCGACGACGAGACCGGAGATCCCGTCCGGCAGTGCGTGCGACGACTCGACGGTCGCGGGGTGCGCGGCGCGCTGGGTGGGGGACGCCTCGACCGCGACGTAGCGCGCCGCGCCCTTGGCCTCGTGGGCGGCGAGCGCGACGGAGCGCGCGAGCGTGCCGGGGCCCGCGCCGACGTCGACGACGTCGATGCGCGCGGGGCGGCCGAGCGCATGCCAGCAGCGGTCGACGGCCCGCGCGACGAGCTCGCCGAAGAGCGGGCCGACCTCGGGCGAGGTCAGGAAGTCGCCGCGACGGCCCGCGCGACCGCCCGCGACGTAGAAGCCGTGGGGGCCGTAGAGCGCGAGCTCGAGGAACGCGTCGAAGCGGATGGCCCCGCCGGCGCGGGTGACGGCGTCGGCGACGTCGTCAGCTGCCGAGGGCACCGGCGAAGGTCGCGAGGTCGGCGAGGCGCAGGACGGTCCCCGGGAGCACGCCGAACACGAGGGTCGCGACGCCGGTGATGCCGAGCGCGAGCGCGAGCGATGGTGGCGTGGCGATCGGCGTGGTGTCGCCGTGCGGCGCGGGGCGCATCCAGATCTCGCGCATGAGCGCGCCGTAGTAGCCGAAGGCGACGACCGTGTTGATCGCGCCGACGACCGCGAGCGCGTAGGCCCACGTCGTGCCCGCGCCGAGCAGCGCCTGGAAGGCCGCGAACTTGCCGATCCAGCCGCCGAGCGGCGGGATGCCCGCGAGCGAGGCGAGGAAGATCGTCATGAGCACGCCGAGGCCGGGCGCGTACGAGAAGAGCCCGCCGAACGAGGCGACGTCGCCGCTGCGGGTGGTACGGGAGACGGCGAGGACGATGGCGAAGACGCCGAGGTTGGTCGCCGCGTAGGCGAGGAGGTACGCGACGACGGCGCGCAGCGCGGGGCCGCCCTCGGTGCCCGCGACGGCGAGCGGCATGAGCACGAAGCCGCCCTGGCTCACCGACGAGTACGCGATGAGGCGCACGACGTGCCGCTGGCGGAGGGCGAGGACGTTGCCCACCGTCATCGTGACCGCGGAGAGCACCCACACGAACGGCTCCCACGCGGCCGCGGCGCCGGGGAACGCGAGGAGCAGCATCGTCACGAGTGCGACGAAGCCCGCCGCCTTGGACGCGACGGAGAGGAAGGCCGTGATCGGCGTCGGGGCGCCCTCGTAGGTGTCGGGAGCCCAGGTGTGGAACGGGACGGCCGAGACCTTGAAGGCGAAGCCGACGACCACGAACGTGATCGCGAGCACCTCGACCGCGGCGAGGTCGCCCGAGGCGCGCACGCGGGCGCCGATGTCGGCGAGCAGCGTCGAGCCGGTGACGCCGTAGAGCAGGGACATGCCGTAGAGCAGGACCGCGGAGGCGAAGACGCCGAGGAGGAAGTACTTGACGCCGGCCTCGTTGGACCGGGGATCGCGCTTGCGCCACGCGGCGAGCATGTAGGCGGGGATCGAGAGGAACTCGAGGGCGACGAAGACCGAGACGAGGTCGCGGGAGGACGTCATCATGAGCATGCCGAGGACGCTCGACAGCAGGAGGAACCACCACTCGCCGCGCCAGTAGTCGCCCTCCTCCACGTGCGAGGTGGACAGGAGCACCACCACGTAGCCGGCGACGAGGAAGAGGCCCTTCGTGACGAGGCTGAAGCGGTCGACCACGTAGCGACCGTCGAACATCTCGCGGGACGCGTCGTCGGCGAGCGCGAGCGTGAGGACCGGCACGAGGGCGGCGAGCAGCGTGGTGCTCGTGAGGATCGAGAGGATCCACTTCGCGCGCTCGGCGACGAAGAGGTCGGCGAGCAGCACGGCGCAGAGCCCGACCGCGACCACGATCTCGGGCGCGAGCCCGTGGTAGTCCACCACGGGGGCCGACCAGGCGAGGAGCGTCACGTCAGCCGCCGAACGCCCCGAGGACCGCGGTCACCGCGGGGTCGATGACGGAGAAGAGCAGGTTGGGCACCACGCCGAAGACGAGGATCGCGACGAGGAGCGGCGTCCAGGCGACCCACTCGTAGCGGTTGACGTCCGGGAGTGCGGGCGCGGCCGGCGCGTGCGCAGCGTGGTCGTGCGCGTCATGGCCGTGCGCGTCATGGCCGTGGGCCGCGGCGCCGGGCGGCGTGCCGAAGGCCGTGCGCTGGTACAGCCACAGCAGGTACGCCGCGGCGAACACGGTGCCGAGCGCCGCGATCACCATGTAGGCGCGGTACAGCCCCGTGTGGAGCCCCTCGAGCGGCGAGTACGCCGAGAGGATCGCGGGGAATTCGCCCCAGAAGCCGGCGAGGCCCGGCAGACCGAGCGAGGCCATCGCGCAGAAGCCGAGGATCCACCCGAGGCGCGGCGCCTGCGTGAGCATGCCGCCGAGGCGGGAGATCTCGAGCGTGTGGTAGCGCTCCTTGACGCTGCCGGCGACGAAGAAGAGCATCCCGGTGATGAGGCCGTGGGCGACCATGCCGAAGACCGCCGCGTTGATGCCGAAGCTCGTGAGCGTCGAGATGCCGAGCATCACGAACCCCATGTGCGCGACGGAGGAGAACGCGATGAGGCGCTTCATGTCGGTCTGCGCGAGGCAGCCGAGCGCGCCGTAGATGATGCCGACGACGGCCAGTCCGCCGATCCAGGGCGCCCACTCGCGCGCCGCGGTCGGGAGGATGGGGATCGCGATGCGCACGAAGCCGTAGGTGCCGAGCTTCAGCAGGATCGCCGCGAGGATCACCGACCCCTGGGTGGGCGCCTGCGTGTGGGCGTCGGGGAGCCAGGTGTGGAACGGGAACATCGGGACCTTGACCGCGAAGCCGACGAACATGCCGGCGAAGATCCAGAGCTGCGCGGTGCGGGCGATGCCGGCCCCCTGCTCCACGAGGTGCGGGATGGCGAAGCTCTCGGCCCCGGTCTTGAAGAACAGCGCGAGGAAGCCGACGAGCATCAGCGCCGAGCCGAACATGGTGTAGAGGAAGAACTTGAGCGACGCATACTGGCGCTGCTCGCCGCCCCAGACGCCGATGAGGAAGTACATCGGGAGGAGCACGACCTCGAAGAAGACGAAGAAGAGGATGAGGTCCTGTGCGATGAACGTGCCCGCCATGCCGGTCTGGAGCACGAGGAGGAGCGCGAAGAACGCCTTGGGATTGCCGGGGCTCGGGACGTGGTCGAGCGAGTAGATCGTCACGAGGAGCGTCACGATCGCGCTGAGGGCGTACAGCGGGAGGCTGATGCCGTCGACGCCCACGAAGTACGTGCTCTTGATGACCGGGATCCAGTCGGCCTGGGCGACGAACTGCATCGTCCCGGCGGCGCCGTAGTCGAACCACGCGAGGGCCAGCACGGCGAGCGCCGCCGTGGCCGCCGCGGTGGCGAGCGCGACCGTGCGGATCGCGCGCTCCATGGCGCGCGGCACGACGAGGAGTGCGAGGACGCCCGCGAGCGGCAGGAACGTGCCGGCGCTGAGCACCCAGTTCGCGTCTCGGATCATGGTCATGGTGGTCTCCCCTTTGTGCTGGACGGTGGCGATCAGGTGACGGTGAGGACGAGGACGAGTGCCGCGACGGCCGCGGCGCCGAAGAGGAGCGCCCCGTACTGGCTCACGCGGCCCGACTGCGCGGGCTGCGCGGCGGCGCCGGCGCGGTGCGCGACGGCGCCCGCGCCGTTGACCGTGCCGTCGACGAGGCGCTGGTCGACCGTGCCGTAGACGACTCGCGCGAGACCGCGGGCCGCGGCGGCCACGGCGTGGATGATGCCGTCGAGGCCGCGCTGATTGAACGCGTAGGCGGCGCGGGCGAGCGGTCCCGCGATGGTGCGCACGACGACGCCCTCGTAGAGCGCGTCGAGGTAGTAGCGCCGGACGAGGAGGCGGTGGCCCGCGCGCAACGCGCCGCTGCGCGCGGTGAGGCCGGCGAGGCGCGGGTCGCGCGCGCCGTAGAGGCGGCTGGTGAGCAGCCAGGAGATCGCGATGCCGGCGAGCACGATCGCCATCGAGAGCGCGGCCTTGGACCACTTGAACGTCGCGTGCGAGAGCTGCGGCGCATAGCAGACGCCGCCCTCCGGCGCCTCCGAGCCGCACGGCGAGGAGTGGTGCCCGCCCTCCTCCCCGCCGGCCTCGGCGCGAGGTGCGGCGACGGCCACGCGCACGTCGCCTCCCGCGTGCGCCTCGACCGGCACGACGGCGGCGACGGGCTCGACCCAGTCCTTGATGCGCTCCCAGCCCGCGCCGAACGGGGTGGCGTTGAGCAGGCCCGAGCCGAGCGCGAGGACGGCGAGGACCGCGAGCGGCACCGTGATGAGCGGGCCCGACTCGTGCGGCTCGTGGTGCGCGGCGGCGCCGCGACGCTCGCCGAAGAAGGTCAGCCAGGTCGCGCGCGTCATGTACGCCGCCGTGAGGAACGCGCCGCCGAGGCCGACCCACATGAAGAACGCGTAGCCGTTGTGGCCGACGTTGTCGATGATCTCGTCCTTCGAGAAGAAGCCGGAGAAGGGGAACACGCCGCAGAGCGCGAGCGTCGAGACGATCCAGGTGGCGAACGTGACCGGCATGTGCCGGCGCAGCCCGCCCATGTCGCGCCGCATGTCGAAGGAGTGGTGCGAGGCCGAGTGGCTGATCGATCCCGCGCCGAGGAAGAGGCAGGCCTTGAAGAACGCGTGGGTGAAGACGTGGAAGACGGCGGGCAGCCAGGCGCCCGCGCCGAGCCCGAGCATCATGTAGCCGAGCTGGCTCACCGTGGAGTACGCGAGCACGCGCTTGATGTCGGTCTGGACGAAGGCGAGCGCGGCCGCGATGACGATCGTGATGGCGGCGACGACCATGACGGGGTTGGGCCCCGGACCGAGGACGTCGAAGCCGACGAAGAACACGGGGTAGAGGCGGGCGACGAGGAAGACGCCGGCGACGACCATCGTCGAGGAGTGGAGCAGCGAGCTCACGGGGGTCGGGCCCGCCATGGCGTCGGGCAGCCAGGTGTGGAGCGGGAACTGGCCGGACTTGCCGATGCAGGCGACGAACAGCGCGACCGCGGCGATCGTGATGACGGTGGCGTCCGGCTCGCCCGAGAGCGCCCACGCCGAGATGCCACGGATGCTGAAGCCGGGGAGGCCGAGCGTGGCGCGCGTCCAGTCATTGGACGCGAAGTAGAGCATCGCGATGCCGACCAACAGGCCGACGTCGCCGGTGCGAACGGTGAAGAAGGCCTTGAGGGCGGCGCGCGAGTTGGCCCCGTCCTCCCACCAGTGGCCGATCAGCATGAAGCTGCAGAGGCCCATGATCTCCCAGCCGAGGAGGAACAGGATCATGTCCTCGGCGAGGACCATCGTGAGCATGCCGGCGGAGAAGAGCGTGAGCGCGGCGAAGAAGTGCGTGTAGCGGCGGTCGCCGCGCAGGTACTCGAGCGAGTAGATCTGCACGAGCGTCGAGATGAAGGCGACCACGACGGCCACGAGCACGGCGAGGCCGTCGACGTGCTGGCCGACCGTGAAGTCGACGCCCGCGATGCGCCACCACGTCCACGTGCGCACGACGGGCTCGACGAACTGGCCGTCGGCCGCGGAGCCGACCCGGCCGATCCACTGCCAGGCGGCACCGGCCGCGAGCACGAGCGAGGCGAGCATCGAGACGACGCCGAGCTCGCTGCCCTTCATCGGGAGCCGGCGGCCGACGAGGAGGATCGCGAGGAACGCGACGGCGGGCACGACCGGGATCGCCCAGGCGTGGTCGAGGAACCACCCGCCGTCGAGGAGGTGCGTCGCGCCCTCCCCCGCGGCGGCGCCGACGACCGAGGTGGGCGTCATCCGCGCATCTCCGAGAGGTCGTCGACCGAGATCGTCCTGCGGTTGCGGTACACGAGGAGCACCAGCCCGAGGCCCACGCCCACCTCGGCGGCGGCGACCGCGATGACGTAGAGCGCGAACGTGTGGCCGTCGACGGTGCCGCTGCGCATGGCGAAGGCGAGGAGGTTGAGGTTGACCGAGTTGAGGATCAGCTCGATCGACATGAGCACGAGGACCGCGTTCTTGCGCGCGATCACGCCGTAGACGCCGATCGCGAACAGCACGGCGCCGAGGAGGAGGAACTGATTGACCAGCACGGCGGCCCCGGTCAGTCCTTGCGGGCCAGCACGATGGCCCCGACGACGGCGGCGAGCAGGACGAACGAGAGCGCCCAGAACGGCAGCAGGTAGGGGCCGAAGATCTGGTCGGAGACCGCGGCGGTCGGCACCGGGCGGGCGTCCTCGGGGAGGCGCTCGTCGCCGAATCCGCGCCACAGCGCGATCCCCATCGCGGCGAGGACGACGAGGGCGACGGGGACGCCGAGCAGGCGGTACGAGTTGTCTAGATCCTGCTCGCGGCCGATGCGGGCGCGCGTGAGCATGGTGCCGAAGAGGAAGAGCACCATGATCGCGCCGATGTAGACGAGCACCTGCGTGAGTGCGACGAACTCGGCCGCGAGCAGCAGGTACTGCGCGGCCGCGCCGGAGAGCACGACGACCAGCCAGAGCGCGGCGTGCACCACGTTGCGGGTCGTGACGACGCGCAGCGCGCCGACCACCATCGCGGCGGCGATGATCCAGAAGCCGACCTGCTGGGCGACCATCTACTTCTTCTTCCCCTGCGCGCCGGCCTCGAGCGCGGGTGCCTCGGGGACGGTCTCCATCCACTCGCCGAGCTTGGCCTTGTCGTGGAGCAGGTCGGCGATGCGCGGCTCCGAGTACTCGTACTCGGGGCTCCAGAAGAGCGCGTCGAAGGGGCACACCTCGACGCAGATGCCGCAGTACATGCAGAGCGCATAGTCGATGTCGAAGCGGTCGAGCTTGTTGACCTGGCGCGGCTTGCCGCCCTCGCGCCGCGGCGGCGCGAGCTCCTTGTGGCCCTCGATGTAGATGCACCAGTCGGGGCAGGAGCGCGCGCAGAGCATGCACGACGTGCAGTTGCCCTCGTGGAGCGCGATCACGCCGCGGGCGCGGATCGGCGGCGCCTCCTTCTCGTGCGGGTACTGCACCGTGTTGGCGCCCTGCGTCGCGGTGCGAAAGAGCGTGCCCAGCGTGACGCCGAGGCCCTTCACGAGGCCGGGTACGCGCGCCACCTAGACCGCCACCTTGAGCACCGAGGTCACCGCGATGTTGGCCAGCGAGACGGGGATGAGCACCTTCCACGCGAACTTCTGCAGCTGGTCCTCGCGAAAGCGCGGGTAGCTGAAGCGCACCCACATGATGAGGAACGTCACGAGCATCATCTTCGTGAGGACGATGACGGGGCCCACGAGGTTCATCCAGTCGGCGACGTCGTCGAGGCCCGTCCAGCCGAACCACGCGAAGGGCACGCCCCAGCCCCCGAGGAAGAGCACGGACGCGATCATCGCGAAGACGCCCGCCGTCGCGAACTCGCCGATGAAGAAGATGAGGAAGCGGAACCCCGAGTACTCGGTCATGTACCCCGAGACGAGCTCGGACTCCGCGATCGGCATGTCGAAGGGCGCCTGCGTGAGCTCCGCCTGGACCGCGATCATGAAGACGACGAAACCCACGAACTGCGTGAGGACGTAGGGGTTGCCGAGGCCGTCGAATCCGAGGATCGAGCCCGCGTTCTGCGCGACGACGATCTCCTGGAGGTTCATGGTCCCGGCCTGGATCACGACGCCGATCACCGCGAGGACCATCGGCAACTCGTAGGCGATGAGCTGGCCCGCGGCGCGGAGGCCGCCGAGGAGCGAGTACTTGTTGGCGCTCGACCAGCCGGCGATGAGGATGCCGAGCACGGAGATCGACGAGACGGCGAGGGCGTAGAAGACGCCGCCCTCGAAGTCGGTGAACCACGCATCGGGCCCGAACGGCACCACCGCGACGAGCAGGAAGGTGCTCACGAGCACGACGACCGGCGCGATCTTGAAGATGCGGGCGTCGGCGCGCTCGGGGACGATGTCCTCCTTCTGGAGCCACTTGCCGACCTCGGCGACGAGCTGCAGCGACCCGTACGGGCCGGCGTCCATCGGGCCGAGGCGGCTCTGCATGAACGACATCATCTTGAAGAGGAAGACGTACACGATCGTCCCCGCGGGCAGCAGCACGGCGACCGCGCCCCCGAGGACGCGCAGCAGCGACTGCCCCCAGTACGGCACCTCCACGGCGAGGAGCGCGAGCGGCGCGGTCGCGGCGTTCACCGGTCGATGTCGCCGAGGATGAAGTAGAGCGACGCGAGGATCGTCACGATGTCGGGCACGTACACGCCGCGCAGCACCCACGGGACGATCGAGATGTTGTTGAAGCTCGCCGAGCGGATCTTCACGCGGAACGGTCCGAGGTCGCCGCGCGAGACGACGTAGTAGCCCATCTCCCCCAGCGGGTTCTCCGTCGAGACCCACGCCTCACCCTCGGGCACCTTGATGATCTTCGGCACCTTCGCCATGATCGGGCCGGCGGGGATCGCGTCGAGCAGCTGGTCGACGATGCGCGTCGCCTCGCGCACCTCCTGCAGGCGCACCCAGCAGCGCGCGAAGCTGTCGCCGTCCGGGTGCGTCCAGACCTTCCAGTCGGCGTGCTTCCACGCCATCGGGAGGTCGTGGTCGCGGCGCAGGTCCCAGTCGACGCCGCTCGCCCGCAGGTTGGCCCCCGAGAGGCCGTACTGCAGCGCGACGTCGCGCGGGATGACGCCGATGCCGCGCGTGCGCGACTGGAAGATCTCGTTGCCGAAGAGCAGGTCCTCGATCTCGTCGCAGAATCCGCGGAGCTTGCGCGTGACCGCGCGGGTCTCGTCGACCCACCCGGCGGGCAGGTCGTCCTTGAGGCCACCGATGCGGTCGAAGTTGGGGTGGAAGCGGCCGCCCGTCGCCGACTCGATGAGGTCGAGCACGTACTCGCGGTCGCGGAATGCGAGGAAGACCGGGGTGATCGCGCCGAGCTGCACGCCGAGGTCGCCGAGGAACAGCGAGACGTTGGCGATGCGGGAGAGCTCGAAGAGGATCGTGCGGATGAACTGCGCCCGCGGCGGGGCCTCGACGCCCATCAGCCGCTCGGCCGCGAGGATGAACGGCACCTCGTTGGCGAAGCTGCCGAGCCAGTCGATGCGGTTCACGAGCGTCGTCACCTGTGGGTACGTGCGGACCTCGGCGAGCTTCTCGTAGCCGCGGTGCATGTAGCCGCAGGAGGGCTCGGCCCAGACGACCTGCTCGCCGTCGAGGCGGGCGATGATGCGCAGGGTGCCATGCGTGGCGGGGTGCTGCGGGCCGATGTTGAGCGTCATGCCCTCGGTCTCGAGCTCGACGTTCAGCCGCGAGTCGGCCGCCTGCGCGGCGATGTACGACAGGCGCTCGCGGTCGCCGAGGAGCGTCACGACGCGCCACCCCCCGACGGATCGTCGCCGTCGCCCGCACCGTCGGCGCCGCCGGGCAGCGGCTCGACGTCGACGATGCCCGGCCAGGGCTTGACCATGCGGGCGAGGAGGGGGAAGTCCTTGCGCAGCGGGTGGCCCTCGAAGTCGACCGGGAGGTACAGGTTGCGCAGGTCGGGATGCCCGTCGAAGCGGATGCCGAACATCTCGTGCACCTCGCGCTCGTGCCAGTTGGCCCCCGCGTAGACGGGGACGACCGACTCGATCGCGGGCGCGCCGTCGGGGACGTCGGCCTTCACCATCACCCCGACGTGCGTGACGGGGCTCGCGACGCGCGCGACGACCTGCATGCGGGTCGCGCCGCCGGCGTACCCGGGGCGCACCGTCGTGTCGCGCTCGGGCGGCGGCTCGGTCGGGTCGTCCTCGCCGCGCCCGTACGGCGACGGGAGCCAGTCGATCGCGGAGAGGAAGCAGAAGTACGTGAGCCCCACGCGGTCGCGGAGGATCTCCAGCGACGACCGCCAGGCGTCGGTGCGCACCCGGACCCAGAGGTCGTCCTTGACGAACGTCTCGACGATCCGATCGCCGAGGGCCGCCTCGACGTCCGCGACGCTCGGGATGCGCGGCGCGGTGGCGACCGCCGCGCCCGTGGGCTCAGCCGCCGACGACAACCGGGGCCCCCCTGCGCTCCGCCGTGGCGGCGAAGTCGTCCTCGACGCCGTCGCCGCGCCAGCGGGAGGCCATGTCCTCGTTGCGGATCCGCTGCTGCAGGAGCACGATCCCCTCGAGCAGCGCCTCGGGCCGCGGCGGGCATCCGGGCACGTAGACGTCGACGGGGATGATCTGGTCGACGCCCTTCGTGACCGAGTAGCTGTCCCAATAGGGACCGCCGCAGTTGGCGCAACTGCCCATGCTGATCACGTACTTGGGCTCCGGCATCTGCTCGTAGAGGCGCTTGATCGCGGGCGCCATCTTGTCGGTGACGGTGCCCGAGATGACGACGAGGTCGGCCTGGCGCGGGCTCGCCGGCAGCGGGATGACGCCGAGGCGCATCACGTCGTAGCGCGGCGAGCCGAACGCCGCGCCCATCTCGATCGCGCAGCAGGCCAGCCCCCACTGGTACACCCACAGCGAGTACGACCGACCGAGGTTGAACAACGAGGTGAGCGGTCGCGGCATCCGCCCGCGGTCGACGAGTCCCATCGCTACGCGCCCCCTACACCCACCGCAGGACGCCCTTGCGCCACGCGTAGACGAGGCCGAGCAGCAGGACGAACACGAACACGCCCATCTCGACGAGGCCGAAGAGCCCGTACGTCTCGAGCCGGGTCGCCCACGGGAAGATGAAGACCGCCTCGACGTCGAACACGACGAACAGCAGGGCGAAGATGTAGTAGCGCACCTGGCTCTGCGACCAGCCCTCGCCGACGGGGTCGACGCCGCTCTCGTACGTCACGAGCTTCTCCCGGGTCGGGCGCACGGGGCGCACGAGCTTCGCGACCCACAGCAGGAGCCCGGCGAGGAGGACCGCGGTGACCGCGAACCACGCCACGGTGAGGTAGGAGCGCAGGAACTCCGACATGCCGCGTCAAAACTAGTCGGCGGCGGTTTTCGGCCGCCCTGCGCGCACGTCTTGGGCGCTTGTGAATGCGCGGCGCTCGCGCGCCGCGAGGCGCGGGCGGCGACGCGCTCAGCGCGCCGCGGTCCTAGGCGTCCTCAGATCGCAGCTCGACCAACGCGAAGTCCCCGGAGATCATGATCGTGCGGCCGACCGGCTCCCACGAGGTGCGGTCGGTCCGCGTCATGTCGACGACGAAGTACGAGACCCCCGCCCGTCGCAACTCCCGAGCGGCCAGTGGATCTGCGAACAGGGCGAACCTGAGGGAGGTGCCCGCCCTGCCTCGCACGTCGAGATCCTCGGAAGTCGATCGGAGGATCGGAGCCTCGAGATACATCTGGCGTTGGGTCAGAGCTGCGACCTGGCTCGACGTGCCGACACTCACGCATGGCGCGGTTCTACGAGGGGCATGGCAGAACCCATTGGTCGCCAGAACTGCGGTGGTCGGCGTGGACCGACGCACGTAGCTGGCGAGGGGTTGCAGGTCGAAGCGAACTTCTGTCGCGACGACATCGGGGTATCGAACCTGATTGACAAGATCACGCTGGATCTTGACGAACCAAGCTCCAACCTGAAGGGCAAGCAGGAGCGCCGCCATCTGCAGCACGAGCGACCGCGGACTGACGGGGGTGCTGCCAGTGACTACGCCACGCCGTGGCCGACGAGAGAGCAGTACGGAGAAGCCGAGGAGACACGCGACGAAGAGGGAACTCAGCAGCGCCGCCGAGGGCTCACTGCGGATCAGCGCGTAGAGCCCTGCCCTCCGGTGTCCCTCGGGGAATGACCACTTGACCATCTC
>JBEBCD010000027.1:0-22505 GCA_041158045.1 Actinomycetota bacterium | reverse complement strand
CCTCGAGGCCGTCGGGGTGGCGCACGAGCCGCACCGCGAGGTCGCGACGCATCGCCTCGAGCGCGTCGGGGGTCGTGAGCCAGGTGCCGACGGCCGCGACGCCGTCGACGCCGTCGTGGCGCCGGCCCGCGAGCCGCGCGAACTCGGTCGCCTCGACCCAGCCGCGCTCCCGCACGATGCGCGCGGGGTCGGCGTCCGGGCACGCGCGCCCGACGCGCAGCACGGGCGCAACGTCGAGCACCTCGCCGCCCGCGACGGTGAGACCGCGTCCCGTGTCGCGTAGCACGAACCGGTCGCCCGGCCGCAGCGGGACCCGCGCGTCGATGCGCACGCGCACCGGCCCGCGCTCGCCGGGTGCGACCTCGCGGGTGCCGATGGGGCGCAGGCGCGCGCGCCACTCGCCCGCGCCGAGGTGGACGGCCCACGCCCCGCGCCGGCCGACGCCGCGCCCCGCACCCGGCAGCACCGCGATCGTCGCGTCGTACTCGTCGACGAGCGGCCACTCCCCCGCGCGCACGAGGGCGTCGCCGCGGAGCACGGCACGGTGCTCGACGCCCACGAGGTTGAGCGCGCAGCGGTGGCCGGGGCCGAGCTCGTCGACGCGCGCGCCGTGGTGCTGCACCTCGCGCACCCGCACCGCGACCCCGGTGCGGGCGACGACGAGCGAGTCGCCCTCGCGGACGGTCCCGTCGAGGAGCGTGCCCGTCACCACGGTGCCGGCGCCGCGCGGCGCGAACGACCGGTCCACCCACAGGCGCGGGCGCGCGAGCGCGTCGGGCGGGCGCGCGACGGCGACGAGCGCCTCGAGCTCGGCGCAGAGCGCGTCGAGACCGTCGCCGGTGCGCGCGCTCGTCTCCACGACCGGTGCCCCCTCGAGGAAGGTGCCGCGCGTGCGGGCGGCCACGTCGGCGCGCACGGACGCCCGCGCCGCGGGCTCGGCGCGGTCGCACTTGGTGATCGCGACCACGCCGCGTCGCAGGCCGAGCGCGTCGAGGATGCGCAGGTGCTCCTCGGTCTGCGGCATCCAGCCCTCGCCCGCGTCGACGACGAGCAGGCAGCCGTCGGCGCCCGCGGCGCCCGCGAGCATGTTGGCCACGAAGCGCACGTGGCCGGGCACGTCGACGAAGCTGAGGACCGCGCCGCCCGGGCGCGCGACGTGCGCGAAGCCGAGGTCGATCGTCATGCCGCGCCGGCGCTCCTCCTCGAGACGGTCGGGATCCGTCCCCGTGACGGCGCGGACGAGGCTGGACTTGCCGTGGTCGACGTGCCCGGCCGTCGCGATGACCGGCACGGTCAGCCCGCGAGCGCGGCGAGCGCCGCCACGACGAGCGCATCGTCCTCGGGCCGGACGGTGCGCAGGTCGAGGAGGGTGTCGCCATCCTGCACGCGGGCGACGACGGGCACGGGTGCGGCGCGCAGCGCGCGCGACGCGTCGCCGCGCACCCGCACGCCCCAGGACGGGATCGTGGCGCCGGGCGCGGAGCCGGCGCCCGGGAGCGAGTCGAGGGCGAGGTCGTCGACGTGGGCGCCGGCCCGCGCGGCGACGTCGCGCGCGCGCTCGCGCACGCGCTCGAGCGGGATCGCGAGCATGCGCCAGAAGGGCACCTCGTCGCAGGCGGTGCGCCCGAGGTGCGCGAGGAGCGCGCGCTGGAGCAGCGCGACGGTCGTGCCGCCGGGTCGCACCGCGCGGGCGAGCGGGTGCTCGGCGCAGCGCCGCACGAGCTCGGCACGCCCGGCGATGACGCCGCTCTGCGGGCCGCCGAGGAGCTTGTCGCCGCTGAACGTCACGAGCGCCGCGCCATCGCCGATCGTCTGGCGCGCGGCCGGCTCCGTCGCGAGCCACGCGGGCACGCGCTCGACGCGGCCCTGCAGCCAGGGGCACGTCGCGTCGAGCAGGCCGGACCCGATGTCGGCCACGACCGGCACCCCGAGCGTGGCGAGCTCGCGCACCGGCGTGTCCTCGACGAAGCCCTCGACGCGGTAGTTGGACGGGTGGACCTTGAGGACCATCGCCACGTCGTGGCGGCGGGACTCGACGGCCTTGCGGTAGTCGCGCAGCCGCGTGCGGTTGGTCGTCCCGACGTCCACGAGGCGCGCGCCCGACTGCTCCAGCACCTCGGGCACGCGGAAGCCGCCGCCGATCTCGACGCTCTCGCCGCGCGACACCGCGACGTCGCGGCCGGCCCCCAGCGCCGCGAGCACGAGCAGGACGGCGGCGGCGTTGTTGTTCACCACCATCGCGTCCTCCGCGCCGCAGGCGAGCGCGGCGAGACGGCCCACCGAGCGCTGGCGCGAGCCGCGCGAGCCGCGCGCGAGGTCGAACTCGAGGCTGGTGGCGCGCCCCGTGAGCACCGCCTCGAGCGGTGCGCGACCCAGGTTGGTGTGCAGCAGGACGCCGGTCGCGTTGACGACGTCGGCGAGCAGGTCGCGCTCCAGCACCTCGGCCTCGTGCGCCGCCGCGGCGGCCGCGTCGCGCGGCGACGACGCGACGGCGCGCCGTGCGCAGTCGACGAGCAGCGCGTGCGGCAACCGGGAGTCGCGGGCGAGATCGCGCGCGAGGGCGTCCACGGACGGCGGACGTCCCGCAGTGTCGACCGACACCGAACTCACGGCGCCGAACCTAGTGTCGTCGCGTGACGGTTCCACCCGCCGTGCCCGGGTCGCGCGCGTCGGAGGACCCGCCCGAGGTGCCCGTGCGGCCCGCGGCGACCGTCATGCTCGTGCGCGACGGCCGCGACGGACTCGAGGTCTTCATGGTGCAGCGCACGACGCGCGCCGCCTTCGCCGGCGGCATGCACGTCTTCCCCGGCGGGCGCGTCGACGACGCCGACGCCTCGGCCGACGCCGCGGCGGCGTGCGCCGGACTCGACGACGCGACCGCGAGCGCGCGCCTCGGCGTGCCGTCCGGCGGGCTCGGCTACTACGTGGCCGCGATCCGCGAGAGCTTCGAGGAGGCGGGGGTCCTCCTCGCGCGCGGCGCGGACGGCCGGCACCCGCGACTCGCCGCCGCCGGCGACGCCGGCGCGGCGCATTGGCCCGCGGCGCGGCGCGAGGTGCACGACGGCTCGCTCGGCATCGCGGCGCTGTGCCGTCGCGAGGGGCTCGTGCTCGCCGTCGACGAGCTCGCGTACGTGAGCCACTGGGTGACGCCGCCGGGCGAGGCACGGCGCTTCGACACGCGGTTCTTCGTGGCGCGGGCGCCGGCGGACCAGGAGCCGCTCCACGACGCGCACGAGACGATCGCGAGCCGCTGGGTCGCGCCCGCCGTCGCGCTCGCGGAGCACGCGGCGGGCCGCTACGGGATGTACCCGCCCACGGTGAGCAACCTCGAGTTCCTCGCCGCGCACCGCGACGTGGACGCTGCGCTCGGCGCGGCCGACGCCACCGAGCGGCCCGTCGCGGTGCTGCCGAGGCTGCGGGTCGATGCGGAGGGTCGCGTCACGGGCATCGCGCTGCCCGGCGACCCGGACTACGAGGCGCTCGAGCCGCGCTGAGTCGCGCCGAGCGCCACCTCGACGCGCTCGAGGAGGCGCGCCGAGCATCCCGCCATCTCGGCGACGGGGACGGTCTCGGAGATGATGCGCTTGGCCACGTCGCGGAACGCCTCGGCCGCTGCGGTGCGGCCCGCGAGCGCGACGGGCTCCCCCGCGTCGCCGCCGGCGGCCACCTCGGGCTCGATCGGGATCCGCCCGAGCAGCTCGGCGCCGATCTCGCGCGCGAGTGCCTCGCCCCCGCCCTCGCCGAAGAGCGCGTACCGCTCACCGTGCTCGCAGGTGAAGTGGCTCATGTTCTCCACCACGCCGGCGACGCGTAGGAAGCTGCGGCGCGCCATGTCGGCGGCGCGGATCGCGACCTTCTGCGCGGAGGTGGCGGGCGTGGTGACGATCACGAGGTCGGTGCGCGGGAGCATCCGCGCGAGTCCCATCTGCACGTCGCCGGTCCCCGGCGGCATGTCGATGAGGAGGTAGTCGAGCGGGCCCCAGTGCACGTCGTGGAGGAACTGCTCGACGGCCTTGGTGAGCATGAGCCCGCGCCACATCAGCGCGGTGCCCTCGTCGTCGACGAGCATGCCGGTGCTCACGACCTTGAGCAGCCCGGGTCCGACGCGGCGCTCCCTCGGGATCATGCGCGGCTTGTCGGCGCCCTCCACGCGGCGCGCCTCGAGCCGGTCGGACATGCCGAGCATCCGCGGGATCGAGAAGCCCCAGATGTCGGCGTCGAGCACGCCCACCGTGCGGCCCTCGGCGGCGAGGGCCACCGCGAGGTTGGCGGTGACGGAGCTCTTGCCGACGCCGCCCTTGCCCGAGGCGATCGCGAGGACGCGCGTCGTGGCGGGCACCTGGGTGTCGGTGGCGCGCTCGCGGGCGCTCCACCGGGCGCGGGTCATGACCGCGGCGCGCTCGTCCTGGGTCATCTCGCCCCACTCGATGCGCACGCGCGACACGCCGGGGTGGGTGGCGACGCGCGACTCGACGTCCTGCTTGATCTGGGCGCGCAGGGGGCAGCCCTTGATCGTGAGCTTGATGCCGATGGTGACGAGGCCCTCGGCGTCGACCGTGACGTCGGTCGCCATACCGAGGTCCACGATGTTGTCGCCCAGCTCGGGATCGATGACCGCGCGGAGCATGCCGCGGACGTCGTCGGCCGAGGGGGGCGGCACCCGGCGGGCCGTCATGCGCCCAAGGCTACGGCTGCGCACGCCGCGGGGACCGACCGTCCTTGTACTCTGGTCGTCACCATGATCACGCTCACCGACAAAGCCGCCGCCAAGGTCAAGGAACTGCTCGCCGCCGAGAACGCGGGCGAGCTCGCGCTCCGCGTCGCGGTACGCCCGGGCGGGTGTTCGGGCTTCTCCTACGAGATGTACTTCGACGGCGACTTCGCCAAGGACGACCAGGTGCAGACCTACGGCGAGGTGCGGGTCGTCGTCGATCCGCAGTCGTCGCAGCTGCTGCAGGGCGCGAGCCTCGACTACCAGGACGGCCTGCAGGACTCGGGGTTCAAGATCTCGAACCCCAACGCCACCCGCACGTGCGGGTGCGGTCAGAGCTTCAGCTGACGCCCGCCGACGCGAGCGCGTCGGCGATCTCCCCCGCGTCGAACACGGCGTCGAGCCGTGCGACGATGCGCCCGTCCGCGCCGGTCACCCACAGCGCCGGCTCGTAGGTGAGCCCCGCGGCCTCGACCGCGGGCGCGACGACCGTGGCGGCCTCGTCGGCGTAGACCTCGGCGTGCACGCACGTCACCGCGCCGCCGACGCGCGCCGCGACCTCCATGAGCGCGTCGAGCCCGGGCGCGCACGTGCCGGTGCTGCAGTGCGCGGGGGTGCCCACGAGGTACGCGACCGGCCGCCCCGCGGCGAGTGCCTCGCGCAGCGTGACGGCGTGGAACGGGCACGGCGCGGGCGTGCGCGTGCAGACGGGCGAGACGCCGCGCGGGTCCGCCGTGGTCGGGCCGTCGTGGGGCGGGAGCGCGTCGCCGACGCCGGCCACCGTGACCGCCGCGCGGTCCTGCACGCTGAAGGACGCCCCCTCGGGCGCCGCACCGTCGACGAGCAGCGTGTAGGTGCCGACGGCGTCGAGATCGACGAGGAAGGGCCAATACGGCACGGCGAGCGAGTCGCCGTGCCGCCGTGCGGAGACGGACCCCGCGACGGTGCGACCGTCGAGCGCGTCGACGATGCGACCCTCGAGCACGTCGGGCAGCGCGGCGCCGGCGCCGAGCAGGCCCGCGGTGCCGCCGAGCGACACCGGGAGCCGCACGCGGCCCGGCACGAGCACCTGCGGGAACCGCTGGACGAGCTGGAACGGTGCGCCGTCGCCCCCGGCGGGACCCTCGGCCGCGCCGTCGCCGCCGCAGCCGGCGAGCGCGCCGACGGCGGGCACCGCGACGAGTCCTGCGATCGCGTGCGCCGCACCGCGCACGAACGCACGGCGCGGGATCGGCGGCACGGCGGGCAATCGTAGGACCGACGCGGCGTCTACGATGCGGGCGTGGCGAAGTCGCGCGCGGCCAAACCGATCGGGCCCTACTCGCCCGTCGTGCGCGCCGGCGACTGGATCATCGTCTCGGGCCAGCTCGGGCTCAAGGACGGCGCGCTGGTGCCGGGCGGCGTGCGCGCCCAGACGACGCAGGCGATCGAGAACCTGAAGGGCCACCTCCGGACCGAGGGCGCGACGCTCGCCGACGTGCGCAAGACGATGTGCTTCCTCGCCGACATGGACACCTTCACGACGTTCAACGAGGCGTACGTCGCGGGCTTCGGCGACGTGCGCCCCGCGCGCAGCACCGTGGGCGTGGCGGCGCTGCCCGCGGGCGGTGCGGTGGAGATCGAGGCGTGGGCGTGGAAGCCCGCCCGCCGGCGCACGGGGCGCTGACCGTGGCCGGCGCCGTCGTGCTCGTCGTGGCGCTCCTCGCCTTCCCGATCGTCGTCGGCCTCTCGACCGCCGCGATCGCCGCCCTCCTCGGTCACCTCCTCTGGCGCGACGGCGAGGCGCGCCACGCGGGGAGCGAGCTCCGCGACCTCAACGTCTGACCGCCGCGTCGGGGGCCGGCGGGGCGCCGGCCGACCTCGTCATCGCGGGTGCGTCGCTCGTCGCGACGATGGACGACGCGCGGCGCGAGCTCGCCGGCGGCTGGGTCGCGATCACCGGCGGCCTCGTCTCCGCCGTCGGCACCGGTCCGGCCCCCGCGGCGCGCGAGACGATCGACGCGACGGACTGCCTCGTCACGCCGGGTCTCGTCAACACCCACCACCACCTGTACCAGAACCTCACGCGGGCCTATCCGCCGATGACGGGCGCGCCGCTCTTCGGCTGGCTGCGCTCGCTCTACCCGCTGTGGCGCGCGCTCGACGAGGAGTCGGCGCACGTCTCGGCATGGGTCGGGCTCGCCGAGCTCGCGCTCTCGGGCTGCACCACCTCCACCGACCACCTCTACGTGCACCCCGCGGGGGCGGGCGACCTGCTCGCCGCGGAGATCGCCGCGGCGCGCGATCTCGGCGTGCGCTTCCACCCCACGCGGGGGTCGATGTCGCTCTCGGAGAAGGACGGCGGACTGCCGCCCGACGACGTGGTCCAGGACCACGACACGATCCTCGCGGAGAGCGAGTCCGCGGTCGCCCGGCACCACGACCGCGGGCACGGCGCGATGGTGCGCGTCGCGCTCGCGCCGTGCTCGCCGTTCAGCGTCACCAAGGCGCTCATGGTCGACTCGGCACGCCTCGCCGAGCGGCTCGACGTGCGGCTCCACACCCACTTCGCGGAGAACGCCGAGGATGACGCCTATTCGCTCGCGACCTTCGGCTGCCGGCCCGCGGAATACCTGTCGGAGGTGGGCTGGTGCAGCGACCGCGCGTGGCTGGCGCACTGCGTGATGCCCGACCCCGACGAGGTGCGCCGTCTCGGCGCCGCGCGGGTCGGCGTCGCCCACTGCCCGTCGAGCAACCTCATCCTCGCCTCCGGCATCGCGCCGGTCGTCGACCTGCGGGCCGCGGGCGTCCACGTGGGGCTCGGCGTCGACGGCTCATCGTCGGCCGACTCGGCCTCGCTGTGGATGGAGGCGCGCCAGGCGATGCTGCTGGCCAAGCTCCGCAGCGGCGCGGACGCCGGCACCGCGCGCATGGCGCTCGAGTGTGCGACGCGCGGCGGGGCGGGCTGCCTCGGGCGCGTCGGCGAGATCGGCGAACTGACGCCGGGTGCGGTGGGCGACGTCGCGGTGTGGTCGCTCACGGGGCCGGCGTTCGCCGGGGCGCTCGCCGACCCGATCGAGGCGTGGCTGCGGTGCGGGCCGGTCGCGGCGCGCGACACGATCGTGCACGGGCGTGCCGTGGTGCGCGGGGGTGCGCTGGTGAGCCGGCGCACGGACGAGATGCTGGCGACGCACCGGCGACTCGCCGCACGCATGCAGCGCCTCGCGCCGGATCGCCTAGGTCGCTGACCCTTCGGAGCGCACGGGCGCCTGCCACGCCGAGGGCAGCGGCCGGACTATTGCGACGTAGCGGCGACGTGCGAGGTCGTAGTTCTTCGAGGGGAAGAGCTTCTTCAGCACGAGGTGTACCTCCACGAGCCCTGCTCGCTCAAGGGCGTCCAACGTCGCGCTGGTCTCGTCGCCAACCCACGCTGAGTGATCGGATCGTCCGAGATATACGTCATCACAGAGGACGACACCGTTAGGCCGGACGATGCGCAACGAGTTGACGATGTCCACCGCAACGATGGGGTAGGAGTGGTCGCCATCGACCCACACCACGTCGTACTGGGCATCGCGAATGGACGACAGCATCAGGGAGTTCATGGGGATCGACGACACGTTCGGGTGTGCGGCAAGCCGCCCGTCCCTTGCCGCGATGTCCTTCGCGTCCGCGCCACCCTCCCGTGTGGAGGTTCCGGCACGCGTGGCGCGCCAGAAGCGTTCATCCGTCGATGGAAGGTCGATCGTCACCACCCTGCTGCTGGGCGCCAGTCGGGCCATGAACGCGGTGAACTCTCCCTCCGCGGTGCCGATCTCGAGCACGTCGCGGACCGCCATCGTTTCGCAGAGCGCTGCGAAGACTTCGTAGTGCTCGGAGCGATGGCTGCTCGGGTCCTCGTTGGGTCCGACTACCGCCTCGACTGCGTTGCGCGCACGCTGCCAGTCAAGACCGGCATCGGCAAAGCGGCGCTCCTGCTCGGCGATCAGCTCCGTGACGGAAATCCGGCGGATCTTCCGAGCACGGATGACGTCACGAACGGGATGTCGGTGCCGATAGAGGAAGCGCCAGGCCTGTCGGGGGAATCGAAGCAGATAAGTGATCATGTGGGTCGCCTGGGGATCGAACCCAGGACCTCCGGATTAAAAGTCCGTTGCTCTCCCAGCTGAGCTAGCGACCCGCGTCGTCACGCTAACCGCGGGGGCGGGAGACGCGCAGGCGGCGCACCGTCGCCGCCAGCACCACCGCGCCGATCACGATCGTCGCCGCGCCCACGAGCGTGTCGTCCTCGATCGCCGCGTCGAGCGCGCGGTACACCGCCCACGCGAGGCCGACCGCCGCGGGCGCGAGCACCTCGAGGCGGACGGCGCGCGCGCCGACCACGAAGAGCGCGATCGCGACCGCGAGCGAGGCCGCGACGCGCAGCGCCTCGGGCGCCTGGTCGGGCGGCGGCACGAGCACCCCGACGGTGACCGCCAGCGCCCCGACGAGGCGGGCGACCGACGGTGCGCCGGGCCGCGCGCGACCCACCCAGACGAGGATCGCGGTGCCGACCGTGACGAGCACGAGCGCCGCGATGTCGGCGTCGTCGCGCAGCAGGGCGGTCCCCGCGAGCGCGGCGACGACGCTCGCCACGGGGCCGACCACCGAGCCCGCGACGCGCGTGCGGCCCGCCCGCCACGCGCCGAGCAGCGCCACCGGCAGCGCGACGACGAACGCCGTGGCCTCGCCACGGAGCCCCGTCCGGTCGACGGCCGTGCCCACGGCGAAGGCCGCGAGCGCGATGGCGACCACCTCGAGCACGTCGCGCGCGAGCACGGCACCCGTCCGGCCCCCGAGCGCACGGCGCGCGAGCCATGCGGCCGCCGCGAGCACGAGCAGGACCGCCGCGAAGGCCAGCTGCGAGAGATCGGCCACGAGCGAGCCGAGCACGACGAGCACGCCGACGCCGACGAGCAGCCCGCCGAGGGCCGCGGCCGCCTCGACCGCGCCGAACGGCCAGCGGCTCGCCGTGCGCAACGACGCCGCATCCTGCGCGCCGAGCGCGCCCCGCGCGACGAGCCCGTCGAGGACCTCGTCGAATCGGGCCCGCCCCACGCGCCGAGTCTGCCAGCCGACGCCGGCCGGGCCGCCCACTAGGTTCGCCACATGACCGCGATCGCGTACGACTTCGACAGGTTCCTCCGATACGACGAGATGGCCGCGTGGCTGCGCCAGACGGCCGCCGCCCACCCGCGCGTGCTCACCGTCGAGGCGTACGGACGCTCGCACCGGGGACGCGAGCTGCTCGTCGCGACGATCACCGACTCGACGACGGGGGCGCACGACACCAAGCCCGCGCACTGGGTGGACGCCAACATCCACGCCACCGAGGTGACCGGTGGCGTCGCCGCGCTCCACATCATCCACGCGCTCGTCACGCGCCACGCGGCGGGCGACCCGATCGTGACCGAGGCGTTGCGCACGCGGACCTTCTACGTCGCGCCGCGGGTGAACCCCGACGGCGTCGAGGACGCGCTCGCGGACAGCCCCCGGTTCCACCGTTCGAGCGTGCGGCCGTGGCCGTGGCGCGACGGGCACCGCTGGCCCGGCCTGCACCCGCAGGACGTCGACGGCGACGGTCGGATCCTCACGATGCGCATCCCCGACCCCGACGGCGCATGGACGCCGCACCCCGAGGAGCCGCGCATCATGGTGCACGTAGGACCGCTCGGCGCGCCGGCGGGCGCGACGCGCTACCGCCTCCTCACCGAGGGCCTCGTGGAGGACCACGACGGCTTCACCATCCCGACGCCGCGCGATCCGGCGGGCCTCGACCTCAACCGCAACTTCCCCGCCGGCTGGGGCGCCGAGGTGGCCGGCTCCGGCGACCACCCGCTCTCGGAGCCCGAGATCGACGCGCTCGTACGCGCCGTGCGCGCGCGGCCCAACGTGTGCGGATACAACGCCTTCCACACGTCCGGCGGATTCATGCTCCGGCCGAGCAGCAGCCAGCCCGACTCCAAGCTGCCGCCGATCGACCTCCACATCTTCCGCACCTTCGGCGCCTACTCGACGCCGCTCACGACGTACCCCGTGCACTCCGTGTACGAGGACCTCACCTGGGACAAGGCCCACGTGATGGGCGGGGCCGGCGACGACTGGGCGTACGAGCACCTCGGCGTCTACTCGTGGACCACCGAGTTCTGGGACGCGATCTACCGTGCGACCGGCGAGCACTCGCCGACGGACATCTGGTACGTCGGGCCGACGACCGCACAGGAGCTCGCGGTCTGCCGCTGGTGCGACGCGCAGGGCGTCGACGGCTACCTGCCCTGGCGCCCGTACGACCATCCGCAGCTCGGGCGCGTCGAGATCGGCGGCGTCGACGCCTTTCGCGTGTGGATCAATGCGCCGTCGCGCCACCTCGCCGCCGAGGTCGCCCCCCACGTGGACGTCGCGATCCACCAGGCGATGGCGTCGCCCCGACTCGAGATCAAGCGGGCGGAGGCCGAGCGGCTCGGCGGCGAGGCGTGGGCGGTGCGCGTCGGCGTGGCCAACGTCGGCTGGCTCGGCACCGAGGTCACGCAGTGGGCGCGCGAGCACCGACTGGTGCTACCCATCACGCTCGAGCTCGAGGGGGCGACCGTCGTCGACGGCGAGGCCCGGGTGCGCGCGGGCCAGCTGGCGGGGCGCTCCGCCTTCACCCATGACGGCGGCGCGATGTCGGACGGCACGCCCGACCGTCTCTCGCATCGCTGGGTGGTGCGCGCGCCCGCCGGGACGACCGTGCGGGTCACCGCGCGTCACCCGCGCTGCGGCGTCGCCTCCGCGGAGGTCAGGCTGGCGTAGCGGCGGTGGGAGTCGTGGGCGCGCCACGCGATGTATGACGCGCATGTGATGCCCACCACGTTGGGCAGCGCCACGAAGGCGTCGCCGATCATCACGCCGTAGGCGAACCAGCAGGCGCAGCACGCCGCGAGCGTCGCGTACATCACGGCCGAGACGCCGTAGAGGCGCTCGGTGCGCCACACCCGCCACGTCTGCGGGATGATCGCCGGCGTCCCGACGCACAGCGACGCGAGGCCGAGCGCGGCGTCGGAGCGTGCGGCGGCGACCCATCCCAGCGCCGCGGTGCCGGCGAGCGCGGCGGCGATCTCGACGATGCGGATCCGGCCGTGGCGCACGCAGAGCAACAGGACGAGGAGCGCGGCGAGCACGATCGACGAGTTGGCCACCACGAGCGGTACGTCGCCGATCGCGGCGCCGTACGCGGTCCACAGCGAGCTGCCGCACGCGGTCTGCAGGAAGGTGCGCGGTGCCACGCCCTCGACGGAGTCGGTGCGCCACCCGCGCACGACCTGCGGCCACGAGAACGCGACCGCCGACACCGTGGCCGCGCCGCCGACGATCGTCTCCGCGAGCACCGCGCCACGGTAGCCACGGGCCGACGGCGGGAGGGCCATCCGTAGACTGCGCGCGTGTCGACGACCTCGAGCGGGATCAGCTGGGACGATCGGTACGCCGGGGACGAGTACGGCTTCGGCACCGAACCCAACGACTTCCTCCGCGAGTCGATGGCGCTGCCCGCGCTCGCGGGGAGCCGGATGCGCGCGCTGTGCATCGGCGACGGCGAGGGTCGCAACGGCGTCTGGCTCGCGGGACTCGGCCACGACGTCACCACGGTCGACCTCTCGCCGGTGGGGGTGGCCAAGGCGCTGCGCCTCGCGGCGCAGCGCGGCGCGCGCGTGGACGCCCGCGCCGGCGACCTCGCCACCTGGGACCTCGGCACCGACGCGTGGGACCTCGTCGTCTCGGTGTTCTGCCACATGGCGCCCGCCCTGCGCGCCGACGTGCATGCGCGGATCGCGCGCGCCGTGCGGCCCGGCGGCTGGTACCTCCTCGAGGCCTACCGCCCGGCCAACGTCGGGCGCGGCGTCGGCGGCCCGCAGGCACCCGAGCTCACCGTGACGCTCGGGGAGGTGCGCGCTGCTTTCGCCGGGTGGGACCTCGTCGTGGCACGCGAGGTCGAGCGCGAGATCCACGAGGGCCGCTACCACGACGGCGCGAGCGCGACGACGCAGCTCCTCGCGCGCCGGCCGGCGACCGCCGGCGCGACCGCGCCCCGGACGGCGGACACATGATCACCACGTACGGCGCCTCCCTCACCGCGCCGCGGGCCGCCACGGACCCTCGCAAGGACGTCCACGCGCGGATCGAGGACTGGCTGCGCCGCGTCGCGCCGGAGGACGCGCGCCCCGCGACCGTGCGCGTGTCGCGGCGCGGCGGGCACGGCGACCCGGCCTTCCAGGTCGAGCTGCTCGAGCCGGACGGCGACCGCACGGTCGCGCGCGCGACCACCGTGACGCTGCTACGCACGCGCAGCGAGTGGTACTTCGACGTGCGGCGCGAGCTGAAGCCCACGCGGGCCGAGGTGCTCCCCCGCCGCGCGGTCGAGCGCCCCGATCCCGCGCTCGTCGACCTCCTCGTCGACGTGTCGCGGGTGATGCGCGCGACGGACGCCGACCGCCGCATCGAGCCGCGTCCGTGGCCGGCCGACACCGCCCTCGAGGGCCAGGCCGTGGCCGCGTACTGCCAGGCACCGAGCCGCCGCCTCCCCGTCGTCATCGAGGTCACCGCGGGCAAGGGCCCCCGCACGATCACGGACGAGACCACCGCGCGCCAGCTGGTCGGCATCGCGCACCTCGCGCACCTCACCTCGGTGGACGCCGAGAAGGGCTTCAACGAGCTGTTCGGCGCGCGCGTCGTCGCCGACCGCTGGGTGACGGTCGTGTGGCCGGGCCCGGGCGGGACCGAGGAGCACCACGATCGCGACGACGACGCGCTCATGCGCCGGCTCATCGGCGCCGCGAGCGCGTCGCTCGTGCCGATCATCATCCGCCCCGCCCGCCCCGCGGCGCCCGCCGACCACGAGTCGCGCGGCACGGACGTCGCGCCGCGCACCGCCGACCTCGCGCCGCGCACCGCCGACCTCGCGCCGCGCATCGCCGACCTCGAGACGCGGCTGCAGGAGCGCGAGACCTACATCGAGGAGCTGCTCGAGAACATGACGCTCACCGAGCAGGCGACCGCCGCGCGGCTCGACGAGCTCGACCGCCAGAAGGACCGGCTCATGAGCTTCGTCCTCCTCGGCCAGGACTCGTCGTACCTCGAGCGGCTCTCCGAGGCGGTCGAGTACTCCAAGCGCCACCTGCGCAACCTCGTGTTCCACGAGCGTGCGATCGCCTCGGCGCACGAGACGCACCTCATGAACGGCCGCAGCGTCGCGGCCAAGCTCATGAAGCTCGACGAGGTCGCCGGACCCTTCGTGCGCGGGCGGATCTCGGACGCGCAGTTCGTCCTCGACTGCGGCGAGGCGATCTCCAACTTCGCGCCGTCGATCAGCGACGAGGCGGTGCACCGCTACGGACTCGACTACGCGATCGACTGGTACGGTCGGCAGGTGCTCGCCAAGCCGCACATCCGCGTGGGCGAGGCGCGCATCCACTTCTTCGTCGACGTCGAGCGCCGCCAGGTCGTCGTCGCGTACGTCGGGCGCCACCTGCGCGACAAGGGCACGCACTGACGTGACGACCTCCGCCGTCTGGGCGCTCTCCGACTCCTACATCGACCGCCTCGCCGAGCTCGATCCCGGCTTCGCCACCGCGCTCGGCATCCCCGGGCGCGACGAGGAGATGACCGACTTCAGCCCCGCGGGCCACGAGGCGCGCGAGGCGCTCGACCGCCGCACCCTCGCCGGCCTCGACGCGCTCGACGCGTCGGGCGACCGCGACCGCCTCGCGGCCGGGGTGCTGCGCAACTCCCTCGAGATGTCCGCGATCGAGCGCGCCGCCGGCGAGCACCTCCGCACGATCCGCGTCCTCGCCGGCGACGTGGACTACGCCCGCAGCGTCTTCGACCTCATGCCCACCGACACCGCCGGGCAGTGGGCCACGATCGCGGCCCGCATGGAGCGCGTCCCCGCCGCGTACGCGGGGATGCGGGAGACCTGGCGCCTCGGGATGCAGCGGGGCGTCGTCGCGCAACGCCGGCAGGTGCTCGCGGTCGCCGCGATGCTCGAGGGGTGGGCGGGCACGGCCGCGGCGCCCGGGTTCTTCACTGGCCTCGCGGCCCGTGGCGCGGCGGTCGCGGGCGCGCCGACGGCGCGGCTGGAGGCCGCGGCGGCGGGCGCGTCCCGCGCATTGACCGAGACCGCGGCGTTCCTGCGCGGGGAGTACGCGCCGGTGGCCGACCCGCGCGACGGCGTCGGCGAGGAGCGGCACGCGATCGCGCGGCGCCGCTACATGGGCATGGACGTGGACGCCGACGACGCGTACGCGTGGGCGTTCGGCGAGGTCGCGCGGCTCGACGCCGAGCTGCGCGCGTGCGCGGCCGAGATCCTCCCCGGGGCGGGACTCGACGAGGTGCGGCGCCACCTCGACACCGCGCCCGAGCACTCGATCGAGGGCGAGGACCGGCTGCGCGACTGGCTGCAGTCGCTCATGGACGAGGCGATGTCGCGGCTCGTCGCGGGCGGGCACTTCGCGATCCCCGACGGGATCCGCACGGTCACCGCGATGATCGCACCGCCGGGCGGCGCGGCGGCGATGTACTACATGCCGCCGAGCGAGGACCTCGCGCGCCCCGGGACGACGTGGTACCCGGCCAACGGTCGCACGCGCTTCCCCATGTGGAGCGAGCCGACGACCGCATACCACGAGGGCGTACCCGGCCACCACCTCCAGATCGGCACCGCGATCGTCAACCGCGAGCGGCTCTCGCGCTTCCAGCGCAACGAGTTCGTCAGCGGGCACGGCGAGGGATGGGCGCTGTACGCGGAGCGGCTGATGGACGAGCTCGGCTTCCTCGATCGGCCCGAGTACCGGCTGGGCTACCTGTACGCGCAGGCGTTCCGCGCCGCGCGCGTCGTGGTGGACATCGGCCTGCACTGCGAGCGCACGATCCCGCGCGACTGGCCGTGGCACCCGGGCGAGCGGTGGACGCCGGCGCTCGCCCTCGAGTTCCTCTCCGCGCGGTCGTCGAGCGACGACGCGTTCAACCGCTCGGAGATCGACCGCTACCTCGGCTGGCCGGCGCAGGCGATCTCGTACAAGCTCGGCGAGCGCGTGTGGCTCGGGCTGCGCGACGACGCGCGGCGCAGGCTGGGCGCCGCGTTCGACCTGCGCGCGTGGCACGCCCACGCGCTGGACCTCGGCAACCTCGGGCTCGACCTGCTCCGTTCGGAGCTCGCCCGCTACGGGACGACGACGACGGGGGTGCCGGGCCGCGCCCAGCGGTAGACGAAGCGCGCGTCCTCCGGGGCCATGCGCACGCAACCGCTGCCCTGGAAGGTGCCGAGCTGCTCCTCGGTCTGCATCACCTTGCCGTACTGGCGCGGGATGGCGTGGAAGCCGACGTTGCCGCCGTCGGGGCCGAAGGCGAATCGCGTCATGTGGTCGAACCACACGCCGTCGAAGTCGAGGCTGAACGACTTCGGCGACTGGCTCGTGACGCGGTACGCGCCGGCCTCGGGCACGCCGCGGCGTCCCGAGACGGGCATCGCCCGCACCACGGTGCCGTCGCGGTCGACGACCCAGACCCACTGCAGGCGGTTGGAATAGACGACGCGGCGGCCGTCGCCGGAGCGCGGCGGGAGCGCGGGGGGCGAGACGCGCGAGTACGCGGGGTAGCGGAGGCGGGTCGTGGCGACGGGGCCGGTGCTCGACGTCGAGGGGACCGACGTCGCGGGGACGGTCGTGGTCGTGCTGGTCGTCGTCGAGCTGGTGCTGGTCGTGCTCGTGCTGGTCGTCGTCGTCGCGTCGTCGGCCCGCGAGATGCGCGCACCGCCGAGCACCCCGGCCGCACCGGCGAGCAGGGCCGAGGCGACGAGTGGGGCGAGCCGCCTCACTCCGGGCGTCGCCGGTGCTGCGGCGGCAGGGTGTCGAAGAGCGGGTCGATCACGAGCTCGTGGCGGTGGCCCCACTCGCTCACGATCCCCTGGGCCATCGCGGCGACGGGGAGCGCGAGCAGGGCGCCGATCGGGCCGAGCAGGGCGCCGCCGGCGATCGCGGAGCCGAACGCGACGGCGGGATGGATCTCGAGCGTGTGGGCGGTGATGCGGGGCGCGAGGAGGAAGTTTTCCAACTGCTGGTACACCGCGATGACGACGATCACCGCGAGGGCCCGCACGGGCGAGTCGAGGAAGGCGAGGAGCACCGGGAGCACGCCGGCGAGGTACGTGCCGACGACGGGCAGGAACTGGGAGATGATGCCGACCCACAGCGCGAGCACGACCGGGTACGGCGTGCCGACGATCTGGAACGCGATCCCGTGCGCCAGCGAGGAGAGCGTCGCGAGCAGGAGGCGCGAGTAGATGTAGCCGCCCGTCTTGTCGATGGCGAGGCCCCAGATCTGGAGCACGACGCGCTGGCGGTCGGGCGCGAGCCGCGAGCAGATGGCGCGCCGCAGCCGCGGCCCGTCGGCCGCGAGGTAGAAGGTGAAGAGGAGGATCGTGAGCACCTGGAGCGTGCTGCCGAGTGCGCTCACCGAGAGCCGCAGGACGCGACCCTGCTGGCGGTCGAAGAACGACTGCACGCTGCCGTCGGGGTCGTCGATCGCCTCGTTCCAGCGCGAGGCGTCGATGGACGTGCCGAACGCGTCGTTGAGGAAGTCGACGGTCTCGTCGACGTAGGTCGCGCGGTTGTCCACGAGGTCGCGGGCCTGGCCGGCGACGAGCGCGCCGATCGCGCCGACGAGGATGCCGAAGCCCGCGAGGACGGCGACGAGGAGCGCCACCGTCGCGGCGCCGCGGGGCCAGCGCCGGCGGTGGAGCGCGTTGACCGCGGGCTCGAGCGCGAACGCGAGGAACACCGCGACGAGGACGAGCAGCAGGAAGCTCGAGAGCCGGTGGAACACCGCCCGGATCGCGAGCGCGGCGAGGAAGCCGCCCCAGAACAGCGCAATGGCGCGGGGGACCCACCTCGGCATCGGGTCAAGCGTACTTGTGCGCACGGGTGGCGATCGGGCGACGTCCGATGACACGATCGATGCGTGCGGCTCCCCCTGCCCGAGCACCTCGACGTCGCGCGCGTCACGCGGGCCGTCGCGACGGTGCGCGAGTCGATGGCGGACACGCTGCGCCGCTACGTCGTCGGACCGGACGGTGAGGAGCGCGCACGCGCGCTGATGGAGGCGCCGGGCGAGCGCTGGTACGCGGAGGACCGCCCGATCCGCCGCGTGCACGCGGACGCCTCGATGTTCATCGGTGGGCTGCGCGCGCTGCTGCTGCAGTCGCTGCATCCGCTCGCGATGGCCGGCGTCGCGCAGCACTCCGACTACCGCACCGACCCGTGGGGCCGCCTGCAGCGCACCGCGGACTTCCTCGCCGTCACCACGTTCGGCCCCGCCGCGATGGCCGAGCGCACCATCGCGCGCATCCGCGACGTGCACTCCCGCGTCGTCGGCACCGCGCCGGACGGGCGCCCGTACTCGGCGAGCGACCCGCACCTGCTCAAGTGGGTGCACGTCGCGGAGGTCGAGTCGTTCCTCGTGGCGCACCAGCGGTTCGGCGAGCGGCCGCTCGACCAGGCGGGCTGCGACGGCTACGTCGCCGACATGGCGCACGTCGCCGAGGCGCTCGGCGTGGAGCGCCCGCCCCGCACCGAGCGCGAGCTCGGCACGCAGCTGCGCGCGTACAAGCGCGAGCTGCGGTCGACGCGCGAGAGCCGCGACGCCGCGCGATACCTGCTCCTCACGCCGCCGCTCGACCCGCCGGCCCGCGCCGCCTACGCGCTGCTCGCTGCGGCCACCGTCGCGACGCTGCCGGCGTGGGCGCGCATCCCCCTGCGCCTGCCGCTGCTGCCGGTCACCGAGCGGCTCGTGCTGTGGCCGCTCGGCGCGGCGATCACCGCGGGGCTGCGCTGGGTGACGTCGCCGTCGTCGCCCTACCGCGTCGACGCCGACTCGCGCGCCCGGGAGACGAACGCGTCGTAGATCCGCTGCTGGGCGGGATCACGCTCGGCGGTGTCCTCGGGGTGCCACTGCATCCCGAGCAGCCAGTGCGTGCGGTGCTCCACCGCCTCGAGCAGACCGTCGGGCGCGGTGCCCACCGGTCGCAGGTCGTCCGCGAGACGTCCGATCCCCTGGTGGTGGAATGACGCGCCCTCCAGGCGCGTCGTCCCCGCGGCACGGGCCATCGCCGAGTCCGACTCGAGCACGATCTCGTGCAGGGCGAACTCCTCGCCGACCGGGAATTGCGCGGGGGCGTGGCGCAGCAGCGAGGCCGCCGTCGGCAGGTCGCCGAGGTGCTGCACGAGGGTGCCGCCGAGCACGACGTTGGTGAGCTGCATCCCGCGGCACACGGCGAGCACGGGGCGCGCCTCGGCGAGCGCGGCGCGCAGCAGCGCGGTCTCGAAGGCGTCCTGCTCGGGCTGCACGCCGTAGGTGCGGGGGCCGGGCGCCTCGCCGTAGCTGCGCGGGTCCACATCGGCGCCGCCCATGAGCACGAGTCCGTCGAATCGGCGCATGGTCTCGCGCGCGTCCCCCTCCGAGAGTGGCTGCGGCGAGACGATCACCGGCTCGCCGCCCGCGCGGAGGATCGCCGAGAGGTAGCGGCGCCCGGCGAACGCCACCGCGTCGCGCGACACGCGGCTCGGCGCGCCGTGGCGGCCCGCGAGCGCGACGAGCGGCGTCATCGCGGCGAGGCTACCCGCGTCGCGCGGCGCACTCGGCGCCGATCGCGCGCGCGAGCGACCCGCGGCGCGCGACCGCCACGCGCTCGAGCCCGAGCCACGACGCCATCGCGCGCAGCTCGCGCGCGATCGGCGGTGCGACGCGCGACGCGACGGCGTGCCGTTCGCCGTGGCTCGCGAGCACGCGCAGCGTCGAAGCGGCGCGGTCGGCCTTGAGGTCCAGGCGCCCGACGAGCCGGTCGCCGACGAGCACCGGCAGCACGTAGTAGCCGTAGCGGCGCCGCGCGGCCGGCGTGTAGATCTCGATCCGGTAGTGGAAGTCGAAGAGCCGCTCGACCCGCTCCCGCGGCGCCCACACGAGCGAGTCGAAGGGCGACAGCAGCGCACAGCCGTCGTGCGGCCGCGCGTCGGGGAGGCGGCGCGGGGCGTAGGCCGGCTCGTCCCAGCCCTGCACGCGGACCGCGCGCAGCGCGCCTTCCTCCACGAGGTCGCGCACGACGTCGCGCACGGCGGTGGCGCGCTGGCGGTGGTACTCGGCGAGGTCCCGCAGCGTCGCGACGCCCATGTGCGCCGCGGCGAGGAGGATCAGCGCGGCGCGCGCCTCGCGCTCGGGTGGCGTCGGCGCGGCGAGCGCGCGCGCCGGGAGGACGCGCTCGGGCAGGTCGTACACGCGGGCGAAGTCGGCGTCGCGGCGTCGGGTGGTGACGCGACCCGCATAGAAGAGGTATTCGAGCGCGGCCTTGGCGTCGTCCCAGTCCCACCAGGTGCCCTTTGGGCCGCGGCGGGTCGACAGGTCCGCAGCCTTGAGCGGCCCGTCGTCGCGGATGCGCGCGTGGACGCGCTCGACGAGGGCGCGATGGCGGCCGTGGAAGCCGCGCAGCCAGGGGTGCGGCTGCGCCATGCGCCAGCGGTAGAGGCGGTGGTGGTCGGTCGGGACGAGGGACGCCTCGTGGGCCCAGTACTCGAAGACGTCCCCGCGGTCGACCGCGTCGCCGATCGCGTCGCGGTCGTGGGCGCCGAGGCGCGCGAAGAGCGGGAGCTCCTGGCTGCGCACGAGCACGTTGACCGAGTCGATCTGGATGACGCCGGTCGCCTCGAGCACGCGGGCGAGCGCGCGCCGCGGGTCGGACGGGTAGGCGCGGCCGAAGCCCTGCGCCGCGAGCGCGATGCGCCGGGCGTCGGCGAGCGACAGCTCGTCGGGGGCGCGACGGGTCGCACGGGTCGGTCGTGCGGGGGCGCGACGGCTCGCGCCCATGGCCGGCCGCCGCGTCAGTCGGCGACGGCGATGGTGACCGACGAGATCACGACGTCGGTCTTCGGGCGGTCACCCGCACCGGTGGGCACCGACTGCATCGTCTCGACGACGTCGAGGCCCTTCACGACCTGGCCGAACAGCGAGTACTGCGGCGGGAGCCGGCAGCCGTCGGGGCCGCTGATGATGAAGAACTGCGAGCCGTTGGTGTGTGGCCCCGCGTTGGCCATCGCGAGCGAGCCGACCTGGTAGCGGCCCGCCTTCGGCAACTCGTCGGCGAAGCGATAGCCCGGGCCGCCGCGCCCCGTGCCCTCGGGGTCACCGCCCTGGCACACGAAGCCCTTGATGATGCGGTGGAAGATCACGCCGTCGTAGTAGTGCTGCGCGGCGAGGAAGACGAAGTTGTTCACCGTCGCGGGCGCGGACGCCGCGTCGAGCGAGATGACGATCTCGCCGAGCGAGGTGGACATCGTGGCGGTGTAGCGCTTGGCCGGGTCGATGCCCATCGGCGGCGGTGCGGAGAAGCGCGTGACGCGCGGAGCGGAGCCGTCGAGCGGGGGGAAGGCGGTCGTGGACATGGAGGGGCACGCTAGCGAGATCCGCGGGCGCGTGACGAGGCGGTCGTATGCTCGCCGCGTGATGGATGCGGTGGACACGGTGGTGGCCGTGGATGCAGCGGTCGAGACGGATGCGGTGGTCGACGGCATCGACGCGATCGCGCGGGATCTCGACGATGTCGACGCGGCGCTGAAGCGCCTCGACGCGGGGACCTACTTCACCGACGAGGCGACGGGCGCGCCGCTCGATCCGGCGTGGCTCACGGAGCACCCGCTCGCCCGCCGCGCCCCCGGGGCCTAGAACATCGGGTAGCGGTCGTCGGGCGCGCCGCCGCGACCGGAGACCAGGCGACGGATCCAGGCGACGAGGCGGCGCAGCACCGACGCGACGATAGCCCCGCGGCGCGGGCGCTCGAGTGGGGTGCGGCGGGGACCGAGGGGTGTCAGCGCGGGAGGGCCGACGCGATGAGTCGCGCCGCCGCGTCCTGGCCGGCGTCGGTCAGGTGCAGACGGTCGACGAAGAGCCAGTCGGGCCCGACGAAGGCCGGGCCCGCATTCGCATCCACGAACGCCACGCCCGCGTCGGCGCAGATCCGCGCGACGTCGCGCCGGTATGCGTCGCCGCGGCGCGTCACCTCCGCCGCGACGGGCGTGAAGTCGGCGCCCTCCTCGTCGAGCAGCGCGAAGAGCTCGCGCTCCCGCGGGTCGAGCGCCTTGGCGATCCACGGCGCGTAGGGCTGCAGCACGAACGTGCACGACGTACGGCGCGCGGCCGCGACCATCGCGAAGTACTCGAGGTCGCGGCGCAGGACGTGGAGCATCGGGTCGTAGTTGGCCGAGGCGTGCGCGGCAAGCTCGCGCGGCGCGGCGGCGTCGGACTCCCACGGGCCGCGACCGATGCCCGCCTTGGCCGCGAGGCCGCGCGCGAGCATGCGCGCGAGGGCGCGCGTGCCGACCGCCGCGACGCGCATCTGGCGCTCGAAGTGCGACTGCTGGAAGAACGCGCCGTACGTCGGGTCGAAGGCGCCGGGCATGCAGGCGCGCACGAGGTTGTTGAGCCCGGAGAGCAGCACGATCGGGCCCGCGAGATCGTCGGTGCCCATGAGGTGGGTGAGGACGGCTTCCTGGGTCGAGTTGAGCGCGCGGCCGCCGTAGTTGCGCCACGACCACCGCGTCGTGGCGCTGAGGCGGCTCGCGACGGAGGCGGCGTCGCTCGTGGCGCCGATGCCGAAGGCCGTGCTGCCGCCGACGAGGAGCGCCGTCGGGCGGTCGGGGTCGGCGCCGACGACGGTGCGCAGGCCGCGGGCGTCCGTGGTGACGCTCGGGTACGTCGCCTG
>JBEBCD010000026.1:0-29849 GCA_041158045.1 Actinomycetota bacterium | reverse complement strand
CGACGACGGCTTCTTGACCGGCGCCTTCTTCTTGGGCGCCGCCTCCTCGGGCTGCACCTCGCGCACGAGTCCCTCGCGCTCGGCGCGCGCGCGGACGCGGTCGGCCTGCGCCTCGATGAGCGTGGACGACGGGCCCTTGACGCCGATGCCCAACTTGCCGCAGAGGTCGGCGATCTCGGCGTTGGTCATGCCGAGCTGCTTCGCCAGCTCGTGGACGCGAAGGGACTTGGGCAAGGTGGCTTAGCTCCCCGACTGTCCCTGCGCGGACTGCGCCGCCCACTCGGCCTGCGTGACGACGGTGCCGTCGGCGGCGTGCCACTCCATCGCACCCGTCGCCGGGTTGGTCCGCCACTCGCCCTCCGCGTACTGCTGGTCGGCGGGCGTCGAGACGGACTGCGCCGGACGACCCGCCGACTCGGCGGCGGCGTCGGTCTCGCTCTTGATGTCGAGGCGGGTGCCGGTGAGGCGGGCCGCGAGGTTGGCGTTGACGCCGCCGCGGCCGATCGCCAGCGAGAGCTGGAAGTCGGGGACGATCACGTCGGCCTGGGTGCCGTCGGGGCTGAGGCGCACGTCCGTGACCTTGGCCGGCGACATCGCCTTGGCGATGAAGTCGCGCTTGTCCTCGCTGAACGGGATGATGTCGACCTTCTCCCCGCGCAGCTCCTGGACGACCATGCGGACGCGGGCCCCGCGGGCGCCCACGCAGGCGCCGACGGGGTCGATCGACTTGTCGTGCGACCAGACCGCGATCTTGGTGCGGTGCCCGGGCTCGCGGGCGCAGGACTTGATCTCCACGATGCGGTCCGCGATCTCGGGGACCTCCATCTCGAAGAGGCGCATGATGAGGCCCGGGTGCGTGCGGCTCACCACGATCTGCGGACCCTTGGGCGTGCGGCGCACCTCGACGATGTACGCCTTGAGGCGCGCGTTGGGGTCGCGGGTCTCGCCGAGCACCTGCTCGGCCTGCGGGAGCAGCGCCTCGACGCGGCCGAGGTCGAGCAGCGTGTAGCGGGTGTCGGTCTTCTGGACCGTGCCCGAGACGATGTCGCCCTCGCGGTTGGCGTACTCCTCGAACTTGCGCTCGCGCTCGACCTCGCGAATGCGCTGGCTCATGACCTGGCGGAAGGTGGTCGCGGCGATGCGGCCGAGCTCGTCCTTCTTGGGCGTGTCGTCGCGCTCGTTGATCCAGTTGCCGTCGTCGTCGACGTCGTAGGCGGTGAAGGTGATGTCCATCGTCTCGGGGTTGATGCCGACGACGACCTCCTCGGCGGCACCGGGACGCTTCTTGTACGCCGTCGCGAGCGCCTCGACGAGCACCTGCAGGAGGGCGTCGACCGAGAGGCCGCGGTCGTTGGCGAGGATGCGGATGGCCTCCGCCATGTCGAGGTTGCTCATGATGCGCGTGCTCCCTTCGTGCTTCGGTGACCGGGTCGGGGCGCGGGGCCCCACTCGAAGATCGTGCGGGCGCGGTCGACCTGCGCGTAGTCGATCTCGCGATCGGCGAGGGTCTCCTCGTCGCGCACCGTGCACGAGGCGTCGCCGGCGGCCACGAGCGTGCCCTGGACGCGGCGCACGCCGTCGACCGGGGCGCGGAGGCGGACCGAGACGCGCTTGCCCACCTCGCGGGCGTAGTGGCGCGGCAGGCGCAGGCCGCGCTCGAGGCCGGGGCTCGTCACCTCGAGGGTGTAGCGGCCGGGCAGCGGGGCGGCGTGGTCGAACTCGCGGGAGAGCAGGCGGGTGAGGAGCGCGATCGCGTCGATGCTCACGCCCTTGGGGCGCGAGGGGTCGTCGGCGTCCACGAGGCCGGTCGGGGTGTCGACGACGATGCGCAGCACGCCCCCGACGTGCTCGACGTCGTAGAGCTCGAGGCCGAGGTCGGCGACGAACGGCGCGACGACGTCGGCCACGCGGGTGGCCACGGGGTCCATGGTCATCGTCACCGGTCTGCTCCCTTCGTCTCGTGGTCGTGACGTCCCCCGAGACGGAAAATGGCGTGGGCCGAAGCCCACGCCATTTGCGTTCGGCGAACGTCAAAGGTCGGCATCCAGCATACTTGGGGACGTGCTGCTTCGCATGGGGACGCTGTTTCTGCGGACCCTGCGCGAGGATCCCGCCGACGCGGAGGTGCCGAGTCACCGACTGCTCGTGCGCGCGGGCTACATCCGCCGGGCGGCGCCGGGGGGATACACGTGGCTGCCGCTCGGGTGGCGCACCTACCGCCGCGTCGAGGACGTCGTGCGCGAGGAGATGGACGCGATCGGCGCGCAGGAGGTGCACTTCCCCGCGCTACTGCCGCGCGAGCCGTACGAGGCGACGGGTCGCTGGACGGACTACGGACCCAACCTGTTCCGGCTGAAGGATCGTCGCGGCGCCGACATGCTGCTCGGGCCGACGCACGAGGAGATGTTCACCCTCGTCGTGAAGGACCTGTACTCGAGCTACAAGGACCTGCCGCTGTGGATCTACCAGATCCAGACGAAGTACCGCGACGAGGCGCGGCCGCGCGCGGGACTGCTGCGCGGGCGGGAGTTCGTCATGAAGGACTCGTACTCCTTCGACGTGGACGACGAGGGGCTCGCGCGCAGCTACGCGGCGCACCGCGCGGCGTACCTGCGGACCTTCGACCGGCTGGGGCTGCCGTACGTCGTCGTGTCGGCGATGTCGGGCGCGATGGGGGGCTCGACGTCCGAGGAGTTCCTCTTCCCCTGCGAGTCGGGCGAGGACACGTTCGTCAGCTGCGGGTCCTGCGGGTACGCGGCCAACACCGAGGCGGTGCGCGTGGCGGACCCCGCGGCGCGGGACGCCGCCGGCGTGCCGGCGCGCAGCGTCCACGACACGCCCGGGACGCCGACGATCGCGACGCTGGTGGAGCACCTCAACGGGCGGGCGGACGTCCCGCGGCCCGGGGCGGGAGGCGCGGGAGGCGCGGGGCGGGCGTGGACCGCGGCCGACACCATGAAGAACGTCCTCGTGCAGCTGCGCCACCCCGACGGGCGCCTCGAGCCCCTCGCCGTGGCGGTGCCCGGCGACCGCGACGTGGACGTGCGGCGCCTCGAGGCCCAGGTGTCGCCGGCGGAGATCGCGGAGTTTGGCGAGGCGGACTTCGCCGCGCGGCCGGCCCTCGTGAAGGGCTACATCGGGCCCGAGCGGCTCGGGGTGCGGTCGGCGAGCGGCGTGCGGTACCTCGTGGACCGCAGCATCGCCCGCGGGAGCGCGTGGGTGACGGGGGCCAACGAGCCCGGTCGCCACGCGGTCAACGTGGTGTACGGCCGCGACTTCGAGGCCGACGGCGTGGTGGACGCCGCGGACGTGCGCGACGGCGACGCCTGCCCGACGTGCGGGTCGGCGCTCGGGATCCGCCGCGGGATCGAGATCGGGCACGTCTTCCAGCTCGGGCGCAAGTACGCCGAGGCGCTCGGCCTCAGCGTGCTGGACGCCAACGGCACGCAGCGGGTCGTCACCATGGGCAGCTATGGCATCGGCGTGTCGCGCGCCGTGGCCGCCATCGCCGAGGCCAACCACGACGAGATCGGCCTGCGATGGCCCGCCAGCGTGGCGCCCGCCGACGTGCACGTCGTCGTGGCCGGCAAGGCCGGGGACGAGACGCTCGCGGCGGCGGAGCGGCTCGGCGCCGAGCTCGATGCGCGCGGGATGACCGTGCTGCTCGACGACCGGACGGGGGTCTCGCCGGGCGTGAAGTTCAAGGACGCGGAGCTCATCGGCGTGCCGCGGATCGCGATCGTGGGGCGCGGGCTCGCCAAGGGCGTGATCGAGGTCCGCAGCCGGCGGCTCGGGACGAGCGCGGAGGTGCCCGTCGCCGAGGCCGCGGCGGCGATCGCGGCGCTCGACGTCGGCTGAGGACGTGACGATCCGGCGGCTCGTCCCCGCGGTGAAGCACTACCCGTGGGGCGACCCCGAGTGGCTGCCATCGCTGCTCGGGGCGACGCCGGACGGGCGGCCGTGGGCGGAGGCGTGGTACGGCACGCACCCCGACGGCGAGACGCGGGTGGAGATCGCGGGCGCGGCGGGCGGCGCGACGGGTGGCGCGGCGGGCGGCGCGGCGGGCGCGGGGCGCACGCTGCGCGAGGAGGTCGGCGCGCTGCCGTACCTCGTGAAGTGGATCTCGGTCGCGGCGCCGCTGTCGCTCCAGACGCACCCCACGGCCGCCGCGGCGCGCGCCGGCTGGGAGGACGAGGAGGCCCGCGGCGTGCCGCGCGAGGCGCCCGAGCGTCGCTACCGCGACGCGTCGGACAAGCCCGAGTTGCTGTGCGCGCTGTCGGACTTCGCGATGCTCGCGGGCTTCGTCGACGCCGACGAGGCGCGCCTGCGCCTCGCGCCGATCGGCCTCGGCGCGATGGCCGACGCCTACGAGCGCCTCGGCCGCGACGCCTACGTGCGGCGCGTGCTGCGCGCGGACGCCGACGCGCTGCGGGGGCTCGCCCCCGACGCCGCGTTGCGCGGCGAGTGGCCGGGGCTGCCCGCGTGGGCGGCCGAGCTCGGGCGGCGCCACCCCGGCGATCGCGGCGTCGCGATCGCGCTCGTCATGCGCCACGTGCGGCTGCGCGACGGCGACGCGGTGCTGCTGCGGCCGGGCGTCGTGCACGCGTACCTGCGGGGCCGCGCGATCGAGGTGATGGCGTCGTCGGACAACGTGGTGCGCGCGGCCTTCACCACCAAGCGGGTGGACGTCGAGGCCTTCGTGCGGACCGCGGCGTGCGACGGACCCGGCGCCGAGTGGGTCGCGATGGCGATCGCCCCCGCGCCGGACGGCGCGATGCCGCTGCGGCGCGTGCCCTTCGGCGTCGCGCGCCACGACGGGGGCGGCGCGGTGACGGCCGACCACGACGCGGAGATCGTGCTGTGCGCCGCCGCGGGGCGCGGCGCGCGACGCACACGGCGCGGGGCGGGCGACGCGGTCGTCGCGGGCGACGCGGTCGTCGCGGGCGACGCGATGCGGGTCGGCGAGGTGCGGCTGCTGCGCCGGGGCGAGCGCGCCGTGCCCGGTGCCGGTGCGAGCCTCGTGCGCGTGTGGGCCGCGTGACGCGGCGCGGGGGGCGGGTGGCCGGACGCGCGGTGCGCGCATGGACCGCCGCCGTCGTGGCCGCGGGGATCCTCGCGGGAGGCGGGGTGGCGGCGCGGGCGGGCGCCGCGCGCGACGGCACGGTGGCGGCGAGGTCGACCACGACCACGGCCCCGGCGGGTCCGACGCTGCTCGTGCTCGGCGACAGCCTCACGTGGGGTGCGCAGTACTTCGGCAAGGCGCGCGAGCTGATCGAGGCCGACGCGCAGTGGGGCACCGTGCTGATGGATGGGCTCTTCTCCCGGCGGCTCGACGTGCCGACCTGGAGCAAGTGGATCAAGTACTCGGGGATCAAGGTGCTGCGCCAGTGGCGCGAGCAGGGGACGAACCCCGACGCGATGATCGTGGCGCTCGGGTCGAACGACGTCTTCCACGAGTCGTCGCCCAAGGTGTACGAGCAGCTGATGCGCGCGCTGCTGGACGAGATCGGCGGGGTGCCGACCACCTTCCTCACCATCCTGCGCTACGACACGCCCGCGATCGCGGCCCGCAGCCGCGCGTACAACGAGGTGCTCGTGCGGGTGGCGGCCGACTACCCGAACGTGGAGGTGTACGACTGGTACGCCGTCGTCTCGAAGCGCTCCAAGTGGCGCGCCTGGGACAAGGTGCACCTCACGGCGACGGGCTACGAGCAGCGCGCGCGCACCTACCGCCGGCTCGCGGCCGCGCTGTGGGACCGCGCCTACCCGCCGCCGCCGCCCGAGACGACCGTGCCGCCCGAGACCACGGCGCCGGTCGCGACGACCGTCGCGCCGTAGGGGGCCGCGGGGAGGGTCAGGAGCCGGAGACGGTCTTGCGGATCTCGACGATCCGCTCCCCCGCCCGGTTGGCGTCCTCGCCCTTCTCGGCGAGGGCCCGCGAGCGGTCCTTGGCCGCCTCGCGCTCCGCGAGCGTCGTGTCGACGCGCGCGACCGCGGCCTCGACGCCGTGCTCGTGGATGAAGGTCGCCCAGTCGACGAGTGCGTCGACCATCTCGGACTCCGGGACGACCGCGACGTTGCGGCCCTTCACGAAGAGGTGTCCGCGCTTGTTGCCCGCGGCGATGCCGAGGTCGGCCTCGCGGGCCTCGCCCGGGCCGTTGACGACGCAGCCCATGACGGCGATCTGGAGGGGCAGCTGGCGGTCGGCGAACGCGGCCTGCGCGCGCTGCGCAACGTCGATGACGTCGATCTCGGCGCGGCCGCACGAGGGGCAGGCGATGAGGTCGACGTTCTTGCGCTCGCGCAGGCCGAGGGCCTCGAGCAGCTGGCGACCGGCGCGCGCCTCCTCGACCGGGTCGGCGGTGAGGCTGTAGCGGATCGTGTCGCCGATGCCCTCGAGGAGCAGCGCGGCGATGCCGGCCGTCGCCTTGACGAGCCCGCCGGGCAGCGGGCCCGCCTCGGTGACGCCGAGGTGCAGCGGGTGGTCGGTGACGGCCGAGAGCATGCGGTAGGCCTCGACCATGAGCGGGACGTTGGAGGCCTTGACCGAGATCTTCACGAGGTCGAAGCCCACCTCGTCGAAGTAGCGCAGCTCCTGCTGGGCCGACTCCACCATCGCGGCGGCGGTGAGGCCCCCGTGCTTCTCGTAGAGCGACGGGTCGAGCGATCCGCCGTTGACCCCGATGCGGATCGGCACGCCTCGGTCGCGCGCCTCCGAGGCGACCGCCTTGATGTGCTCGGGCTTGCGGATGTTGCCCGGGTTGAGCCGCAGGCCGTGCACGCCGGCCTCGAGCGCGGCGAGCGCCATCTTGTGCTGGTGATGGATGTCGGCGATGATCGGCACCGGCGAACGCGGCACGATCTGCGCGAGGCCCTCCGCGGCCTCCGCCTCGTTGCACGTGCAGCGGACGATGTCGCAGCCCGCGGCGGCGAGCGCGTAGATCTGCTGCAGCGTGCCCTCGACGTCCGCCGTCTTGGTGATCGTCATGGACTGCACCGAGATCGGCGCGTCCCCGCCGACCTCGACCTTGCCGACGCGGATCCGTCGGGTGGGCCGGCGCGCGGCGCGCGGCGGGACGGGCACGTGCGCCCCGGCGGGCTGCGAGGACGGCGCGGCCACGGGGGTCAGCCGATGGGCTTTGCGACGTCGAGGTAGAGCCCGACGACGAGGAGGGTCACGAGGAGCGCGACGACGGCGGTGGCCACGGGGACCATCTTGCCCACGTCGGCGCGGTAGGTGCGGCCGCGGCGCGTGCGGAGGCGCTCGTATGTGGCGATCGCCGCGTGGCCGCCGTCGAAGGGCAGGAGCGGGAGCAAGTTGAACACCCCGACGAAGACGTTGACCGCCGCGAGGAGGAGCAGCGGCCCCTCGAGCCCGACCTCGCGACCGAGCTCGCCACCGAGGCGGCTCGCGCCGACGACCGTGGTGGGGCGCGACGCGGGGTCGGGGTCCTCGTCGACGACGCTGCGCACGAGGTTGACCGGGTTGAGCACCGTGACGACGCCGCCCACCGACTGGACCGCGGTGCGGGCGACGTCGGCGGTGCCGAAGGCGACGGCGCGCAGCGGGTCGAGGCGGCGCACGTCCCAGGAGTCGGTGCCGACGCCGAGGAAGCCGACCGATGCGTCCGCGGGGCTCGCGGCCAGCTCGGCGGGGAACGTGAGGCGCTCCGAGTCGCGGAGCACCGAGACGACGACGCGGTCGCCCGGGGCGAAGGACGTGATGGCCGCGACCAGCTCCTCCTGCGAGGCGACGGCCGTGCCACCCACGGCGAGGATGACGTCGCCCTCGACGAGGCCGATCGCCTCGGCCGGCGAGTCCTCGACCGGCGGCGCGACGAGGCGGACGCGGCCCGTGTCCTCGAGGCGTCCCGCGGTCGCGTAGACGCCGGCGAACAGCACGAGTGCGATGACGAGGTGCATGAGCGAGCCCGCCGTGATGACGAGCATGCGCTTGGGGTACGACTGCGCGCGGTACGTGCGGGGCTCGTCGGCCGGGTCGCACTCGTCGAGGTTGTTCATGCCGACGATGCGCACGAAGGCGCCGACGGGGAGGACGCGCACGCCGTACTCGAGCTCCCCGCGACGCCGCCACCAGAGGCGCGGGCCGAAACCCATGTAGAACTGCGTGACCTTCATGCCCGTGCGGCGCGCGGTGACGAAGTGGCCGACCTCGTGGAGGAAGACCGACGCCACGAGTCCCGCGACGAAGACGAGGGTCCACGGGTTGCGCACCGCGAGCCAGGCGACCAGCCCGAGGAGCACCAGCGCGCCGAGGCGCGCCGTGCGCCGGTCGGGACCCGGCTCGGCCGCCTCGCGGACGTCGCCGCCCGCGACCATGCCGTCGCGGACGCGCCGGTACCAGCCGCTCATCGGGCGCTCAGCGCCTCGCGCGCGAGGCGGCGCGCGGTGCGGTCGGCGTCGAGGACGTCGTCGAGATCGCGGGGGGTACGGCCGTCATGGTGCTGGAGGGTCGCCTCAATGATGCTCGGGATGTCGGCCCACGCGACGGCCCCAGCGAGGAATGCGTCGACCGTCACTTCGTTGGCCGCGCTGAGCCACGCCGGCGCGGTGCCGCCGCGGCGGCCGGCCGCGTACGCGAGGTCGAGGCACCGGAAGGTGGCGCGATCGGGCGCCGCGAAGTCGAGCCGCGAGAGCGTCGTCCAGTCGATCGCGCCGTACGGCACCGCGCCGCGGTGCGGATGTCCCAGCGCGTAGGCGATGGGCAGGCGCATGTCGGGCATCGAGAGCTGCGCGACCACCGCGCCGTCGCGGTACTCGACCATGCTGTGCACGACCGACTGCGGGTGCACGACGACGTCGATCGCGTCGTAGCCGACGTCGAAGAGCTCGTGGGCCTCGATGACCTCGAGCCCCTTGTTCATCAGCGTCGAGGAGTCGACCGTGATCTTGGGCCCCATCGACCACGTGGGGTGCGCGAGCGCCTCGGCGACGGTGACGCCACGGAGCGACGCCGCGTCACGGCCGCGGAACGGGCCGCCGCTCGCCGTGAGGAGGAGCCGCGCGACCTCGCGGTCTGCGTCGGAGGACGCGCGCAGGCACTGGTGCAGTGCGCAGTGCTCGCTGTCGACGGGCACGAGCTCGGCGCCCGGCGTGCGGCGCAGCGGCCGCACGATCGGACCGGCCGCGATGAGGCTCTCCTTGTTGGCCAGCGCGAGGCGCTTGCCCGCCGCGAGCGTCGAGAGGGTGACGGGGAGCCCGGCGAAGCCCACCACGCCGTTGACCACCACGTCGGCGACCGCGGCGAGGGCCGCGGGGTCGTCGCTCACGTCGACGCCCGGCAGCGCCGCGGCGACCGCCGCGCGGGCCGTCGGGTCGGTGACCACGACGACCTCGGGGCGCCACCGGCGCGCCTGTGCGACGAGCGCGTCGACCCGGGAGTGCGCGAGCAGCGCGGTGACGCGGTGGGCGTCGCCCGCGTCGGCGACGACCTCGAGGGTCTGGGTGCCGATGGACCCCGTGCTGCCCGCGATGGCGACGCTCGTCACGCGGCCTCGCGGGTCAGGCGGTCCAGGGCGTGAGTACCAGCGTCAGGTAGTAGACGAACGGCAGGACGAAGAGCTGGCTGTCGAAGCGGTCGAGCGCGCCGCCGTGGCCGCGCAGGAGCGAGCCGAAGTCCTTGACGTCGAGGTTGCGCTTCAGCATCGACTCGAAGAGGTCGCCGATCGGCGCCGCGAGCGACACGACGAGCGCGAAGGCGAGCCACTGGCCGAGCGACGTCCACGTCGTGCTCTGCAGCCCGACGAGGATCACGACGCCGAACGTGGCGATGGTGCCGCCGACGACGCCCTCCATCGTCTTGGACGGGCTGATCCAGGCGCGCAGTGGCGTGCGGCCCGTGGCGCCGCCGACGAAGTAGGCGCCCACGTCGTTGGCCGCGACGGCCACGACGGAGAGGAACAGCGTGTCGGTGCCGACGTCGGCGAGACCGGGCGCCGCGTTGGACAGCCGCAGGATGAGCGCACCGAAGGCGCCGAACATGCCGATCCAGGTGACGCCGAGGATCGTGACGCCCATGTTGGGCAGCGGGCCGCTCTCGACGGAGTCGGCGCCGACGAACGTGATCGCGGCGGCGGCGAGCGCGAACGCCACGGCGAGCGGGACCGCCGCGTCGCCGATCCAGTACGCGACGAGCGGCGTGGCGACGCAGCCGACCGCGCCGACGACGAGCGCCGGGCGGTAGCCCTGCGAGGAGAGCTGGCCGAAGAACTCGACGGACGCGAGCCCGACGACGGCGCAGAGGAGCACCATCACCGCGGCGGGCCCGACGATGAGCGTCGCGATGAAGACGGCGCCGAGCAACGCGCCGACCGCGACCGCGGTGGGCAGGTCGCGGCCCGCGCCGCGCGAGGACGGGCGGGGCGTCGTGCCCGAGTCGGCGCGCGGGTCGACGCGGGCGTCGAGGCGCGGGCGGGTCGCGCGGCGCACCTGCGTCGGGCGGTCGCCCTGGCGCGACGGAGTGGCGGGCATGGGGCGCGTCGCGCGGTCGTCGCCCGGGCGGCGGATCGAGCCCGAGCCGTCGGCGCCGATGACGATGCGACCGGCGCCGCGGGCGCCCGTCGGCGGCTCGGCGGGCGGCGGCACGGTGCGGGAGGAGCCCGTCGGGTCGAGCGAGCGCGGGACCTCGCCGGTCGGCGGCTCGGACCAGTGCGGGATCTGCTCGGTCTGGCCGGTCTGGACGGTGACGGGGCCGGTGGTGTCCTCGTCGGCGAACTTGACGACCCCGAACTCGTCGCCGAAGTCGACGGTCTGGTCGCGCTCGCGGTCCGTGCCGGAGTTGGTCGTGTCGTCGCTCATGTGGGTCCCTCCGTCTCGGTGCCTAGACCTCGAGGAGCTCGTGCTCCTTCTTGGCGAGTGCCTTGTCGATCGTCTCGACGGTCTGCTGCGTCGTCTTCTCGAGCTCCTTCTCGGCCCGGTCGAGGTCGTCCTTGGAGATCGTGCCCTTCTTCTCGGCGGCCTCGAGCTCCTTGCGCACGTCGCGGCGCACGCCACGGACCGCGACCCGGCCCTCCTCGGCCATGCCCTTCACCATCTTCACGTACTCCTTGCGTCGCTCCTCGGTGAGCGCCGGGAAGGCGAGACGGATGATGACGCCGTCGTTGCTCGGGTTGAGCCCCAGGTCGGCGGCCGACAGCGCCTTCTCGATCGCGCCGATGGAGCCGCGGTCGTGGGGCTTCACCACCAGGGTGCGGGCCTCGGGCACCTGGAAGGAGGCGAGCTGCTGGAGCGGCACGGCGGCGCCGTAGTAGTCGACCTGGACCTTCTCGACGAGCGCAGAGTTGGCCCGGCCGGTGCGGACCGAGAGGAACTGTTGCTGCACGTGGTCCACGGCGCGGGACATCTTGTCCATCGCGTCGAGGAGCGTCTCGTCGATCACGAGACCAGCGTACCGATCCGCTCACCCTCGAGGATCGCCCGCACGTTGCCGCGTCGCAGGAGGTCGAACACGACGATCGGGAGCGAGTTGTCCATGCAGAAGGTGATCGCGGTGGAGTCCATGACGCGGAGCCCCTTGTTGATCACGTCGAGGTGCGAGATGTGGTCGTAGCGCGTGGCCGAACGGTCGAGCTTGGGATCCGCGGTGTAGATGCCGTCGACGCCGGAGTGCGTGCCCTTGAGGATCGCCTCCGCGGAGATCTCCGCGGCGCGCAGCGCGGCCGCCGTGTCGGTGGTGAAGAACGGGTTGCCCGTGCCGCCGGCGAGGATGACGACGCGACCCTTCTCGAGGTGGCGCTCGGCGCGGCGGCGGATGTACGGCTCGGCGACCTTGGGCATCTCGACCGCGGTCATGACGCGCGAGTGCTGGCCGACGCGCTCGAGCGCGTCCTGCAGCGCCAGGCCGTTCATGACCGTCGCGATCATGCCCATGTAGTCGGCCTGCGCCTGGTCCATGCCCTGGCCCGCGCCCATGCGGCCGCGCCAGAAGTTGCCGCCGCCCACGACGATGGCGATGTCGACGCCGAGGGCGGCGCGGGCGTCGTGGACCTCCGTCGCGATCTGGTGGAGGACGTCGGAGTCGAGGCCGAATCCGCCGGACTCGGCGAGCGCCTCGCCCGAGAGCTTGAGCACCACGCGCTTCCAGCGGGGCTGGGTGCGCGCGGTCATGCCGTGGACGAGATTACCCGATCTCGATTTGCGCGAACCGCACGATGGACGCCGACCCGATCACCTGCGCGACCGACTTCTTGTCGTCCTTGGCGTACGGCTGCTCGAGCAGACAGAGGTCCTTGTAGAAGCCGTTGAGCTTGCCCTCCACGATCTTGGCGATCGCGGCCTCGGGCTTGCCCTCGTTGCGCGTCGCGGCCTCGAGCGTCGCGCGCTCGGCGGCGACGGCCTCGGCCGGCACCTCCTCGCGGCGCAGGTACTTGGGTCGCGCGAACGCGACGTGCACCGCCACGTCGTGCGCGAGCTCCTCGCTCGCGCCCTGCATCTCGACGACCACCACGTTGACCCCGCGGCCACCCTGCACGTGGACGTAGGAGTCCATGATGTGGCCCGGGGCGGCCTCGAAGCGCACGACCTCGCCGACCTCGATCTTCTCCTTGAGGAGGATCCTGAGGTCCTCGAGCTGCGCGGCGCGCTCGGCGACCGCGGCCTCGCCCTTGGCGCGCACCAGCGCCGCCAGCGCGTCGGCCTCGGCGATGAAGGCCTCGCTCGAGGCGACGAAGTCGGTCTCGCACTTGAGCTTCACCACCGCGGCGAGCGGGCAGTCGATCGAGAGGGCGACGACGCCCTGCGCGTTGTCGCGGTCGGCGCGCTTGGCACTCGCGGCGATGCCCTTCTCGCGCAGCCACTTCTTGGCCGCGTCGACGTCGCCGTTGCTCTCCTCGAGCGCCTTCTTGCAGTCCATCATCCCGGCGCCGGTGGACTGGCGCAGGGACTGGACGTCCTTTGCCGTGAACGCCATCGTCAGGCGCCCGCGCCCTCGCCGGCGACCTTGGCGTCGCGGGCGGCCTGGGCCGCGGTGGCCTGCGCGCGCGCCTCGGCCTGGCGCGCGTCGTGCGCGGCCTGGTCCTCGGCGGAGCGGGCGGGCGCCGGCGCGGACGGCGCCGCGACGCGGGGCGTCATCTTCTCCGCGATGTAGCGGCCCTCGATGACGGCCTCGGCGATGACGCGGGTCATCAGCTCGTTGGCACGGATGGCGTCGTCGTTGCCCGGGATCGGGAACTGGACGACGTCGGGGTTCACGTTGGTGTCGACGACGGCGATGACCGGGATGCCGAGCTTGTTGGCCTCGGTGACGGCGATCGCCTCCTTCATCGTGTCGACGACGAAGACGGCGCTCGGCTTCTTGGCCAGGTTGCGGATGCCCGAGAGGTTGCGCTGGAGCTTCTCGAGCTCGCGGCCGATGAGGAGCGCCTCCTTCTTGGGCATGAGGTCGAACTCGCCGCTGTCGCGGAGGCGCTCGTACTCCTGCATCTTGGCGACGCGCTTGGAGATCGTCTCGTAGTTGGTGAGCATGCCGCCCAGCCACCGCTGGTTGACGTACGGCATGCCGCAGCGCTCGGCGTAGAGGCGGACCGGGTCCTGCGCCTGCTTCTTGGTGCCGACGAAGAGCACCGTGCCGCCGTTGGCGACGAGCTGGCGCACGAAGGCGTACGCCTCCTCGATGCGCTGGAGCGTCTGCTCGAGGTCGATGATGTAGATGCCGTTGCGCTCCGAGTGGATGAAGCGCTGCATCCGGGGGTCCCAGCGCGAGGTGCGGTGTCCGAAGTGGACGCCCGCCTCGAGCATCTGGCGCATGGTGATGATCGCCATGGTCGTCGTCTGTCCTTCCGTGGTTGTACGCACGACCCCGGGCGCCGGAGCGACCACGTGGAGGGGTCGTGCGAGATCGATGTGGATCGGGTGCCCCCGGCGGTCGCCGGGAGTCGGTGCAGTGTATCGGCGGCCCCCGCGCCGCCCCACGGGCGGACGCGCCGGGGATGCGCACGAGCACCGCGCGGGGCCGCACGCCGGCGAGCAGCGGCGCGGGGTCGACGTACCGCGGCGCCGTCGGCGCGCCGGCCGCGGCGCGCGCGCCCCGCGCATCGCGCAGCCGCACCCCCAGGTGGAGCGAGTCGCCCGTGACGCCGAGCGGGGTGCCGCGCGCGACGCGGTCGCCCCGCCGCACGCGCACGTCGCGCACGCCGCCGTAGGTGACGCGCACGTCGGGTGCGGCGACCCCGGGCGGCGGGGCGACGCGCAGCACGACCCACGTGCGGCCCGCGACGCGGCCGGCGAACGTGACCTCGCCGTCGTCGACCGCGACGACGGACGTGCCGGGCGACGTGGCCCACGCGAGCCCGCGGTGGCCCGGGCACCAGCGGCACGCCGCGGGACGGAAGGCGTCGGTGAGGCGCGGCGGGGCGTCGCCCGGGCCGGGGTCGAGGGGCGGGAGCCACGCGGCGGGCGCGGGTGGCGCGCTCGCGGCGCCCGCCGTCGCGGCGGGGACGCCCGGCGCGGATGCCAGGGCGACCAGTGCGGCGGCCCCGGCCGCCGCCCTCACCCCACGTCGGCGGCGGAGAGGCGGGAGCGCAGGCGCAGCACGGCCTTGGAGTGGATCTGGGAGACGCGGCTCTCGGTGACGCCGAGGACGTCGCCGATCTCCTGGAGCGTGAGGTTTTCGTCGTAGTAGAGGGCGAGCACGACGCGCTCGCGCTCGGGCAGGCGCGTGATCTCGCGGCGCATGACGTCGCGCACCGCGTCGGCCTCGACGGCGGCCTCGGGGCTCGTGGGGGGCGTGGCGTTGATCCGTGCCGAGCCATGTGTGCCGGCGGCGGTGCGATCGGCGACGAGGTGGTCGAGGGGCCCGACGGTGCTCGCGGCGACGTCGCTCAGCCACTGGTCGAGCTCGGCGGTGCCGATGCCGAGGCGGGCGGCGAGCTCCTCGTCGGTCGGCGCGCGCTTGAGCGAGTGCTCGAGGTCGCTGATCGCCTGCTCGACGGAGCGGGCGCGGCTGCGCACGGAACGCGGGACCCAGTCGAGCGCGCGCAGGCCGTCGAGGATCGCGCCGCGGATGCGGGGCACGGCGTACGTCTCGAACTTGAAGCCGCGGAGCGGGTCGAACTTCTCCACCGCGTCCATGAGGCCGAACATGCCGGCGCTCACGAGGTCGCCGATCTCGACGCGCTTGGGGAGGCCGGCGGCGAGACGGCCGGCGACGAACTTCACGAGCGAGGCGTAGTGCACGACGAGCCACTCGCGCGCGTAGGCGTCGCGGGAGCCGGACCAGAGGCGCCACGCCTCGTCGACGGTGAGGCGGATCGGGCGAGGGTTCATGGCGCGCGGCGGATCGGGGGCGGTGGGGTCACGAGGCGCGGGGGTGAGTGGCGGCGTACGCGGCCTTGAGCCGCTCCTTGCTCACCTGCGTGTAGCGCTGCGTCGTGGCCACGTCGGTGTGGCCGAGCAGCTCCTGCACCGCGCGCAGGTCGGCGCCGTGGTCGAGCAGGTGCGTGGCGAACGTGTGGCGCAGCGCGTGCGGGTGCGTCGGCGCGATCGCGCGGTCGTCGATGAGGCGGCGGACCTCGCGGGGCGTGAGGCGGCGGCCGCGCGCGCCGAGGAACTCGGCGGGGCCCGCCGCGGCGGCGGCCGGGCCGAGCTCGTGGCGGGCGGCGCGCCACTCGAGGATCGCGTCGGCGGACGGCTCGCTCATGGGGACGCGGCGGGCCTTGCCGCCCTTGCCCATCACGGTGACGGCGAGGGTGCGCAGGTCGACGTCGTCGGCGTCGAGTGCGCAGAGCTCGCTCACGCGCAGGCCACTGCCGTAGAGGAGCTCGACGACCGCGGTGTCGCGGGTGCGGCGCCAGCGCGGGATCGACGCGTCGGTGCAGACGAGGAGCGCGTCGAGCTGCTCGGCGGTGAGCACGCGCGGGAGGCGGCCCGGGTCGCTCGGGGCGCGGATGCCCGCCGTGGGGTCGGCCGCGAGCGCGCCGCGACGCACGAGCCAGCCGAAGTAGCGGCGCAGCGACGCGAGCTTGCGCGCGATGCTGCGCTTGGCGCGGCGGCTCGTGGTGAGGAACGCCACCCAGCGGCGCACGTGTTCGGCGGTGGCCGCCGCGGGGTCATCGACGCCCTGGCGCGCGAGCCACTCGGCGAACTGGCCGACGTCGGAGAGGTAGGCGGCGCGCGTGTGGGGCGAGGCGGCGGTGAGCGAGCGCGCGAAATCGTCGAGGCCCCAGCCCGCCGCCATGCGCCGCCACCGTACAACGCGGGCTCCGAGGGCGGCCCGGGGCGCGGCGCGCGGGACGCCGCGGGCGTCAGGGGGCGAGGGCCTCCCACCAGCCGCCCGCGTGGTGCACCCAGCCGTGCGCCTCGAGGCGGCCGAGCGCGCGCGCCACCTCGGCGAGCGGCGCGTCGGCGCGTGCGACGAGCTCGTCGAGCGTGCACGGCGCGCCCCGCAGCGCGGCGAGGACGCGCGCGCCGGCGTCGTCGGGCGCGGGGCGGGGATCCCACGCAGGCTCGCGCGCGCGGCGGGCGTCGAGCCCGAGCGCCACGAGGACGTCGTCGACGTCGGTGACGGGCGCGCAGCCCTGGGACACCAACAGGTTGGTCCCCGCGGCCGCGGCGTTGCGCGGCGATCCGGGGACGGCGAGGACCGTGATGCCGCGGCGCTCGGCCTCCCCCACCGTGAGCATCGCGCCGCCCGTCGCGCGGGACTCGACGACGACGAGCACCTCGCAGAGCGCGGCGAGGATGCGGTTGCGCAGCGGGAAACGGTGGGCCTCGGGCGCCGTGCCCGGCGGCGACTCGGAGAGCACGAGCCCGCACGCCTCGACGCGCCGCCACAGGTCGACGTGCTCGCGCGGGTACGCGACGTCGAGGCCGCAGGCGACGACGGCGACCGGGGCCGCGGGCGCTCCCGCCTCGCGCGCGGCGCAGGCGCCGCGGTGCGCCCAGCCGTCGATGCCGCGCGCGAGGCCCGAGACGACGGCGACGCCCGCGGCCCCGAGCCCGTGCGCGAGGTGGCTCGCGAACGCGCGGCCGCCCGCGGTGGCGGAGCGGGTGCCGACGAGGCCCGCGCGGCGGGCGTCGAGCGCGGCGAGATCGCCGCGGGCGAAGAGGATCGCGGGCGGCGACGGGTCGTGGCGCAGCGGCGCGGGCCACGCGGCATCGCCCGGGACGAGCACGCGCATCGGCGTGCGCACGAGGCGCGCCGCCATGGTGGCGCGCAGACCGTCGGTGGCGAGCGCGGGGAGGCGGGCGCCGACGCCGCGCTCGGCGAGCATCGCCGCGACCATCGGGTGCGGGCGCGCCGCACGGCGCACGACCGCCCAGGCCTCCGCGGGCTCGTGGTGCGCGAGGAGCACGCGCAGGCGGCGCGGCCCGATGCCGGGCAGGGAGGCGAGCGCCGCGAGCGTGGAGTCGCGTACCGCGGCGTCGCGTGCCGCGGAGTCGGGGCGCGGGGTCACGTCGGCGCGGTGCGGGCCGTCGGCGTGGCGGCGCGCAACGCGAGCGCCGCCGCGACGTGGTCGGCGTCGACGACGCCCGGCGCACCACGCAGGTCGGCGACCGTGCGGGCGACCCGGCGCACGCGGTGGTAGCCGCGGCCACTGAGGCGGCCGCGCTCGAGCTCGGCGCGCAGGAGGGCGCGGGCGGCGGGATCGAGCGGCGCGTGCGCGTCCAGCGCGTCGCCCGAGAGCTGCGCGTTGTGGCAGCCCTGGCGCGCGAGTGCGACGCGCTCGGCGGACGCGACGCGCGCCGCGACGGACGCCGAGTCCTCGGCGCGGGCGCGGGCGAGGAGCTCGTCGGTGCGGGGCCGCGCGACCGTGACGCGCAGGTCGAAGCGGTCGAGGAGCGGGCCGGAGAAGCGGCGCAGGTAGCGCGCCCGTGCCGCGTCGTCGCAGATGCAGGCGCCCGGCGTGCCCTCGCCGCACGGGCAGGGGTTGGTCGCCGCGACGAGGAGGAAGCGCGCGGGCATCACCACCGCGGTGCGGGCCCGCGCGACGCGCACGAGACCCTCCTCGAGCGGCTGGCGCAGCGCGTCGAGCACCGCGGGCGGGAACTCCCCGAGCTCGTCGAGGAACAGCACGCCGTGCGTGGCGAGCGAGATCTCCCCCGGGCGCATCGCGGACGTGCCGCCGCCGACCATCGCCACGAGCGACGACGAATGGTGCGGCGCGCGGAACGGCGCGCGCCGCACGAGCCCGCCGCCCGGGACCTCGAGGCCGGCCGCGGAGTGGACCATCGTGGCGGTGACCGACTGCTCGTCGGTGAGCGCCGGGAGCAGGCCGGGGAGGCGCTCGGCGAGCATCGTCTTGCCCGCGCCGGGCGGCCCGACGAGCAGGAGGTGGTGGCGGCCCGCCGCCGCGATCTCGAGCGCGAGCCGGGCGACGGGCTGGCCGTGCACGTCGGCGAGGTCGGGGGCGGCGGACGATGCGGCGGCGGGGCCGACGGACGATGCGGCGGCGGGGCGGGCGTCCGCGGCGTGCCGACGCGCGGCGGGATCGGGCCAGTCGCGGCGCCCCGCGAGGCACTCGAGCACGTCGCGCAGGTGGGGCGCCGCGCGCACCCCCCGCCGCGCGGCGGCGCCGGCCTCGGCCGCGTCGGGCGGTGCCACCACGACGACGCGATCGCCCGCGGCGAAGGCGAGCGGGGCGGCGCCGCGCACGCGGCGCAGCGACCCATCGAGGCCGAGCTCGGCGACGAAGGCGTGGTCGCACAGCGCCGCCGCCTCGACGAGGCCGTCGGCGGCGAGGATGCCGAGCGCGATCGCGAGATCGAGGCTCGCGCCGTGCTTGCGCTCGCCGCTCGGCGCCAGGTTGACCGTGATGCGGGTGGTGGGCCACTCGAGGCCGCACGAGAGGAGCGCCGCGCGCACGCGGTCGCGGCTCTCGCGACAGGTCTCGTCCGGCTGCCCGACGATCGTGAAGCCGGGAAGGCCGAGCCCGACGTGCACCTCGACGTCGACGCTGCGACCCTGCACGCCGAGGAGCGTCGCCGAGCGGACGGAGGCGAACATCGGCGGGCCTCAGCCGGCCGTGCGAGAATCGGGCGATGACGCGGCGCGCACGCCCCGGATGTGTGCGCGCGATCGCGACCGCGGTCGCCGCCGTCGCCCTCGCCGCCTGCGCCGAGACGCCGCGCACGGCCACCAACTTCTGCCGCGTGCTGGACGCCGAGTCCCCCGAGATCGCGATCCGCCCGACGTCCGCGGCCGAGGTGCGCGACCTCATCGACCGCTACGAGCGCCTCCTCGAGGTCGCGCCGCTCGAGATCGAGGAGCCGCTCGCGACGGTGGTGGAGGCGCTGCGGGCCGCGGCGGGAGCCGACGGCGCGGACCCGGCGAGCGTGCAGGCCGCGGTGGACGCGGCCTACCGATCCGAGGCCGACGCCCTCACGTTCACCACCTGGGTCCTGCGCACGTGCGGCGCGGACCTCGCGGGGGTCTTCGGCTAGCGCATCTCCCCGCGCTTGAGGATCACCTTGTCGACGAGGCCGTAGTCGCGCGCGCCCTCGGCGGTGAACCAGCGGTCGCGCTCGGAGTCGGCGAGGACCTCCTCGACCTTGTGACCCGAGTGGTGCGCCGTGAGCTCGGCCATCCGACGCTTGGTGTACGCGAGCTGCTCGGCCTGGATCGCGATGTCGGCGGCCTGCCCGCGCAGACCCGCGAGGGGCTGGTGCATCATGATGCGCGCGTTGGGGAGCGTGAAGCGCTTGCCCTTGGCGCCCGCGGTGAGGAGGAACTGGCCCATCGAGGCGGCGAGGCCGAGGCACACCGTGGCGACGTCGCAGGAGACGAACTGCATCGTGTCGTAGATCGCCATGCCGGCGGTGACGGAGCCTCCCGGGCTGTTGATGTAGAGCCAGATGTCGCCCTTGGGGTCCTCGCCCTCGAGGTAGAGGAGCTGGGCACAGATCTGGTTGGCGATGTCGTCGTTGACGTCCGTGCCGAGCATGACGACCCGGCTCTTCAGCAGCTTGACGAAGACGTCGTTGCGGGGATCGAAGGTCTCGGCCATGGGCTGCAGGCTACCCGCGCCGTCACGCGCGACGGCGCACGCCGCTGAAGACGACGACGACGCGCTCGTCGTCGTCGATCTCGTCGCGCATCGCGAGCACGCCCGCGAGCCCCGACGCGCCCGTCGGGCTCACGTCGATGCTCGTGACCGCGTGCGCGAGCTCGTACGCCTCGACCACGTGGCGCTCGCTCGCGACGACCGGCCAACCGCCGCCCTCGGCCATCGCGTCGAGGTCGGCGATCCAGTCGTAGGTCTCGTCGTCGAGGATGCCGTCGGCGAGCGAGGCGGGCGGCGTCTCCCAGGGCCACATGCAGTCGTCCCAGCGCGGGCCGGCATCGCGGACGCCGCCGGTCGCGCCCGCGCGCTCCCAGGCCCGGGCGAGCGGGGCGCAGCCCTCGGTCTGGACGCCGTGCACGCGCGGGCGCGTGCCGCCCGCGAAGAAGCCCGCGGCCGCGCACGCGAGGAACGCGCCGCCACCCACCTGCACGAAGAGGCGCGACACGAGCGGGCCGGGCGAGTGCTCGGCGACGACCGCCATCTCCCAGCCGATGGTGCGGCCGCCGTCGAGGCACCACGCGTTCTCGGGGCCCTGGACGCCGAAGGGGACGCTCCCCGCCGCGACGGCCTCGCGGAAGCGGTGCACGCACGGGTCGCCGGGGGGATCGTCGTCGCGGCGGGGACACGTCTCCACGCGCGCGCCGAGGCCGTCGAGGATCGCACGGGTCGCGGCGTCCGCCGTGACGGGGACGAAGACCCGGATCGGCCAGTCGACGGCGCGCGCGAGCGTGCTCGCGGCGATCGCCGCGTTGCCGCAGGAGGCGATGGCGAGCGGCGGGCGCGACACGGGATCGCGCCACGGCGCGCGGCCCGCGCGCTCCAGCACGAGCAGGTGGAGGAGGATCGTGAAGAGGTGCCGCGCCTTCTGCGAGCCCGCGACGTGGCGCGTCTCGTCCTTGATCCACACGCCGCCCGGCTCGACGAAGCCGAGTCGCGCCGAGAGCGCGTCGTGGCGGGCGAACGGCGTGGCGCGAAAGCCCGTGCCCGCGACGCGGGCGACGCGGGCGTCGACCTCGCGGACGAACGCCTCGCGCGAGGCATCGTCCATGCCGAGCGAGGCCGCGAGCGCGTCCCACGCGAGCCGGTGGCGGAAGGCGAGGAACGGGTTGGCGTCGCCGAGGCCGTCGGCGGGTGCGGGCCCGGCGAGGACGGGGCGCAGCGGCGCGACGGGCTGGCGCAGCGCGAGCACGTGGTGGCGGTCGGCGCCCGTCGCGCGCGGGCAGCGCCACGAGAGCGGCGTCTCGACGGGCACCTCGGCGCCGCACGTGGCGCAGACCCAGCGCGCGGTGCGCGGCGGTGCGGCGAGCGACACGAGCGGTGGCCGCGCGCTCAGGACGCGGCGGCGACCCTGCGGTTGAACTCGGCGATGAGGCCGTCCCAGACGGGGACGTAGGAGCGCAGGTCGCGCCAGAAGGACTGGTGGCGACGCGCCTCGAAGACCTCGAGCGGGGTGCCCTGCTGCTCGACCCACGTGTAGTAGCCGAGGTTGAAGATGCGGGTGCGGTCGCGCTCGGTGCAGTCGATGATCGCGTCCGTGCCGACGTGGGCGAGGTGCTCGGCGAACGTCTCCCCCGCCTCGAGCTCGCCGTACGAGCCATGGAAGCGACGGGCCAGCGTCTTCTCGCGCTCGCTCGGGTAGAGGTCGGCGCCGTCGGTGGCGATCGTGACGATGGCGTCGTCGGGGCCGAGGCCGAGGAGCTTGGCCGTCTTGATCGCCGCGATGACGTTGCAGATCGCGGAGAAGCCGAAATGTGCGAGCGACTCGACGACCTCGGAGGGGACGCGGCGGCGCTCGGCGAGGTAGCGGCGGCCCGTCGCCGTGTTGAACAGCACGTCGAGCTCGTCGGTGGAGCGGTCGGAGACGCCCGCGACGAGGTCGGTGTTCATCACGTTGTGGATGAGGGGGATGTGCTTGTCCCCGATGCCCTGGATGTTGTGCTCGCCGAAGCCGTTCTCCAGCATCGTCGGGCACTCGAGCGCCTCGACCGCGACGATGCGGGTGCCGTACTCGTCCTTGAGCCGGTCGCCGGCGCCGATGGTGCCCGCCGAGCCCGTGGCGGAGGTGAAGGCCGCGAGGCGCAGGCGGCCGCCGTGCGCCGCGTTGACGTGCTCGAAGACGTGGGCGAGGGCCCGGCCCGTGACCTCCCAGTGGCCCACGTGGTTGCCGAACTCGCAGAACTGGTTGAAGATGAAGTTGGCCGGGTCGAGGCGCATCGCGTTGCAGGCGTCGTAGATCTCCTTGACGTTGCTCTCGGTGCCCGGCGTGCGCACCACGTCGCTCGGGTCGCTCGTCCAGCGGTCGAGCCACTCGAAGCGCTCGCGGGACATGCCGGCCGGGAGCACCGCGACGCCGCGGGCGCCCATGATGCGGCTGATCGCGACGCCGCCGCGGGCGTAGTTGCCCGTGCTCGGCCAGATGGCGCGCTGCGTGGTGGGGTCGAACTGGCCGGTGATGATGCGCGGGGCGAGGCAGGCGTAGGCGGCCAGCACCTTGTGCGCCGTGATCATCGGGAAGCGGTCGCCGAAGGCGACGATCACCGGGCTCTCGATGCCCGTGAGCGACGACGGGAGCACGACGTGGTCGGGCACCGCGACGCGGCGGCCGGCCATGTCGTTGTACCAGTGGACGCGGAAGAGGTTGCGCGCGTCGGGCGCGTCCTTGTCCACGCCGTCGGTGGTGCGCGCGTCGATGCGCGACGGGTCGGCGAGCTGCGCGAAGGTCGGGAGCACTACGCGGTGCGAGGCGCAGCGCGCGACGGCGTTGGCGAGCGCACGCTCGTCGACGACGTCGGACGCGAGGCCGAGCTGACCCGCGAGCGCCTCGGAGCGCAGCGCGTCGGAGCGGGGCGTGTCGAGCGCGGTCACGAGGGTCATTCTGTCGTGCCGCGGTACCCTTCGGTGGGCCGGCGTAGCCCAATGGCAGAGGCACGGCGCTTAGGACGCCGCCAGTGAGAGTTCGAGTCTCTCCGCCGGCACGATGCGCACGAGCGAGCTCGCCACCCCGGCGCTCGTCGTCGACGCGGACGCACTGGCGCGGAACCTGGGCACGGCCGCCGCGGTGCTGCCCGGGCCGCGCCTGCGCCCGCACGTGAAGGCGCACAAGTGCACCGGGATCGCGCGGGCGCAGGCGGCGCGGGCGCACCGCGCATTCACCTGTGCGACGCCGCGAGAGGTGCTGGGGATGGCGGCGGCCGGGCTCGGCGAGGACCTGTTGCTCGCCAACGAGGTGGTGGACGGCGCGCGGCTGGCGGCGCTCGCGGCGGCGCAGGACGGGGCGCGGATCACCGTCGCCGTGGACTCCGACGCGACGGTCGACGCGGCGGCGCGGGCCGGGCTGCGCGAGGTGCTCGTGGACGTGCGGGTCGGGCTGCCGCGTTGCGGCTGCGCGCCGGAGGACGCGGGACGGCTCGCCGATCGCGCGCGGGCGGCGGGGATGCGGGTGCGCGGCGTGATGGGCTACGAGGGACACCTCATGACGGTCGCCGACCGCGCGGAGCGGGCGCGGCGCGTGGGCGAGGCGATGGCGATCCTCGCGCGGGCGGCGCGCGACGTGGGCGGCGAGGTCGTGTCGGCCGGCGGGACGGGGACGTGGGACCTGCACGAGGGCGCCGCGACGACCGAGGTGCAGGCGGGGTCGTACGCGCTCATGGACACGCACTACGCGCGGGTGGGGCTGCCCTTCGTGCAGGCGGCGCACGTGCTCGGGACGGTCGTGTCGGTGTCGCGCGAGTGGGCGGTCGCGGACGTCGGGCTGAAGGCGCTCGGGATGGACCACGGCGATCCGCGGGTGGAGGGCTGGCGGACGTGGTACTGCTCGGACGAGCACGTGACGTTCGGCGAGGAGCCGGACGGCGCGGGCCGGCTCGCGGCGCTGCGCGTCGGCGACCGCGTGCGCGTGGCGCCGGCGCACATCGACCCCACGATGGCGATGCACGAGGCCGCCTGGCTCGTGCGCGGGGACGAGGTGCTCGAGCGCTGGCCGATCGACCTCAGGGGGTGGTGAGGGCGCGACGCAGCGCCGCGAAGGCGCGGCCGCGGTGGGAGTACGCGTGCTTGTCGGCGAGGGACATCTCGGCGAACGTGCGGCCGTCGCCGTCGAGCGGCGCGAAGAGCGCGTCGTAGCCGAAGCCGCGCGTGCCGCGCTCGGCCGCGGCGATGCGGCCCTCGCAGACGCCCTCGACGACGACCTCGCGGGTGCCGGACGGCCAGCGGAGCACGACGACGGTGCGGAAGCGCGCGGTGCGGCGGTCGGCGGGGACGCCGGCGAGCTCGGCGAGGAGCCGGGCCCGGTTGTCCGCGTCGCCGGGGGCGCGGCCCGCGAGGTCGCGCGCGTGCGGGCCGGGGAGCGCGGCGAATCGCGCGGTGCGCACGCCCGGGGCGCCGCCGAGTGCGTCGACCTCGAGGCCCGTGTCGTCGGCGACGGCGGGGAGGCCGGTGGCGTCGGCGATGGCGGCGGCCTTGAGGCGGGCGTTGCCGAGCAGCGTGTCGGCGTGCTCGTCGACGTCGGGGACGTCGGCGGGGCGCGGGACCAGGTCGAGCAGGCCGGTGACGAGCTCGGCGATCTCGGCGACCTTGTGCGGGTTGGCGGACGCGCAGGCGACGCGGAGCACGGGGGTGCGGGGCCGCATGCGTCGGGAGCGGGGCGGGGCGTCGGGAGCGGCGGTGGCGGGGCGCGTCAGGTGCGCGGGGCGGGCGGCGTCGCGAGCAGCGCGCGCTGCGCGTCGAAGACGTCACCGATGCCCTTGGACGCGAGCGCGAGCAGCGCGTCGAGCTCGCCGCGCCCGAATGCCGCGGCCTCCGCGGTGCCCTGCAGCTCGACGTAGCGCGCGTCGCCGCCGGCGACTGGGCGGATCATCACCACGTTCATGTCGACGTCGGCGGTCGAATCCTCGACGTACGGCAGGTCGAGCACCGGCGTGCCGCCGCAGACGCCGACGCTCACGGCGGCGCACCAGGAGTGCAACGGGTGCGCGGGGATGGTGCCGGCCGCGACGAGACGGCTGAGCGCGTCGTGGAGCGCGACGAACCCGCCGCAGATGCTCGCGGTGCGGGTGCCGCCGTCGGCCTGCAGCACGTCGCAGTCGACGAGCACCTGGCGCTCCCCCAGGGCGCGCATGTCGCACGAGGCGCGCAGCGCGCGGCCGATGAGGCGCTGGATCTCGACGGTGCGGCTCGACTGCTTGCCCTTGGCGGCCTCGCGGTCGACGCGCTCGGGCGAGGAGCCGGGGAGCATCGAGTACTCGGCGGTGACCCAGCCCTTGCCCGAGCCCTTCATCCACCGCGGGACGTCCTCGTCGACCGAGGCGGTGCACAGCACGCGCGTGCGGCCGAACTCGACGAGCACCGAGCCCGCAGCCATCTCGGTGAAGTCGCGCGTGAAGCGCAGGGGGCGCAGCGCGTCGGGCGCGCGGCCGTCGGGGCGCGTCATCGCGGGACCGCCCGCATACGGCGCGTCACGAGCGCTGGCCGACGCGCGCCCAGTGGCGCGCGGGCGGGAGGTCGGGGCCGAAGAGGCGGCGGCCGATGTCGGTGAAGTCGTCGGGGTCGCCGGAGGTGAGGAACTGATGGGCCGCGGGGCGGGCCTCGGTGCCGGTGCGGGGGGCGGTGCGGTCGGCGGTGCGGTCGGCGGTGTCGGGGGCGGTGCGGGCGGTGGTGTCGGGGGCGGCGACCGACGGGGCGGCGAGCCCGCCCCCGTCGAGCGCGTCGCGGATGGCGAAGGCCGTCTCGCTCGCGCTGCTCACGAGCACGACGTCGGGCCCCATGACGTCGCCGATGACCGACGCGAGGTACGGGTAGTGCGTGCAGCCGAGGAGCAGCGAGTCGACGCCCGCGTCGCGCACGGGGGCGAGGAGGCGCTCCGCGAGCACGCGGACCTCGGGGCCGCTCGTCTGGCCGCGCTCGACGAACTCGACGAGCCCGGGGCACGCCGCGGCGGCGAGCCGCACGTCGGCGCCGGTCGCGGCGACCGCCCGGTCGTAGGCACCGGACTCGATGGTGCCGACGGTGCCGATGACGCCGACGCGGCCGTTGTGCGTGACGCGGACGAGGGCTCGGGCGCCGGGCTCGACGACGCCGACGACGGGGACGGGCAGCTCGCGGCGCAGGTCGTCGAGGGCGACGGAGGCCGCGGTGTTGCAGGCGACGACGATCATCTTGGCGCCGTGGTCCTCGACGAGGCTCGTGGCGAGCTCGCGGGCGAAGCGGGCGACGTCGGCCGCGGGCTTGTTGCCGTAGGGGTAGCGCGCCGCGTCGCCGATGTAGACGAACGACTCGGACGGCATGAGGTCGATCGCGGCGCGCGCGACCGTGAGGCCGCCGAAGCCGGAGTCGAACATGCCGATCGGTCGTGCGGCGCGTGCGTCCATGTCCCTCCGATCGTACGAGGATTACGCTCGCAAGGTGCTCATCGCGACCGCGTGCGCACTCGTCGCCGCGGTGCTGCACGCGACGTGGAACCTGTACGCCAAGCAGAGCGGCGACCGCTTCCTCGCGTTGTGGGCGCAGTTCTTCGTCGCGGGGACGCTGAGCGGCGCGATCCTGCTCGCATGGACGGTGCGCTCCGGTGCGCCCGACATCGCATGGTGGTGGTCGGCCGCGAGCGGCACCGGGCACCTGCCGTACGTCATCTGGCTCGCGCGGGCGTACGAGCGCGGCGACTTCTCCCTCGCGTACCCGATCATGCGCGGCGGCGGCGCATCGTCGGCGGCGATCCTCGGGCTGCTGCTGCTCGGCGACCGGCTGTCGGCGCTCTCGCTGTCGGGGATCGGTGTCGTGATGGTCGGCATGTGGCTGCTCACCCGCGGGGGGATCGGGCGGCACCTCGCCGCCGCCGCGCTCGTGGCCGTCAACATCGGCGTCTACACCGCGATCGACGCGCACGGGGCGCGCGAGTCGCAGCCCATCGCCTACGCCCTGTCCGTCTTCGTCACCGGGACCGTCACCACGACCGTGTGGGGCTTGCTCACGCGACGCGGCGAGCTGCTCCCCTTCCTCCGGCGGCACGCGCGGATCTCGGCCGGCGTCGGACCGATGTCGATCGTGAGCTACTCGCTCGTGCTGTACGCCGTGACGCGCGCGCCCGTCGGGTACGTGGCGACGCTGCGCGAGTCGAGCGTGCTCGTCGCGGCCTTCGCCGGGTGGCGGCTGCTCGACGAGGGCGACCACCGGCGGCGGATCGCCGCCGCGGCGGTGATCGTGGGCGGGCTCGCCCTGCTCGTCGTCGGGCGCTGAGCCCTAGAAGTAGATGATCCGCTCGGCGGCGGCCTCGGCCGCGTCGAGATCGTCCGTGTAGGCCCCGGTCGAGAGGTACTTCCACCCGCCGTCGCAGACGATGAAGACGATGGTCCCCTCCTCGATCTCGGACGCGACCTTCAGTGCGCCCGCGAGGGAGGCGCCCGAGGAGATGCCGGCGAAGATGCCGCACTCGGCGACGAGGCGCCGCGTGCACTCGATGGACTCGCGGGGGCGGACCACGCGCTTGCGGTCGAGGACCTCGATGCCCCGCCACTTCTCGAACACGGGCGGGATGTAGCCCTCGTCCAGGTTGCGCAAGCCCTCGACGCGCTCCCCGAGCGGCGGCTCGACGGCGACGACGACCACGTCCGGCTTGCGCTCCTTGAGGTAGCGGCCGACGCCCATGAGCGTCCCCGACGTGCCGAGGCCCGCGACGAAGTGCGTGACCTCGGGGCAGTCGCGCCAGATCTCGGGGCCCGTGGTCTCGTAGTGGGCCGCGGGGTTCGCCTCGTTCTCGTATTGGTGGAGGAAGCACCACTCGGGGTGCTCGCGCGCGAGGGCCTCGGCGCGGCGGACCGCGCCGTTGCTGCCCTCGGCGCCGGGCGTGGTCACGACGTGCGCGCCGAAGACCTCGAGCATCTGGCGGCGCTCGATCGAGACGTTGTCCGGCATGAGGATCGTGATCGGGTAGCCCTTGAGGCGCGCGATCGCGGCGAGTGCGATGCCGGTGTTGCCCGACGAGGGCTCGACGATGCGCTGGCCGGGGCGCAGACGCCCCTCCTTCTCCGCCGTCTCGATCATCGCGCGGGCGATGCGGTCCTTGACGGAGCCGAACGGGTTCTGGCTCTCGAGCTTCGCGAGGAGTCGCACGCCGGGCTTCGGCGAGAGCACGCTCACGTCGACGAGCGGCGTGTCGCCGATCTGGTCGAGGACGCTCGTGAGGGGGGTCACGCGGGTCAGGATATCTGACCAAACGGGTCGGATTTCTAGCCCAGCGGCGGATGCCGCGGGCGCGCCGCGCGAGCGCGGCGGTCGCCGCCCTACGGGAGGATGCGGGTCTCCGCGATGGCCTCGCCGACGATGCGGTAGGCGCGGGCGTCGGGGACGCCGCGCTTGAGCCCCACGATCACGTAGTGCCACGCCGGATCGGGAGCGTCGCGCACGTCGGTGGCACTCGGGTAGGGCTCGGTGTGCGTGTGGCTGTGCATCACGCCGACGACGGCGAGCCCGCGCGCCTCGGCGTCGCGCTCGACGCGCAGGTGGTCGCGCGGCTCGACGGTGTAGAGCTTGGCGCTGCGCGCCGCGTTGCCGCAGGGGTGGAACTCGCGGATCTCGGCGGCGTCCGCCGCGCCCACGAGCAGACCGCAGGCCTCGAGCGGGACGCACGCCCGCGCGTGGTCGCTCATGGCGCGCATCACGGACGCCGGGATGCGCACCTCCGCGAGCGGCGCGCGCGACGCGGCGGTGGGGAGCGGGGGGTGCGCGCCGCGCGCGGCATTGCCCGTCATCGTCGGGGAGGCTACAGGTACGCTCGTGATGCCAATGGCCCGGCACGCCGACTCCGTGCTCGCGAGCAACCGGCGCGCCCGTCACGAGTACGCGATCCTCGACGTGATCGAGGCGGGGATCGTGCTGCACGGCAGCGAGGTGAAGAGCGTGCGCGCGGGCAACGTGCAGATCGCGGAGGCGTGGGCGCACGAGGTGCGCGGCGAGATGTGGCTCGAGGGGATGCACGTGGGCGCGTACGAGCACGCGCACGGCGTCGGGGCGCACGAGCCGGTGCACCCGCGCAAGCTGCTGATGCACAAGGCGGAGATCCGTCGCGTCGCGGACCGCGTGGCGACCGAGCGGCTCGCGCTCGTGCCGCTCGCGCTGCGGCTCAAGGGCGGGCGGGTGAAGGTCGAGCTCGCGCTCGCGAAGGGGCGCCAGAAGGCGGATCGGCGCCAGGCGATCCGCGAGAAGGAGACGCGGCTCGAGATGCGACGCGCGGCGGGGCGCCGCGGGCGGGCGTAGCGCGGCACGGGACGCGGCCCGCGGGGGCGGGCGTAGGATGGGGGCGTACGAACGTCTACGGGGCTGACAGGTTTCGACGTCAGTGTCGTTGGTCGGACGTGCGACCCGAGTTGCTCAGACTCGTAAAACGGGGCACCAACACAACTGCCAACAAGCAGTTCGCTCTCGCGGCCTAATCGGGTCGAGAGAGCAACCGTGAGCCGCAAGGTCGCACGGGGCCGATCCACCGCAGCCCGGCAACAGAAGCGGAGGATGACCGCGGGAAAGACCGCTGGCGCCGGGGAAGACCGGTGACGTCCCGGAAAGACGGGACGCGGCCTAGGTAACTAGGTAGTCGACCCGCCGGCGGTGTTGCGACAGCACCAACGCGGGGATGGTCGTATCACGTGTGGCGAGCGGCTGATGGACGGGGGTTCGATTCCCCCCAGCTCCACTCGGATGCCCACGCGCCCCCGCGCGAACGCGGGCGGGGTCAGAGGAGGGTCGCGGGGGTCTGGCGCTCCTGGAGGTGCAGGTCCGTGCCCGTGTACGGGTGTGCGCGCGCGACCGCCTCGTCGAGATCGGCGCCGAGGCCCGGCTCGTCGA